>JAEEYE010000025.1 GCA_016291665.1 Oxalobacter sp. | reverse complement strand
AAGTTCAATGCCTGACGGCCATAGCGAGGTGGAACCACCCCTTCCCATCCCGAACAGGATTGTGAAACGCCTTAGCGCCGATGATAGTGCCGGTCCCGGTGTGAAAGTAGGTCACTGTCAGGCAACACCTAACGGAGCCCCGTACCCATTAAAGGTACGGGGCTTTTTGCTATACATGCACTGCACACGTATCAAGCTCATTGCATCAGTAAAGCATCCTCCTTATTATTATCCCTATGTCTAATTTTGTCTTTGACGGGGTAATCTATGAAGAAACTGATATTTGTTATGGCCTTGTCCTTGGGACTTACCCAGGTTGCGAGTGCGTGTGGGGATGGACCGTTGACTGGTGATTTTACGACAGGGGATATTCGGGTACGTATTTCATCGATTGACCGTTGCGGTTCTACTTTCCGTTACGAGGCATGGAATGCTCCTAAAAGGTTAGGTCAAGGCAAAGCCGATTGGACGATGCGTGGGGAAGATGTTTTTCAGAACAATGTTTACCGCATTGATTTTAAGAAGGGTAATACCCTTTTCCGCGTAGTTCCTGTTGGCGATTGCGATAACCTTGATTGTGACGCCAACTTGGACGTCTTTATTAATGGCAAGAAAAAACAGCATTACTACTTGCGCAGAATCCTCTATTGATTGTTTTTACGTCCATAGTTATTGGTAATTGAGGAAGAAATATGGGAACTGACCAAACAATGAACACGGCTGATTGGTATTTCCAAAAACTCCAAAACGGAGGGGAGTCACGCCAAGAAGCCACTTATCGTGAAATCCGCCGTGTAGCAGTCGACCTACAGGTGATGGGGGATATGATGAAAGCTGTATTTGAAGATGCTTCGCAAATGATCTTCCCTGCATCACTACTGCGCTAACGGTTCTTGTGCTTTCAGTGAAAAAGAAGCCATGCAGGGTTATTGCATGGCTTCAGCTATTTTAGGTTCGTGGAATATTATGCATCAGGCTTGAGGACATTGTCATTTGCATCTGCCAGACGTTCTTTCAGCTTGGCATATTCTTCTGCGAGGTATTTCTCAGCCCATTTCTGGTCATCGATTTTCTCAATGCGCACTGCGCTGTACTTGTATTCCGGAGTTTTGGCTGTTGGGTCAAGGTGTTCAACAGTCAGTTCATTACAAGCGCCAATCCACCATTGGTAAGTCATATAGATGGCGCCACGGTTTGTTCGTTCTGTGACATAGGCGCGGGTGATGACTTTGCCACGGCGACCTTCAACCCAAATGAGTTCCTGATCCTTGATGCCATAGGTATCTGCGTCAACTGGGTTGATTTGAGCAAAACCTGGTTCATCTGCCAGAGTGGCAAGTGCGGAGCAGTTTCCTGTCATTGAGCGGCAGGAATAATGCCCAACTTCACGGACTGTACTTAGGATGAGAGGGAATTGGTCATCCACAAGGTCAAACGGTGGACGCCACTCAGCAGGAATCATCTGTGCGCGGCCATTTGGTGTCAGGAATTTACCGCCCCTGTACATCCAGAGGTTCCCAGGGTCATCAAGGGTACGGCATGGGAAGGATACATAACCAAGCCCTTCCATTTTTTCATATGTTGCGCCATAGAACATCGGGCACAGTTCACGCATTTCATCCCAGATTTCCTTGGTATTGTTGTAGTGCATTGGATAACCCATTGCAGTTGCCATCAAGCTATGAATTTCCCAGTCATGCTTAGTGCCTTCAGGTGCTTTGATGGCGGTATACATACGTTGGAAGCCACGGTCTGCTGCCGTATAGACGCCGTCGTGTTCACCCCATGATGTTGCCGGGAACACAACGTCAGCTTCGGCAACCGACTTCGTCATGAAGATATCTTGGGCAATGAGTAACTCAAGTTTGGCATAGGCATGGCGAACTGCATTAAGGTCCGGTTCTGTCTGTAATGGGTCTTCACCGAACAGATATATCGCCTTGATTTTGCCGGTTTCGATGTTATGGCAGACTTCCGTAATAGGGATGCCCTTTTCTGCAGGGAGTTTTTCTACACCCCATGCCTTTTCAAATTTCTTGCGGTTTTCTGGATCGGTAACAGACTGGTAGCCAGGGAATCTGCCTGGTAGGACACCCATGTCACAGGAACCTTGGACGTTATTCTGTCCTCGGACTGGCCCTACGCCGACATTAGGTTTGGCAAGGTTGCCGGTCATAGCTGCCATGTTGGATAGCTGAATACAGGTTTCAACACCTTGCCCCCACTGCGTGACGCCCATGCCCCAGAGGATGGTTGCTGTTTCAGATGTCGCATACATCCTAGCTGCCTGCCGGACAAGTTCTGGATCAAGACCGGTGATTTCTGCCGTGTTTTCTGGGGTGTATTTCTTAACGGTTTCCCAGACTTTTTCAAAGCCATCTGTGTGGTCTTCGATGAACTTCTTGTCAATCAGGTTCTCTTCAATGATGACATGTTGCATAGCATTACAAAGGGCAACATTAGAACCATTTTTCAGTTGGAGATGGATATCTGCAATACGAGCCGACTCGATGACGCGTGGGTCAACGACGATGATTTTTGCCCCTTTCTGTTTTGCCTTGATGACGCGGCGGGCAACAATTGGGTGGGAGTCGGCTGGGTTGTAGCCAAAAATCAGGATGCATTTGGTATCTTCAATCTCAGAGATTGAATTACTCATTGAGCCATTGCCAAGTGTCTGATCCAAAGCTTCAACAGAAGGTCCGTGGCAGACGCGTGCGCAGTGGTCAGTGTTATTGGTTCCAATAACAGCGCGGGCAAACTTTTGGGCAATATAGTTTGCTTCATTACCAGGTCCCCTGGCGCATCCGCTGACGAAAATGGAATCAGGGCCGTATTTTTCTTTGATTTCCAAGAGTTTGGTGCTGGCAAAACGGATGGCTTCGTCCCAAGATACTTCGGTGAATGGCTCGCCTTTTTTATAGCGTACCAATGGACGCGTTAGGCGAGGTGTCAGAATACGGGTGTCGTTCAAGAATTCCCAACCGTAATAGCCCTTCAGGCAAAGTTCACCCTGGTTGGTGAAACCATTTGCGCCTTCCGCTTTGATGATTTTGTTTTTTTCAACGTCAACTGTGAATTCGATTTTGCAGCCTGACGCACAGTATGGGCAGACTACCAATGTTTTTTTCGTTGTCATAATTTCTCCACACACCAGTAAGGTGGTTAGGGGTCAGCAGTCTGCGCGCAGTCTTAGCCAAGTGCTTCAGGGGGCATGCTGAATGCTGATTTTTCCTGTTTTTCGCGGGTTTTTGCTTCGAGTGTGGAAGTATCGATGAGCTGAAGTGCTTTTGTTGGACAGACCTTCACACACTGAGGTCCCTCAGGGATGTCAATACAAAGGTCGCATTTATGGGCGACGCGGACAGAACCCTTGACGGTCACTGGACCTAAATCTGCCTGTTTGACAGGCTTGGTAACAACCGACATAGCGCCGAAAGGACAAGCCAACACACAGGACTGACAGCCGATGCAACGATCTTCAATGATCTGGACGGTGCCGTCTTTATATACCAATGCTTTGGTCGGACAGACGCGAACGCAGGGAGCATTCTCACAATGGTGACATTGCACAGGGGCAGACATTTCCAGTCCCTTGATGACTTTCAGGCGGGGATGGAAATTTTCAGGGGTCAGGTCATTTTCTGCCCCGGTAGGGTGGCCAAGCACGCAGGCAACTTCGCAGGTGCGGCAACCAATGCATTTATCAGGATTTGCAATAACAAACCGGTTCATACTTCTGTCTCCTGTCAATAGAGGCTTTTGTGAAAATTATGATGACGGACATGGTTTTGTTCCCCATTTTCATAGGAGCCAGTCAACCCCATTAGGAATCTTAAAGGCATGCCGTCTGTCTTTTTATATTATGCCGGTTCCTATTATATGCCATGCAGTGGGATTCTGTGTGGTTATGTGCTGTTATTGTCGTTCCCAAGTCATGGAGATTGGGGTTTTGGTGTTAATATTAGGGCGTGAACAAAAGTGTCCATGATTGCATCTCCCATAATAAAACTAAAAAATGGGCACAAAAGACTGAAACTTCCCTTTCTCGCAGATTGGCATAACTATGGCAAACGATAAAGAAGCACCGAAACCAACCTGTCCTGTTACGGACATATTGGAAGTATTGCGGGCGCAATTGCATACCGAAGGCACTTTAGAGCCTAAAGCTCGCAGGGCTGCTGCACGTGTGACCCGTATCGTCACGGAAATTACACTGGGACGTAATAACATTAAGAGTCTTACTGAATTGGATAAGGCGGCGGAAGAACTCAAGGGACTTTCCCCAGCATTAGGCAATGCTTTAATTGCCTCCCTTTCAGCAAACCGTGCGGAATGGGAATCCCATCTAGTGGGCGAATGTACGGTTGGAACGTGCTTTAAGCCGCGTTCTGCCCCATGTCAGGTTGCATGTCCAGCTCATATCGATATCCCAAGCATGATGGCTCATATCGGACACGGTAATTTCTCTGAGTCGCTGAGGGTCTTGTCGGAAGATACACCACTGCCTGATTCTTGCGGACTTGTCTGCCCTGCACCATGTGAATATGACTGCGTACAGAATGCGGTTAGCGGTAAACCCGTCTTCATCCGTCCGATGAAGCATGTTGCTGCACGCTGTGCCGAAGTTAAGCCTGATTTGAAGAAAGCAGCGCCTACTGGCAAGAAGATTGCTATTGTCGGTTGTGGACCGTCAGGAATTACTGCTGCTTATTACTTGGCTCAGAAGGGACATACGGTTGAAATTTTTGACGAGCGTGAGCATCCGGGTGGCGTGATGCGCTACGGTATTCCGAATTACCGTTTGCCTGACTACAAGCTCTACGCTGAAATCGATGTCGTCAAGAATTTAGGTGTTGAGATTCATCTTGGCTACCATGTTGGTAATGCTAAGGAATTTCAGGACAAGGGTTATGATGCCACGTTGCTGGCAACGGGTATGCAGAATTCCAAGCGTCTTGGCGTGCCAGGTGATGACCAGGATTTTGTTATCGGGGGGATGGACTTCCTGACAGCGGTTCGTTCTGGCAAGAATCCTAGGATTGGTCCTCACGTTATCGTTATCGGTGGTGGGAATGCTGCCATTGACGTTGCTATGACTGCATTCAGGCAAGGTGCTGAAAAAGTTCAGATGTGGTACCGACGTAACCGTAAGCAGATGCCTGCTAATCCGCATGAAGTTGAGCTGGCACTGGCAGAAGGTGTAGAACTTGTTGAATTCTGGGCTCCAACGCGCGTCATGGAAGGAGGCATGATTGAGTTCGAACGTTCTCGGTATGCGCCTGATGCAGGGAAAGTGCCTCCAGTTACCGTTCATGCAGACCAGATTTTTGCGGGTATCGGTCAGGAAGCTGACCTCAGTTGGCTTGAAGGTTCCAAAATTGAGACAAAATGGGGAGCCATCGTTAACGATCCGGTGACTTTGATGACGGCTGAAGAAGGGATTTTTGCCAGTGGTGATATTGCGCATGGTGCAAGTACTGTTGTTGCAGCGATTGGCTCAGGCAAACGAGCCGCGCTGTCTATCCATGAGTACCTGACCGGTGAAAAAGCAGATTACGCTTCCCTTGAGCCGCAGCGTCGTGATGAAGTCGCTTATATTGATGCTGACCCACAGCGCCGAATGTCTGCTGATCGCGCACATATTGAAGAACACGATCCAGCAACCCGTAAGTTCTCCCATGAATTTATGCAGGAAGATTGGGACGAAAAAGTGGCAGCGGTTGAAGCACAGCGATGCTTGCGTTGCGATACCTGTATCGGTTGTGGGTTGTGTGAACTGGCATGTATTGAAGTTGGTGCAGAAGCCTTGCGGATGGTTGAGACAAAAGGTGGTCGGATGGTCTTTAAGGATCTCTTAAGGCCAGCTGACAAGTGCATCGGTTGTGGTGCGTGTGCCTCAGTCTGCCCGACGGGTGCTATTAAGGTCGAGGACCGCGATGGATACAGGGTCACCGAAATCACCGGATCCGTCGTCCGTAAACAGCCAATGGGTACATGTTCAGCCTGTGGAGAGACCTTCTCTGCGTCGATGGTTCAGCTGAATCAGACCGAAGATGTCATTGGTGGCGCAACGTTACAGCCGAAATTGTGTCCTGCTTGTGCACGGATCCAGTCGGCCAAGGCGATGAAAAATATGCTGTGGTTGGCAAAGACATCTACTTAAAAATAAACGTACAGCTAACCCAGAAATGGCAGGGGTGTTTATGCTTCCTGCCATTTTTTATTCGTGTCCGGAGGATTGGTTCGTCGTACAGAACTTTCTAAGCCATACGGCAACCTGTGTTGTGTCATTTAGGTCAAGCCAGTCGAGGTTTTCTCGAATGTCCTTGGGGCTGGGCGCATCTGAGATGACAGCTAAAATGGTGTTGTCAGTAGGGAACATTGGGGATTTGCCCAACGATGGGCGGTATACCTCCAGCTTGGGAATACGTTCGTGCTTAAACCCTTCAATAAGGGTTAAGTCTGCTTCCTGCATACGAGAAATCAGTGCGTTGAGCGTGGGTAATTCGTTGCCATCTAGTTCATGCATGATGGCAAAACGGTAAGGGGATGCCAGCAGGACTTCTGATGCTCCTGAGCGTCTAAGTCTGGCGCTGTCTTTGTGGGGAGGTTCCAGTTCGACATCGTGGTGACTACTTTTTACCACGTTGACTTTCAGTCCGGCATCAATCAGGAGGGGGATGGTTTTTTCCAAGAGTGAGGTTTTTCCGCTTCCCGACCAGCCGATGATACCAATGACCGAGTTTTTAGGGTGTTGGGTCTGCATGGTGTTTTTTCCGTGATGTTACTTGTTTGTGGTGGTGACATCTAGGTACTGCCAGTCTGAGAGCAGTATTGGATGCTTTTTGAAGCCTTGCACATGAGGACGTACCAGCCAATTCCTTGTCCTTGAAACATGGAGAACCCAAGGGGTGTCAGCTTCCATTTGCCGATTCATCTGGACATAGAGGGCATTACGTTCGTTGCCTTGTGGTAAGGTAGCGGCTTGACGGTAGAGGCTGTCATAGGCCTCTGATCGGTAGCAACCATAGTTGCCTTTGCCTGCGTTAGGGCCATATAAGAGTTGCAGGAAGTTTTCACCGTCGGGATAGTCTGCGTGCCAAGCGCCGCCCCACATCATCAATCGGCATCCTGCTGCATCTTTGAGGTTATCGGCAAAATTTCCCACCTCGAACATGACTTTTATCCCAATCCTATCGAGCCCACGTTTCCAGATTTCTGAAATGGTTCGTGCTGAGGCGCTTGCGTCGGTGCGGATTCTGAGAACGAGTGGACTTCCATCGGGCATGGTACGGTAGCCGTCAGCCTGTTTCTTGTAGCCGAAGTAATCAAGGAGGCGTGATGCAAGTTCAGGATCGTGTGTGATACTGCTGACATATTCAGGATCGTGGCCTGCGACGCCGGGTGGAATCATCATCTGGGCGATGGATGCTTGACCGTTCCGCAGGAGGGAAATCTCGGACTCAGTGTCATATGACATGGCAATTGCCCGGCGAAGCGCTATCTTTTCAGGCGTATAACCTCCTGTTAAGGGATCCTGCATGTTGAACAGGGTATAGGTGACTTCAGGTTCCACCATGGTGTATTGGCGGATACCCTGTTCGGTGAATTCTGGTTTGAGTGCGCCGTTTTCAAGAGCAACGGGTGCAGCAAGTTGGGGTAATTTGTCAAAATCAATACCGCCTTCTTGGAAAGTCAGCCATCGGGACTGCTCTTCTTCGATGATTGAGATTTCAACGCGGCCTATCTGTGGCATCTGTTTTCCCTGCATCTCTTGGACAAGGCGGTCGTCCCATTCATCGCCACTGGACTGGAAATTCCAGGTGAAGCCGCGGTAGTAGGGGTTGGCCTCCAGTGTGATACGGCTCCTTGGTACATAAGATGCTAGTCGGTAAGGTCCGGTTCCAACAGGATGGAAAGCAGCATCATTCCCATAGCCCTCAATAGCTTCACGTGCGACAGCACCCAAAGCACCGTAGGCGAGGATATAGGGGAAGTTTGCGTCTGGTGCAGTCAGATGGATTTTCAGGGTGTAGCGGTCAGGAACTTGTAGCCCGGCAACGGGCGCATCATAGTTCAAGTGTCCTATTTTTTCTGCTTTTTTAGCCAAGGTATCAAGTCCAACGATTTTTCCGCGCAGGAAACCGGCTGAAGGAGAACGGTTGGCAGGATCAAGTAAGCGCTTGATGGAGTAGCTGTAGTCGATTGCTGTCAGTTCACGTTTTTTGCCTTTGAAAATAGGGTCTGGTGCGAAATAAATGCCCTTTTTAAGGTGGAATGTGTAGGTTTTGCCGCCGTCGCTGATTTCGGGCATGGCTGTAGCCGTGTTGGGTACGAGTCGGGCAGGACGTGCTAGGTAGTCATAAGTCAAAAGTGTTTCAAAAATGGCTTCAGCAACCCAGCCAGAATAGTAATTTTGGGTTCTGACCATATCAAAACCATCATCTGCCGCTTCAAAGACACTATGGATAACCTTATTGGGATCGGCGGTAGCCTTGACTGGAGTCACCGTCAAAAGGACTATTGCTGCGATGAGGCAGGCAAAGATGTTCCATGCCTGTGTTTTGAGTCTTTTTTTCAGGGATGGAAACGGATTCATGACGGCTGTTGAAAATGGGTACTGCGTTTACGGAAAGACGGACAGAGGCATTATAATCACACATTTTGGTAGTTTTCGAAAACAGCGATGAAGGTCTTCCGTCGTTTGTCCCAAAATATTATTTCCCCGAGTGCCTTAGCCATTGGTAATTTTGATGGTGTGCATAGGGGGCACCAGGCGTTGCTTTCAAAGCTTAAAGAAGTTGCCTCCCGTCTAGGAGTGTTACCGACGGTGTTGACATTCAACCCGCACCCACGCCGCTTTTTTGCTGAGTTGTCTGGTAATACAGAGACAGTGCCGTTTACTATCACGCCCTTCAGGGATAAGATGCGTGCTCTGGCTGGAGCCGGTGTTAAGCAAGTGTGTATGGCTCCTTTTGATGCTGCACTCGCATCCCTTTCAGCAGAGGCTTTTATTGAGCAGGTTCTGGTAGGAGCCTTGCGGGTACGCTGGATGACGGTCGGTGAGAATTTTCGATTTGGCAGGGGGCGAGAAGGAACGACCGAGCTGCTGGTAGATGCAGGGAAAAGGTATCACTTTGAGGTGGCCGTTATGCCGATGGTGAACGATGGAGAAGACCGCATTTCTTCTACAGATATCAGGCATGCTTTGGCATTGGGGGAGTTGGATAGGGCCGCCAAGTTGTTGGGAAGGCCTTATACGCTTTCAGGGCACGTTGTGAAAGGGAACCGTTTGGGGCGTGAACTCGGCTTTCCGACAGCAAATCTTTCATTGCGCCAAGGACTCCCCGTTTTATCGGGAGTGTTTATTACGCGTGTACATGGGTTGGAACCAGAACCATTGCCAGCTGTATCGATGATAGGGAGCCGCCCTACCGTTGTTGAGCAGGGAGCGGTAGTACTGGAAACCCATTTGCTTGACTATCAAAGTGATATTTATGGCACCTTAATTGAGATTGAGTTCTTGGAAAAACTAAGGGATAACCGGCGGTTCTCTGGTGTTGATGCATTGAAAATGGCCATAAGGAATGACATTGCGGTAGCTAAGATTTATTTCAGACAGCATCATACGGGTATGGTTCTGCACAGATAACAACAGAAAGCCCCAAATAACGGGTAAAATTCAATGTTTAACATCCAATTTTGAGTGTAAAGAAAATGGCGAATAAACCAGCTGACCAGACAGGCAAGAAGAAGAAACAGGAAAAGGTTAAATTACCGCCTGAGTATGCAGTCAATATGCCTGACACACCGTTTCCTATGCGTGGGAACTTAGCAAAACGGGAACCGGAATGGGTCAGAGAATGGCAGGAAAAGGGCGTTTACCAGCGTATCCGTAAGGCAGCGAAAGGTCGTCCGCAGTTTATTTTGCATGATGGTCCTCCTTATGCGAATGGGGATATCCATATTGGCCACGCCGTCAATAAGATTCTGAAGGACATTGTGCTTAAGTCAAAGGGTTTGGCGGGGTTTGATGCGCCTTATGTCCCAGGGTGGGATTGCCATGGTATGCCGATTGAAATTCAGATTGAAAAGCAGTTCGGCAAAGGTTTGCCAGCGCTGGAAGTACAGGCAAAGGCACGTGCTTATGCGGCTGAGCAGGTTCAACGCCAGAAAAAAGATTTTGTTCGTCTTGGGGTATTGGCAGACTGGGATAACCCATACCTGACCATGAACCACCAGAATGAAGCAGCAGAAATCCGCGCATTGGCTGGTTTAATGGAAAAAGGTTATGTTTTCCGTGGACTGAAACCAGTCAATTGGTGTTTTGATTGTCGTTCAGCACTGGCAGAGGCTGAGGTTGAATACCAAGACCGTCGTGATGCGGAGATCGATGTAGGCTTCCCATTTGCTGAACCTGAAAAAGTGGCTAAGGCCTTTGGATTGGAAGTGTTGCCTTCAGAAAAGGGGTTTATCATCATCTGGACGACTACGCCTTGGACGATTCCAGCAAACCAAGCCTTAAACCTCCATCCAGACTTTACCTATGCCTTGGTTGAAACTGAAAAAGGCTTGCTCATCGTGGCAGAAGACCGCGCTAACCTGCCATCTAATGAAACGGGTAAGACACTCTTGCAATCCCGTTATGGCTTGGAAAATTGGCGGGTTATTGCGACAACCCCAGGTAAAAAACTCGAACACATTCGGTTCTGGCATCCGCTTTCACAAGCGCATGAAGGGTTCAAACGCTATTCCCCAGCCTGTATGGCTGAGTATGTGACCTTGGATACAGGTACCGGCATTGTGCATTCTGCACCAGCATATGGTGTCGATGACTTCTTGACGTGTAAGGCTTATGGCATGGACGACAAGGATATCCTGAATCCAGTCATGGGGGATGGTCACTATGCACCGAGTCTGCCTCTTTTTGGAGGCAAACTCATTTGGGATGCCAATAGGGAAATCTGCGATGCTATGAAGACAGTTGGTACGCTCTTCCACGTCAACATGATGACCCATAGTTATATGCATTGCTGGCGCCATAAGACGCCGATTGTTTACCGTGCGACTTCCCAGTGGTTTGCGGGCATGGACATTAAGCCACGTGAAGGCGGTTTGACACTGCGTGAGGCGGCATTAAAGGGCGTTGAACAGACCCGTTTCTTTCCAGATTGGGGACGTGCCCGCTTAAATGCGATGATTGCGAACCGCCCAGACTGGACGTTATCACGTCAGCGTCAATGGGGTGTCCCGATGGCGTTCTTTGTCCATAAGGAAACAGGGGAGTTGCATCCACGTACCCCAGAACTACTGGAAGAAATTGCCAAGCGCGTTGAAAAAGAAGGGATTGAAGCTTGGCAGCGTTTAGATCCAACGGAACTTTTGGGAGATGAAGCGGCTTCTTATGAAAAGAACCGCGATACGCTGGATGTTTGGTTTGATTCAGGCGCAACCCATCTGACAGTTTTGCGTACATCCCATGCTGATGTGTTGGGTTGGCCGGCAGACTTGTACTTGGAAGGCTCCGACCAACATCGTGGCTGGTTCCATTCTTCACTGTTAACTGGCTGCATGCTTGATGGACGTCCGCCATACCGCATGTTGCTTACCCACGGTTTTGTGGTTGACGGTGAAGGCAAGAAGATGTCCAAGTCATTAGGCAATGTCATTGCTCCTCAGAAGGTTTTTGATACCTTGGGGGCTGACATCCTAAGGCTTTGGGTTGCAGCAACAGACTATTCTGGTGAGCTGTGTATTTCCGATGAAATCTTAAAACGCGTGACGGAATCATACCGTCGCATCCGTAACACATTGCGCTTTTTGCTGTCCAATACGGCAGACTTTGATATTGCCAAAGACGGTATTGCGATTGACGAACTCTTGGAAATCGACCGTTATGCGCTTGTTGCCATGAAGGTTTTGCAGGCGGAAATCATGGGGCACTACGAAAAGTTTGAGTTTCATCCCGTTGTCTCCAAACTGCAGACCTATTGTTCGGAAGAATTGGGTAGCCTTTACTTGGATATCTTGAAAGACCGGCTTTATACCTCTGGGATTGCTTCCAAGGCAAGACGATCTGCACAGACGGTACTTTGGCATATTACCCATGCATTGCTCCGCTTGATGGCGCCGATCCTGTCATTTACTGCGGAAGAGGCTTGGAAAGCTTTTGCTTCAGAAAAAGAACTGTCAGATAGTGATGAAACCATCTTTACCTTGACTGCATATGAGTTACCGGATGTGGCAGATGGTGATGCACTTCTGGCTAAGTACGATTCACTTAAGGCTGTACGTGCTGAAGTTATGAAACAGCTTGAAGAAGTCCGTATTGCAGGTCAGATTGGTTCTTCCTTGCAGGCAGAAGTTGAAATCAAAGCAGCTGGTGAAAAATACAAGGTGCTTTCAAGTTTAGGCGAAGACTTGCGCTTTTTGATGATTACGTCGCGCGCTGACGTCGTGGAAGTGCAGGATGCAACTTCTGAAGGCGTTACCGTTAAACCATCGGCATACCGCAAGTGCGAACGGTGTTGGCATTACCGCGATGATGTGGGTAGTGATCCTGCCCATCCGTTGATTTGTCCACGTTGTGCCGCGAACCTCTTTGGTGCTGGCGAAAAACGCCGTTTTGTCTAAGGGACAGGAAAGCATGGTAGGTTTGTTTTTTGGCGGAAATCAAGGCGTTGTATTATGGTGACCCGGCGTGTTTTTTCACAGGATAGGTCAATTGGCTTTGTCTGGTGGTTGGTTGTTGCCGGGTTGGTGGTCGTTTGTGACCAGGTTTCAAAGCTTTGGATGCTCAGCCTCATGCGATTGGGTGACACCATCCGAGTGACGTCCTTTTTTAATTTCCATCTTCTTTTCAATGAAGGGTCGGCATTTAGCTTTTTGGCAACTCAATCAGGCTGGCAACGGATGTTTTTCTTGGCGATTGGTATCTTGGCAGCGGTTTTCATCCTTTATGAAATCCGAAAGCATCGAGAAAACACGATGTTTTGTCTTTCCCTTTCTTTGATTCTTGGAGGGGATATTGGGAATGTGATTGACCGTTTAGCCTATGGTCATGTTGTGGATTTTCTTGATTTCCACTATGGGACTTGGCATTACCCAACATTTAATATTGCAGACTGCGGTGTTTGTATTGGCGCTTTACTTTTTGTTATTTTAGAACTCCGTAAAAAGAAAAACTGATAGGCAGAAAACAGGGAAGGATTGGGAGAGTACATGGAACTGTCGGGAAAAACCGTCTTATTGGGATTAACAGGTGGTATTGCCTGTTACAAGGCAGCTGAGTTTGCTCGTGCCATGATCCGTGAGGGTGCGACGGTACATGTTGCCATGACGGAAAGTGCGCAGCAGTTCATTACGCCTTTGACCCTGCAGGCATTGACGGGCAACGCGGTGTTCACGAGTTCTTGGGATAGTCGGATGGCAAACAACATGCCGCATATCGATTTGCCTCGGAAGGTGGATGTCATTGCTGTTGCGCCGTGTACTGCCAATTTTATTGCAAAACTGGCGCATGGCATTTGCGACGATCTCCTTTCAACATTGTGCCAAGCGCGTCCTGCCCAAGTGCCGTTGTTGGTAGCGCCGGCCATGAATGTTGAAATGTGGGAAAAACCGGCAACCCAACGTAATATCCAGCAGTTGATTGAAGATGGTGTGGGTATTATGGGACCTGCGTCGGGTTTCCAAGCCTGCGGTGATGTGGGCAAGGGACGGATGCTGGAGCCGGTTGAATTGGTTGAAGAGGTCATCGCGGCTTTGCAACCTAAGACGATGGCGGGCAAGCGTTTCCTGATTACGGCAGGCCCCACGTTTGAGCCTATTGATCCAGTTCGTGGGATTACGAACCGTTCTTCTGGGAAGATGGGGTATGCCATTGCTCGTGCAGCATGGCGCGCCGGTGCGGAGGTTACACTGGTCTCAGGACCAACAGCACTTGCAGCACCTTATGGTGTGAAACGTATTGATGTGATGAGCGCTCGGGAAATGCTCGATGCAGTTATCGCTTCGTTGCCTGGTCAGGATGTTTTTATTTCCGTAGCTGCGGTTGCGGATTGGCGTGTGAAACAGGTCAGTGACCAAAAGATTAAGAAGGTGGCAGGGCAGTCGACACCGACGCTTGAGTTTGTCGAGAACCCTGACATTCTAGCGACTGTTGCTAAAAGGCCTGATGCACCATACTGTGTCGGCTTTGCAGCAGAATCTGAAAACCTCAAGGCTTATGCGGAAGCCAAGCGGAAAAAGAAAGGTGTACCACTTCTTGTTGGTAACATCGGACACGAAACATTTGGCAAAGACGATAATACCTTGATCCTTTTTGATGCGAATGGGGCTTTTGAGTTGCCCCATGATACGAAACAGAACTTGGCATATAAGTTAATTGACCAGTTGGCGGCCAGATTGTAGGAATCATCATGGAAACTGTCGACGTCAGAATTCTTGACCCGAAGATGCGGGATTACCTGCCGGCCTATGCAACGCCAGGCAGTGCTGGCCTAGACTTGAGGGCCTGTATTGATTGCCCCCTTGAGTTGGCGCCAGGACAGGCTGAGTTGGTGCCGACAGGCCTTGCCATCCATATCAAGGATCCAGGCTATGCTGCGATGATTCTGCCACGTAGTGGGTTAGGCCATCGCAACGGCATCGTATTGGGTAACTTGGTTGGGTTGATTGATTCTGATTATCAGGGACAGTTGATGGTCTCAGTCTGGAATCGTGGAAAGACAGCTTTCACATTGAATCCGATGGATCGTATGGCGCAACTTGTCATCGTTCCTGTGTTGCAGGTTGGGTTCAACATTGTTGATGCGTTTACCGAAACGGGACGTGGGGAAGGCGGTTTTGGCAGTACTGGTAAACAATGAAATTGGAATGAAGCTATGTTAAATCGATTGAAGAATCTGACAGAAACGCTCCGCTCAGCTTTACGGCCTGCTGTTGCTGGTGCTGTTGCGGCTGCGTTGCTTTGCTCCTGTGCGACAGAGAGTGCTTGGAATGACAGTGATATTGCCCTTGAAACAGAGGGACCAGCAAAACTCAAACAGTTGGTTGAGATGCAGGATCGCCTTGAAGATGTCAGTGGGCGGTTGTTGATTAAAAACACCGACTTATGCCAGCGTCACCTTAGGAACATTTTGGGCTTTAGTGTGGCAAACAAGTACTCTTTCTCAGCTTCCAATGCCGCTTTAGCTGAAAGCACATTAGGCCTTGGCGATCGCCTCCAGGTCATGAATGTGATTCCAGGGACAGGCGCGGAACGGGCAGGTCTGCGCCGAGGCGATATCCTGTTGAATATTAATGGGCATGCAGCGCCGATGGGAAGCAATGCGGAACATGCGGCTGTACAGCTTTTGTCTTCTGCTGTGGCCAATGACCCAAGCATCAAGGTGACGGTTTCCCGCAGTGGTTCAAAATATACATTGACGATTCCCCTGACGTTATCTTGCGGATTCCATGTTGAGCTTGGGCAGTCGCCAAGCGTGACGGCTTTTTCTGATGGTAACCGTATCATGGTGACGCAAGGCATGATGTTCTATGCGAAGTCCGATGAATCCCTGGCTTATGTTATTTCTAAGGAAATGGCACATAGCGTTCTTAACCACCCAAGATTGAGTGGTAATACCAGCAGAGCAAAACTCTTGATTGACAACCTGATTCAGACACCGCCAAAATCCACAGATACGACGGGTTTGAAACCTATGACCAAGCGTTTTGACATCGATGCTGATTCTGTCAGCTTGGCAATGCTTGCCCGTGGTGGATACAGCTTGGATGGAACGACCCGTTTCTGGCGGAATATGGCCTACCATTTCCCTGCGTCCCGTAAGAAGCATTACACATCACTCCATCCGGAAGCTTCGGCCAGAGTGAATGCGCTACCGCAGTCTATCAACCGTATCAAGGCTATTGAAAGGCGTCGTAAAGCATTGCCTTCTACACGATAAGCGTTGCTTTTCAATAGTTTAGTCTGAAAGGGGACGGTGCCATTGGCACCGTCTGTCAGTTAGGGATAGTCTTTTCAAGGTCATGGATTCACCGCTTGTCTTTTCATTGATTGGCATTTTCTGCATAGGTGCAATCAGTATTCCTTTAGCTGCATTGCTGTCGTTTTCTTTCCAATCAAAGATGATTGAATTGATGATCAGCTTGTCGGTGGGCATGATGCTCTCAACATCGCTTTTGCACGCGCTGCCAGAAGCAATGGAGATGTTGGGAGACGCAGATCCGCTGTTTGTGACCTTGCTTGCGGGGTTCTTGGGATTTTTCCTGCTTGAGAAATTGGCGATTATGCGTCATTCACACCATTATGAGCATGATGGCCATCACCACGAACATGGGCATGACCGCGAAGAAGCGGGGGCATCTGGCTGGATGATCCTTGTTGGCCATGGGTTCCATAGTTTTACCGATGGCATCTTGATTGCTGCTGCATTCCTGACGAACACGTATTTGGGGTTGATTACCTGCTTGGCCATCCTGGCACATGAAATTCCCAACCAGGTGGGGGACTTCATTGTCCTTTTAAATGCGGGTTTTTCCAAGCAGCGTGCATTGGCTTATAGCTGTTGTAATGTGATAAGTTCAGCCGTTGCCTCCGTCATTGGATATTATGCGCTGGAACGGATGCATGCGCTGATCCCTTATGTTCTGACACTGGCATCGGCTGGGTTCATTTACATTGCACTGAGCGATCTTATGCCACAGATGCAGCAACGAACTAAATTACGTGAGTCGATTCCGCAGGTTATCTTGGTGTCTGTTGGTATTGGCATCATTTTCTCTTTGACTCATCTGCTTCACCATCATCATTGATGATTGCAAAGGGCGTTGAAAATACGAAACATTTCTGGCTTTTTTGATTGCGTGAAAATGGGCAGAAAGCTATAATCCTATTCTTTCCGTGCGTTCAGGAAAACAATAGAAGGCTGTGTCTGCCGTTAAATCGGTGGAACCACCCATTTGGACGCTTTTTCAATTTTTAGGAATCACTATGAAAACCTTTTCCGCTAAGGCCAGCGAAGTCCAGCGTAATTGGTTTGTGATTGACGCTACTGACAAGGTACTCGGCCGTGTCGCAGCTGAAGTTGCTCGCCGTCTGCGTGGCAAACACAAACCAGAATATACCCCTCATGTTGACACAGGTGACTATATCATCGTTGTCAATGCAGCCAAGCTGCGTGTGACCGGTGCAAAGACCACCGACAAGAAATATTACAGGCACAGTGGTTACCCTGGCGGCATCTATGAAACCACCTTCGAAAAGATGCAGCAGCGTTTCCCAGGCCGTGCTTTAGAAAAAGCAGTTAAGGGCATGTTGCCAAAAGGCCCATTGGGCTATGCCATGATCAAGAAGCTGAAGGTTTATGCTGATGCATCCCATCCGCATAGCGCACAGCAGCCACAGCCACTGGAAATCTAAGGAACGAACATGATCGGTAATTACAATTACGGTACCGGCCGCCGCAAAAGCGCTGTAGCACGTGTTTTCATTAAAACTGGTTCTGGTCAGATTATTGTTAATGGCAAGCCAGCTAATGAATATTTTTCCCGTGAAACCGGTATGATGGTTATCCGTCAGCCACTGGAAGTCACTGACAATGTTGAACGTTTTGACATCATGGTCAACGTTAAGGGTGGTGGTGAATCTGGTCAGGCAGGTGCAGTACGTCACGGTATTGCCCGTGCATTGATTGATTATGATGCAGCCCTGAAACCAGCGCTGTCCAAGGCAGGTTTGGTTACCCGCGATGCACGCGAAGTTGAACGTAAGAAAGTCGGTCTGCGTAAAGCTCGCCGCGCAAAACAGTTCTCCAAACGTTAATTTGTTGCGGGGTTATCCCTGCAAAGGTTGGAGAAAAGAAGCTGTCTGGTGTTTATCAGGCAGCTTTTTTTTCACCAGCGGTGCAAGGCGTCGTTTTTGGATTATTATTCGTCTGTGCTGTCCATTTCCCAAGAGGTCTCTGTATGATTAAAGTCGGTATTGTTGGTGGGTCGGGTTACACCGGTGTTGAACTGTTGCGTCTTCTCTCGCGCCATCCGGAAGTCGCACTCACGGCGATTACGTCCCGTGGTGATGCGGGGACACGGGTTGATGAAATGTTCCCTTCTCTGCGGGGGATTGTCGACTTGTCTTTTACGTCTCCTGACCAGTCTGATCTTAAGTCATGTGACGTTGTCTTCTTTGCGACCCCGCATGGTGTTGCGATGTCGCATGCGAGGGAACTCTTAGATGCGGGTGTTAGGATCATAGACCTGGCTGCTGATTTCCGGCTGAAGGATACAGCTGAATTTGAAAAATGGTACAAGATGCCGCACAGTTGCCCGGATATTCTTGCACAGGCAGTTTATGGCCTTGTTGAAATCAACCGGGAAACCATCAAAGGTGCCCGTGTCATTGGTCTGCCGGGTTGCTATCCAACATCAGTACAACTGGGTTTTGCGCCTCTGCTCAAACGTGCTACGCCGATGGTCAATGAAGCCGCTTTGATCGCAGACTGTAAGTCGGGGGTATCCGGTGCTGGCAGGCGTGCAGCTGTTGGATCCCTTTTCGCGGAATCATCAGACAATTTCCATGCTTATGGGGTGAAAGGTCATCGTCATCTGCCTGAAATCGTACAGGGGCTGAAGGCGATAACTGGGAATACTCGTGATATAGGCTTGACGTTTGTGCCACATTTAACACCAATGATTCGAGGTATCCATTCGACGCTTTATGCTTCGATTGCCCCTGGGTTTGAAAATGTTGATTACCAGAAACTCTATGAAGACTTCTACAAAAACGACCCATTTGTCGATGTGATGCCTGCTGGCTCACATCCAGAAACACGTAGCGTCCGTTCATCGAATTACCTGCGTATTGCAGTACACCGTCCGATGGACGGTAATACATTGGTCATCCTCGTTGTTGAAGACAACCTGGTTAAGGGGGCAGCAGGCCAAGGTGTCCAGTGCATGAATCTGATGTTTGGCTTCGAAGAAAGCATGGGACTTAAAGTCGTGCCTGTCCTGCCATAACAAAAGGACGAAGCAATGAGTGAAGTGAAAGAGCCAGAAAAAGCATCTGCAGAAGAATTGGACTATAAAAATCCAATCAGTATGAGTGATAGTGCGGTTGCTAAAATTAAGGAATTGCTTGTCGAAGAAGGTAATCCTAATCTGAAACTAAGGGTCTTCGTGCAGGGTGGCGGATGCGCCGGGTTTCAGTATGGTTTTACCTTTGATGAAACGGTGGCAGAAGATGACACGGTCGTGGAGAAAGATGGCATACAGATGCTGATTGATGCTATCAGCTATCAATACCTGGTTGGTGCTAAGGTTGATTATAAGGATGACTTGGAAGGTGCCCAGTTCACCATCAAGAATCCGAATGCTACAACCACCTGCGGTTGCGGTTCTTCTTTCTCCGTGTGACGGATTTGAAGAGAAGTCATTGCGAAATTCCTACTGATTCTGTATGTTTTTGCGCCGAATAGTTGATTGAAAAAGTCAGGTATTCTATACTCGCGTCCGGATAAACGGATTTCCGACGGGAGTAATACACGTGCGTCTGACGACAAAAGGGCGTTTTGCCGTAACGGCCATGATTGATTTGGCAAAGAACCAGCATACGGGACCGGTTTCTTTGCTGGGTATCAGCGCACGCCAGGACATCTCTATTGCTTACCTTGAGCAGCTTTTTTCCAAACTACGCCGTGGGGCATTGGTCAAGTCAGTCCGTGGACCAGGTGGTGGTTACTTGCTTGCGCGCGATGCTAATGACATCACCGTCAAAGATATCGTTTATGCAGTGGATGAGCCGCTGGATGTGACGCGGTGCCATGGCTATGGTAATTGTGCAAAGGGCAGTATTACCTGCATTACCCATGATCTGTGGGCGAGCTTGAATGAAAGGATCGTTGATTACCTGGCTTCCGTATCGCTGGCTTCTTTATCCGATGCCGTGCAGGATGAAAAAGCCAGCGCTACGCAGAATATCGTTTTCCACAAGACAGAATAACAGGCATAACACAAGGACAGAAGAATGAGCGACCCTAATATGCAGCCGACGCAGTGTAGCATTTTGAAACAGGCGATTGGGGATGAGACCTATCCCATTTACTTGGATAATTCGGCAACAACGCCGGTTGACCCACGCGTTGCGGAAAAGATGATTCCTTACTTATGCCAGCACTTTGGTAATCCGGCATCCAACACCCATGCATATGGCTGGAATGCCGAAAAGGCCGTTGAAGAGGCCCGAGGTCATGTAGCAGCGTTGGTTAATGCAGATTCGCGTGAGATTGTCTGGACTTCGGGGGCGACTGAGGCAAACAACCTAGCACTCAAGGGCGCTGCACACTTTTACCAGAAAAAGGGGAAACACTTAATTACGGTTCAGACCGAACATAAATGTGTGCTGGATTCGTGCCGTGAATTGGAACGCCAGGGATTTGATGTGACTTACCTGGAACCGCAAGAAAACGGTCTTATTACTCTCAAACAGCTTGAAGAGGCGGTCAGACCAGATACTATTTTGGTGTCCGTCATGCTGGTTAACAATGAAATTGGTGTTATTCAGCCATTGAAAGAGATAGCTGCCTTCTGCCGCAGTAAGGGGATTTTGACCCATACGGATGCAGCGCAGGCGTGTGGCAAGATGCCGGTTGATGTGGAAGATCTTGGTGTTGATTTGATGACAATGACAGCACATAAGATCAATGGTCCAAAAGGGATTGGTGCATTGTATGTCCGCCGTCGCCCACGTGTGCGTCTGGAAGCGCAGATGCATGGGGGAGGGCATGAGCGTGGGATGCGTTCAGGGACGCTCGCTACGCATCAGATTGTGGGTATGGGCGAAGCTTACCGGATTGCAAAAATTGAGATGGAAGAAGAAATTGCTCGTATTCGAGTGATGCGTGACCGCTTGGCACATGAATTGAGCAAGATTGAAGCGTCATACATCAATGGCGATATGGAGCACCGGATTGCACACAACCTGAACATCAGTTTTAACTATGTGGAAGGTGAAGCCATGATGATGGCAATGAAGGGTATTGCCGTGTCTTCTGGTTCAGCTTGTACATCTGCAAGCTTGGAGCCTTCTTATGTCTTGCGGGCAATCGGCCGTAGTGATGAACTGGCACATAGTTCATTGAGAATTACATTAGGACGTTTTACGACCGATGATGAGGTTGATTTTGCCATCAAACTGATTACAGAGAAGGTTGCGAAACTTCGTGAACTCTCCCCGTTGTGGGAAATGTACAAAGAAGGCGTGGATATGGACAAGATCCAGTGGGCAACACATTAATGGAGGGACGTGGAAATGGCATATTCTGAAAAAGTGATTGACCACTATGAAAATCCACGCAATGTGGGGACTTTCGATAAAGATGATGATTCGGTTGGTACAGGGATGGTTGGTGCGCCTGCCTGTGGTGATGTCATGCGTTTGCAGATTAAAGTGAATGATGACGGGGTGATTGAGGACGCCAAATTCAAAACGTATGGCTGTGGGTCAGCGATTGCGTCGAGTTCACTGGTGACTGAATGGGTCAAGGGCAAGACGCTTGATGAAGCGCTTCAGATTAAGAATACCGATATTGCAGATGAGCTGGCCTTGCCTCCTGTGAAGATCCACTGTTCGATTCTGGCGGAAGATGCCATTAAGGCCGCAGTTGATGATTACCATGCACGCCAGGAAAAGAAAAAGGCGAGTGGCGGATGATAACGATGACTGAAAAGGCTGCGGCGCACGTGATGAAATACTTGATGCGCCGCGGCAAAGGGATTGGCCTGAGGTTTGGGGTGCAGACAGCGACGCATTGTGCTGGGATGGCCTATAAGCTTGAGTATGTGGATGAACCGGGAGCTGATGACAGTGTGTTTGAATGTCATGGCGTGAAGGTGTTTGTCGACAGTCGGAGTCTTCCGTATTTGGACGGGACTGAACTGGATTATGTCCGCGAAGGGTTGAACGAAG
>JAEEYE010000024.1 GCA_016291665.1 Oxalobacter sp. | reverse complement strand
GTGTTCCCCATGCCTTAGCACTACCCTTGTATATACCTGAGACTTCCCCATGTGTATGTGGGTGTTCCCTACCTCGAGCGGTGGGTGACAACAGCCCATATGTCTTCCCCATGTGTATGGGGGTGTTCCCAAAAAACAACACATATATAGGTGCGTGTTAAGGTCTTCCCCATGTGTATGGGGGTGTTCCCTCGTCTGGTAAATGATCGTCATCATAAGTCAAGTCTTCCCCATGTGTATGGGGGTGTTCCCAACAAGGACAACATCCTTGCTGGCGCGCAGACGTCTTCCCCATGTGTATGGGGGTGTTCCTGACAAACGCATAAAGAAACTAATTGAGCGTGGGTCTTCCCCATGTGTATGGGGGTGTTCCCGGAATAGAAAGTGGAGTAGGGTCTAAAACTTCGTCTTCCCCATGTGTATGGGGGTGTTCCTGCAGAGCAGGACATCCAGTTGAAAAAGCTGTGGTCTTCCCCATGTGTATGGGGGTGTTCCCAACTCGATTGTGGTCAACGCACAGGGAAATCCGTCTTCCCCATGTGTATGGGGGTGTTCCCAGCTTTTCACGTTGGCTCTTGATGTGGTCGTAGTCTTCCCCATGTGTATGGGGGTGTTCTTCATTCTAGCTTGTCGATGCAGTCCAACATGTTGTCGATGCGGGTAGTCTTCCCGTATTCGCTGATGTCAGGGGACAGATATTTGTCAGTCATTTTTCTTTCCTTTCGTATCATGCATGGTGTTATGATGTCAGACAGTCTGTTGGTATCTGTCAGAATCCACCTGTTTCAATGGCCTACCGAATGCAAAAGGGTATAAAAAAGGTATAAGGATAAAAAAAGACTGGTTATTCTATTTTTAGGTACCTATAGGGAAAATCTAATATTTTACTGTATATTTTATCGGGTAAAATTGCCTTAAGTGTACACTTTATCCGATTTTGTTGTCCAAGGAGTAGACCGTGCATATGTCCTCGCGCATCAGCCCCCTTGTGATGGGGCTTACTTTGATGGTGTTACCTTTTACTTTCGCTTCGGCTAAACCCAGTCCGGTAAAGTCGGCACCCAAGGCGGCTGCCAAAGCGGGCAAACAGGCGCAGAAAGCGGCGCAAGGCACAGCAGCGAAAAAAGCCGTATCGGCAAAGGACAATGTGAAACAGCTCAAAAAGGGTGGCAAAGCCCAGGCAGAACCCCTTGTCAGTAAGAACGCCAAGGGTAAAGCCAAAGGCAAACCCGTTTCCAAAGCAGAACCGGTTTCAAAGGCACCTGCAAAGGCTAGGAAAAAAGGGAAACATCCCGCGGCGGTAAAGAGTGAACCCAAGATGCGCATGACGACACTGAAAGTCGGTGGCAGGAACATCCAGGTGGAAGTGGCATCCACGGCTGCTGAACAGGAACGCGGGCTCATGTACCGCAAGTCGTTGCCGGCAGATGGTGGTATGCTCTTTGACTTCAAGGGACCTGCAAAAACCTGTATGTGGATGAAGGATACCTATATCCCACTGTCTGTTGCCTTCATTGACGCCAAGGGTAAGGTCGTCAATATTGAAGAAATGAAACCCAAGACGACAACGAGCCATTGCAGCAAGGACTGGATCCGCTATGCACTCGAAATGAATGCGAAATGGTTCTCAAGGCACGGGGTCAGGGCAGGCAGCCGGGTTTCTGGACTGCCACGTTAGCATACTTAATCACGAAAAAAAGCCCGCATTCCAGATGGAGGCGGGCTTTCGTAAAAGCAGGATCAGCTTAAGTGCCAAGCTTCTGTTTCAAGAGCTGGTTGACCTGTCCTGGGTTGGCTTTACCGCGGGTTGCTTTCATCACCTGTCCGACCAACGCATTGAATGCTTTGGCTTTGCCGGCGCGGAACTCATCAACGGACTTCTGGTTTTTCGCAAGCACTTCATCGATGATCTTTTCAATGGCGCCAGTGTCAGAAATCTGTTTCAGGCCTTTTTCTTCAATGATGCGGTCAGCCGCACCTTCGTCGTCCGGTTTGCTTTCCCACATGACGCCGAAGACTTCTTTCGCAATCTTGTTGGAAATCGTGTTGTCTGCGATACGCTTCATCAAAAGTGAGAGCTGGCTGGCAGAAACCGGAACATCCGTAATTTCGATGCCTTCGCGGTTCATCGCGGATGAGACATCCCCCATCATCCAGTTGGCGCTCTGCTTGGCGAGGTCTTTGCCGGTCTTGGCAACGAGCTCTTCAAAGTAAGCAGCCATGGCTTTCGATGAGGTCAATACCGTTGCGTCGTATTCAGGCAGGCCGTATTCGGCGACAAAGCGTGATTTCATTGCGCCAGGCAGTTCAGGCAGGGCGGCTTTCACTTCATCAATCCATGCCTGGCTGATGATCAGTGGTGGCAGGTCTGGGTCAGGGAAGTAACGGTAGTCGTCTGAATCTTCCTTGGTGCGCATTTCGCGTGTTTCATGCTTGTCCGGGTCAAAAAGGCGCGTTGCCTGGACGACTTTGCCACCGTTTTCAATGAGTTCAATCTGGCGGGCGACCTCATAGTTGATTGCATCTTCCAGGTGCCTGAAGGAGTTCAGGTTCTTGACTTCGCAGCGTGTGCCCAAGACGTCAGAGCCTGCTGGGCGGACTGAGACGTTCGCGTCACACCGGAAAGAGCCTTCCTGCATGTTGCCGTCAGACATCCCAAGCCAGACGACAAGGGAGTGCAGGGCCTTGGCATAGGCAACGGCTTCTGCGGCACTGCGCATATCCGGTTCGGTCACAATTTCCAGCAACGGTGTACCGGCACGGTTCAAGTCAATCCCGGTCTGTCCTGGGAACTGGTCATGGATGGATTTACCCGCATCTTCTTCCAGGTGGGCACGGGTCAGGTGGATGGTCTTCGTGTAAGGATCACGTCCTTTGGGTTCGACCAGGCAATCCAAGGTACCACCGATGACGACCGGTTTTTCAAACTGGCTGATCTGGTAGCCTTTGGGCAGGTCAGGGTAAAAATAATTCTTGCGGGCAAAAACCGACTGGTGCGCGACTTCGGCACCGATGGACAAGCCAAACTGGATTGCCTTTTCGACGGCACCGCGGTTTAGGACGGGCAACACACCGGGGAGCGCCAGGTCGACTGGGCAGGCCTGCGTGTTGGGATCGGCACCAAAATGGGTGGATGCGCCGCTGAAAATCTTGGACTCGGTCGAAAGCTGGACGTGCGTTTCAAGACCGATGACTACTTCCCACTGCATAATATTTCCTTTGTTGTGTGAGCAGACATGCTGCTACAAAAATCCTTGCTTTGCCTTTTATTCTGGTGCCTTCTGGTGCCAGTCGGTAACCTGCTGGAAGCGGTTTGCTGCATTCAAGAGTTTTGCTTCGGCAAACCAGCTGCCGGTCAACTGCAACCCGACTGGACGTTTGGCGTGTTCGCCCTGGCCGAATCCGCAAGGGATTGACATACCAGGTAAGCCTGCCAGGTTCGTGGAAATCGTGAAGATGTCACTTAAATAGTTGGCAACCGGGTCGTCCACACGGTCGCCCAGGTTCCAGGCGACGGTCGGTGCAACCGGTCCCATGATGATGTCGCACTGCTTGAAGGCTTCCTTGTAGTCGTTGGCAATCAAACGGCGGACGCGCTGAGCCTGGATGTAGTAGGCATCATAGTAACCGTGGCTTAAGACGTAGGTACCGACCAAAATGCGTCGCTGGACTTCATCGCCAAACCCCTGCGAGCGGGACTTGCGGTACATGTCTTGGATGTCGGTGTAGTGTTCTGCCCTAAAGCCATAGCGCACACCGTCGTAGCGGCTCAGATTCGATGAGGCTTCAGCCGGCGCGATGACGTAGTATGCCGGGATGCAAAGGTCTGTGTTCTTGAGTGAGATTTCAACCGTGGTTGCACCTAATTTTTCGAAGACCTTGATGGCTTCGCGGATTGGGCCTTCCACTTCTGCACTTAAGCCGTCACCAAAGTATTCTTTAGGCAGTCCGATGCGCAGGCCTTCCAATGGTTTATCCAGATCAGCCATGTAATCGTCGACAGGACGGTCCATCGAGGTGGAATCTTTTTCGTCAAAGCCTGCAATCGCACCCAACAAAAGGGCACAGTCTTTGGCGTCTTGGGCAATGATGCCGCCCTGGTCTAAGGAAGAAGCATAGGCAATCATGCCGTAGCGTGATACCCGGCCGTATGTGGGCTTGATTCCCGTGACGCCGCAGAAAGAAGCCGGCTGGCGGATTGAGCCCCCCGTGTCGGTAGCAGTGGCTGCTGGCGCGAGACGCGCAGCGACAGCGGCAGCGGAACCCCCAGAGGAACCACCCGGGACAGCGGACAGGTCCCACGGGTTTTTCACAGGACCGAAAGCCGAGTTTTCATTGGCAGAACCCATCGCGAATTCGTCGCAGTTGAGTTTGCCGAGGTTGACCATGCCAGCGTCGTTCAGTTTGGCAACGACGGTCGCGTCAAACGGGCTTACATAGTTGGCGAGCATCTTGGAGCCGGCTGTGGTGCGCCAGCCTTTCGTGACAAAAATGTCTTTGTGGGCAATCGGAACCCCTGTCAATGGGCCTGCGTTGCCGGCAGCCAGTTTTGCGTCAGCATCAGCGGCCTGTTTTAACGTCAATTCATCATTGACGTCCAAGAATGCGTTTAAGGGACTTGCGTGGATGCGCTTTAAGTACAGGTTCGCGAGTTCGGTGGCGGAAACCTGTTTGGCCTGCAACAGGGCAGAGAGCGCCGAAATTGTCTTGGTATGCATAGGTTTGGTCTACTGCAAAAAATAACCAATGGGAAGGAACCGGGTAGGGGCTCCCTGTTTATTCGATGACCTTGGGAACAAGGAACAGCCCGTCTTCAACGGCAGGCGCTGGTGCCTGGTATTCGTCACGGTGGTTTTCTTCGGTGACAATGTCAGGGCGCAGGCGCAATGCCACATCGTCTTCAAAGGCAGAAATCGGGTGTGCCAAAGGTTCAACCCCTTCGGTGTCAGCTGAACGCAGCTGCTCAACCAGGTCTAGGATACGGTTGAGTTGCCCGGCTGTTTTCTGGATCTGTTCGTCAGAAACGTCAAGCTGTGCCAGCCGTGCAATACGGCCTACATCAGAGAGCTCAAGAGCCATAAGTTCGGTACTTCCTAAATTCGTTGGATTTTCATGTGGGGACGCTTCAAAAAGCGTTCCGGCCGATATATATAAACGATGAATTATAAGGTAGAATAGCAAAGATTTGCATAACTACATGCCAAAGACCCCTTAGTGTGACGGCATATAGACATTTTTATTTAGGATGCCACTGCCAAAGCGGCGTTTTTTTTCTGGACTAATAACAATCATGTTTGGTTTCTTACGTAGTTTCTTTTCAAATGACCTGGCCATCGACCTCGGAACAGCTAATACCCTGATTTATGTCAGGAATTCCGGTATTGTGCTCGATGAACCTTCTGTCGTTGCCGTCCGTTATGATGGTCCGGGCGGCCGTAAAAGCATCCAGGCAGTGGGCAAGCAGGCCAAGCAGATGCTGGGCAAGGTGCCAGGCAACATGGAAGCCATCCGCCCGATGAAAGATGGCGTCATTGCAGACTTTACCGTCACCGAACAGATGCTCAAGCATTTCATCCGTATGGTGCACACGTCAAAGTTCTTCAGGCCTTTCCCTCGCATCATCATCTGTGTACCTTGCGGTTCGACCCAGGTGGAACGCCGTGCAATCCGTGAGTCGGCTCTGGGGGCTGGTGCATCGAAGGTTTATTTGATTGAAGAACCAATGGCCGCTGCAATTGGTGCGGGGTTACCGGTTGCAGAGGCAACGGGTTCTATGGTCATTGACATCGGTGGCGGTACCACAGAAGTGGGTGTCATCTCCTTGGGAGGCATGGTCTACAAAGGTTCAATCCGTGTCGGTGGCGACCGTTTTGATGAAGCGATTGTCAGCTATATCCGCCGTACCTATGGCATGTTGATTGGTGAACAGACAGCTGAACAAATCAAGAAGACCATTGGCTCGGCTTACCCATCTGAAGAAGTCCGTGAAATGGAAGTCAAAGGACGCAACCTGTCTGAGGGAGTGCCCCGTGCGTTTACTGTGACTAGCAATGAAATCCGTGAGGCTTTGGATGCACCGTTGATGAGCATTGTCGCTGCAGTGAGGACGGCTCTGGAACAGGTGCCGCCAGAACTGGGGGCGGATATCGCGGAACGCGGCATGATGTTGACAGGTGGTGGTGCGCTCCTAAATGACTTAGACCGCCTGCTCCGCGAAGAAACCGGCTTGCCTGTCTTAATCGCAGAAGACCCATTGACCTGTGTGGTCCGTGGTTGTGGGGAAGCGCTGGAACACTTGGACCGTTACGAAAACGTCTTTTCTTACGAATAAAAAAGGCAGGGCATGGCATCTGGCACCGCCGGGTGCCGGTCTTAATCTGAGATGCAGAACGAACCGTCGCCACTTTTCAAGCAGGGCATATCAGCCAGGGTAAAGCTGATTGTCTTTGTGGTGGCGGCGTTTATCCTGATGCTTTGTGATGCGCGCTTTAAGGTCTTGGGTAATGTCAGGACAGTAATCAATACGGTTCTCTATCCTTTCCAACAGGTCGCCATCCTACCGGCGGATTTTGTGGATTCGGTGCAGGAGCTCTTTAGGACAGGTGACGACTTGCAGGGGGAAATCGATCAGCTGAGAAAGAAAGCCCTTGACGATGCCCCGGTCATCCAGAAATCAGCCCAGCTTGAGCAGGAAAATGCCCAATTAAGGGAACTCCTAGGCTTGAAGCGCCGCATGTCTCTCCAGACGCTCGGTGCTGAAATCCTTTACGATGTCCACAGCCACTTCATCAGCAAAATTGTCATCAACCGGGGTTCCAGTGACGGGGTGTTGGTAGGGCAGGCTGTCATTGATGAAAACGGTGTTATCGGGCAGGTTTCTAACGTCTGGCTGGCAACGAGTGAAGTGACGCTTTTGACCGACCGCTCGCAGGCTATCCCTGTCTTGAATACGCGTACGGGTGAGCGTACTGTCGCGACCGGGGAAGGCAATTCGGGTTACCTGCGGCTGCGTTTTGTGCCGGCCACAGCCGATATCCAGGAAGGTGACAGGCTTGTGACATCGGGTATTGACGGTGTTTATCCAGCAGGCACCGCTGTTGCGGTCATTTCTAAGGTAATCCCCGCGACAGCGGAAGTTGAAGGGAAAGTCTTGTGTACGCCTTTGGGCGGAGTTGACAGGGGCAAGCACGTGCTGGTGATGTTGACCGATACCAGTGACTATCCTGAAAAGCCGCCGATGGAACAAAAGCGTAAGAAGGGTGAATTGCCCCAACAACAGCCTAAAGAGGAGGGGGCACAGTGAGTTCACTCTCTCCGACACATGAGGACAGCCTCTCGGTAAGCTGGTGGTTTATCGGTGCAACGCTTTTTGCTGCGTTCATGTTAAACCTCATTCCCTGGGGGCAGTTTTATGGTGTGCCTGACTTTTTGGCGATTACCCTTCTGTATTGGAGTATCTACCAACGCCAGCGCGTCGGGATTGCGATTGCTTTTGTGTTTGGCCTGTTGATGGATGTCAATAATGCGACAATCTTGGGCGAAACAGCGCTTGCCTATACCCTGATGACCTACTTTGCCATTACACTGCACAGACGGATACTCTGGTTTTCATGGAGCAGGCACTTGGGATACATCTTCCTGCTGCTCAGTATCGAATATATTGTCGTGATGGTGGTACGGCTTTTGTGTGGTAGCGAATGGGCGGGCTGGTATTGGATCATCGACTGTGCGGTGGGCACCCTCATCTGGCCAATTGCCCAGTGGTTGCTGTCATGGCCAAGCAGGCGGGCTGACGGGAAAGAAAACCAGCTGGTATAAGAGTAAAGAAGAAGTAAGATGGCGAATCCAGGCAATAATGACAAGGACATGCACCAGTTCCGCAACCGTATTGTGGCATTGGGTGCTTTTGTACTGGTCTGTTTCCTGATCCTGTTGGCCCGTTTCATCTGGTTGCAGGTCGTGCGTTACGACAGTTATGCCGCTAAAGCAGAAGACAACCGTGTCACGATTGTCCCGACGATGCCCGAACGTGGGCTGATCCTTGACCGTAATGGGGAAGTCCTGGCGAACAACTATTCAGCCTATACGCTGGAAGTCACACCAGCCAAGGTGGAAGGCAAACTTGCTGACGTGATTGATAGGCTCGCCACCTTCATCGACATTTCAGAACTGGACCGCAAGCGCTTTAAGAAGCGCATGGAAGAAGCCAAGCGCTATGACAGCGTGATCCTGAAAGCGAAACTGACTGACAGTGAAGTGGCACGCTTCATTGTCCAGCGTTTCCGCTTCCCAGGGGTGGATGTCCAAGCAAGGACTTTCCGCCAGTACCCGATGGGAGCCGTGGCAGCGCATGCCATTGGCTACATCAGCCGGATGAGCCAGCGTGACATCGAGGGTCTGGATGAGGACGAAGCACAGAACTATATCGGTACGACCCATTATGGGAAGGAAGGTATTGAAAAGAGTTACGAAAAAGTACTCCATGGCATCACCGGCTATGAAAAGATGGAAGTTTCCGCTTCCGGCCGTGCTGTGCGGTTGTTGGAGAGCCGTCCGACTGTCCCTGGCAGCAACATTGTCTTATCCATTGATATTGGTTTACAGAAGGTTGTGGAACAAGCCTTTGGCAACCGTCGTGGCGCTTTGGTGGCTTTAGACCCGAGCACTGGGGAAGTGTTGGCCTATGTGTCCAAACCGACGTTTGACCCGAACCTTTTTGTGGATGGGATTGACCATCAAAACTGGGAGGCACTCAATAATTCACCGAATAGGCCGCTTTTAAACCGCCCAATCCGCGGCGCTTATCCGCCGGGGTCGACTTACAAACCGTATATGGCGATGGCCGCATTGGAACTTAAGTACCGGACACCGGAGCAGGGCATCAGCGATCCGGGTTATTTCCAGTTTGGCGACCACAGGTTCCGCGATGATGCCAAAAATGGCCATGGTTACGTCAATATGTATACGTCGATTGTGGCTTCCTGTGATACCTACTATTACATCCTGGCCCGCGACATGGGTGTTGATGTCATCCATGACTTCATGCAGCAGTTTGGTTTTGGCCAGAAAACCGGTATCGACCTGCAGGGGGAACGGGTGGGTGTCCTGCCATCCAAAGAGTGGAAACGCAAGACTTACAAGAAAGAATCGCAGCAGGAATGGTATTCGGGCGAAACCATCTCACTGGGCATTGGACAGGGGTACAACACGTTTACCCCAATGCAGATGGCTTTTGCCATGGCTTTGCTTTCCAACAATGGGGTTGCTGCCCGTCCACATCTGGTTAAGGAAATTGAGGATCCGGTCACGCATGAACGTACGCCTGTTACGACGGAAGTCGTCAAACTTGACCATATGAAGCAGGCACATTTTGATTTTATCAAGCGCGCGATGGTTGGTGTTGCAAGAGGCGGGACGGCAAGGAAAGTATTTGGTGGTACCTATTATTCCACCGGTGGTAAGACGGGGACTGCCCAAGTCTTTACTGTTGCCCAGGATAGGTCATACAAGTCTTATTACCTGTCTGAATTCAAACGTGACCATGGGCTTTATATTGCCTTTGCACCGGCGGATAAACCACGTATTGCGGTGGCCGTCATTGTGGAAAACGGTGGGTTTGGTGCAGACTGCGCAGCACCAATCGCAAGGCGTGCGATGGATTACGTCATGGCAGGGCGCATTGATGGTGGATCAGGTTCTGCCAGTGCAGCGCCTAGCAAGGCAAAAGTGAAGAAAGCAGCTGCTACGGGAGGTGACGGTGGCGACAAGGCACCATCCGATTCCCCAGGCAACGACCAGCCGCAACAGCAGCCGGCTGCTGCAGGACCGGCTGCAGCGCCAAAAGAAGAGAAGAAACAGGAAAAGTAAGGGATATGTAGTATGGATAACACCTTCGGTAATTCTTTCCTGACACGGCTCAAGAAACTGGGCAGCACATTCGACGGGCCACTGGCGTTGATTATGTTTTTAATCATGTCAGTCGGTATCATCACGCTGTATTCGGCTGGCATAGATTTCCCCGGGCGTGTGGAAGACCAGCTGCGTAACATCATCATCTGCTTTGTCGTGATGTGGATTGCAGCGAGCATCCCGCCGCAGCGTCTGATGCGTTTTGCCGTACCGATCTATACAGTTGGCATTGCCCTGTTGATTGCTGTGGCGATGTTTGGGCTTGTCAGGAAAGGGGCAAGGCGTTGGATCAATATTGGTGTGGTCATCCAACCGTCAGAAATCATGAAGATTGCACTGCCCTTGATGCTTGCCTGGTTTTTCCAGAATAAGGACGGCAAGATTACCTGGCGTGAATACGTGAAAGCCTTCATCATCCTCGCCATTCCGGCAGCCCTCATCATGAAGCAGCCGGATCTGGGTACTGCAATCTTGGTGGCGGCAACGGGCTTTTATGTGATTTTCCTGGCAGGGCTTGCGTGGAAAGCAATACTCATCATGTTTGGCTGCTTTGCTGCATCCCTTCCCTTGATCTGGATGCTCTTGCATGACTACCAGCGCCACCGTGTATTGATGTTGATTGACCCGTCGTCAGACCCGTTGGGTAAGGGGTTCCATATCATCCAATCGATGATTGCAATCGGTTCCGGTGGCCTCACGGGTAAAGGCTGGATGCAGGGGACACAAGGGTATCTGAACTTTATCCCAGAGCGGACGACCGACTTTATCTTTGCGGTCTTTGGGGAAGAATTCGGGCTCGTGGGCAATATCGTGCTTTTAATCCTTTACCTGCTTTTGATTGCCCGGGGACTCATTATTACGCTGAGGGCATCGACCACCTTTTCACGGCTTCTAGCCGGTGCCATTACGATGATGTTTTTCATGTACGCTTTTGTGAACATGGGGATGGTCAGTGGCATCCTGCCAGTCGTCGGTGTCCCTCTGCCATTCATGAGTTATGGGGGTACAGCCATGGTGACCTTGGGCTTAGGGGCGGGGATTTTGATGAGCATCCACCGGAACCGAAGTTTGATCCAAACGTAGGGGGAAGGGGGACGTATGTCTTTAAGGCGAACGTCGCGTGCCTTTATCTGTGCTGTTTTAGCGCTTTGCTGCGGGACGCTTGTCCTCTCAGGCTGTGGTACTGCTCCCAAGAAAGGGAAGTCACGTTACCACAAGAAAAAACGTGGCGGTTATTACCTCGATGACGGTCCCGGGAACTATATCCCACCGAACCTGGATAAGGTACCTGATGCGGTACCCCGCGTTGAGAAGATTGCCAGTGGCCCTTCCAAACCCTATACCGTGATGGGGACGACCTACACACCGATGACATCCCTTTCTTACTATAAGGAGCGTGGTATCGGCAGCTGGTATGGACGCAAGTTCCATGGGCTTCAGACATCCTCGGGTGAGACATATGATATGTTTGGGATGACCGCTGCGCATCCGACACTGCCGATTCCGAGTTATGCCAGGGTCACAAGCCTCGAGACGGGAAAACAGGTCATCGTCAGGGTCAATGACCGCGGTCCTTTCTTAAGCGGGCGCCTGATCGACTTGACCTATACTGCGGCCTATAAGCTCGGTTATGTCAACAAGGGCAGCGGCAGTGTGGAAGTGGAACTTCTTCTTCCAGATGAAATCGACCGGATCAGGAGCGGTTCTTCAGGACCTTATACCGGCTCGGCAGTGACGAAGCCTATTTCGGCATTCAAACTGGGACCGCACAAGTCACCAACGACAACCGCATCGGTTGCTGGCGGCTATTATGTGCAGTTTGGGGCCTACCAGGATGTCGGCAATGCGAAGTCCCATTTATGGCGTTACCGGGGGCTGTGGTCTTCGGATTACCCGGCAATCAAGGTGGTTCCGGACAGTGGGATGCATAAGCTTTTGGCAGGCCCTTTTGCTACCAAGGAAGATGCGGCTGACGCCAGGCAGTATATGCTGGACAAGGGTGTGGACGGCTTTGTCGTCAAGAAGTGATTGGGCCAAAGAAAACAAAACGGAGGGGAAACCCTCCGTTTGTGATTGGTGCAAAGCTTAGTCGTTATAGAGCTTCTGCTTGAGTTCGCGCCGCTGCTGGGCTTCCAAGGACAGGGTTGCCGTTGGACGGGCCAAAAGTCGCTTGATGCCGATCGGCTCACCCGTTTCCACACACCAACCATATTCACCGGAATCGATGCTTGCGATGGATGCCTTGACCTTCTTTAGCAGTTTGCGTTCACGGTCACGGGTACGCAGTTCCAGTGCGTGTTCTTCTTCGATGGTAGCGCGGTCAGCGGGATCAGGAACCAAGGTGGTTTCACGCAGGTTTTCCGTTGTCTGCCCAGCATTGTGGAGCAGGTCCTGTTCCATCTTCAAGAGGCGGGCTTTGAAGAAATCGAGCTGTGCCTGATTCATGTAGTCGTCATCGCTCATTTTCAGGATTTCTTCTTCCGTCAGGAGCACAGGTGCTTTTTTTGTTTTTGTCGTTGCTTTCTTCATGATTTACCAGTTCCCAAAATATCGCCAGCGGGCTGAAAGCCCATCCCGTCCGCTGTTGTCTCCCTGCTCAGTTGGCAGAGGGTGAAGACAACTGTCGACGGTGAAATCAAATTTTAGAATTCTAGCAGACTTTGTCGTGAATGACACTTGATAGCATCAACAAAATGCAAAGGTTTTTCCTTTTTAGGAGAAAACGTGTTTTAGGTGCAAAAAAGCCGGCGCCTGTTGGGCGTCCGGCTTTGGAAAGGGGGCTTGATCAGTCCGTCAGGCACTGTTCCAACCCTTCGATGAAAATCTCTTTGGGCAGTTTTTTGCCGATGAAAACCATTTTGCTTTCACGTGGGCCATCTTCCCATTTTTCAACAAGGTCGGAGCCCATCAACTGTTGGACACCCTGGAAGACGACTTTGTTGTTGGTTCCTTTGACATTCAGGACGCCCTTGTAGCGCAGCATATCAATGCCAAAACGCGAAATCATTTCATCGAAAAAGAAGTTGAGTTTTTCTGAGTCAAAGGGGCGGAAACTGCGGAATACAAACGAGACAATGTCATCTAAGTGATGGTGGTGATGATGGTGGTGGCCGCAACCGCAGGTACATTCACCGTCATGGTCATGGTGATGGCCGCAAGTACAGGGTTCGCCGTCTTCATGGTGATGGTGCCCGCAGGTGCACGTTTCATCGTGGTCGTGGTGGTGGCCACAGGTGCAGGCATGGTCATGTTCCTCTTCATGGTCAATATCCAGGTTTGAATTGAGATTGAATCCCTGGAGGTCTAAGACTTCCTTGATGTCCACTTTGCCAAAATCGACCTTATGGATTGCGGCGTGTGAATTCATGTCACGGATGCGTTCTGCCAGTTCCTCTACGGTTTCGGGATCCGCGATGTCGACTTTGGAAATCAGGATCTTGTCGGCAAATCCCACCTGTTGGCGTGCTTCTTCATATTCATCGAGCTGGTGCATGCCGAAGACGCCATCCATCAGTGTGATGATGCCGTCGATCATATAGCGGTCGGCAACGGAGTCTTCCAGGAAGAAGGTATGGGCAACGGGACTGGGGTTTGCAAGTCCTGTTGTTTCGATAATGACCCGGTCAAAGTCAATCTGTCCTGCATCTTTTTTTGCAACCAGGTTGTTCAGTGCCGTGACCAGGTCGCCCCGGACGGTGCAGCAGACACAGCCATTACTCATCTGAACGATTTCTTCCGCGTCGTCCTGAACCAGGATGCTGCTGTCAATGTTTTCTTCACCAAACTCGTTTTCAATGACCGCAATCTTTTGCTTGTGGTTGTTGTCTTTCAGGATCCGGTTGAGTAGGGTGGTTTTACCGGCCCCTAAAAAACCGGTGATGATCGTTGCTGGAATCAGGTTGGGTGTTGCTTCTGACATGGCTGTATTTTCCATAAAAATTCTCCCGACTCCTGTTTGCTGATAGGCAGATGGTTGGGAGTGAATTGTTTTTAGCACAATCTGAAAGTATCGCAGTCGCCTTCCTGGAAGTCAATTTTTAGACATTTTAAGTAGGGCATTTGGCTACATCAAAGACTCAAGTACAAGCACATATCCCATGCTTTCCAAGAAGCAGGACAGAAACAAGATAGTAGTGATATGTGGTGACTGTGGGAGGCTATTGTAATATCCAGCTCCTGCACGGAACGGCTTATCGAAAAAATGTTTTCTAAAATAATTCGGGGAAAGCACCTTCCGGTGCTTTCCCCGATGCTCTTTCAAAAGAGGATTGGCTGGACAGCCTTATTCAGGTTGGTTGCCTTGGACCTCGACTACGATACGGCGGTTCGGCTGCAGGCAGTCACGCAGTGCCTGCCCCCTCAACCCCGGGCATGGCTCAACCTGGTCTGCCTTGCCCCTGCCGATGGCTGTGATCTTTTCAGCAGGGATGCCACGGTCAGCCAGGTACTGCTTGACAGTGTTGGCACGGCGCTGTGACAGGCGCTGGTTGTAGGATGCTGAACCCAAGCGGTCGGTGTAACCATAAACGGTGATGGATTCAAGGCTTTCCAGCTTCTGGATGTCCTCAGCCAACCTGTCCAGGGATTCACGGCCCTGGGCGTTCATACTGCCCAGGTCGGCACGGTCAAAGGCAAACAGTGCATCTGCGCCAAGGGTGTAGGTCTTGGCGACAGGGGCTGCTGCCGGCTGAGACTGGCCAGGGCAGACAGAACCTTCACCCACAGGGTTCCAGTAGAACGACCTCGCATAGCTGTCGGTGTCGAAAAGAACCTTGTACTGGCAGGTGCTGACGCCGTTGACCCCCTGTCCAGGGGTGCTGAAGTGGAACAGGTAGTTCCATTCACGTGGACGCCAACCGTCTGAGTACTGTGGGCGGCCCAAGAGTTCATAGAGCTGATCCTTGGTCATGCCTTCACGGACCTGGGAGAGGCTCTGCATGTTCGGGAAGGTGCCCTGGTCCTTGTCGAAGTTGACGCTTTCCGGCTTATGCCATTTCGGTTCATCCGTGGTACCGTCGTCCTTGATGACGGTACCAGTACCGCAGGCAGAAAGCGCAGCCACAGCTGCGGCCAGAAGGACAATGTTCTTGAGGTTGGTTGTTTTCATGATGTTTCCTTTCCTTTAAGTCTTGTTCTTCTGGCTGTGCTTACCACATGTAACCTGCACCGACGGCTGCACCGTAATGGCCCTGGCTGTTGCCGGTGGCGTTGGCCTTGATGATCCATTTACCGTTGTCGGAGACGGTGGAGAAGCCGATGGCGTAACCCTGTTCACCACGGTAGGTACCGCCTGCGACCGCCATCATGCTCTTGCCTGGCAGGTAGGCCTGTGGCAGGGATGCTGCTGCAAGTGCCATCGCGATACCCGCATTGGCATCCTGTGCAACCTCACCGATACGGCCGTTCAGGTGGTTGAGCTTCTGGTCGAAGTTGGCCTCAGTCTGTTTCAACTGGCTGTAGTTGACCGCATCACCTGCGGCAGTGCCCGCAGCAACGTTGTGGATCTGCTGGTTGTTCATATCCACGTTGGTCGTCGTGATGGTCGGACCATTCTGGATGGTCATGCCGTTGTTGTTGATGGTGGTGTTACCTGCCTTGACTGTCGTTGCGGTGACATTTGTCGAGTTGACGTTGGTCGAGTTGACTGTGGTAGCATTGACCGTTGTTGCTTCGACAGTCTCAGACTTGACGTTGGTGGTCGTAACCGTATCACCGGTGATGGTGGTGTCGCCAACCGTAACCTTGTTGTTCTCAATCTTCGTGTCGCCGACGGTAACGCTGCCACCTTCACCCAAGTTGACATCCTTGTTGAGCTTGACGGTCAGGGTATCCTTACCATCTGCAACAACACCAATGTTACCTTCAGTCAGTTGTGATTCATCGGATACGCCGCCAACAACATTGAGGGTTTTCGGATTTTCCACCGTATCACCGGTATCACCATTGAAGGCGATTTCTGCAATACCACCACCGGTTGCGTTGATAGTGTAGGTTGTCACGCCCTTGTCATCTGTTGCGGAGTCGACAGTGACGTTCTTACCTGCTTCCACGACGGTGTCCTTGCCGTTGATGGTGTAGGTAACCGGCCCCTTGGTGTCATCCCCATCTGCGGTTATGCTGACATTGTTACCTGCAACCACCTTGTTACGGGTGTCAGTGTCGATAACTTCAGCGGAACCAGCATCATTGCCATCCTTGTCCTTGAGGGTGATGGTATAGGTAGTGCTACCGTCAGCGGCTTTTTCGCCTTTCTCGCTAGAAAGTTCGTACTGCGTGTCGGTTGCGCTGATGACGTTAGCATCACTGATCTGGACATTCTCACCAGCGGTATAGGTGGTGTCGGTATCGGTGAACTTGCCGACTTCCTTGTCATTGGAGTCGGTGACGGTCGTGGTTGCTACAACCGTGCCGGTGCCTTCACCTTCGGTTTTTACCGTGTAGGTGGTGTCGGTATCGGTGAACTTGCCGACTTCCTTGTCATTGGAGTCGGTGACGGTGGTTGTTGCCACTACCGTACCGGTACCTTCACCTTCGGTTTTTACCGTGTAGGTGGTGTCGGTATCCTTCGCCGAAATGACCGCATTTACCACATTGCCATAGGCGTCTGTTTCTGTTGCGATCTTCACATTTTCACCGGCGGAAATGGTGCCCGAACCGACAGAATTGCCGTCGGAATCCTTGATGGTGAGCGTAGTGGAACCTGTTCCATAGTCTTTACCGTCCTCACCTGTCTGGGCCGCCGTGTAGGTTTTGGCGCTCAGGTCATATTTAACGATGCCATAGTCATCAGGTTTACCATCACCGTTCACCGTAACACTGCCATCATCGGAAGTGATTTCTGTCTTCAGGCCATTAACGGTATAGGTGTCTGTGTAGTAGGTCCCTTTATCAATGGTGGTGCCACTACCGTTACCTGCATCTGTCCCTGTGGCGGAGGTGCCTGCCGAACCGGGGGCGGCGCCCCCTCCCGAAGTAGTACTGGATGCTGTTTCAGGACCATCAACTGTCACATTGTTACCACCAACAACCTCAGTCGCATTGGAACTGCTGATGGTGTATGTCTTTATGCCGGTTTTTTCATCAGTTGCTGTCTCAACAGTGATGTTGTCTCCCGCCTTGATTTCAAACTGTGAGGCCAGCATCGCCTGGTAGAGCTGGCTGCCGTTGATGGCATCCGTGCTGTCTGCAGAAATCAAGCCAGCTGCAACATTCTGGATACGGCGTGTGGCGACGATACCATAGCTGTCCGTAGCTCCACCGACAGAGACTACGCCTGTGGGCGTTGCCCCGGCAAAGTTACCGTAGGTGATCCCATTGATGGTGGCACTTGAAACTTCGCCTAGACCGCCTGTTGTGTCACCGGCTGCAACATAGGCTGCACCTGAACCGAGGAAGACGGAATTGCTTTCTACTTCAGTGATGCTGTTTCCGAGGGCAAAGACATCGGTATAGCCTTCACCGATGGCGTTGTTATTACCGACTGAGTAGCTGTTTTCACCGTTGATGGTGGTTGGATCGCCGAAGGCGCCAGAATTCGCGCCGGTGATATTGTGGCCGTTACCGAAGGCAATACTGTTCTCTCCGGATACGGTGGAACCGTTGCCGATGGCGATGGTGTTGGCAGCTTCTGCCTTGGCCTCTTTACCGATGGCGTAGGTATAGTCTTTTTGGGCAAGGGCTCCTTCACCGATGGCAACTGCAGCATTTGCAGATTCTGTGGTTTCGACCGTATACGTGACCTGTCCGGTTTCAGCATTAACGTTTTGAGTCACGGTTCCTTCACCAGTGGTGCCGCCCAGAGCTGCCAGCGAATTCTCGCCATAAGCCTTGGACTTAACACCGAATGCGGTGGAGTAATCGCCGGCGGCTACGGTGCTACTGCCGAAAGAGGTAGCAGCTGTGCCGACTGCGTGGACTTTTTCATTAGCCGTACCAATACCCCAAGCTGTGGCACCTCGGGCGCTTGCTTCGGTGTACTGGCCGAAAGAAGTAGACATCACGCCAGAGGCAGTGGTCAAGTTACCGAAGGCGGTAGATGCCTGGGCAGAGGCTGTAGTACTGACACCAAAAGCCGTTGCACGACCAGCACTTGCTGTCGTTCCAGAACCAAACGCCGTCGCCATATTTCCAGATGCGGTGGTCTGGTTGCCGAAGGCAGTAGCCGCCTGGCCACTGGCGGTATTTGAGGCACCCCATGCCGTGGCATAATTATTAGTTGCGCTTGTGCCTCCCCCAAAAGCAGTGGAATACATTCCGCTGGCGGTTGTCCCATTGCCAAATGCTGTAGAAGACAAACCACTGGCAGTTGTCATAATGCCAAATGCTGTTGATTGTCCGCCTATTGCATTTGTCATCAGACCAAATGCTGTATCGGCCGGAGTAGAGGTGGGTTCGCCTGTTTCTGGATCATCGTAGACTTTCCCTGCAATTGTAGAGATACCAAATGCAGTAGCCGCTGTGCCATTGGCCTGCGTATCCTGTCCAAAGGCGGTTGCCTGATAATTAGTGGCTTGCGTATTCTGTCCAAAGGCCGTTGAATCATATCCGCTTGCTACATTGAACTCGCCCCAAGCCGTTGAACTGCGGCCATACGTTTCATTGCTGGTTCCAAATACTGTCGAATGGATGCCATAGGCGGTATTTCCCTCACCAAATGCTGTGGCATCCGTACCATATGCCTTGTTATACTGTCCCCATGCAGTTGCACCTATCCCAAATTCATCCTTCTCACCAGGCTCTCCTGCGTGATCCATTTCACTCAGCATCTGCCAGGTAGCTAGCCGGTCAGATTCATTCTGTCCTGCCTGTGTCAAAATGCCCCATGCCGTTGCATCTGGCCCCATTGCCTGGGCGCTAAATCCGTGCACATAGGAATTACTGCCGCTGGCAATCAGCTGCCCAGTACTTCCTTCGCCAATGGCGATTGCACCATCCCCCGTTGCCTGTGCACCACGGCCAATGGCGATGCTGCTGCTACCTACTATTACTTCTTCGCCATCCACCGTTTTTTGTGCGCCTGCTTGTGCACCATAACCGATGGCGATACTGCCGTAACCTTTTGCACTGGCATCTGGACCTGCGGCAATCGCATCGGTGCCGGTCGCCCCATCGTTGTTGTAGTTGCCTTTATGGGAGCCACCATCGTTGACAGAATAGTAATGGGTCTGGGTTGACTTCAGCTGCGCAACATTGACCGCATCAGTATCTGCAGAACCTGCTGCTACATTGGTGATCTGGCGTGTGACAGTCTTGCCGTCAACCTTGCCACCACCAACAGATACAGCAGCTGCTGTGGATTTCCATGTTGCATCTGTCTTGGTTGATGCTTTACCTGTTGACGGATCATAACCGGCAATACCTTTATCCGTTTTAGCTACCGCATTGCTGCCCAGTGCGACACCGCCATCTACAGATGCCGAGGCTTTGTTACCCAACGCAACAGTGTTCTCTGCCGATGTGCTGGCTTCCTTACCGATGGCATAGGTGTAGGATTCCTGTGCATGGGCACCTTCACCGATTGCAAGGGCACCCTTGGCGTCTTTTGTTGTTGTAACAGTTACTTTATAAGTTGAAGAATCCTGTGAAACGGTTCCTTCCCCAACTTTACCTCCTAACGCTGCTAAAGAATTCTCGCCAAAAGCCTTACTTTGCGTGCCGAAAGCCGTTGCATTCAGTCCGCCTGCTATGGAAGAAGCGCCGAATGCGGTCGCATTTCTTCCCGAAGCGACCGAACCCGCACCAAAAGCCGTTGTCTGCGCGCCTGTTGCCTGAGTCCTCTGACCCCAGGCAGTAGCAAACTGGCTGGTTGCCTGTGTTTCATAGCCGAAAGCCGTAGATGCATAACCAGTAGATTCTATATTTCTAGTTTGCGCCATTCCCCAAGCGGTGGAACCTATATTTGTGGCTTTAATGGTCGCATTTTCCGAACCGTCAGCCCAACCCCAAGCTGTAGATGCCTCTCCTTCTGCAGTCGTAAACCAGCCAAATGCCGTGGACTGCTTTCCGGTTGCTTTCGCCTGAAGTCCCCAGGCTGTAGCATTATTATTGCTTGCAGTTGTACTGCCGCCCCATGCCGTCGCCCTGATTCCGCTTGCAACTGTACTGTTACCCCATGACGTAGAAGCCGTCCCATTGGCTGTCGTCTTTTCGCCCCAGGAAGTCGAATCTATACCGCTTGCAGTTGTACCAACCCCCCAGGCAGTGGAATCTGACCCACTAGCTGTCGTATACTGATTTCCGTTTATTGGTCCGCCCCATGCCGTCGCCCTGATTCCGCTTGCAACTGAACCAGAACCCCAAGCAGTGGAATACGTACCTGTGGCTTGGCTTCCGTGTCCCCATGACATGGCTCCATCTTTGGTAGCCTGTGCACCGCCACTGCCTAACACGATGGCGCCTGTTCCCTGTGCTTTTGCTCCAGTCCCAATGGCAATGGAATTTTTCCCCTCTGCAGTCGCTCCGGTACCGATTGCAACGGCACTTTCCTTGGTCGCACTGGCATTCGGACCTGCGGCAATCGCATTGGTGCCAGTCGCACCGTCGTTGTTGTAGTTGCTGCCAGTACCCGTTTCAGTTGAGTTGACGCTGTAATAGTGCGTCTGACCAGCTTCCGCTGCAGCGGAAACCTGCTTCAGCTGCGCAACATTGACGGCATCGGTGTCGTCTGAACCTGCTGCAAGACCGGTAATCTGACGGGTATTTTCGCTATTGCCTACAGATACCGCACCCATTGTGGATTTCCAGGTTGAAGAGGCTTCTGTCGATTCTCCTCCTGTAACCGGATCATAGCCAATGGCTCCTGCTTCGACATTGGAAACAGAACCCCGTCCCAAAGCAACACCGTCGGCAACGGTAACAGCGCTGTTATAACCAATTGCCGTTGTTCCTTCACTGTCGTTACCGGAATAATTTGTGAATGCTCCCAATGCAGTTGCATATTTCCCGGAGGCTTTGCTGGAATAACCGACAGCCGTTGACTGTTCGCCAATTGCTTGGCTGTAATAACCATCAGCGGTTGAATAATCACCGGTTGCGCGGCTGTAATAGCCATCTGCGGTTGAAGAATCACCGGTTGCGCGGCTATAGGCTCCTGTTGCCGTAGACAGCTTGCCGGTTGCCATACTGTAATAACCGATGGCCGTTGCCCGTGTCACATCTGATATTTCTTCAGCAAGCACTTCGCCCTGTTGGGTTCCGGCATAACTGTAGGCGCCTATGGCCACAGACTCCTTAGAGGCAGAACTCACAGAACCATACGTAGTAGCAGAATCGTTTAGCGCTAAACTTCGGAAACCAGTGGCGGTAGAGTACCACTGTCCAATTGCAGTCGAGCTGTTGCCGATTGCGACTGAGCCAAAGCCACCCGCACTACCCTTCAAACTTCCAGTACCAATTTTTATCGATTCATTACCGGATGCATTTGAGCTTTGGCCGATAGCAACTGTATTTGTCCCTGTTGCTTTGCTCCCGGAACCAATAGCAATCGCAGCCTGTTCTGTTGACTCCGTCTGTACCCCAATAGCAATACCGCTGCTTCCGGTAACGGATGCACTTGTACCAAGTGCCATCGCATGACTGGCATTGGCATGCGCTCCAAAACCTATGGCATACGAAGAAGATACGTCAGCTTTTGCAGCATGGCCTATCGCCATGGAACTGTCTGCTGTTGCTTTTGCCGCTGCGCCAATCGCCAGAGAAGAGGTTTTCCCTTCCGGACTGGTTGCTTCTGCGTTATTACCGATTGCAATAGCTGAATTATTGTTTGCAACAGTATCCACCCCAACAGCAACAGAAGCCACGCCTGATGCATTTGCGTTGTTCCCTACTGCAACGGAATACGTTTCTGTCACTGTTGCAGGAGTTATCTCGCCTGAATTCCCCCCCGTTGCCTTGAACAGTTCAGAATCAACAGGATCCGCCCATGCATTGATTGGAGCAACACCCAGTGCCCCTGCCAGTGCAACTGATGCCAGCACACCGGTAACGGCTTTCTGAACCTTGCCGCCCTTGCCTTGGCTGTTGACCAGCTCTGAGACCACGGCATGCCTGCCGAGCACTTTGCTGAAGATGACCTTGAATGTCTTGTTCATGGGCTTTTCCTTCCTTCAAATCCTAAAATGATGTCTGTTGCCTGTCCTGCCGTCAGGGAACAGGCTGTTTTCTGCTGAAAGCTTTTATGATAATATTATCATAGATAACCAAAGGTACTGAACTATGAGTGACCAGCTGACATTCTTCCAGGCACAGACAGAGCATCGGCGTAAAAAGAAAAAAACCAGGTTGGAAATGTTTCTTGAAACCT
>JAEEYE010000011.1 GCA_016291665.1 Oxalobacter sp. | reverse complement strand
ATGTCAACTATAAGCCCTAGCACCTACCAGACTTTAGACCGTAACCAGGTTGCCCAATGTACCGGTGTGACCATCACCTACAGGGGCTTCAAAGATGACTGAGAAAACACTCCAGGACATCTCACTGGCTGATCTGGCACCGGACTCCATCACACGCGATAAGGCTGTATCAGACTGCATTACAGCAATCGACCCTTATCTGAAACTGTCAAACGAGATGGATTACCCGGCCATCTACGTGAGGCTTGGCCAGATGACCGGCAGGCAGTTGGACCATCTGGCAGTGCAGTACGATGCCACATGGCGGGATTCCTGGCCTCTTTCCAGAAAACGTAGGGTCATTGCGATGGTCATCGCCCAGAAGCGCAAGGTCGGGACACTGCATGCCGTCAGGGAAGCGTTGGCAGCCATCTCATCCATTGCCACCGTTACTGAATGGTGGCAGCAGGAACCAAAAGGGACGCCGCATACATTCCTCATCACGGCAACGCTCGGTGTCGGGATTGAAGTCGATGAAGAACTGCAGGAGGACCTGATGGCGCTCATCGACAATGCAAAGCCGCTCAGAAGCTGGTACACCCTCACAATCCAGCGTTCGCTTGAGGGTGGCCTCAACATCTATGGCGCAGCAAGACCCGTCGTGCTTTCACGGATACCACATATCTGAACTGACATTCCTTCTACATTGAATAAGGAAAAACACTATGAATAAGATTGTGCTTACCGATGCCGGTATCGCAGAACTGATCAATGCCGAACAGACCGGCACTGCGCCGGTAGCGCTGGTACAGGTTGGACTGGGAACCGGCAAATATGATGCTTCAGCTACACAGACAGCCTTGTCTGCAGAATTCAAGCGGCTGTCCACCATCTCTGGTGGTGATGCAGGCGACAATGTCATCCACCTGTTCGTCACTGATGCCTCATCTGATGCGTACACTGCCTTTGAGGTCGGCATCTACACCGACTCAGGCACACTGTTGGGTGTCGTATCAAGTAGGACTGAACCAATCGTCCAGAAAGCCGCTGGTTCAACAGCACTGCTTGCAATCGACTTTGTGTTGACCAATGCGGATCCAGATTCCATTACGGTCGGGGATACCACTTTCATCATGCCACCGGCGACTACTGAGATGCAGGGCATCGTCGAATTGGCAACGCCAGCTGAAGTCGTTGCAGGTACAGACAACTACAGGGCAATCACACCTTACGCCCTGGCGCAGCGCACAGCAACCGCCATCCGTAAAGGATTGATGCGCTTTGCTACCGTCGCAGAATCCGAGACCGGTACCAATACAGATTCTGCTGTCACACCGGCAGGGCTGATGGCTGTTGCGGCGAAATACCTGCCTTTAGCTGGCGGCACGATGACAGGTAGGATTACCAGCACGAATGCAAGTGTACCTATTGCTTTTGAAGGAATCGGTTCTGGATCATACCGCGACATTCAAGCCAAGCGGAGTGACACAAACAAACGTCTTGGCGTTTTACGTTTCAATACGACATCTACTACGAATGCCGTCACCATAGGTGCGTCTGATGCAATGGACAGCGCGCCATCTGGCGTTACTGTCACCCGTACCCTTGGAGATGGAAACACTGCTGGTACTGTGACAGTCACAGTTGCAACTACTCCAGCGACTACGGCAAAAGATAAGCAGGTTGCAACGACTGAATACGTCAAAAACTGCGTTCCAAAAAGCATCGGCTCTGCTACTAAACTGACGTATACGAACGGCGATGGAATCCTGACTGCGTCTGCTTCGTCTGCTGGATCTGCATCAAAACCGATTTACCTCAATGCCGGTGAATTAACTGAATGTTCTTCCAGCCTGACTGACTACCTTCCGCTTGCTGGCGGCTACATGGATAACGGAGCGCAGATATACCTGACTGAAAATACCTTCAGCCTTGACAATACATACACAACAGATAAGGAAGCAACAGGTCTCGTATATCGACTGAAACAGACAAAGGATGACAATACAGCCGCAACATACAAAGGCGGTATGCTTGCACTGCACGCCGCACAGATGGCAAATTCACGCAACCTTCAGGTAGGTTGGCGTATAGCCAATCCAAGAAGCGGCAACAATCCGTCTGCTGGAACTGATGATGGTGTAACTATCAATACTAGTAATTGCTGGTCAAAGATTGGGTTACGATACTATTTCGATATTAACAGGGCATATGCTTTCTCATCGGAAACCCCTCCGCTCAAAGGCGCATCGACAAAGTATTATTCTCAATACCAACTTGTAACACATGGCAACCTTGAGCATTTCCTGACACGTGATGGAGACGCAAACTACCCATTAAGTGGCACAATCCCATCGATAGTAGGGGATATTGTCAAAAGGAATGTTGATACGGGCTGGGCTAGGATTAATGGCGGTACGTCCTTTTCTGACGGTGCTAACCTTTTACTTTACGGCATCAACTCCAGCTTAAACGCTGGGCTTTTCCAGCTTCAGGCTAGGGCAAGCTCTTCAACATCATGGCAGTTGAAAGGCGACAACACTGGCCTTCTCTCATGGAACGGTAGCATTCTGAACACTGGCGGTATTATCGTCAATCAGAAAAACCATTTCAGAATCAAGGATACAGATTACGCATACAACGAAGTACCATCCTCCGATTCACATCTGGCTTTCGGACGTGTAGACAAGAACAACGCAAATGTCGGCCGGCTTCAGATTTCACGTTATGCAACGACTGGCAATCAGCAGGTGCATCTTGTGGTAAACAGCCCGGTTGATGGGTCTGAAAAAGTATTCCTGCGGGGTATTCAGGATTCCAGCGGCAATCACTGGGTCGAAATTTCTGAGACCAGAACAACTGGCACAAGCAATAAAGAGCCTGTGACCGTTGGATACCTCAACAGCAGGCTTGGAAGCTACCTTCCTCTCGCTGGTGGCACGATGTCTGGCCAGATCAAAACGTCCTATACAGATGCGATTGTTAAAACGAACGATACTGGCCATCTTACAATCATCGGTGGCTCTGCATATGCGAATGGCGCATCTATCAAGCTATCTGGTAAGTCTGAAACAAACGCACAGGGCTGGTTTCAGGTAAGGGCGCAAGATGGTACCAATTCAAAAGACCTTATCGGCAAACCAGACGGAACGCTAACCTGGAGCGGCTCTGTTTATTTACCGGATGATGGCGTCTACGGCGCAGACCTGACTGGCAAGACAGTTGATCTTAATGACTGCTATTCATCAATTTCTGGCGCTATCAAGCTGTTCCATTGCAACACCGACGGCGGCGCTGGCAACATCAGCAACTACCCAGAAAAGAAAGCATTCCTGCTCGTTTCGTACACACCAAGAAGGCTTAGTGCTTCTGACTATGTCATCCATCAGCATTTCTATTGTATCGACGCGCATTACTCACGCAGGTGTACGAACGGGACTTGGACAAACTGGGTTCTTGATATTGGCGCGCCGTCAGCATCTCTAGGCGACGCAAACACGCCTGTATACCTTAGCAATGGCGTAATCACGTCAACAGGAAAATCGTTTGCCAATTACCTGCCATTATCTGGCGGAACAATGACTGGCAACATCACAAAGAAGTATGCCGCTCTCACCAAAGGTACAAATCCGAATAACGAAACGTGGCATACAGACCTAATCACACTGGATAACGGTGGCACTGCTACCGCAAACCGTCTATTTGAATTAAGGAGCGCAGTTGACAGTAACGGCTATAATCGCGCTGAGATGCTGGCGTATGACTTCACGTCAGGCTCAAGTGCATCAAATGTTCTGACAGTCGGAAAACTGCTGAATGGTGCAAGAAGGACTGAAATCAACAATGCATTGATTCGCATTGAAGACCACAAAATCATGCGTAATTCGACCAACGGTTGGATGAGGTTGACCGGTGGTTCCACTGACAACACTGGTGGTGGTTCTCTTCTTTTATACGGTAAAGAGGCTTCATCACACGAAGGTCAGGTTATTCTCCAATCCCACAACGGGACGAACTACACAAATCTGATTTTAAATCCGACATCTCAGGCAATCCTTTCAACTGGTCTGAAAGTTGCTGGTGGCAACAATGCAATCAGCAACACCGGCTTAACTGTTTCAGGCACAAATACCAATTACGGAGTGAAACTCCAGTCGACAGGCTTCACTAAAGGTACAAGCAATGCCACGACCTATCGTGGTACTGTCGAGTTCTACGGCAACACGATGTCGAAGTGGCAAAACCGTGCTGGCCTGCTGGAGTTCAGCGTAACATCCAACAAATCTACTGCACAGCTTGTAGCATACAACGTCACTTCGGAAGAGAACACGGGGACATGCGCCATTGGTGCTACAGTTGACGAAAGTGGAAACGCCGCAACCTTCGCGCCGACACCTGCACAGACTGATGACAGCACCAAGATCGCCACAACAGCATACGTCAAGGACTGCGTACCGAAATCGGTTGGGTCTGCTACACGCCCCGTCTACTCAAACAGCAACGGTGTAATAACTGCGTGTACTGAAGCATCTTTGCTGAATCCTCCCGGAACAGTTATTGCATATGCGGGCACTTCCGCGCCTTCGGGCTGGCTTTACTGCAACGGTGCGGCTGTTTCAAGAACAACCTATGCCGCACTGTTCGCTGTCATCGGCACAGGTTATGGAACGGGCAATGGTTCTACAACATTCAACCTGCCAGACTTCCGTAACCGTGTACCTCAAGGCGGATCGTCTGCGACAGACCGAGGAAACATCGCCGCTGGTCTGCCGAATATCACTGGTTATAGTCACTCTGGAAAAGGTGGTTTTTCTCTTTATTCTGACGATAATCCATTTTATCGGTTAGAACCTAATGTGGTGACTGGTTCTGGAGAAGGTAATAAATCGGAAGGTTATACAGAAGGATTTGACGCATCTCGCGCCAATTCAATTTACGGCAATTCAACGACAGTCCAGCCACCAGCCGTAAAAGTCATGTTCATCATCAAAACCTAAAAGGAAAATCATGGAACAAAAAACAGTATATTGCTATGACAGCGAAACTGGCGAATTCACATTTTCGGACATCGCGTTTGAGGATGAACTGAATCCGGGTACTTTCCTGCTACCGCCAGACTGTACAGAGGTTGCCCCGTATCCTCCAAAAGGGACTGCCGCAGTCTGGAATGGCGAATCATGGGATTACGTCCAAGACCATAGGGGAGAGCGGTATTGGCTCCCTGATGCGAAATACGGTGATGCTCCGCTGACCATGACAGGGCTTGGAGCATTCCCTGAAGATGCTTTGTTTGAGATGCCACAGCCAGAACTGGACGTGGCAAAACAGATGAAGTTGCAGGAAATCAATTCTGTCTGTGATGCCATCCTCAACCAGGCAGTTGCCAGCTATCCGCAATCTGAGATCCTCACATTCGACCAGCAGGTCGAGGAAGTCAAAGCCTACCAGCAGACCGGTAACCCTGCATCAGCTCCGCTGTTATCTGCTTTAGCTGGTGCTAGGGGAATCTCATTGGATGAACTCTGTCTGCGTGTCATCACAAAACGGGCACAGTTCTCGACACTGTCCGGCATCATCATCGGTCAACGCCAGCACTTGGAGGATGTTTTGGATACGCTGGAGACGGTAGAAGAAGTCCAGGCACTTGAAGTTGACATCGGCATACCGACCCAGGCGCCGCCAGATGAAGATCCACCTGACACGGGAGAATCCGAAGAAGAAGCCGCTGGAAACAGCGGCTTTTCTGTTGATGGGGGTGAATGATGCAGGAGTTGAATGAGCGTATGGCCGCGGCAGAGGCACAGATCAAAAACCAGAATGACAGGCTAAACCGCCATGGCGAGCAGATCGACTCATTGCGCATCAATGATGCCAGGATTGAGGCGAAGCTGGACAGTGTGTGCAAGGAAGTACAGTCTGTGAAGCAGGATGTCGCTGATGTCAAAAAAGACGTCGGTGTGAATACCGAGATGACGCAGAGCATCAAGCTGACCACGAGACAGATCCTGTGGCTTGCAGGCGCAGCAACCACTTTCTTCACGCTATGGCAAACAATCAAGCAGATGGGGTGGCTGTGATGGAAACGGATACCAAGAAACGGATTGCAACCATCCTGCTGTCTGTGTCAGTCGGTGGTGCGGCAGGTATCGGAGCAAACGAGGCAATGCGTACCGTCGCTTATCAGGACGGTGGTGGAGTCTGGACGATTGGAAGGGGGCACACCCAAGGCGTAAAGAAGGGCGACCGCATTACCTATGCAGAAGGTGAGGCCATATTCCGTGATGACCTGAAGATCTACGAAGCTGGTGTCAGGAAGTACGTGAAGGTTCCACTGCATCAATATGAATTCGATGCCATGGTTGACCAGGCTTTCAATACGGGTGTCGGTGCGTTCGGTTCATCGACAATCGTCAAGATGCTGAACCAGAAGAAGTACCTGGAGGCCTGCGACCACCTGTTTGACTGGGTGTACATCAAAAAGAATTTCAGCAAGGGGCTTTTGAACCGTCGGTTAAAGACCTACAAGGAATGCACTGGCATCAATAAGCATTATGTTGCCTGGAGCGGGCAGTGATTATTTTATTGATGTCACAAATCTAACACAGTAATCGATTATGTCGTTTTCATAATGATATACTGGCCGAAAGTGCTTAAAGCAATTACAGAACGGACACAGATATTGTGCCAGCAATGGGGACTATATGAGCAACAATCCTGAACCTGTCGGTATTGAACTGTTTGCCGGATGCGGCGGTCTTGCTTTGGGTCTGGAACAGGCAGGCATTAAAGGCGTGGCGTTCGTTGAATTCAATCATGCCGCCTGTAATACGCTTCGGGCAAACCGCCCTGACTGGAATGTCATTGAGGATGATGTTCACAATATTGATTTTACCGATTATCGCGGAAAGGTTGATTTTGTGTCTGGCGGTGCTCCATGTCAAGCATTCTCCTATGCTGGCAAAAAGAAGGGGTTTGGTGACGTGCGTGGTACATTGTTTGCAGAGTTTGCCCGTTGCGTCCGGGAGGTTCATCCAAAAATGTTCATGTTCGAGAATGTGCGTGGTCTTTTAAGTCATGACAATGGGCGCACATTCCAGACGATTTACAACACATTTGTCAGTTTGGGGTATCAGGTTCAGCACAAAGTGCTTGATGCTTCATACTATGGCGTCGGGCAGAAGCGTGAGCGATTGATTATGATAGGAATCCGGAACGATTTGACCGACAGGATAAAGTTCAGCTATCCAGAGCCTGATATAGAGCAGACTGTTTTGCGCGACATATTGCAGAATGTCCCAGCAAGCCCCCATCAACCGTATAGTGACAGGAAGCAAAAAGTTATGGAACTTGTCCCTCCTGGCGGTTGTTGGGTAAATCTTCCAGCAGATATCGCAAAGGCTTATATGGGCAAGAGTTATTATTCGGGAGGAGGTCGTCGCGGCATGGCCAGACGGATTTCCTGGGACGAGCCATGCCTTACTCTCACGACATCACCATCCCAAAAACAGACAGAACGTTGCCATCCAGACGAGACTCGCCCATTTACTGTGCGTGAATATGCCAGGATTCAGGCGTTTCCGGATGAATGGGATTTTGTGGGTACAATCGGAGATCAGTATAAGCAGATTGGCAATGCTGTTCCCGTGGAGCTGGCTCGTCGTGTAGGGATTCAGATTGTGCGTGCACTTGAAACATGTTCGGAGTAAAGGATAGACAGTATGGAATGGGATATTGATTTCATTACTGAAGAACAGTTCAGGCAACATGTCAGCAATACAATTAAGCATTATGGCGATAAGCTGGCTCCCTATGACATTGACAAGTTCAACAGTAATATCATCGATCCTATCAAGATGATATTCGATAAAGCTGTCTATCGGGTCGATTGGCGAGAACTTATCTCAAACGAAATTTTCCGGCAACGCGACAAATCAAATTCCAACGAGATTGGATATTTCCATCAGCGGGTTTTTGAGTATATCAATCATTGTCAGGTTCCAGAAAACGGCCAAGAGGGTGGATGGGATGTCATTTACGACGTTCCAGAGGGCTTTGTAATCAATAGTGGAAATATCGTACACCGTATCTACGTCGAGATGAAGAACAAGCACAACACCATGAATTCTGCATCGTCTAGTAAGACGTATATGAAAATGCAGAATCAGCTGCTGGAAGAAGACGATTGTGCGTGTTTTCTTGTGGAAGCGATAGCAAAGCAATCGCAAAATATCGAATGGAAGACAACAATTGACAAGAGGCGAGTTGCACATGCCAGAATCCGCAGGGTCAGTATCGATAAATTTTACGAAATTGTGACTGGGAGACATGATGCGTTTTTGCAGATTTGCCTTGCGCTACCCAGGGTAGTGCAGGACGTGCTTTCAGGACAGAATTCTGATGTAGCCGCTCCCAATGATACAGTCTACGAACAGATGATGGAAACGGCTCGGAGATTCGAGAATTTGCCCGATGATGAGGCAATGATTATGTCGATGTATATATTGGGATTTGGTACATACAACGGGTTTAACATTTAACAGTCTTTTAACCAAAAACAGACGGCTACATGCCGTCTTTTTTTATCCGAAAAGCAAAAAAGCCATCGGACGGGCATCCGGTGGCTTTTTCTATTTCCAGTCATCCAAACCATGAAAGGAACATGAATGGATTTTAACATGAACCTGAAAGGGAAAATTGTGGAAGCACTCGAAAAAGCCCCTAAAGTCAGGACATTGTGTTACTGGATTCTGACACTTGTATTTCTTGGCTGGGTTGCAAAACCAATCATCCTGGAACTTATCGGGAGATGTTTATGAACATCTATTGGAAAGCAGGCATCGCCCTGGCATCCATTCTTGCTGCATTCATAGCAGGATGGACGGTCAACGGATACCGGATGCAGTCCAGGATAGATCAGATTGAACGTAAACATGCCGAGGAAACTGCTGAAGATTTCAAACGCATCCAGCAGGTCAACGCAAGTCTGATGGATCGCATAAGACAATCCGCAGAAGCCTATCAGGAAGCCGAACAGAAAAACGCCAAGGAAACCGCAAAACTGAAACAGGAACTCAAAAATGCACAGAAGAAGAATCCTCTGCCTGCTGACTGCCGCCTTGATGCTGACAGGCTGCGCATCATCCAGCAGGCCGTCAGCACCGCCAATCAACGTACCACCCATTGACTCAGCACTGGCAAAACCCTGCCCAGACATCCAAACACCCGATAGCACCGACATCGACCAATACCTCGACTGGACACTCGATCTGCTGGAGAAATATCGTATCTGTGCAGCCAGACATCAGGCTGTCGTACAGGCTTGGCCGAAGTGAAAAAAGACTGTGCTGAAATTGTGCTAATCGCTGTTTTGTATATGTTGGTTTCCCTTGGTGGATGGTGGTGTACACGATGCCTGCCAGCACCGCTAAGTTATTGATTTAAAACAAAAGTATTAACCCAAGTCTAGACTCATAATCCCTTGGTCGCAGGTTCAAGTCCTGCTGGGCCCACCACTAACACCTTGAAAACGCTCGCCTTTTTAGGCGGGCGTTTTCTATTGCAGTTTAGGATGTGGCGTAAACGCCTATTTTCCTTTCAGAATGAGTTGGTTAATGGCCTGTCCGCAATCAGAGGAAAGCAGACCAGCTTTACCAGCCTCCGACACCGCCACCGCCGGAGCCCCCACCTGATGAGCCAGAACTGGAAGACCCCGAGCTTGAGCTCGAACCCGAAGAACTCCATCCGCCAGATGAAGAAGAGGAGGACGAGGAAAAGCGCGTTTTGGTTTCCTGGCTCTTGGCAATTGCTTGGCTGATTGCATCTGTCGCAGAAACGGGAGCTTCTGTCATGGCAGCAAAGAGGCGGTTGCGTAGCTGTTCTTCGTAAAGGGCGCGTTGATGGGCGCTCCAAGTGGCGCTGGCTGCTCCCGTCATAGCAGCAGGTCGTTCAACCCAATCCGGCAGGTAGTTGAGCTTTGAGAGGATCGGGGCATAGCGTTTCTGCCAGGCATCGGCACAGTCGAGTGCAATGGCAAAGGGCAGGATGGCTTCGTATTGCTCGACACTGTCTTCCGGTGCATTGATAACTTCCAAACGGTGCTTTTCAGCTGTGTTGATATACATCTTGAGTCCTTCGACGGTGCACCATTCTTCGCGTCCGTCCTTATCCAGGACGGTGTTCCACTTCAGGGCAAAGAGTGTTGGTAGCAACCACAAGAGCCAGTAGAAGATGGTAAAGATCCAGTCAAATGAGAAAAGGAAGGCAAGGATGATAAATGCAACGGCAATCAGTGCCAGGATGATGCCACCAACGACAATCAAGGTGAGCTTTTCATCGCGGTAGATGTCCCATGCGAATTTGAGGACAATGACTAGGAACATGCCGCCACCGGCAAATATGCCAGGGAACCAGATCATATCAAAGTCTGACAGGTCGAGTAGGAGACCGGGATGCCAGATGCCGTCCAAGATGCATATTAGGGCAAAGCAGCCAAGGCCCAGCGCCCAGATTGGTGTGGCAAATTTCGTTTTGGTTTTGTCAAAGAGACGTGTCTTGTAGTAGTTGTACAGGTTGTTCCATGCGGAACTTAAGGTGTTGTGTGGGCGTTTTGATTTTGCACTTTCATAGCCCAGTATAATCTTGTCAACAGCTGAGAAGAGTGTATTGGCAATGGTGCCAGATAAAGTTTTTGCTGCTTTAGAAGAGCGCTTCTTTTTCTTTGAGCCAGGTTGGAGGGGCTCGTCCATATTGTCTTTATTGGCCCAGTTAAAGACCGTATGCTCTGGGTTGTTGCAGTTCATCCGGCAATAGCCCTTGATGGCAGTCCAGATGAGGTCGGCCTGCAGCATAAGCGGCGTGTATTTCTCTTTGTTGATAAAGGCGAATTTCCCAGGTGTCCAGTCATCAGGCGGTGTGAAGATTGGGTATGCGCCTGTTGGGCGGTGGTGCCAGAATTGGATGAGCCAGCCGATGATAAGAACAGCAACGACTACGCCAAGGACAATCAGTAAGGCTTCATTGCGGTGGTTGGAGAGCCAGCCGCGTTCAGGGATGGTGACGACACCCTTTGGCCAACCGACAACGACAGTAAAACCTTCTTTAGGGGCAAGGCGCCGTGTCGTTTCAAAAACCATGTTGCCTGTCATCCGGTAGTCTTCACCGCGTTCCCCAGATTTGCCGGTGTAGGCTTTTGTCAGGATGGGTTTGGTGCCGTCAGGTAGGGTTAAGCTGAATGTCGCTTTTTCAATTGGGAAAATGACATCAAGGCCAATGGCGTTGTAATAGATTTCATCGTGCTCATCCAGGGATCGGACGTGGCCGGTGGTTTTGTAGACAATCTCATAGGTGTGGATTCCGGGGGAGACGGTGGTCTTTGCACTGCCTAAGGCCATCCCGACCATCAGGCCTTTTTCCTGCGACTTGCAGTCAACGGGTTCGTCGTCCAGTTTGGTGGAGATGAGTTTGAAGCCAAAGTTGTAGACGCCATCTTCTCCGTCGCGCATCTTGATTGGATAGGTGCGGGTGATGCCGTGCCGGATTTTCACATTCTCAACATTGACGGTGATGCGCTCTGTTACGGTCATTGACGCATCTTTTTCAACAACGGCAGAGACATCATAGTCTAAGATGCGCTCCTTTCTTGCGCGTTCTTCCTTAAGGCGTGCCTGTTCTTTGGCATCAGGTTTGGGTTTGGTTTGCTGTTTTTTGGGGAGTGCATTCTTTGGCGTTTGGCCATCCTGGCTTATGGGGGATGCAGTGGGGGTGTTGTTTTCATCTGTCACCCAGTGGAGGGTCTGCTTTTCACTGGACTCATCGTCTTCAGCAACCCATTTAAGGGTGGCTTCAGTTTTGGCGGGCTGTGGGCTGGTTGCTTTGTTTTGGTCAGCGTGGGCAGGGGAAAAAGCGAAAAGGGCAAAGAAAACCCATAGTATCCAGAAGCGGGTAAACCGGTTATCCCATTTTTTTGTCGGGTTTCCCATGGTATGGCCTTTCATCTGTTCGCCTGAAGGCATCTTATCCTTCACTTTTAAAGGACGTTTCCTGAGTACTTTACCGTTTTCGCTTCAGGTAGGCTTTCATGTCATCATCGTAGCCCCCGATATCTTCCGCCTCATAAACATAGCGCTGTGTCGTACCATCTGGTAGGGTCAGGCTGAAGTGCTCAGTATCAGGTACCTGTAACGTATAGGTTTGCGCTTCCTTTGCTTTTGCTCGTGTATCAGAAAGTACTGCCCTGTTGTAGTCGTAAACGTACGTCCGGATATAGCCGACTTTGACCTTACCAATCCCGTTTTGGTAGCTGGTGACGGTGCCGATTGTTACGGTTTTCTTCTCAATGGCGCCAGTCTGTTTTTCGAAGTCACCTTCGTAGGCGCGGCTTTCATGGACGACTTCAATATATGCCGTTTTCTTGCCTGGTTGTGGTCCATAGAAGACTGCCCACCGTTGGCTTGGAGCGGATGTCGGATCGCTTAAGATATAGTTGCCGTGTATATCTTGGTCGTAATAAACGCCAGTGTTGCTGACCAGGTTTTGGGGGGCAGCAAAAGCGAACGCCCCTGTTCCTGCCAGGCAAAATAACCCAACTATAAAGCTTCGCTTCAACATGATTCGCTCTCCAACAGATAATCGTTAGACAGAACGTTGTCCGCGTAGCCCCCCTTCAAAATCATAGACATAGGCGATTTCACTGTCTGGCTTTGGCCTGACTAAAACGGTATTGTGGGTATAGCTGTGCAGATAACCTTTTAAAGAAAACATTAACTGATTATTTTCGTCATAGGCTTCAACCGTATCTTCATTTTTCTGGATGACGCGTGCGATTGTCGGTTCCATTTAATGCTCCTTTGGTGTGAGTTCCCTCTCGGGAAATATACATGCGGTAGTCTGACTCCGCAAGGGGCTTTCCCCTCGGTTTTAGGTTTTAGTTACCGCAGATGAATCGGTCAGGTTGGTTATATTCTTTTTGCGCTGGATCATACGGCAGTTTGATGACTTGTGTTCTCATCGGTTTGCCCTTTTGTGTTCCTGAAACTGTGACTGTTAATGGGTAGTAGCCGTCCTGTGGTTGAGTCCCTTTGTCGACATCAACTACACATTTTAGGTTGTCATTTGTTTCTTCATCTTGGTAAGCATAAGCGACACTGACGGCACCGAGTTTCCTGAGATGTCCGCTATCAAGTCCATAGAGCGTAGCTAGTGTCGCACCGCCATCACTGCCGTGCTCCAAGCCAACCAGCATCCAGCCGTAATGCTCTGGCCCAAACTGCAGGAACCGGTTGAAGGGGTATTTGGCATCCGCGTCATGCCCGTACGTGTAGGTTATTACCTTCTTTTTGTCGACAATCCGGTAACCGTTTCGAGTTGGTTGATAGACAATCAAACTATGCAGTGTCGCGTCGCTGTAATCTGCTTTAATTGGGCCTGAGGCGCGCAGGTATATGGTTTCACAGACTTTATCAGATTGGGCATGGTCGTACCGCAACGTCAGGCAAGTCCCGTCAGTTTTCCAGCATTTTTTGGCGGCATCGTATTTAAACGTGTCATTCATGACGCGCCGGTTCATGGCTGAACGTGCTTCCTTGGTCAGTTCTGGCGGATCACCCGCATAGCTGATGGCAGGGAAGGCAAGCAGGCTGATGGTAAGGGTGGCAAGGGTTTTCTTCATGGTTGCTCCTTTCGGGTTGGCATCTACCTGTCGTAGAGCCAATACTGGCTGCGGATTGTACCGTTGATCCTGACCTCCATGACGCCGCTGGCATCCTTGGGTTGTCCTTTCTCTGGACAGCCGTAGAGCGCTATGTTGATGGCCGTGTTATGTATGGTGAAGTCGTACCCCCTGGCGCCCCGCATACAGGGTATATCAGTGGCACTTACAGGCCCCCATGCGGTTCCGTTTTCTATCGTCCAGTCAGGCTTTCCTTGGTCGAGCTTTTTCGGTTTGTTCCAGACTTGGTACGTATAGGCATCGCCTTCTGCAATGATTTTGATATGGTGTTTGCGGGTCTCCAAGATGGCACGGATGTCTTCATCCGAATCGGCGACGGCAAATGCCGGTACCAGGCAGAGGCCAAGAAGGAGTGGGGTGATGAATTTGCTCATGGTGCTGAGGGTCTGTTGAGTATGCTGTGATGATAACATGCCGTGCTACAATAGCTACCTTTGTTTTTTATCTTGGTCAGAGAGTCGTCCATGTTTAAAAAGGTCGTTTTCTTGTTTCTGGCAGCAGGCATTTTAGGCCTTTCGGGGTGTAAATCGTCTACTGCCGAATATGACAAGGTTAAAACGGTACAGCACCAGCTTCCAGGCAGGCCTGTTGAAGGGAATCCACAGCTCTTAGCGGATGAAAAGGCTTATCAGGAAGGTTTGGCGATGCGTGATACCGCGCGCGCCAAAGAGGCTGGTAAGCATGCTGAGCTTTCCAGGCTGGCTGATTATGAGCTCTTCTTTTCCAAGGTTGTGGGGCATGAACTGTCAGAAACTGCAACGCCCAAAATCCATAAGATGCTCAAACATGCTTTTAGGGTATCGAAGGAAATGATTCATGCAACGAAACGGCAGAATCCGCGTCAACGCCCGTTTGCGGTGCATCCCGAAGACAAGACCTGCCGCCCCGATTTGATTGCAAGGAGCAATCCAGACCGTAGTTATCCGTCTGGGCACTCTGGTGAAGCGTGGACAGTCGGATTGCTGCTTTCGAAGGTATTCCCCGAGAAATCAGAGGCTATCCTTGAGTTGGCAAAACGGGCAGGGGACAGCCGTTGGATCTGTGGTTATCACTGGGCAAGTGATGTGGAAGCGTCCCGTACGCTCGTGGAACGGACTGTGGCCGACTTGTTGACGGACGATTCTTTCCAGCGGAAGCTTGAGAAAGCCCAGAAAGAGGCAGCCCATCTTTAATTTGTCTACGCTTATCGGCATAGGTGTTTTAGGATGACTCCTTCTGTATGCCCTTTATTGGCTTTATGCCATGGCTGGTTGTATTTGCCGTCTGGTGTGTCCATGGTTTGCTTCCCGTAATTCTGGTATGGCTGGAAAATGGGATTCTTGATCCGTTTACGTTTGCAGTCGGCAACAGCCAGTGTTTCAATGTGGTAGTAGCCGGATGGCTCACCGCCTACCTGGACCATCTTGAACCATCCTTTGTGCTGGGCGACCTTGGTGCGGGCATTGTCGACATAGACATCCCATTGGATGCCATCGGGACTCACAGAGCCGAGTTTTTCCCAATTGACGTCGGCTGTGGCGGAAAGCGACGTCATGCCAAGTGCCATTATGGCGGCCATAAGCAGTTTCTTCATGCCAGTTCTCCTGATGCGTTTTTGTCAGTGGGATTGCCTGTTGGCAAAAAAGCAGTTTCGGCCATCTTACCAGAAATGCGGGCGGTGCTATTCGATTGTCGGCTGGGCAGGTATACTGACTAGGGCATGAAGCTTTCCTGTGTGGGCAAGTCTGAAGGTTTTTTTGTGAAGGAGGATACGTATGGAATTGAAAAGGTTTTTTGCATTGGGTGCGGTGTCCGCCGTGATACTGTCCCTGACAGCCTGTGGGGGTAAAAAGGAATCCCCCAAACCGGCTGACAGCCAGCCGCCAGCCGCTTCAGCATCGGCGCCTGCAGCCGATGGTCCTAAGCAGGTGGGCGATGATGTCAAAAAAATCGTTGCGAACGAATACAAGGACTTCGATGAGGCGAACCAGTGCTGGGTCGTTAAAAGTGGGGCTGATAAGTACTGCCTAGCACCCAACGGTAGCAAGCGTACCCTGTTTAAGGATGGCAATAAGACGAAGCTTGATTTTGTGGTCTTAGCCAGCAAGGGCAAACTCGTTGGCAGTGAACTGGTTGGGAAGTCCGATGGCGGTATCAGTGTCGTTGCCGTCGACAAGGACAACCAGGTTGTCGCCAAACTGCCATTTACAAAGGTTTGGCGAAACCCACAGAATGACCATGACAGCCATATGGTCATGGTCTTAAGTCTGGGTGAAGCGCAGGGTATCGCTGTGAACGAAACGGTTACGGTTGAGTGGCCGGTTGAGAAACCGGGGGAACACCATAATGACCTGCGCCGCGCAGCTTATGATGTTACCAAGGTCTTCTTGTTTGATGGCAGCAGCATTAAACCAGCGATGACGTTGCGTACGCGCTTTACAGACAGCCAGATTCCGTACCATATCTCGGCGCCGTTGATGACGAACGGCCCTGTTGATGAGGCAACAGGCATCAAGGGCTTCACCTTCAAGGCCAATGCCGGTCACAAGGCACAGGAATACAACGGCAGGACGTATGAGGCGAAGTACAATGCTGCGAAGAAGCAGTTTGACGTTCCGGCAGAACTGAGAAAAGCGATGAAGGAATGACCTTCAGCAGCGCCTGATGCCTAGCAAAAGCCGCCAGGATCTGTCAGTCCTGGCGGCTCTAAAATGTCAAAAGGGCTACGGCCTATTTGAATTGCCAGTTTTTCGGAAAGATGAATTCCCGTGACCACTGACCGTTCTGGAAAGTCCTGATTTCGCCCATAGCCCCTTCAGGGTGGCTGGGATCATCGCATATCCTACCCCGATAAAAGTCCAGGATGACATTGGCATCCCCGTCTTTGAAGTCAATGCGTTCAACAGCGCATTTGCCGTCCTCCCGGACGCCGTCTTCAGGCTCACCGTTTATCAAGAGCCTGTCGGCTTCTGGTGTGCCATAAGGCTTGGGTTTGTTCCAGAAAATAAGCATCTCACCATAGTCGACGTTTTTTGCGGTTGCTGAGCGGATATGCTGGGTCTGCGTCTGGAAGTCTTTGGCGGTGAGCATCTTGTGTCCTGGGACTTCAATGGCCTGAGCACCCAAAGCAAGCCCCATAAGTGCAACTGTCCCTAAAAGTTGGGCTCCGTGTTTTTTCATCAGTCAGTCTCCTTCGAAGAGCCAGTAACGCGCCTTTTCCTTGCCCTTTACGCGGACGACAAGTTCACCCAGGGCATCCGACGGGGCACCTTCAAAGCAGCTTTTGTTCCCCGTGACCACGTCAATGGTGGTTGTGCCTTTCCTGAACCGGAACGCGTATTTTTCCTTGCCGCCGCATGTTTTGGCCATGTTGACATAGGTGCCTTTGGGGATTTTCCAGGCAGGTGGCGGGGCATCGTCTTCATACGGACTGTTGGGCTTGTTCCAGACGCGGTAGGTATAACCGTCTTTGAGGATACGCCCTTTGTGGTTCGTGATGTCTACAATGACATGGTGGCTGTCAGTCTGGTAGCCGATGCTGGTGACATCGGCTAAAGCTTGAGAGCCGCCTCCTAAGGCGGCTACCATCAATGCCAGGGAAAGCCAAGGTTTCACTGCGGACATTTTCACCCTCTCATTATTTAATGATGGTAATCCGCTTCAATGGCCTTGCGTAACGCTTGCCGATCTTGCCCCTTAAGCGCGTGACCAAGTAGTTTTCAAAAGTCTCAACATCTACATAACCGATGCTTTGGAGATCCAACTTGCTGTCTTTGCCAATCAAGCCGCCATAATTGTCACCGCCCCACATGGCGATGAATTCAATGGTTGAGATGGTATAGGTAGCATTGGGATCAAAAGGTTTGCCGCCGATGCTGTTGATGGTGACGCGGCTACCGGGTTTGGCTGGTGCATAGAAGACCGAGTTCGGGTATTTTTCGCCGTTCTCGTACTTGACCTTTGTGTTGATTGTGTATTTCATGCCGGCAACATGTGGGAATGCACCCATCGCATCAGGTATGGTGCTCGTCGCTGCTTCCAGGATTTCCAGCAGTTTCTTCCCGGTGACTTTCACGACATACATCTGGTTGTTGTAGGGTTGGACAGCAACTAGGTCACCACGGGTAATCGGTCCTGCTTTGATGGACTCACGCAAACCACCGCCGTTACAGATGGCGATGTCAACCGGGCCTTTCAAGACATTGGCCTGGCGCGCTTGCCAGAGGTAGGCGTCTGCGCAGAAGTCACCCAAAGGCATTTCTTGGGTACGGACACCTGGGTCACGTACGCCACTTAAGGTAACGCTGCTCCTTCCCAGCTTCTGGCCCAGTTTATCCTGGACTTCCTTGTCTGCTTTGGCGATGAGTTCGGCGACCTTCAGGTCTTCCGCACTGTAGACACCAAACTGAACCATGTCTTCGACCCATTTGCCGTCTTTGTAGACAATCTTGCCGATGTTTTTCGTATAGTTGCCGGTCTCAACAAGCAGGGCGCCATTGATTTCCTTGTTCTTGATTTTGTGATCATGCCCGTCAATGAAGATGTCGATGCCTTTGACGTTTTCTAAGACATCTTCAGAACGGTTGCCGACACAGCCGTCTTCACTGCCCATGTGGCCTAAGCCGATGATGAGTTCTGCCCCGTCGGCTTTTAGTTTATCGACTTCGGCTTGGATGGTCTTGTAGAGTTCTTCCTTTTCAATGAATTTTAGGCCGTAGACGTTTTTTGGGGTGGTGCTGACCTGTGTTTCCGGGGTGGTCATGCCGATAATCCCAATCTTGCCGCTCTTACGGTTCAAGATGACGCTGGGTGGTACCAGTGTCTTACCAGTGGCTTCCACAAAAACGGTGGCAGAGACATAAGGGTATTTTGCTTCTTTGATCCGCTGTTCCAATACATCCTGCCCATAGTCGAATTCATGGTTGCCTAAGGTAGCGGCATTGTAGCCGGCAGCATTCATGAAGGTGATTGCTGCTTTCCCTTTGCTGAAGTTTACCAAGTTGTTGTCTTGGATGGCGTCGCCCGCATCTAAAAGGATGACGTCATAGCCTTGTTTTTTCAGGTCTTTTTTGAGTTGGCTGATGACGGCCATACCATTGGAGCCGTTTTCGTGCTTGTCAAAACCATGGGTGTCATTGGTGTGCAGGATGATGAGTTTGGAGAAGTCTGCGCAGAAAGCATTGCTGGCCATTGCCAGCGCAAGGCCAGTGCCCAGACAAAGGCTGCGGATGAGTTTTGTGAGTTTCATGATATGTCCTGATTTTTAAAACGGTCTCCTAATGGTTTTTCATGTTTTGCCAGTTTTTATCACATTGTCATTTTCTTTAGAGGCGCACGTCAACCTTTACCAGCCACCGACGCCACCGCCGCCTGAGCCACGTCCGGAAAAGCCGCCTGAGCCGCTACCACCCCGGAAGCCGCCGACGGACGAGAAAAGTGATCCCGTTTCCTGGCTATTGGCAATAGCAAGGTTGATGGCGTCATTGGCGCTTACCGGGACTTCGGAGACTGCCGAGAACATGCTGTTCCTTAAGGCGGCATCATAGCGCATATGCCAGCGCGCGTCGCGGACGATACCCTGTGCCACTGCCGGCCGCTCAAGCCAGCCCGGAACATAGTTGAGATGCTCCAGGATGGGCGCATAGCGCCTCTGCCAGGCATCAACACAGCCCAAGGCAATGGCAAACGGTAGGATGGCCTCATAATGCTCGACACTCGTGTCGGGTGAATTGATGATGTCCAATCGGTGTTTTTCAGCTGTGTTGATATACATCTTCAGACCTTCGACGGTCTGCATTTCCTTGACGCCCGCTTCATTGGGGATGGCGTGCCATTTCATGCCAAACAGCGCAGGCATTAGCCACAGTAGCCAGTAAAAGAGGGTAAAGAACCAGTCGTACGAGAATAAAAGCCACAATGCCCCTAGGGCAATCAGTGCCAGGAAACCATAACCGATACAGACAAAGATGCGCTTGACGGGGCGGAACCGGTAAATTGTCCACCGGTAGATTGCCCACATGATGCAGAACATACCGCCGCCGCAGATGATGCCCGGTACCCACAGCATTTCTAAGAGGGTCATATTGCCTTCCAAGCCAGGCTGCCAGATGTGGTCCAAAACCAGGTATAGCAACAGGTAGCCGACAGCCAAAGCTGTCACCGGTGTCCAGATCTGGTAGTTGTTCAGGTCTTTGATCCGGGTCTTATAGTACTTGTACAGGTTGTTCCAGGCTGCGGTAAGCGATGTGTGTGGCCGCTTGGGTCTGCCACTTTCAAAGCCCAAGACAACTTGGTCATCCTTGGAGAAGATAGTGTTGGCGACTTTCCCTGGTAGATCGTCTGCATCTTTGGCGGCACGCTTTACATTCCTGCGTTTGGGGGCATCTGTAGGAGGAGGACCGCCCGCCCAGTTGAATACGGTCTGTTCAGGATTTCGGGTATCCATCTTGCAATAGCCCTTGATTGCGCACCAGACAAGGTCAGCCTGCAGCATCAAGGGGGAGAAGGTCTTGCTATCGGCGTGTGCTGCCTTGCCTGGGGTTAGATCGTCTGGGGGCGTGAAGATTGGATAGACCGGTGGGGTTTTTCCCGCAAAACGCCAATAGTAACCGATGATGAGGATGATGGCGACAACGGCCAGGATGCCAATCAGGACAATTTCCCGGTGTGTCTCGATCCAGGCCCGTTCAGGTACGGTGACCACTCCTTTGGGCCAGCCGACAACGACGGTAAAGGCTTCATGTGGCCAGAGTTTGCGGGTCGTCTCAAAGGACATCGGGCCTGTCATCTTGTAGTCTTCGCCCTGGCTGCCTGTGCGCCCGGTGAACGCTTTAGTGAGGATCGGCTGGGTATTGTCAGGCAGTGTCAGGGTAAAGGTCGCTTTTTCAACCGGAAAGCCTACATCTGAGCCGACGGCGTTGTAGTAGATTTCATCGTGTTCATCAAGTTGCCTGACGTGCCCAGTTGTTCTGTAGACAATCTCATAGGTGTGTTCACCCGGAGGGACGGTTTTGTCCGCATCACCTAAGGCCATGCCGACCATTACTCCCTTCTGCTGTGTCTTGCAGGGCACTTCCTTGCCATCAAGCTTGGTGGATAAGAGTTCAAAGCCAAACCGGTAGACACCGTCTTCACCGTCGCGCATCCGGATTGGATAGGTTCTCGTGATACCGTGCTTGATCTTGCGGTTTTCAACATGGACGGTAAGCCGCTCAGTGACGGTCATTGAGGAATCCTTGGCAATGGCCGCCGCGATGTCATAGTGGATGATGCGCTCAGTGCGTTTGGCTTTCTGGGCGCGCTCGGCTTCGCGTTCCTTGGCTGTTTTAAACTGCCTGTTCGGATAAATCTTTTTGAGGGCTTGGATATCAGCTTCATCCGTCACCCATTTCGATGAAGAGGCTTTTCCCTGGGGGACGTCAGAAAATGCCGGGAGGGCAAAGCAGGTCAAAAGGATGAGGCAAAAGCTGAGCCAGGCGCTTTTCCATGTTTTCTTGAATGGTTCCATGGCCAACCTTTCGCAGTTATTGGCCGTTTGCGGTCAGCTTAGCGCCACAGTTGGGACACGTGGTCTGGTTGTCCGCAATCGCACTGTTGCAGAACTGGCATTTGCGGTTTGGTTTGAAGAAGTCGACAACAGGGGTTGCCTGTTGGTTGGCTTTTTCCAGTTCAAAGAATTCGGCCTTTTTGTAGCCCCGGGTGCCAGCGACAATGCTGGAAGGGAACATCTCAATCTTGTTGTTGAATTCGCGCACGCAGCCGTTGTAATAACGGCGGGCTTTCTGGAGGTCGTCTTCCAGTTCAGTGAGTGATTCCTGGAGCTGTAAGACATTCTGGTTGGTTTTCAGTTCGGGGTAGTTCTCCATGATGGCAAATAGTTTGCCGATGCAGTCCGACAGTTGTGATTCTGCAGCAGCGGTCTGCTGGATGCCACGCACAGAAGAGGCTTGGGAGCGCAGGTTGGCAATCTGGGTTAAAAGGTCGTTCTCATGGAGCATGCGTCCCTTGACGGCATTGACCAAGTTGGTGACTAGGTCGTGGCGGCGCTTGAGCTGGACATCCATGCCGCTCCAGGCTTCATCTTTGTAATTCCTAAGCCTGATAAGCGTGTTGCCGACAGTGATATACCAGATGATGGCAATGAGGACGATGACTGCAATGATGCCACCGATGACGGTCGTGTTCATTTCTGTGCCTCCAGAAGGTGCTTGGCTGTGTATCTTCTCAATATTACACGTTTCGGCTTTGTTAAGTGTGCGATTGGCTTTCAGTTTAACCGCTGATGGACGTCATTCCCCCATCAGCTTGCGGTATTCAGTGGGGACATCGTACTGGTGCTTGGCCTTGTTGTATGCCACCTTGAACATTTTTTCTTCCAGGGGATTACCCTTGAGCTTTCCGGTGACAGTCAGGGTAAAGGGCCGGTAACCTGCGGCATTGACCTCATCCGGCGTCACCTTGGTGTTTAATTGGGTTACTTCAGGTTGGTTTGCTTGGTTTGTATAGGCGACGCGGATATCCATCAGCGGGTGGAACGTCTTGCCGTCTGAGCCAAAAACCTTGAGTTTCTGGATTTCTTCGGTGCCGTCCTTTTTGGCGGTATCGTATGCGTAAAGCCCTTCGATTTCATTGCCCAAGAGCATCGGTTTCAACTGATGCTCGACACTGCCCTTGTCCCAGGTTTTGGCATAGGGGAGCTTGGAGACAATGGTGTTGTTTTCTGGGTTGATCAGGAAAATTCCCACACCACCTTCAGCAGAGGCGTCCGGCACACCACCTGCCATCTTGCCTTTGCTTTCTAAGATGGCTAGGGTGAGCTTGGTCTTGCCGCCGTTCGTGAATGTTTCGGAAACTCGGTTGGTCGCCATACAGTAGTCCCCATCACGTGTCTTGGCGATGAAGCAGCCGTTTTTCTCATCATAGGTGCCATAAGCGGCTGTCAGTGTATTCTTTGTGGCGTCATCAATGGTGACATCCTTAGAAACCGGTGCGGCAACGGGTTTGTCAGCCGGTTTGGGGGCTTTTTTCTTCTTGCCGCAGGCAGCCATGGCAATAGCCAGTAGGGGGATAAGGGCAAAGGTTATGGTTTTCCTGGTGTTCATGGCGGTTTTTCAGGTCAGGAAAGTTGAACAGGGGCTCTGCGATATACGTTACACGAATAGGCAGACGAAGGCAATGTTTTGCCCGTTCCCGTTTTTTCTCTTGTGCCTTACAATGGAAAAGGCGTGTTTTTCATGGAGGGTCGATTTATGAAGCGTTTCCTTTTAACAGCCTTGATTTCAAGCCTTTGTCTGACGGTATCACCAGCCAATGCTGAAGCCCGATACCAAGCAGCACCACCAACGGCGACCAGCCAGGAAGTCCCACCCTTGGTCGAGCGTTTCCCAGGTGTGGACCCCAATAAATACCGCGTCCCTGTCTATAAGGGGCGTTTTGCCAGAGATATCGCTGACAAGCACCATGGGTACAGGACGCGCCTGCGGCAGGCGTTGAAGGGTGGTGAAGTGAATTTCGGCGGCCATTACATCCTGATGATGCCTGGTTGTGGGACGGCGTGTCTGAATCCGATGGTGCTCGATGTGAAGACTGGGAAAATCTATGATGTAGCCCTTGCGCCTTTCACTGGTATCATGTCCCAAGGGGATAACCCGGTTTGGTCGGACATGGACTTCCACTACAGTCCTGACAGTACACTCCTTTATTTTTCTGGCGCGATGGGTGAGGACGGGGACAGCGGCTCTTTTGCCCTGGCCTTTAAAAATGGCGCATTCCAGGTTGTCGGGTATTCCAAAGTCGTGAAGTACAACCAGGAGTAACGGGCTAGGCCCTTTTCTTCCGCCTGGAGAGCTTGGTGAGCTCAGGTGTTTTCAAATGCTTGGGCACCAGGCTGATGGCTTTTCCTGTGGCAACGACGGCGGTGTGGCATAGGTCAGCGGTTACCAAGAGTTCTGGGACGTAGGCGAGCATCAAGCCGTTTTTTTGGATGGCTTGCTGGCACAGTGGTGCATCCCTGAATTCGTCAGGGACAAAGGGCAGTGCATCTGGTGACGATTCGATGGCTTTCAGGCAGAGTTCATAGCTCATGAATTCGTCAGGGACATACTGTAATGCGGTGCCCGATTGGCTGACGGCGGCGTAGCATAGTACGGCGTCAATCCCTTTCTTTGGCACAGACTGCAAGGCGTGCCCGTTGATGGCAACCGCCATTTCACAGAGTTCGGCAGTGCGCATTTTCAAAGGGATTGCTTCAAGGAGCATCGGGCGCTTCCTGATAGCAATCCGGCACAGGCTTTCTGTCAGCTGTTCTTTGGGGACAAAGGCGATTGCCTCAGGTGAAACCAATACAGCTGTCGTGCAGCAGACGGGATTGCGGCGTTTTTCCGGTACATATTGGAGGGCTAGGCCATCTAGTTCCACAGCCAGTTGGCAGAGTTTGTCTGTCCTGAGCTTTTTGGGGATATAGGCAAGCGATAGGGGATTTTGTGTTACGGCTAGTTTAGCCACTTTGGATGAAATCACCTTTTTAGGCAGGTCGTTTAAGACATCCGGGTTTTGTGCAATGGCCCTCATCACGTGCTCAGCGGTCATCCAATTGGATGGTACAAAACGGATGGCTTGCGGATCAGCATCAACTGCCTGCTGGCAAAGGGCTTCGGTTAAGGCAGCCTTTGGCACAAAAGCCAACGCATCGGGGTTGTCTTCAACAGCAGCTTGGCAGATGGCGGGTGTCTTGAGCTTATCTGGTACAAGGCGCAGGTTCAGGCCATTGCCTTTCACGGCGATATCACAGACCAATGGTGTCAAAAGTGTCGGTGGTACATTCGCAATCGCATCAGGGGATTGTTTGACGGCTTCAATGAAAAGCGCTTCGCTCATCATCAGGGTAGGTACGGCCTTTAAGGCAGCGGCATCATGTTTGACGGCAGCTAGGCAACGGTCTGGTGTCTTTGCCGCTTCAGGCAGGTAGGTAAAGATGTCGGGATGTTCATCCATGATACCGTCATAAAAGGCATCTGTTAGGACGTTCCGTGGCAGTCTTGCGACGAGCTCGGGCGCTAATGAGGCGGCTTGTATGTACAGATCAAGCGGTGTTTCTCCAATGGGCATCGACAGGATACTTTCGGGGTTTTCTGCAATCTGTTGCATGCGGGGATCAGACATTGCGCCACGTGCTTTGGCGTTCTTATTTGTTGCCATGAAACGGTACTCCTTCCATCAAGGACTGTCGATTATTAGCTACATCATGTGCAATAGGCGATGATGCATCAACCATACCAAAACAGAAAGGATAGCATAGAAGATGGACTTGTCCTATCGGGTAGGAGTTTGCCATAATACAAAATTATGGTTTTTGGGGTGGGTGGCGTGCCACAGATGGAAACAGCAAAGACGGGACTGACAGAAGAAGCGATGGAGGACGCTTTGGCAGGCGTGCCTGATGTGGTCTTTTTACTCATTGGTGACATTTACTATACCGTCTGCTGTGATGCGTTTGAATTCCATGCCGTCCCTGAAAAAAAACGTGCCAGGGCAATTGATGTGCACCTGAAGTCCGTGCGTGAGCATCCGGGACGACCTTTTTTGGTTGGTCGCGAGATGACAAGGCCGGAACAGGGGCGCTCGTTTGATTCACGCGGCAGTGCCATAGTCTCTGCCTTGGAGCAGGCACTGGTCGAAGGCAAGCGGCGTGATAAAGACCGGAAGGTCTTTGATATCCGGTTGATTGCCTATACACCGTTGGATGCCCAGCAGGATCCGTTTGCCTATTATGCGAAGCCGGATGAGCGCGAGTTGTTTGGTGTACTCTATGACCGTGGACTGATCCGTTTTGAGGGGAACCGGATTGCTGCTGTCACCCAAAGGCTGTTGGAGCCTTTGCGTACCTGTGTAGCGGACAGGATGAAGGTGGTTGAGCAGGCGGACTATGGTTGGGAAGATGTCTTTTCCCCAGAACTCAATGAGGCGGTTTTCCGCTTCTGGCAGGAATCCCTAGCGCTTTAAGTGCAGCTGCCAAACATGTATGGAGAATGAGATGGAAAAAAGGATAGCAGGTTTACTGTTGGCTCTCGGATGTGTGTCTGTTGCCGTGCCTGCCAGCGCGCAAGAGGGCGAATGGCTGCCAGTGCGCCACGAAGGGAAGACGTCTTACTTCATCCATACGAGTGACTTTAAGGTCTCTGACGATGGGATGAAAAATACGACTAGTCATATCTGGATGCGCATTGAAGAGGGTAACGACATCAGTGTATTGCGTGCCTATAGTGACTGTAAGGGGGAGACCGTTCTCGTCGAAGACAAGTATACCAATGGCGAACAGGTCAAAGCACCGGGGCGCTTGACCATCGAACCAGGCAACCTCGCAGAGAAAATCAATCGTGCCATCTGTACCGATATGAATTTCGGTGATTGATGAAAAAGTTCATCCTGGCGTTTGCCGCGCTTAGTCTTCTTGCGGGCTGTGATGGCTCGAAACTTTCAGGTTCGCCATCTCTTGCTGAGAGGGACTGGACTGCGATTGATGAATCTCCATTTGGTGCGACATTTGCCGATAAAGGTAGTGTTGACGCATCAGCTCACCAGGGCATATTCAAAGTTTTCCTGCCTGTTTCCGGCAATGGCGCACGGGGCTATACCATCATCAAGCAAGTCCAGGCAGACTGTGTGGGCCGCACATTGCAGACGCTAAAGTCCGAAGTCTCAGGTCCTGATGGGGATGACTTTGGCGCATTGCCGGAATTGGGCAGTCAGCCGGTGAGGGTAAAGACGTCCGATGCCGTTATTTTCGACCACCTCTGTGGGGGTGGTTCACAGCGCAGGGGGTAATCCCAAGTCAGGTGTTGGCTTAATCTTCCGGCAGCCCAGCGCACTTGTACAGATCCACAAAATGGTGTGTGGGGCCGTAGCCTTTCCCCAATGTAATGCCATGGGCAATGGCCTTGGTCACATAATCCTTGGCCTGCCGTGCGGCTTCTTCTATGGTGAGGCCTTTAGCCAGGTTGGCCGCTAGGGCGCTTGATAAAGTGCAGCCTGTCCCGTGGGTGTTGGGCGTGTCAATCCGTGTACCGGTAAGCCAGATGCCTTTTGTCCCATCGAAGAGGTAGTCATTGGATTCATTACTGCTCAAACGGCTGCCTTTGACCATTACTTTTTTGGCGCCCAGTCCAACGATGTGCTTGGCTGCTGCGACCATGTCTTTTTCCGTGTGGATGGCAAAGCCACAGATGGCCTCTGCTTCCGGCAGGTTGGGTGTGACAAGTGTGGCTAACGGCAACAGTTCCCTGACCAAGGTGTCGCAGGCGTCTTGCTGCAGCAGCGGCGAGCCGCTTTTGGAGACCATTACAGGATCAACGACGACGATGGTGGGTTTCCACTTCCTTAGGCTTTCAGCAATCGCGCAGATACTGGGGCTCCTGGAAATCATCCCGATTTTGACGGCATCCACATGGATGTCGCTGAAGACGGCATCAATCTGGGCAGAAATCATTTCAGGTGTGATGTCTTGGATCAGTGTGACACCGCAGGTGTTTTGCGCAGTGACAGCTGTGATGACACTCATGCCGAAGGTACCGTGTGCGGCAAATGTCTTCAGGTCGGCTTGGATGCCGGCACCGCCGCTGGAGTCCGATCCGGCAATTGTCAGGAGGTGTTTCATGTTTTTTGGGAGTCTTTTCAGTTAATGACGTAGAGGGCGGCCGGGATTGCCAAGAAGGAGGCGATGTACACCAAAAAGCCCAGGCAGAAGTGGCGGGCCCGCCGTTCAGGGAGTTTCCTTGCGCAGATAAACGCGATAATCAGGTAGATGATCATCAGGACAAGCCAGATGATGATGGCGAAAAGGAAAAAGGCAAGGGGAGACGGGTGTCCCGGGTGTGTCGCTAGGTATTTCCTACTGGATTCAATGGTGATCCAGAGACCACCGCCGACGGCCAGAGCAAACGAGACGAGTCCTGAGATGATGGCGATCAGGTAATACTTGAACGTCGTCATGTCTGCTGTCTTTCAGGGTATCTGTCCTGTTGCGTTTTAAGGGGAAGGGCTGTGCCTTCCCCAGATAGGTGATTTCGCCTAGCCTAGGCGTTTGGCAACTTCATCCCAGTTGACGATAGCCCAGAGTGAGCCAACGTATTTTGCCCGGGCGTTACGGTAGTCGATATAGTAGGCGTGCTCCCAGACATCGAATGTCAGCAGCGGGACATTGTCACCTGTAATCGGGGTGGCGGCATTCGACGTGTTGACGATATCCAGCGAGCCGTCCGGTTTCTTGACGAGCCATGTCCAGCCAGAGCCGAAGTTGCTGGTGCAAGAAGCGGTGAAAGCTTCTTTGAATGCATCAAAAGAGCCCCATTTCGTTTCAATGGCAGCTAAGAGTTTGCCTTCAGGTTTGCCTTTGCCGTTTGGGGTCAACCCATTCCAGTAGAACGTATGGTTGTAGACTTGGGCAGCGTTGTTGAAAATTCCCCCCGAAGCTTTTTTGATGATGGCTTCCAAGGGCAGGCTTTCGTATTCCGTGCCAGCGATCAGGCGGTTTAAGGTATCCACATAGGATTTATGGTGTTTGCCATAATGGTAGCTGATGGTTTCCGATGAAATGGTCGGTGCCAGCGCATCTTCAGCATAGGGCAGTGGTGGGAGTGTGTGTGCCATGTCTTTTCCTCCTTTTGAAGGGATTGTTTTAGGAAGCGGATCCTTAAAGCCCGCTTTGTCAAAAGCATAGCATGGATTGGGAAATGCCGCACAAGACAGCAAAAAACCCGCACAGGATAGTGCGGGTCTGGATAACGCCTGGAATTAATAGTAATAACGGCGTGGCGGTGGGCCATAGCGGCGTGGGCCATAATAACCACGGTAATAACCAGGACGTGGGCCTGGGCGATAGTAACCAGGAGGTGGACCGTAATGACGGCGGTAGCCTGGAGGAGGTCCGTAATAACGGTGGTAACTTGGGCCACCATAATAGCGTGGTGGAGGTGCAGCGGATGCTGCGCCGACTACGGCAAATGCCAGTAGACCTACTAACAGTTTTTTCATATCCGTCTCCTTTTCAGAAACTTAAGCGTTGGCTGATACTGAAAGGTTTCTCCTGCGGAGTCCTAATCAGGGTAATTCACTTTTCAGTACTGTTATCTTATTGCAAGAGGAGACAGAGTTCAAGGGCTGCAATCAAGCTGTTACACTTGTTGCACTTTGTCATACTTTGAACGATAAAAAACCCCGGGGGATTCCCGGGGTTTTGTGCCAGAGAGAGTATCAACGCAGGTTGGTACCGCAGTATGGGCAGTAACGTGCGTCGGTGCTGCCGATATGGTGGCCGCAGGCTTCGTTCGGGCACATCTGTGGGATTGGCCCCAATTCAACCAGGAGTTCACCTTCACGGACAGGAACCATCTTCTTGTTGGCCTTGAAGTCAGCGGTCTTAAGCACGCGTTTGACGATACCGTCGCAAGGAGCCAAGACAGCTTTTTCCTGTTTCATGATGGATACGTTGAAGACTTCGGAACCCTTCTTGACGATATCACCTGGCTGTACGTACATCACCCACAGGTCACCGGCACTTGGTGCTGCAATCTGGTAGATGTCGTTCCTGTCAGCCATCGTGATACCCTTCATGCTCTGGCCGCCGCCTTGGCCTAACTGGACGGCAGACGTCATGAATTCGGAATCCAGGATGTAACGGACTGTGCAGCGTCCGGAATCATTCGGACGGGAGATCGAGATGATCTGCAGCTGGTGCGGCTTGCCTTCCGAATCACGGAACATGAGGGTTTCTCCAACCTGCATCCCTTCAAACCAGATGTGCAGTGGCAGGCAGTTCGGGTCACCAAACTGTGCCTGGAACTGGATGGTCTTTAAGGCGTCGCCAGGGAAGTTCAGGTACATCACGAATTCTTCCGGCGTCGGTTCGCGTTTCAGGAGCCGCGTGCATTCGTCCTTCAGGGCTGCCATGTTGGCAGCCGGCAGGGCTTCAATCGGCGAGACTTCGGTACGGCGGGCAATCGCATCTTTCCAGTTCGTACCGAATGCGCTTTCATAAACCCAGTCTGGTGGGAAGCCTAAAGGCATGCGGCCAAAGCGTCCCTGGAGCAGGTTGCGGAAGGCGTCGTTACAGTCGCGGTAGATGATCAACCGGTCTTTCTTCAGGTCTTCAGAGAGCCTGTCTTCTGGGATCGTGTTGACCGCTTCCAAGACTTCCAACAAGTGGCGGACTTCTGCATCGCCTCCGCGGCGGTGGGCGCCGGTCACAGCCAGGAATGAGGTGTTCCAGGTAATCTGGCTGCCTGGGGTCACGTCATGATAACGGACAATCTTACGGGTCTGTTCAAGGAAGCGCAGCATGAATGGCAGCAGGTGGATATGCCCCTGCTTCATTGCACCTTCCTGGGAAGAAGATGTTGCACCGCCTGGCATACCGTGGCGGACGACATCATAGTCGACGCCCTGGAAGTAAGGTGCGCAGTAACGGTCGAAGTAAGGCATGATCTGCTTGCAGACGAAGTTCGCGTCGCGGATTGCATCTTTGTCCAAGTTGGTCTTCAGTCCTAGTTCATCTTCCATGTAGGCAACGAGCGACTGGATGTCACCCTGGCCATAGCTTCTGACAGATGAACCTAATGCTGCGTCAACGATGTGGCACCCTGCCTTAGCGGCTGCAGCGCATGCTGGCAGGTAAAGGCCGTCGGTGACATGGCGGTGGTAATGCAAGACAAGTTCTGGCCATTCTTTCCTCAAGGCCGTGACCAGCTGGGTCATGAACTGTGGTGGCATGACGCCGCCCATGTCTTTCAGACCCAGGATGAAGTGGCGGGCTGCTTCATGTTCACCGACGCCCATCAAACGGGCAATCATATGGATGATGTGTTCGGTGACACCCATGTAATGCTTGACATCAAAGCCCTTGGCGTTGGACATGGAAAGTGCCGGTTCAAACACACAGTCCTTGCGGTTCAAGACGACTTCAGCAAACGGCAGCATGTTTTCAACATGGTTTAGGAAGTCGAAGCTGCGGACGATCTGGTAGTTGTCGCAGACCATTTCACCCGTTGCGTGCATGACGTTGCGAGGCTGTGGCTGGTAGCCCAAGGTGTTGGTTGAGCGGACCAAGAGCTGCTTCAATGTCTTCGGTGCAAAACGGTTCCATTCTTTGGCTTCCGTGAATGGGTACGTCATGTTGGCGAGCATATCGACGTGGAAATGCGCACCACCGCCGTTTTCAATGGAGAAGAGGTTGATGTTGTCCAGGTAAGGGCCTAAGAGCCTGTCTTCTGCCAGGCGTAGGCGGTTACCGGAGTTGGACTGGGTCTGGTCACGCGTTGTCGTATCCGTAAAGTGGATGTAATCGGTATCGCGGATGAAGTCGAGCAACGCTTCGCGGTCACCATGTGGGTATGGGTTTGGACGGCGGCGCGTTTCAGACGGGATTTCCGGCAGGACCGGTGTGAAAGCAGAAAGCCTTGGGGTGTCCGGTGAACGGTATTCACCCAGCTGGACATATGGGTTGTAGCCCTTGGCTGAGATTTCGGCAACCAGTTTGGCCAAGCGTTCTTCTTCAGGTGCTAAATCTTCATACTGGAAGAGTTCTGGGTGGTCCTGGACAAAGTGGGTCGTGATGTCGCCTGTCCTGAACTGTGGGGCCTTGATGACCTGGCGGTAGAACGGGATTGTCGTGTGGACACCACCGATGATGTATTCACCCAAGGCACGGTCCATGATGCCTAAGGATTTTTCCCAATCGTTTGCATAGGCGATCAACAAGGCGCCTGCAGAGTCATAGTTGGCAGGGAATTCATAACCAGCGCTGATGTTGGAGTCCAAACGCACACCTGGACCGCCTGGGGAAACGTAACGGGTAATCTGGCCGGAGTTTGGTGCAAAGTTTTCCTGTGGGTTTTCCAGGTTGATACGGACCTGCAATGCAGCGAACGCAGGTTTCAGGGTGTCTTCCTTGTAGCGCAGTTCAGAGCCGAATGCGACGGCAATCTGTTCTTCAACCAGGTCAATCCCGTAGCGGCTTTCGGTAATGCCATGTTCAACCTGCAGACGGGTGTTGACTTCAATCATGTAGGCTGTGCTGTCTGGCAGGACCAGGAATTCGACGGTTGCCAGGGAATAGTAACCGGTTGCAGCAACGAGGCGGCGTGCATAGTCTTTGAGCTGTTCACGCAGCTGTGGGGTGACGCCTTTCCAAGGGGAAGGGGTGATTTCAATCAGTTTCTGGTTGTTACGCTGGACGGTACAGTCGCGTTCATCGAAAGCAAAGACATTGCCGTAACGGTCAGCCAAGACCTGGATTTCAATGTGATGGACGTCTGCCAGGAATTTTTCAACAAAAAGCCGTGGGTTGCCGAAAGACGCCTGGGCCATTGTGGAGGCTTTGAAGAATGCATCGTCCAGTTCCGCTTCGTTGAAAATCGCAAAAATACCACGGCCACCGCCACCGCCTTCTGCCTTGAGCATGATCGGTAGTCCGATTTCACGGATGATTTCGCGGGCAGTCTTTAGGTCAACAGCACCGTCTGAGCCTGGGACAACAGGGATGCCTAATGATTTGGCAACCTTACGTGCTTCCACCTTGTTGCCCAGCTGGTTCATGGCCGATTCAGAAGCACCGATGAAGGTGATGTCAGCCTTTTCGCAGACTGCTGGGAAACGGCTGTCTTCGGAAGCGAAGCCCCAGCCTGGATGGATACCGATGATGCCTTGCTGCTGGGCTTTTTCGACGATGCAGTCGATGTCAAGGTAAGCTCTTGGGTCAGGTCCCAAAAGCAGCAGTTCGTGGGCGGCAGCTGCTGCTGGCGCGGTACGGTCAATGTCCGTCGCCGTCATGACTGCAACCGCATCAAAGCGTTCACGGATGGAACGGCAGATGCGGCGTGCGGTGATCCCGCGGTTTGCCACGAGGATCTTCTTGCCCTTTAGGTAGTTTTGTACGTCTTTAAAGGTTTTGTTCGCCATTGCTTTCTTTCCTTAACCTGCCAGCCTCAGCCGCAGGACACGATGCTCCCCCGCAAAAAAGATTGCCGGGTGCCGTCTGTTTCAAGAATCAATTCCCCTGATGGCCCAACATCAACCAAGATGCCGGACACCTGTTTTTCACCGTCCGCTAAGGTGACGGGTTGGCCATGCCATAGCAGACGCTGGGTCGCTGTGGGTTTCCATGCACACAATTGCCCAATAGTAGAAGTATAAGATGAATAGATGTTCTTTAAAAGGAGATTCCAGAGATTCTCGACAGTTGGTTGTGTAAGGCCATACACTGTTGCTGCCTGCGACAGTGTCCCTGCGGGAAGTGTTGCACCATCGCGAAGGATACTTACGTCCGGGCAGTGGGCGATGTTCATCCCGATACCGGCTATGACAATACCTCCGCGTTCTTCGAGCAGGATGCCGCAGATTTTGCTTGGACCGTTTTCAAAAAGTAGTGCAATGTCATTGGGCCATTTCAGGAAAGCAGGGTAGCCTGCTTTGTTGAGGGCATCGGCAATCCAGGCACCAACGGCAACGGCAGACTCTGTGCCTAAAAAGGGGGGCGTGCTGGGCAGCCGTAGGGCGGCATAGAGGTTGCCTTCAGGAGAGTGCCAGTTTCGGTGGTATTGCCCGCGCCCTGCGGTCTGTGCAGCGGCCAGAATGCTGTCAAAGACGTTCAGCTGTCCTGATGCTACGGCTTCCCATGCGGTGTCCAAGACGGATGGGACGGTGCCTGTATGGTGGATTTCCAGCACTGCCGCCTCACTGGAAGGTGACACAGTTGCAGGTGCCATCCGGTTTATAGGTCGGTGTGCCGTCGAGGTAGTAGACGTCTTTCCGGCCAGGCTGTGCTTCGAGGATGATGTGGTAGGCCTTATGGGCACGCCTGCCGCGTCGGCAGACGATAAGAATCGGTCCTTCCGGTAAGGAAGCGATTCGGTCAGCTAACGTGTCGACGGGGATGTTGATGGCGCCTTTTAAGTGGCACTGGGCATATTCTTCCGGGGTGCGCACATCCAGGATGTTCAATTTTTTCCCCATGTCTTTGATTAGCTGGTTGGCCTTGTCCCCATTCAAGGTGCCTTCATGCTGGTGACGGGCTTCCTGGCAGCCGCTAAGGCAGAAAAGCATTAACACCAACAGCGGGATGGTGAGGAACCGTCTGGAAAGGTCAGTGAAGGGCATGGTTTGGGGCGTTAATCCTGAAACCTGAGAATTCTCACTTTTTTTTTGCGGGTGCGCAAGAGGGATGTGACAAATTGGTTGGCCTGTCATGTTAGTTTGGTAAAACCGCCCTAAGTGACAGGCTTTGCATATGCAAGTTAGTACCTATGAATGACGGGGTATCTATACAGTTGTCAGTTGTGTGGTGGTTGTTTTTTCTCCGAGCACAGCCATCATTTCCGCTTCTTATTATTCTTGAACAGCTCTGAATCAAAAAAAGTCTGTGGCGAGATGCTAAGGCCATCCCAAATCCTACTCAGTGCTGTAATTGAGATATTGCGTCGTCCATTTTCAACACTGACGATGTATGTGCGGTGCAAACCTGCCTCAAGTCCTAGCTGTTCCTGGCTGATGCCTTTTGATTGGCGAAGCTCTCGGATTCTTTGGCCGATTTGTTTAATCATAAGAAAAGCCTTTCCAATGAGGATAATATGGAAATTCTATTTCTCTGAAATTATAGGTACAACAGACTTTAAGTTACATACCCGTTTCAGATTTGGTATGGGGAAGCCCTTTTTTGGGGGAAGGTGCTTCTTTGGTTTGGGTACAGCTAAGCGCTGGAAAACTAATGACGTAGGAGGCATTGGTCGGCGCTGGATGGCTGGGTATTTGCCAGGATGCGCTTTGCCTGATTAAGTTCGGATGCGGTCATGGTTGACGCCAGTGTGCTGGTGTCGACTTGTGTACTAGGGAAGTTTGCGCCATGTAGGCCCAAGATGACATAAGCTGCCACTTTGGACTTTGGCATCAGGGTGCCATCATTGACTGTGTCTGCCATTGTAAGCATTGCGTTTTCATCTGGGAATGTGAGCATGACCTGCTTGAACCAATAGGTTGCGTCTGTTTCGTTGGCTGAAACGCCGCATCCGGTGAGATACGCGCTTGCCAGGAGCATCTGTGCGTTTGGGTCGCCTTTTTGAGCGGCATTTCTGAACCATTTCACGGCTTCAGCATAGTCTTTATTGACGCCAATACCCAGGCAACAGATGACACCCAGCCGGGTCATTGATGCGGTGTGGCCGTTTTCTGCAGCTTTTTTGAGCCACGCAAGGGCAATGCTTGGGTCTGCGTTGCAGACATTTCCTCGCAGGTAGATCAGCGCCAAAGTGTGCATGGCCGTGACGTCACCGCCTAAAGCAGCTTGTTCAAACCAGTAGCGCGATTCTTCTTCGTTTTGCCCGGCTAGGTAGAGGGAGCCCAGGTAGCGCTGTGCGGCAATGTGCTTGGCGGAGCCTGCCTGGGTCAGCCGAGCAAGTCCTTCTTCGGTGTCTTGGGGCACGCCAATGCCTTCCATCAAGCAGACCCCCAACTCGTATTGGGCATTTGTATGGCCGTTCTCGGCGTCCTTGATGAGTTTCTGGATACCAGGGTGGGTTTTGGACATGTGTTTTGGTGTGCTGTCAGGCGGTGGAAGGAAAAAAAGTATTCTAACAAATACAGGGGGTATTACGCGAATCCAGCATCGAGTTTTCTTGAATGACTCATTGCAAAGTTTTTTGGTCTTGGCGGCATATTGCAGTAAATGATTGATTATTTTAGCTAAATAGGTTAGAATCTAAAATTCAGTGTATGAAATTCCGTTCATATTTCGCATTTTTACATATAGTCCTGTGACATATCCTAATTGGGTACATAGGCTATACCAGATGGTGAACCCGATTGTCTGGGCTTCACTGCAATTGAGGTTTTTGATGTTTTCCGTATTTTTCCGTAAGTGGCTTATAGCCGTTTTGTTGGGTGTTTTGATGCCGGTCCTGGCATGGGCGGCAAACCTCCGGGTCGTTCATATTGGTGACTCGCATGTATTTAGCAAGATTTTCCCGCGTTCAGCCCATGCTCGGCTGAACCAGCGTTTGGGAGGTGGTGTGACGTACCAGCAGGTCTCCAAACCCGGTGCTTACCTAGCTGATTTTTTGAACCAGCGTTCGGTGAATCGGGTAGCCGCCATGAACCCGAATCTGATCGTCGTTTCCATTGGAACGAATGAAAGTTACGCACCGAACTTTGACGCACCGAAGTTTCGGGCAGACATGCGCCGTTTCATGGCGATGTACAAGCCTATCTGCAAAGCGATTGTTTTTACCACGATGCCAGGCAATTACAAGCATGGGCGTATCAATCCAAAGGGCAGGCAGATTGCCGACATCCAGATGTCGATGGCAGGTGATTTAGGCTATTGGGCTTATGACCTTTATGCGGCGGCAGGTCCTGCCTACTGGCGCAATGGCGGCATGATGGACCGTCGTGGCGTGCATTTCAATGCCAAGGGATATTCCCTCCAGGGTCAGATGTTGGGTGACTGGATTGCCGACAACGTGATGGGCTAAGGCTTCAACAGCTTGTTCTGTTGAAGTTCGGCTTTTTCCTGTGTCGGGTTCCGGCAGTCTTGGACAATGAGCTTGCCCTTGATCCGGTCAATCAGCATGCTGGTATTGGCAGCGCCAATATAGGTGATGCCCGATGGGTGTTCGAACCGTTCGGCGCCTGTCTTTGTCTTAACGGGCGTCATCTCATAGGTCTGTCCCTGCCAGGAAAGAGTGGCAGGAGAGAGAGTCCTTGGTGTGTGGGTCAAGGTAAAACGGTTGCCATCGTTGCATGAAAACGTTTCGGTAACCGGTGTTGGTGTCTTGGAGCAGGCGGTCAGTGCCAAAAGGGCAGTGACGATGAGGGAGATTTTCCAGTTCATGGATGCGGTGCAGGCGGCCTTTTTTTGATTGGTAGCCGCCTGCGGTTAAAGTGCAGATTATTTTCTGCGCGAGGTTTTCTTAGTGACTTTCCTGGTTGTTTTATGGGTTGTTTTCTTGGTGGTCACTTTCTTCTTAGCCGTTGTTGTCTTCTTCGGTTCAGCGGCTTTCAGTGCAGCTTCTTCACGGCGCTTCTGGTCGAGTTCAGCCTGGATCTGGCGCTGTTCTTCACTGCGGCATTCGCTGGAGATGTTCTTACCCTTCTTGAAGTTGACGAGACTGCTCATGTTGGACACACCGATGTAGGTGATGCCTGAGGTATGTTGCAGCTTGTCGGAACCGGTACGCGTTGCGATTTTCTTCATTTCGTAAGACTCGCCGTTGCGCGTTAAGGTTGCACGGTCAGGCGTCTTTGCATCACGTGTAATCGTAAAATGGGTGCCGTCGGTGCAGTCATACTGGGTGGTCACAGGGCCGGATGCACTCGCCTTTGAGTGGGAAGAACCGCCAAGGAAAGTTTCACAGCCGGTCAAGGTCATGACGAGTGCTGTGCCGCAAAGCAGGGTAATCGTTTTTTTCATGGGGATAATAAAAAAATCAAAGGTCAATAACGGGATGCGAGTTTAAGAATAAATCCGCGGAATGTAAAGCTTTGATTTAAAAAAAGTTTGGGGTGCTCTAATGAGCCACCCCATTAATTGGTTAATAATGCCTACAGTTCGATGCCATTATCAGGACTTTCAGCAACAGCAACCGTGTTTTCTGGTTGGTTAGAAGGGACGGTTGCAGCAGTGCCTGTGACGGTCAACAGGACTTTCGGGGCGAGCGTCATCGATTCAACCCCGGTATAGCCGATGCGTATATTGATGATGGCATTGGCACCCAAGGCATCAGCCCTGGTTGCGAGATCATCTAAAGCGGTTTTAACAGCATCATCGGTTTCGCGCTGTCCATCTGTGGTGGTCAGGGTGACCGTCCGTGATACGGTAACAATCCCTAGCTGTGCCGAGACGGTGTGGCCGACAACCGTTTCCGTGTTGCTTAGCAGGACAGGTTTTCGGGGCTTTTTGGGAGAAGACGCTGCTGCGGCGACAGCCTGTTCGTGTTGCCCGATTTCGTTGGATTTGGCACGTAGGCGGTCTAGGTTTGATGTGATTGTGTCCTTCAATTCCCCATCAGCCATCTTGGGCAGGATCATCACAAAGCGGTTGATCAGGCTGTTGATCTGGTCTTGATCCTGCGGCATCCTGGCAGGATCGGTCAGATCGAGGTAGGCGTCTTCGCAGGATGGGCAGCGGTCGATGTCGGTGGTGATTGACCGGCCACAGATATCACACGGGTGGAAGTTCTTTTTGATTTCAGCGGAAATCGAGTCCACCTTGTCTTTCAGTTTGTCGAGGATCATGGCGTTTACTCCTATTCAATATAGAAAGCACGGTTTGGACGTCTCGGGAAGACGTACGATTGAGGAAAGTCTGGGTAACCGAGTGCCAGGTGTCCGACACCCTCGTAGTTGCCTTTAAGTCCCAATTTTTGGAGCAGGTTGCGCCCAAAGTCGGTTTCAAATTCCTGCCTTGCGCGGTGTATCCAGCAGCTGCCCAATCCCAGGTCATGGGCCATTAACATCATATTGCCTAACGTCAGCGCGCCGTCATAGGCTTGCGAGCCGTTACTCGTCTCAGCGGCAACAATGAGCACACACGGTGCACCATAAAAAGGTTCTGGCCCACCACCGAAGGTTCCGTTGATCCTGTTGAGTTCTTTCAACAACGCCTGGTTGGTGACTGCGATGATAATCTGCGACTGGAGGCCTTTGCCTGAAGCAGCATAGAGGCCAGCCTCGATGATTTGGTCGATGAGTTCGTGGGGGACGGGATCGGGTTTGAAACTGCGGCAGCTACGCCTTGTTTTGATGAGTTCAAGCAGGGAAGTCATAAGCATTCCTTTTGCATTACCGGACAATCGGCCTATCTCTTGAGGATAATATAATATTGCCTATTGGATTGCCAATGACATGATGGCCTTGCTGGCTTTTTTAAGGATAAGGGGGTGTGATGCGCGGTGTTGCAAAAACAGTATTGTCTGCTGTATTGGGGACGGTCTTGGCCTTTTCAGTTGCACAGGCCTATGAAGTGCCTGCCCATGAGGTACCGGTACCCGATACAGTCAGTGATGCGCTGAAAAAAAGCATTGAGCGGGGCGTCAACCGCGGCTGGAACCATGTACCCAAGGATGCGGCAGCCTGGAACAGGGCAGTGGCAAACTCTGCTGCCCACGGCGAAAAACGCGCGATGGCCTTGGCGTCAGAACTCGGTGTGACGGTTGAAGAAGGCACGATGGCAGGCGTTAAGGTTTTTACGCTTTTGCCCTCAGAAGTGAAACCTGAGAACCAGGACAGACTCCTGCTCCATATCCATGGTGGTGGGTATGTCTTTTCTCCTGGGAAGTCGGGTATCGGTGAAGGCGTGATGATGGCGGCCAAAGGGGGCTATAAAGTTATATCCATTGATTACCGGATGGCGCCAGACCATCCTTATCCGGCTGCACTGGATGATGCGATGGCGGTCTATAAGGCGGCATTGGAACAGTATCCAGCCGACAGGATTGGTGTGTTTGGGACATCAACCGGTGGTGGGATGACGCTCGCGTTGGTACTCCGCGCGAAAGCCGAAGGGCTACCGCTACCGGGGGCGATTGCACCGGGAACTCCCTGGTCAGACCTCACAAAAACAGGTGATTCGTATTACACACATGAAGGGCTGGATACGGTATTGGTCAGCTATGAAGGCATGATTCGCGGTGCGGCTGAAATCTACGCTGCTGGGCACGATATGAAAGACCCTTACCTTTCTCCCGTTTATGGGGATTTCACCGGATTCCCTCCGGTGCTGTTGACTAGCGGTACGCGTGATATTTTCTTGAGCAATACGGTACGTGTCCATCAGAAAATGCGCGAAGCTGGTGTCAATGCCGATCTGTTGGTGATTGAAGGGCTCTCGCATGCAGGCTACTGTATGCTCCCGATGGATGCGGCAGAAGCGCGTTTCCATTTTGGTGAACTCGACCGTTTCTTTAGCAAGTACCTGGCAAAGAAGGCAGACTGATGGCCACTTTGCCTGATGAAGCCGCTTCCCTCTTGGGACAGGGTATTGCCTTATTGCATGCGGGTGACCTGAGCCAGGCTGCTATGTGTTTTGAAAAGGCTGCGGAAAAAGGCAATACACAGGCTCAGTACCATATCGCTAAGATGCGTTTGGATGGCATCGGTGTTTCCATGAATTATGACCATGCGGCATTCTGGTTCTGCAAGGCGGCGCTCTCGGGGGATGCCCTGTCACAGATGGAACTGGGTTTCATGTACATCTATGGGCAGGGTGTGCCTCAGGCGTATGGTGAGGCCCGCAACTGGCTTGAAAAAGCAGCCTCCCAAGGCTTGCCCCAGGCACAGAATACGTTGGGTTTCCTCTATGAAAACGGCCTTGGTGGCTGGCAGGATTTTGGCTTGGCTATCCAGTGGTATGCCAAAGCCGCTACCCAAGGTAATGATGATGCCATCGCCGCACTGGAAGGTTTGGCCGAAGAAGGCAATGAGGCTGCAGCCAAAGTGCTCGAGGGTATTTCCCTGTTGCCACAATGAGCCTTGTGGGTGCCAGTATCGGTGCCACAGCGTCCTTGTATTTTCTTTCCGACTTGCTATCATTTTTAGATTGGACGGATGCCTTGGCAAGAATGGCAAGAATCCTTGCCTTAACATTTTGTCGATATCCGTTACATCTGCCTGTCTGGTTGTCTGTTACGATGAGTTGTCACCAAACTTAAGGAGGAATCTGTCATGTTCCGGAAATTGTTGCTGCCATTGTTGATCAGTTCGCTTTTTGCTTCGGGTGTGCCGCTTTATGCGCAGGATGTCGATGAAGAGCCAGCGCAGCAGACATCATCTTCCTCCAGTGGGGGCTCCTTTTCGGATATGGCAGAAAGTGTGAAGGACTTTTTCTCCGGGCTTTTCTCTTCTGGCAACAAGGAAGTCCAGGAAAGTGACGGTTCCAAGACAAAGGAAACTGCTAAAGCTGGTACTGACAGGCAGGCTGAAAAAACCACGTCTTCCAAACCTAGGGATCTTGGTCTGTCTGTGGAGTCGGATGTAAATGTTACCGAAGAAGACAAGGCTGCTGCTGAAGCGGAAATTGCCGCGCGCAAAGCCGGTACCTTAAAGGATGACGAAGAAGACGAAGCGGTTTCCGAAGATGATCCAGTTCGTGTGCTGAAGAAAAAGGCAGAACAGGGCAATGTCGATGCGCAGTATTACCTGGGTAAGGCGTATGCGAATGGCAAGGGCGTGAAAAAAGATGCAACGCAAGCTGCTGAGTGGTACAGGAAGGCTGCCGACGGTGGCAACGTGGATGCCCAGAACAACCTGGGTGTCGCGTATGCGAACGGTAATGGCGTTGAAAAGAGTGATGAGGAAGCCGTTTACTGGTGGCAGATGGCAGCAGACAATGGCAATGCAGCAGCCCAGGCCAATTTAGGCGTTGCCTATGCGACAGGCCGTGGTGTCAGCCAGAACCTTTCCAAGGCTGTCAACCTGTGGCGTCAGGCAGCTGAACAGGACAATGCCCAGGCACAGTATTACTTGGGGATGTCGTACGGCAAGGATGATCCCCGTTCATTCAAGTGGTTCAAGAAAGCGGCCGAACAGGATGTCGTCAAGGCACAGACGGCAGTCGGTGAAGCGTATGAAAACGGCATTGGTGTGACCAAGGACGAAGAACAGGCTGCAGAATGGTACCAGAAGGCCGCTGACCAGGGTGATGCGGAAGCCCAGGTGAAGCTCGGTGACTGCTATTACTATGGTGCCGGTGTTGAAAAGGATCTTGCCCAGTCTGCGGCGCTCTACCGCCAGGCGGCTGATCAGGGTAATCCCGTTGCGCAGTACAACTTAGGCGTTTCCTATTGGTTTGGTTCTGGCATTGCCAAGAACTATGCGAAGGCGGTCAGTTACTGGAAAAAATCGGCTCAGCAGGGCAATACGGATGCGATGCTCAACTTAGGTATTGCCTATAACGAGGGCGGCAAGGGCGTCGAAAAGAATGTGTCTTATGCGTACGTGCTTTTCAATGAAGCCGCTTCCAAGAATACGACGGCCAGCGAAAAACTCCAGGAACTCGAAAGTTCGATGACGGTCGAAGAAATCAATGAGGCCCAGGAACTGTCGATTGAAGACATTGTCGGCAAAAAGAAGGTTGCTGAAAAGGAAGAAGAAGCACCGAAGAAGCAGGCGAAAGTGGGCGGTATCCAGCAACGTTCAAGGCGTTGATGTTGGTTTTTCCTGCTCCTTGGTAAGGGGTTTATCAACGGGACGGGTGGCGGCCTTAACGGGGATGGCTTTGCCGTCCTGCTTAAAGCCTTTGATGGTATCGAGTCTGCCTGTTGCCTTGGCATAGGTGCTGTCCTTTTCGGCAAGCAGGTTGTCTGCCTGCGTGCATTCAACGGTATCTGCTGCGCATAGGAAAATGTTCGAATACTGCCCGTCAGCGCGCAGCATGATGTTGATGCCTGCTCCACCGCGATCCATTTTGTAGAGGGTGCCGGTGAAGGTAGCGGCGTAATTGGGATCACGCTGTTGCTTGGTTAAGATTTCAAGCCAGCGGGTGCGTGCCCTGATGACATCCAGGTAGGCGTCGGGGATGGCTTGGGAGACCTTGTGGTTTTCCTGGTCGATAAGGTCACTGTCCAACAAGACGTCCAGTGCCATTTTTTCTGCAATCTCTTCCTGCCATTCCTTCTGCGCGAGCACGATGTCATTTTTCTGTTCTTCAGGGGTGGCGTCCAGCAGGGTTTTGAACGCTTCTTCCATTTTCTTTTCACACTCGGTAAAGCGCGCATCGCCACGCAGCTTTTCCAGCATCTTGGGAAGGTCTAAGCGGAAGTAGTCCCCTTTTATCCCATCTATGTTCCAAGGCGAGTTTTTGGAGGTCTTCACCTTGGCCAGGTCTTTGGAAAACTCAACGGCCACTTCAGGCCCATTTATATGTTCGGCAAAGCGTTCCTTATCACTGCCGATGTACTGGGTTAAGACAATCGATGTCAGGCGTGGACCTTCTGCGGTAAAGCCGTCTTCCCCCAGGTCAAAGATGACGGTCGACCTGCCGTCGTCTTTATCTTGGATGACAATCGCATTGCCGACATCATTGACATAACAGTTGTCAGCCATAGCTGGGCATAGGCTGGTAGCGGCGAACAGGAAGGAGATGGCAGCTTTAAGGATGGGTGTACGTTTCATGGGTTGGCTCCAAGCCTGCGATTGGGACAGTATAGCCGCTATCTGGCATGATGTGGTGCGTGGTCAGATGGTATTCTTTCCTGGGTTTGGAAAAACGCTGTGGAGAAAACTCGGGGAACAACGCAAGGAATCCAAAAACGGTGTACACTTAGGATCACTTCTTACCTGTATGATTTTTGTGCAGGGAGAGATCCATCAACTATTATCTTTAGGAGGCAACTCATGAAAGTTCCAGCAGTTGATATCGGTATCAAGGATAAAGACCGTAAAGCGATTGCAGAAGCCCTGTCCAAGTTCTTGTCTGACAGTTTCTGCCTGTATGTTAAGACCCACAATTACCATTGGAATGTGACAGGCCCAATGTTTCAGACCTTGCATTCAATGTTTATGGATCAGTACACAGAACTGTGGAATGCCCTGGATGAGATTGCTGAGCGTATCCGTTCCCTGGGGTATCCTGCGCCGGGCACGATGAAGGAATTCATTGAGCTGTCTGATGTCAAGGAAAAGACGGGAGTGCCGTCTGCTCCTGAAATGATTGTAGACGTCATTGAGGCATCCCAGATTGTGACCAAGAGTGCGCGCAAGGTTTTGGCACTGGCTGATAAGGCCAATGACCAGCCAACGTGTGATCTGATGACCCAGCGATTACAGGTTCATGAAAAATCTGCTTGGATGTTAAGGAGTCTTTTGGAAAAACAGGCAGGTTAAAATAAACGTTTAACACATGCCAACCAATCCCCAGTGCCGCCGTGTGTTGGGGATTTTTTTATGTTTCAGGAAAGGCCGCTCATGAACGGTAAATATGAATTGGTGGAAGACGATACCGTCCAGGTAATCGAAGGTACGACGGTACGGACGCTCTATCGGATCCGTGCGCTTTCAGATATTGGTGAACAGGTCGCATCAGGTGAGTTGGGCGGTTACATCGAAGGCGAATGGAACCTGGCAGCGGAAGGTTTGGCCTGGGTTGGTGGTGTGGCGAAGGTCTACGGCCAGGCACAGGTTTTTGGGGACGCACTCGTATCAGACAATGCTTGTGTACACGGTGATGCTGTCGTTGCTGTAAAAGCTTGGATCCAAGATGATGCAGAGGTTTATGGGGCAGCCAGGATTTCAGGCGAAGGTATGGTCTCCGGCAATGCGAAAGTGTATGGATCAGCCGAAGTCTCCATGCGTGCAGCAGTTGGTGGCAATGCCCAGGTCTTTGACCATGCCGTCGTCTTTGGCACATCGGAGATTGGTGGTGAGGCACGCATCTATGGCCATGCGCAGATCCATCAGGAGTCATCTGTCATTGACCATGGCCATGTCTATGGGAGTACAGAACTCTGGGCTGGGCATGTGAGTGGTTATGGCCGCATTTACGGCGCGGCTGTTTTGGTCGGGGGATCCATATCGGGCAGTGCATCGGTCTATGGCAATGCGCGTATCCAGCATGCGTCTGTCTCAGGCGGTGCTGCTGTCTATGGCAGCGCACAAGTCTCAGCGCAGGCATCCATTACTGGCAGTGCCCGCGTCTTTGACAATGCCGTCGTCAGTGATGGGGCGGAGGTTTCTGGTTTTGCCCGTATATTTGACAGGGCAAAGGTAACCGGCGTGTCCAAGGTGCTTGACCGTGCATGGGTTTATGGTGATGCCGTTGTTGATACCGGTTCTTCGGTGCAGGGTATTGCGAAAGTATATGACCGAGCCAAAGTGCTTGAAGGGTCAACGGTGAACAACGATGCTGAAATTTACGGTAATGCTAGTGTTTCAGACGGTGCTATCATCATGGATACGGCACGTATCTTTGGACAGGCGCATGTAGCCGGTGGGGCAAGGATTGACGGAGATACTGCCCTCTACGATGAGGCAGCAGTGCAGGTGACTGAGGGGTAATAACGAGCAAGAACCCCATTCTCCACGACCGCTGACGGAGAATGGGGACGAAATGTAATATGTCTAACCCATAGGTAGGTTGGGGTGTTTAGCGGCCACCGCGGTTGCCATGATGGCCACCGTCGTCATGCCTGTGGTCATAGCTGTCATGGTCATGATGACGGTGATGGTCATGATGGTGGCAGCCTGCCAGCGAAATGATACCCATGGCAACTAAGGCGCAAGCAATCCATTTTTTCATTTGAGACTCCTTTGTCGTACGTCACTTGAGAAGGTGGTGGTCAGAAAAAAAGTGGCAGGTATAATGTCTGCCCCTGCCACTTTCCGGATTAACGTCCCCTGCTAAAACTATGGCTGCCACGGGATTCACGGCTACCGCCGCCGCTGAATCCGCCACGGCGTTCCATCCGGTTGCTACTGAAGTCACCACCGCGGCGTTCCATCCGGTTGCTGCTGAAGTCACCGCTTCGGCGCTCCATCCGGTTGTAGCCGGAGTCACCACTTCGGCGCTCCATCCGCCGTTCATCATTGCTTCGGCTGTGATGGTCACGTCTGTCATCACGCCGCATGGAACCACGGTCACCTGGATGGTTATGAGGCGGTCTCATAGAGCCATGGTCACCTGGGCGTTCGCCATGAGGATGATGGGGCCTATGAGGGTGGTGGCCATGATGGCCGCCAGGAGGTGGCGGTGGTGGATGGCGGTGGCGTTTGCCACCATAGTAATAATAACCATCTTCATAATAGTAGTCGTCATAATAGTAGTCGTGGCAGGCCGTTAATGTTGTGCAGCCGGCTGCGACCAAGGCATAGCAGAGAAGTTTCTTAAGTTGCATCAGTGTTTCCTTTCATCGTTATACGGCTTTTCCGCCATGGATTAAGGGTGGTTCGTTAATGGCGCCTGTGGTAGGAACCGTTGGAACGGCGTGTCCGGGATGGATATTTCGTTCCTGTGGCTCTTGAACCATTGTCATAACCAGGTCGTGGTTCTCCAGTAGGACCTGCAGGGGGTGGGTTGTGCCCCGGACCTCCATGCGGTGGTCTAGCATCTGGGCCGTGATGCCCTGGACCTGCGTCAGGTGCGTGGTGTCCTGGTCCTGGGTGATGGCCGTCAGGCGCATGGTTTGGTGGTGGTGGCGGTGGGTTGCCATGATGGTGGTATCCGTCATCATGAGGTGGCGGAGGTCCGTCGTGGTACACCGTCGTACAGGATGTCAGCATCAGTGCGCTCGCGGCGATACATGCGAGTGTGAGGAATTTTCTTTTCATCTTTTCGTCTCCTAGCATGTTGTCTGACCTGCTGTCATCCACAGCGGGTCATCAGTTAATAATGGCCACAAAGATAGTGGTAGACTGCTTCTGAACCGGTACCGGGTTCGACCGGAGCCGGTGGGGTATTCTCATCGACGCCATCGGATTCAATGACAGAACCATCCCGTGCATGGAGGGAGGCCGAAAGCGCCGTTAATGTCCGTTGCTGGCAGTCAACGCGGTAGAGTGCCAGCATATAGGTAAAGTCAGGGTTCCTAGGTGGAACCAGTTTAAATTCTCCTTCGCGTACTGCATCAGAATCACTGAGGCTGACTTTCTGGAAGGCGCTTTTGCGAGCATAGAAGACACCGCCGTCACTGCTATAGAAAATCTTAATCCATTCTCCAGCATGGGCTGTGCCAGATAAAACCAAAATGGCCAGTACCGAGAAGGTTACAGAAGTTAGCAGTTTTTTCATCATCGCCACCTTGCAGTCATGCACATCGTTACAGTGCGGCAGTTACTTACATGAGACTATTCTAACCGTTTTCTTTATAATTTGGCAGTCGTTTGCAATCTGTTGCAAAATTTTTTAAATAAAACCGAAAAATAAATTTTTCTTGCTACCTTATCTCAAGTTGTGGCTGGCTTTCCGTGCTGGACGGTGGTGCCGCGCTTTTCTCACTAGTTTTTTCGGGGCTTTCTGGATTTCCGCTTGTGGCTTACTGTCACAATGTTCATCGAGCCGGCAACTGAAGCCTGCTTTCTTAGGCTTGAATTGCGAGACACCCTGAGCTGAAGCACTTGTCAGGAAAGCTGCCGCCAAAAGGGGTGATAATGTTGCCAATAAGAGTCTTTTCATCATATTTACTTTGTTGGTCTTTATACTAGTTATCGTAGCACTGAGTGTGAAAACGGCAAGTGCTGTTACAAATGCTTAATATTGGACGCGGTTTGGTGCAATGCTTGGCATTGTTTTGTTTTTGGTTGGTGTACCCTGCCATTCGCACAGGCGCTTAAGGAGTCCGTCATAAGCTTCTTTTGGAAAGTACCTGATATAGGGTAGGGCTTTAAGGATTGGGATTCCCATCGGGTCGAGTTCTTTGCCTTGTGCATCATAGATTTCGCCTGAGGCAGGGAATACATCCCGGGTTTCGCAGTCTGCCATTGCAATACCTTGGGCGTAATCGAACACTTCTTTTGTTCGGGCGACGACTTTAGCATCGATACCCGTAATGTTGGGGTCGAGCCCATGGGGTGGTTCTTTGATGTAGACGGTTTCCAAATCGTTCCCAGCCAAGAGTTGCCATTCACGGGCTTCAGGTGAAGTCGCCTGTTTATCAGGAGCAGGTGTTGTTGCCTGGGTTGTTTGTTTTGCAGGTATTTTGCCTGGTTCAGTGCCATCAGCCATTGCGGGGACGAGAATGCCCATGCTGATGACAGCCATTGCCATTATCGAAGTATGCCATCCATGACGGGTATCCATTGGTTTGGGCCTTTCTTTGTAAAAATGAGAGTCAGCCATCACAGTTTGAATCCCATGATGTATATTGTCTTCTTGCCGGGAGGAACTGGCAAATGGGATTTTGGACGCTTTGCCACTTTGCCACGAAAGGAACAGCAATGAAGCAGTGGATGACAGCATTCTGTGCCGTGTCTTTAGCCTTTGGGGTGTCAGTCTCCGTTATGGCGCAGAGTGTGGGAAACTACCAGACGGACAGGCATAATTTGGTTTTTAGTGTTGGTCCAAAGATGGGGTATTTCAATACCTATGTGGTTAAAGCATGGGTGAAGCCAAGGGATGTGGCGGACGGCGAACCTGACTTTGTATTGGGTGATGGCAAAACCGACGAAGGCTTGGCAGGTGACGGTATGTGTAGCCGGGAAATCTATGCGTTTCCTAAGGCAGGTGCTGAGACTACGTTTGAGATATTCCACCTCGATTCCAACTGTCAGATTGAGGAGCATCCCAGGGAGGCGGTCGGTCAGCTGATCCTGGATAGCGGTTCATTTAAGGGGCGTTGGTGGGTTTACAAGCGGTGAGCGTTTCGCAGAAAAATGTTATGATAGCGCTTGTAAAAGATTATTCCAAAAAGGCGATTTTAGGGTAAACTGTGAGGCAGTATTCTATCGGGTACACTTTTTCTGAAGGAGTGGAGACATGACTGAGAAGGAATTCGACATACAAGACTATCTGGCAACGTCAACTGACCGTAGGCTTTTCCTCAAGGAATGCATCAAACAGGATCCTGGTGATGGTTCCCTTATTGCAGCAGCTTTGAAAGATGTGGCTGAGGCAACAGGTATTGCTGTGGTGGCAGAAGCGGTTGGTATGACCGAGCGGAATCTGACGAAGGCATTGTCGAAAAGCAATCTCTTGCCTTTCGTTACTGCACTTCAAGTCATGTTTGTCGCTGGTGTCAAGCTCGAAGGCAAGAATGTAAAACAGCCTAAGAAAGCGAAAAACGAAAAGGCTGAAGAAGCGAAAGAACCAGCGGCACCTGCAGAAGAGCAAAAAGCGGCAGAAGCTCCAGAAGCAGCGAAAGCTGAAGAACCGAAGCAGGAAGCTAAGGCCAAAAAGGATAAAAAGGTCAAAAAAGATAAAAAGGCCAAGAAGGTCAAAAAAGAAAAAGCCCCAAAAAAAGGAAAGAAGGCTAAAAAAGGTACGGTAGAACCAGCAGAAGCGGGTGTTGCCAAGGCCGAAGTAGCTGAGGGCAAATAACCCGGTTGGCCATTAACAGAAATGCCTGTGGTTTGTGAGAGCCACAGGCATTTAGTGCTGTACGGCGGCAATTGTGGCTTGCCGCCTTGCTAGTCCGCGTTAGGAGTAGGCGAGGTACTGGAATTCGCCGAATTCAGCGTCCAGCCGTTGGACGACATCTTCCATATATTCTTCATCCAGGTCATCCCATCCAATCGCATTGCGGCAATATGCCTTGGCAAAGGCCTCCAAGAATGCGGCTTCGTCATTGAAAAAAGCAGGTACTGCTTTAGGATTGGACATATCACACAGGCAGTAGATGTCCAGTTCCATCGAATCTGGCAGGGCTAGGAGGCCTTGGAAGAACTCGACGGCGTCAGCGGCTTTGCCACGGGTGACGTCTTCGTGCAGGTAAAAGAATTCTGTGCCTTTCACATCATCATGGGTCAGTTTGCCAGAGCGCAGTTTTGCACGGACATCTGCCCATTTATCATCGCCCAATCCCCTGAGTTTTAAGGCTGGCCAAGAGGTGATTTCGCCGTGGCTGATGCCAAGCCCGTCTGGCGTGATGTATTCGTAACGCAATCCTTCAGCAGTACCGATGACACTGGCACAGATACCTTGGCGTTTTAAGGTGTCTACTAGGAATGACCGGTTCATCTTGAATTCCATTTCTACGTATCCTTTCCAATTGGGGGGCAGGATTTGCGAGTCCCCTTCAACAAAACAAAATACGGCTGATGGCCTGCAAACCATAGCCGGAACAAGTTCTAGATGGGGACGGTCAGCCAAAAAACAAGGGCTTTTTTATCGGCGCGGGTTGCGATAGGATAATGTCCTTCGCAAGTCACTTTTTGGGATAGGCAATGACAGGACAATCACCACGCATACAAAAGATTATTGAAGCGTTAGACAACCTCCGGCGTTCAGGCCGCTTTGTTGAGAAAGGTAACCTCGAATGGCACAAGGTCGGGTTCCAGATTGACGGACTGATTGGCATCAATCCGGTCGAAGGGTGGTTGGGACGCTGTTATTGGCATCTTGTGATGGGCAATACCCCTGATATCCACTACAGCGTCCGCAATGTCTTCCGCTTAACACGCAATGTCCCTGTCATTCTGGAGACGGTCGGTATTTATGCTGGGCATGGCATGCCATCTGCTGCTGCGCCGGCTTATGCTTATGCAGCTAATCCGGTGCATGGCAACCTGCCGGAGGCGTTGCCCTATGCCGCTGCAACGGGATGCCTCCAGATGGTTGCCGAGTATATCGATAAGGCTTCAGCCCAGGGGACAGATTTAGGGGAAGCGCAGGAGCTTGCCGGAAAAGTGCAGCGTGCAGCGAAGATTCTGCAAAAGCATGGGATTACCGATGCGAACGTAGCGGCGCACCTCGATCTGGCAGGCGAAGTGATGCGTGAAGATAAGCGTTTCCAATCATTACCACAACTGCATATGCCGGATGACACACCGGAAAGCTTCCTCATTGAGTTCTTGGTGGATTGTTCACCAACAGAGGTTGCAACCTACAACCAGCGCCTGTCGGAAAAGGAGAAGGCTGCAGGTATTGCCGGGAAGCCTGCTTACCATGTGGTCTTTTCAGCGGCTGGGCAGGAGCGTTAACCGTTAAGACAAGCGTCAGTTAGACGGACAGATGAAGTCCACGACGATAGCCTGCACTTTGGGCGAATAGTGTAGCTTGTCGATAGCTGGCGCATAGGCTTTGTCTTTGGGCAGTTCCTGGTCGCTGTTGTCAAACAGGTGCATCTCAATGGGCTTAGCCTGGCGTTTTGTGCAGTCGGCCTGGTAGAGGACGTCGATATGGGAGAGTTTGCCATAGTCGTCCTGTGTGAAGGCGGTTAGGAACCAGTGGCTCTGTGGCAAAGGTGCTGGGGTCTTTCGGGTACGTGCAATGAAAACCCCGTCCTCCGTCTCGCCGATGGGTTGGCAGGGCGGGCAGACGGGTTCAAAAGGTTCAGCTAAAACATAGCCTGCTACCGCAAGCAACGGTAGCAGGAGTGCATGTTTCCAATGCATGGCGTCTTATTATTGGCAGATCAGGGTCATGATTTTGCCGTAAACCGTACCCATTGTGCCTTTTTCAGTGGTGATTTGGTCGGCAGGGAATGGGTGCGTCTGGCCGATGGTGCCGTCTTCGTTGATGTCAACGCCAGCAACCATAGAAACCGTCTGTTTTTCACAGTCTGCTTTGTACAGGACAGCGGAGTCGGTGCCTTTGGACTTGTCAATTGCACGGACGTTCATGCCGATTTTTTTCAGGACTTCTGAATTTGGCAGTGGTTTCTGCAGGTACAGGCCACCGTTATCGTCGCCAGTCAATTGGGACCAGCCGGTCATGCCAGCAGCAGATGCGGTGGAACAACCCAGTGCAGCAATACCCAGAAGGGCAACGGTTAATGTTTTTTTCATAATCATCCTCATCGGAAAAGTCAGTTAACAGTCAAATGCGGTCATCCACCGCAGATCAACTCCCTAAGTCTGCCATAAAGCGAGCCTTTTGGGGCATCCAAAGTGAACTTTTTCATCGGTGGTATGATCCAAGTGTCTTTAATCGGTGCGTCTGGATCCAAGTCTTGACCCGCTATCAGGTAGAGTTCTTCATCTTCGCAGCCCGCTTTGACCAGAATGTCTGCGATGCCTGCATCGGTGTCCTTACGGTGGATGCGAATGCTGATGCCATCCGCTTTCATCTTTTCGGGGGTGGCAGGTGCTTCGGCATAGATAGCGGTTTCGCCGTCTTCGACCAACAGCCGCCACTTATCGGTTTCTTGGGCTTGTGCCATATGGCAGACAGCCATTGAACCAATCAAGATGGTTGTCAGGAGTGGGTATTTCATTTTGCCAAATGATCGCCACACATCATTTCTAGGACTTTCCGGTAGCCGGAACCAGGCTGGGAAGCATCCAATACCGAGTCCTTGCTTGCTGGCAGGATCTGGAATTCCTTAACCTCTTTGCCGTTCTTGGCTAAATCCATACCGGCTGTAATGTATAGCCGTTGCTGTTGGCAGTCGGGTTTGACCTGGAATGCAATATCTTCCGGGTTCTTTTTCCGAACCCGGATAATCATGCCGTCTTCACGTAGTTCCCGCAGGTCTTCAATCGGTGTCAGGATGTAGACGGTCATCTCCTGGTCTTCATCTACCTGTTCCCATTTTTCGTCGGGCGCCAGTTTGATGACAGGGTCGTCATTGGCTGGGGTGTTGTCTTGTGCCATTGCAGTGGTACCGAAGCAGACCATGCCCAGCAGTGCTGCGAGCCATAGTTTTTTCATGGAAATCTCCTTTTAGGACAAGCATTACCCTAATTCTACTGCAATCTGTTAGGAGATTTCTGTCAATCGTCATCGAACAGGTCGGTTACCGAATGGACCAGTCCCATGAAAAAGCCATCTTTTGCGCGGGCCTGTTTCTTCTGGATGCGGGCGTCATACGCTTTTTTCCTGGCGGCCCAACGTTCTGCCGCTTCCTGGCGTTTTTCTTCAGGCGTCTTTAGGTCGTCTGCGTTTTGCGGATTGTTGCTGGTTTCATCCGTCACTTCTTTAACGGGTTCACCCTGTTCAATCAGGATCGGTCTGTTTTTACGTGGGTTGGCGGCAGGGTTCAATGCCAACTGCATTGGTTCTGTACCGCGTAGCAGCTCAAAAACCATCGTGCGGTTGCTGCCGGCATAGCTTTTTGCAATGGTCTGGAAGTGGCGCGCATCCTGGATGACGGTTCCGTTGACACTATAGAGGATGTCGCCCTTCTTAAGGTTGGCGGCAAACGCAGGGGAATCATAGAAAACGCGTTTAATGACAACACCGCGGTTGTAACCGAGACGGGCTTTCTGGTTAGCCGTCAATGACATCGCTTCTATGCCTAATGGGGGGGTGCGTGTGCTCTTGACCAGGAAGGTGGCTGATTGGTTGTAGCGCTCTTTGTTGTAAGAGACCGGCAGGTACCCGATGCCCCAGAAGGGTTCTTCCTTTTTCACGGTTTCAGGGTTTTCACCTTCGGCAGGCTGTGTCTCCGTCTCGGCCAGGTTTGATGTGTGTGTCGTCTCTTCTGAGAGGGCTTGGCCTTGGCTTTCTGTCATGGCCTGTGGGGCGAAACCGGTGACTTTGCCAGCGGGTTTGGCTGAGTACAGGACATGGGTTGCTCCAACGTCTTTGGCCTGTTCGGCGATTTTCACTGTTTCGACCAAGGGGGCATTAAAAGACGATGTGCCGATGATAATGAAACCGTGCGACTGTGCTTCATCGAGCTCAGATGCCGTGTCACCGCTGGAAGCCGTGAGGATTGGTGTGCTGTCTTCTGACAGGTATTTCAGGTGTTGTTTGTCGTACTCAGGGACTTGGCTGGCTCGGTAATAGTCATGGTGAGGGTTGGTCGCACACCCGGCCAGTATCGATAGCAGGGGGATCGTTAAGGGCCAAAGGATGGGGCGGGTCTGTTTCAGGCTCATAGCTGCCAGTTGTATCCGAAAAGCATCAATCCGCGCATTGTATCAGAGCTGTGCCCAGAAAACCTATCATGATGCTGGAACTGGTTTTGCGTGAGCCTGATCTTTAAATTAACCAGACTGGGCATTCCAGTTGCTGTTGCTTAAAGACAGAAGGTCATCGCGTGTGCAGATAACGGCGCCGTTGCCCAATGCGGGTATGGATGGCTCATGCGTAGGGGTATGACGGAATGCATCCAGGACAGAGAAGTGCTTGGTAGCGTCACATTTGTCTTCCATCGAAAGGCGGTGAGGGCGTGGGCTTGTAGGTGGATGTACAGAATCGGTACAAATTTGCCCGAGACAGTGGATACTGTTATAGGATGCTTATTTAAGGGTGACTTGTGACCTTGTCCGTCTGGAAAACCGACGCGATGGTGTGCGCACATTTACCGCTTTCCAGGTTGATCGGTTTGTTGTCTGCACATAGGATGCGGTGTGTTTTGCCACTGTGGTTGCCGTAGGCCAAAGTGATGAAGGCGTGGCGTTTCTGGTCAAGGGACGCCATCTGCCACTGGAACAAGGCGATAGATTGGCCATTGGCTTTGATGAGTCTGGTTGAGGAAGCAATGTTTTGATGGATGGTGTCTTTAGTCAGGCTTTGGAGGGCTTCTTGCTGGCTCAAAAAATCAACGATATGGGGCGTGAAACGTTTCTGCAATGCGGGCAGACCAGCCTGTGTGGGATCAGGCTCTTCGGCTACAGTGCTGCGGACGAGAACCTGTACGCCGGCAGGTGGGGGCAGTTCAGCGTTTTTCGTTTTTCCCAGCCAGAACCAGGCAATGGCAAGCACACCAGCGGAGATGCCCAGGAAGGCGAGGAATTTTGCCAAGCGGCTCATGCTGTTATCCTTTTGTGCTGCAATGCGGGTTTTGACGACAAAGGCTGCGTGATGGGTGTTTTTGTTGGGGTTTTCAGCGAAGTTTGCGTTACTTTACGCCTAGATGCGGACATGAAAGACCTTCTCAATCTCGTCAGCGCAGGCACCGTGGGTCAGTGAGACAGGGTAGCGGTAGTAGCAGGCGACACGCTTCAACGATTCGCCGGAATAACCGTAGATCACAACGCCATGGCTTACCGTATCGACGCGAACGGCTGGATACCGGTACCGGAAAACAGCCAGCCTGCGTCCTGAAACGGGGATGGAAAAGGCTTCGACCTCAAGGCGCTTTAGCAACGTATCCATGGCGTTCTGCATAGGGGTCTTCTCAGGCGGCAGGGTGCTGGCAGCAGGTTCAGATGACTGCGGTGTGGCCTGGGCTGCGTCTTGGGGTTTTTGTTCCGTTTTGGCAGGGGAAGCTGCTGTGCCATTTGTTTCGGCTGGGGTATCGGGTGGCACATTGTTGGCCAGGGCGATTTCCATCGCGACTTTTTCACGCATGGCCTTGCCGAACTTTTTGAGTTCTCGGTGTGAGAGGGAGCCTAGGTTGGCCGCATCAGGTTCTGCATCGGATGTGGTAACCGTCATTTCCCGGATTGGCGAAGCGCTTTTGCCCCTTAGCCAGTCACCGATGTAATGGCGTGCCGCAAAGCAGATGACGACAACAGCTAGGACGACAACAAGGGCAATCAGCCGTCTCCTGCGCCTTTCTTCCTGGGAAATGGGTTCCCGTTCAGCCATCTGTTGTTCCTGTGCGTGTTTTATTGTTCTTCGATAGGATATCCGTCAGGCAAAGCATACTCGCCTTTTCCAAAACTGTAACGGACTTCGTAAGTCTTAGGGGAGAGTTTTTTCCCTTTGACGGTGCGTTCCATGACGACTTTGACGGGGTAGAACCCTTCTTGGGCTTTAGCTTCGACGATTGTCGCTTTGCCGGAATAGTGGGTATAGCCATCGGGACCGACTGCGCCACTGTTGTCATAATAGATGGGGATGGTGCCTAAGTCATGGATGAACTGCTGGCCCATGCCGTTTCTCTCAAGCGTGAAAAAGCGCAGCCAGCCATTGTCATAACCCTGTCCCAGGTCGCCGTCTTCAAACTGCCAGCCATAGCGGGTAGGCCCCAGCTTCACGAATCTGCCTTTTGGGGCATCACCATATTTCCCGAGTTCTTTAAGTGGTTCTTTGGCGACAATCTGTGGGTTGGAATCAGGTCCCATATAAACGAACATCCCAACCAGGCCGCCAGAGACATGGGCGCCGATGCCAGCGTTATTGCCGTTTTTCAGGTCGATTTCATTGCCGGAAACCAAAAGGTAGGTGAAAGACTTCCCGCCTACGGCCACGCGGTCTAATGAAACGGGTTTCATGCAGTGTGGGCGTGGAACCTGTCCACCATTGACCACCCAGCACCTGAACTTGGTATTGTAGTTCCCATAGGCCTGAGTCATCAGGGACTGCGGTGCATTAGGCGCAGCCGAAACCGCACCGCAGGCAAGTGCCAGCGCAGCGGTGAGAGCAAGAGAAGCGCTTTTTCCCATGGGAACCTCCAAGTCAGTTGGGTTTTGCCGTATTACTCGTTTGACAGTGAGTCGCCTGGTTTGACGCCATTCTTAGCGAACCAGCCGGCGTTCATTTCCAGTGCGTAGTAAATCGGACCTGCTGTATTACAGTGGCTGTCGGTGGATAGCGGTTTCATGTCCGCTTCAATGTTGACAATCTTGCCTTCGCCATTGATGAATGCAACATCCAGTGGGATCTTCGTGTCTTTCATCCACATGCAGGCCTTTTCGACTGGTGCGCCGTAGGAAAAGATCATCCCATTGTTTTCGTCCATCCTTTCGACGTTCATCAGCCCCTGTTTGCGCTGTTCTTCCGTTTCCGCAATCATGACCGTGATTTCCTTGCCGCCCAGTTTCAGTTTGGCAAGCGACATCGTTTCAGGCTGCTTTTCAGCAGTCGCCGCAGTGGCGTCGGTTGATACAGCGTTTTCCTTTGCTTCATCGGTTGCGGCATAAGCCGTACCTGCCATCAGGGCGATGAGGGAAGCGGCCAAGAATTTTTTCATGTTTTATCTCCTGAGGAATTTTCCAGAAAGTACATCATACAGACTGCGGGTACACGTAATTGTAACTGAATGTATATTAGATGCCCTCATCATCGTGTTGCGCAAGCCAGGCAGCCGCCCGGGTTTCGTCGTCATGGAAAGGTGACAATGGTGGCAGGCTGTACCTGTTGGGATCATCCGCTGTGTCGGTAGGTTTGGTTGCCTTCGTTTGTGTGTCAGGCTGCTGTGTTCCGCTGGCAGGTTGTGTTTTCGGTTTTCTGGTGCGGACGGTTCGCTCGCGTTTTTCTTGTACTGGTACAGGGATGGCGCCAGATGTATTGGCCATCAGCATGAAGGGGATGCCTCCATGCAGGATGACCTGCCGGAAGAACAGGTTGACGGCAGCCGCTGGTGTGAGTCCCAACTGCCTGAAGATGGCTTCTGCCTGATCTTTGATATCTGGCTCGATGCGGATGTTTAAGGTGGTCGTTTTCATTTTAAAATGCAATCACTTTGTATTGTCTTTGTGTGTGCAATAGTAACACAAAGTGATGACATTAGCATTACATTAAAACATTGGTTGCCCAGATTTCGATGCCGATGGCAATCAGGATGATGCCGCCAATTAATTCTGCTTTGCCGGCAAGGCGGGTGCCAGCGCGTTGTCCAATGGCAAGGCCAGCTAGGCAGATGATGAACGTGACCGCTGCAATGATGACGGACGATACGGTTGCATGGAACCAGCCATAGGCGGATGTGGTGAAACCGACGGAGAGGGCGTCGATTGAGGTTGCGATGCCTTGGGTCATCAAGACACCGAACCCCAAGGGTTTGTATTCGTCTTCGTCATCTTCCCCACCTTTGATTGCCCCAAGGATCATGCTGCCGCCTAAGTAAGCTAAAAGGCCTAAGGCAACCCACGGTATGAACGGTTCAATGGCGCTGAATTTCTCGACGGCCGTGTGGACGGCAAACCAACCGATCATCGGCATTAAGCCTTGGAAAATACCAAAGGTGCCGGCGATTAATATTTTGCGGCGCAAGGGCATGTCCCTGTCTTGGAGTCCGTCAGCTAACGAAACAGAAAATGCATCCATTGCAAGGCCTATGCCAAGGAGCAAGCTGTTGAAAAGGAAAATGAACATCAGGAGTGGTTAATTGCAGTTTTATGGACGATGCGTTGGATGGCCGGGAGGATTCTGGCATGGTCGGAGTTGAAACGCAAGGGTGGCACAGATGGCAGGAAAAGGACTTTGCCGGCGTCTCGTTGAATAACAGAGGGATGTCAGCCCAAGAAATTTCTTTTAGCCTCTCCACACGGGCGAGTGATATCTGATATATTTACACATGATCGGCAGGAAGATTTGGCATTGAAGGATTCCATGCCTGAGTTGAACAAACTGAAAGGAAAATGTCCATGAACGATACAAGCCGTAACGACGACTTTGAAGATTTTGATATGTTTGGCGACTTTGCCGGTGAAATCGAGGTCACACCGGAAGGTAAGGCTCTGCCAAAGATGAAGCTCTACAGCGGTGGCAGCTTCGACTTCCATAACATGCGTGCAGCGGACTTCAATCCAATTGATATTGCACACTCCCTGTCCTACCTGCCACGTTTCAACGGCCATACCAATGTCTTCTTCAGCGAAGCACAGCACGCATTGCTGGTTTCAGATATCCTGCCTGTTGAACTTTCTTTCAATGGCCTGCTCTGCAACGCTTCCAAAGCTTATGTTGGTACGTCCCCTGTCTTCCGTATGCTGGAAGAATCCATGCGTATCAGGAACGATGTTGGCGATGCAATCTGTGATGCATACAACCTGCCACATATGCCTGAACAGGTTGCCGCAGCAGAAAACCTGGCAACCGCCATCGAAATGCGTGATTTGATGGGCTTGGAAGCCAAGGGTATTGAAATCCCAGACCTGCCTTACTTCAAGAAGAAACTGGTTCCATTGACCTTGTCCGAAGCAAAACAGAAATACCTCGAACGCTTCAAAGGTTTCCTGACCAAAGACCAGGCTATGATGGACGAATTGAAGAAGACCTTCGATAGCGTCTGGAGCAAATAACTGGCAAAAGCCACATAACGTTAAGAGCGCCGCTTAAGGGATAGCCTGAAGCGGCGTTTTTTGTGATGTGATGGTCATGAATTCCACGCCCATTAAAAGCAGGGCATCCTGCGGCACGTTTGGGAAACAGAAACAATTTGTTTCGCAACTGTTACACTTTTAAACAGTTTTTGTCGGGCAGCCTGCTATAGTCATTCTCATAAGCTTTCTTCATAGCCCCTAGTACATGGTGGGGAAAAACCTGTACAGCATCTGATGCCGCGTCCTTTCGGTGGGCAGATGCCGGTTGGTTCCCGGGAACGACTACTTGCACTCTAACAGTCCCGACTGTCCGAAGATGGTCGGGATTGTTATTTGTTGGCAGGCGCTTAGCGGATTAGGACACCGGTTCGCTGAGGAAACGCTGGATCAACCCTTTCATCTTCTGGCTCCAGAAGTAGCCATCCCCTGTTAAACAGAATTCCTTCCCATTATCCTTTAAGAGTCCTGCTGCCTGCCATTGGGTGAGCAGTCCTTCAGCTTCACTGCGCCGATCCTCAGGCCACAAAGCCACGGGTGGCAATGCCAGTTTTTCAGCATATGAGGCGAGCACGGCATCGAATCCCATAGGGATTGGCCGTAAGGGGGAAGGCATGATGTGTCCTAGCGGTTTTTCACCGGCTTCAACCATATTGCGGTACGTCTTGATGTCCCTGGCATTGGCTAGGCTGATGGCGTTAAGCCTGCCACCTGCTGCTGAGCCAAATGGGATCATGTCGCATTGCTGGCCGGCCAACCGGTTGTAAAGCGAGCGTTCCCGTGCATTACGCCGCCAGTGTTTGGGTGAGAAATGCTCAAACCCTGCATTTACAAGGGCAAGGTAGGCATCATGGAACATGGTTGCCGTATCGTCAAACGTTGGGGCTTTGGGCATCTTGCCGATCTGGATGGCCTTGTCTAAGGGTGTGCCTGGGAAAATCTTAAGCGCATAGAGATCGAGCCCATCGATTCCCGTTTCTTCTGAAATGAAACGGATGTCGTCCAAGAGGATTTCGCGGGTCTGCCCCGGTAATCCATAGAGCATATCAATGATGACGGATGAGCCGCTTGCACAGATACCGTCCAATGCGCTTTTGAGTTCTTCGCGGCTGGAAATCCGGCCTAAGCGCTGGCGCAACATTGTATTGGCAGATTGCACGCCTAAGGAAAACCGGTTGGCACCAGCTGCCGTCCATGCCTTGGCTTTTGAAGCGGTAAAGCCTGTTGTCCGTCCTTCGACGGTTACTTCAGCGTCTTTCGGGATGTTGAAATGGTCAAAGAGTGCGGTGATGACCGATGATAAGTCACTCTCGTCCAAATCGGTTGGCGTGCCGCCGCCAAAGTAGACGGTTGCTACGGCGCGTTTGTCGATGACCTCTTTCAACGCATCTGCCGTAATCTCGATTTCGCGCAGAAGCAACTCGGTATATTCCCGGCTGAACCCTGCCGTTGTCCGGTTGATGTAGAAAGGGCAGAAGAGGCAGTGGTGGTGGCAGAAGGGCACATGTACGTAGAGGGCCAAAGGTCGGGAGGGATCTGCCATAAACGCTTCTGGTGCAAAGTCCTTGAATGTACCGCCTGTCCATTTAGGCGGCTTCCAATTGGCCATCGCTGCGGCAGACGGCATTTTCTTTTCTTCAGGCTCAAAGGCGTCCCGTGCAGGGCATTGCGATACTTTTGCAAAAAAAGGGGTTAAATCCATCGGTCATTCCCCCTTTTCAGCATTCTGGACGGAGACGGCCTTGTTCAGCCATTGTGGGTCATTAAGGACATCTACAATGGCTTGTGCGACATCGCCTCGCGACAGGTAACCTTTGTGTATTCGGTCGGGGTTTTCAGAGAGGAAGTATTGCCCGGTGGCTGGTTCATTGGTGAGCCCGCCCGGACGTACGATGGTCCAAGGCAACGTGGTGGATTTAAGGTAATCCTCCGCGCGCGTCTTGGCCCGTAAGGCTTCTCCCAGGAACTGTTTGACCTTCTCGCTTGTCCCGGCATACTGTTCGCCACAGCCCATGGAAGTGACCAGAAGGAAGTGTTCCAGTGTCCTGTAACTTAAAAGGGCATCAGTGACATGGATGTTGCCGATGGCACAGATACGGCGGCCATTCTGGTTCTTGCCGCCCATCAGGCTGATGACGCGTCGTGGTATTGACGTCTCAATGGCCCTGAAGCAGTCATCCAGGCTGAATGCATCGCCACGAATGATGGAGGTCCCGATGGATTCGAGAACCGAAGCGTCACTTCCGGCGCGTACCATGGCAGCAACTTTTTCCCCCCGTTTGGCAGCCAATGTTGCAACTAAAAGCCCTGTGTTTTTGGACGCCCCGAAAACCAAGAGGTCACAGCCGCTCATGCGATAGCCTTTTCAGTTGTGTTTTTAAAAAGCGCCTTCATGGCGTCAACTTGGTCTGCAAGCAGTTGGCGGTTCTCATCGCGCCCGGCATAGACCTTGAACATGATTTTCCCTTCCTGGTTGGCGAATTGGATGCTCAGCGTTGGCAGGTTCATGAAAAGGCGTTCGACCAGATAGATGGCCTTACAGTTGCCATGCCTTATATGGCCATGCAGCGGGCTTTTGGGGGTGAGGTTGTAAAAGCCATGGGCAACACCGCCGTTGGGCACTTCCCCCACATATTCAAAGATGACGTCGCCGGTATTGATGATGGTGGTCATTTTTCCCAGCTTCGATAAGGCTTTCATGATGTCGACGAAACACTCTCTACTGGTTTTCTGCCATGTCCCTTCGGGTAGGAGTTCTATGACGTCGCTGGTGGGGAGCCCGTTTTCCCGTGCCAAGGGCTCAAGCTGTGTCCCAGGGTTTTTGGCAAGTGTCTGCCTGATGCTTTCTTTGATAGCAGATATGTCTTCCTGTGCTTTCTGTTGCATGGATTTCCCTATTTTTTAAAAAAAATGGCATCTCTGGGTTGTAAAGCCAAATGAGAACTATTATCATTTGCGCTCATTGAAGTCTGAATGATAATGATTATCACTCACATCGTCAATTAGAACCGTACTGGTAACGTGAGGAAAAGCACCTGATGTCGGAAACATCCACCATGCCATTTGCTTACAGGCATAACAACGTCCTGCCAAAGTCCTGGGTGAGGGGCTTGTGCATTGGTGTGACGCTTGCCCATTGCCTGATTTTGGGGTGGATAGCCCAAGGGACGATGGAAACGGTTGCCATTGAACCCGGTGGCGGCGGTGGTGGGGCAGTAGGCCAAGGGGTGATCCAGGTCAGTGTCCTTCAGGTGCCCAAGGGGGAAGTCGTTCGCCCCCATCTACCGGAACCCCAGGCGGAGCAGATGGTTGCAACTGATACCGAAGAAGCGGACAGCAGCTTTACGGTGATGAAAAAAGAAACTGCGCAACAGGTCAAACCGGCTCAAGAAACAGCTGCAAGTGACAGTAAGGCTGTTGAAAAAACGCCTGCTGAAGGGGCTGCAACGGGAGGTGTTGGCGCTGGACGTGCCACAGGACAGGGTAGCGGATCGGATACGGGGTCGGGAACAGGGACTGGCAGTGGTGCCGGGACGGGGACGGGTAGTGGCACCGGCAGTGGTGCCGGCCAAGGTGCTGGTGTGGTGAAGGTGGCCCTTTCGGCATTGCGTTATAGAAATGCGGTGAAGCCGTATTACCCGGAAGAGTCCATAGAACGCCGTGAAACTGGAGCCGTTTATGTCCGTGTTGTGGTTGGGACAGATGGGGCGGTTAAAAATGCTGGCGTTGAAAAATCATCAGGGTTCAGGCGTTTGGACAATGCGGCATTGACCGCAGCGAAGCGGTCGACTTTTTACCCGTATATGAGTGGTGGGGCGCCTGTCGCTGTGATGGCAAGCATTCCGTACCACTTCAACTTGGCTCGGTAATTGAAGGAATAAGGAGCAGCAGTCAAACAAATGGAAACAACAGTAAATGCTTTTGGATTCAGCCATTTCATCACGCATAGCGACTTTTTAGGCAAATTCCTCTTTTTTGTCCTGGTTGCGATGTCCATCGTGTCATGGACCATCATCATCGTCAAAGGCATTGCGGCATGGAAGCAGAAAAACTCCAGCCAGGCCTTTTTACAGCTTTTCTGGAACGCGTCGTCCCTAGAAAGTGTCCAGCATGAAATCCAGGTGCATGGGATCCAGTGCCCGTTCTCGCATCTGACTGCCCATGCGCAGCACGCCAAAGCCCACCACCAAAGCTATGGGGCATCCAAACTCTCTGAAGCGGGGACACAGCAGGACTTCATCATCCGTACGATGCGTATGGTCATCGATGAGGATGCCACACGCCTGGCTAAGGGATTGACGGTCTTGGCGACAATCGGTTCAACGGCACCGTTCGTAGGGCTTTTCGGTACGGTCTGGGGGATTTACCACGCATTGGTTGCGATTGGTATGGGGGGATCCGCATCACTTGCCCAAGTTGCAGGCCCCGTCGGTGAAGCCCTGATTATGACGGGGATTGGCCTAGCAACGGCTATTCCCGCGGTTATCGGTTACAACTGGCTGCTGAGGATGAATAACGTGACACTGGCAAAACTCGATGCATTTGCCAATGAACTCTTGACGTTCTTGACGACGGGCAAACCTTACCTGATGCCGCAGGCGTCTGACGCCCCTGATGTTGGCGGCGGCCGGATAGTCGCTTTTGCAAGGAAGGAAAAATAATGGCGTTCGGCAGCAAGTTCCAGTCCAGGCAGGGCAGTGGAGCCCCGATGAATGAGATGAACATGATCCCGTTGATTGACGTCATGCTCGTCCTGCTGGTCATCTTCATTGTGACGGCGCCTTTGATTGGTCAGTCCCTGAAGGTTGATTTGCCTAAGGCGGTTGCGGCACAGAGTGTCCAGGCACCGGCCAAGATTGCCGTGTCCATCAGTGCGGATGGCACGCGCCATATCGACGGCAAGACGGTAAGCCGTGAGGAGAGCCGGGCACTTTTTGCTGCGGCGGCACAGAAGTCCCCGATGCCTGAAGTCCATATCTATGCCGACAAAAGTACCGATTATCAGTCTGTTGCGCAGACGATGTCAGATGCCGGGCAGTCCGGACTGACACGCATCGGCTTTGTAACGCAGCCGGAGAAATAATTGTTGGTAAGTTTTTTAGGACCATTTGACGACTTTTAAAAAATAGGAAATCTAGATGAAGAAACAGTACCCCGTCGTTGGTGTCTGCCTGGCTTCTGCCTTGTTCTTAGCTTTACAGGCCAGGGCGCAGGAAGCGGCACCAAAGGAAGTTAAGCCATCTGAATCGATTCAGCAGGAAGCCTCTGCACCTGACGTTGCGCAGAAGACGGCCTTGCCTGAAGGCATGGCATCCGGTGATGTTATGCAGATGGATGCGATTACGGTGACGGCAACCCGTCAGGAAGAAAAAATTCTGAATGTCCCGCAGACCATCAATGTGATTACCCGTCAGACGATGGATGACCACAATGTGAACAACATTGAGGAAATGCTGCGCCATACTCCGGGTGTGCATGTCGACCGGCAGACATCTTTGGCGAATTCGGCTTTTGGCGGCTCTGGTAGCATCACGATGCGTGGCGTTGGCGGCAACCGTATCCTGACCCTTGTGGATGGTGACCGTGTGATGGAGTCAGCTGGGGTGACTGGTGACGTGGGTAACCGCATGTTTGTGGATCCCCAGATGTTGAAGTCTGCTGAGATTTCACGTGGGCCGGCGTCAACGTTATGGGGCGCTGATGCGATGGGTGGTATGGTTTCCTACCAGACATTGGATCTTGTCGATCTCCTGAAGGGGGATCTGATTGGTGGCAAGGCCATGGTGGGTTTTGACAACCTGAATGACGGCAAGACGGAGCATGGTGCCTTTGCCGTCCAAATCAATGACAATGTCCAGGCGCTTTTGGGGTACACGCATAGGACGCATAAGGAAACGCGCTTAGGCAGGGCGCGTGATGTGGATTGCGGCCGCGAGGGGTTTTCCTGCAGCAGCCTGCCGCCTTTGCATGAAGAAATCAACAATGTCCTAGGTAAGGTGGTTGTCCGGCCGAACCAAGACCACCAAATCAAGCTGACAGGTGAATTCTTTGAATCGAATGCCCGTTCCCAGATTCCTTTCCTTTCTTCAACGGGTGCTGCTTTTGGCAGTGGGGGTGACCATCGTAGGCAGGATCAGACGCGCTGGCGTTTTGCCTTGGAACATAAGTGGGATGTGAATGCGAACTGGCTCGACAACGTGAAATGGCGTGTGTCCTATTCGGAACAGGAACGCGAGGTCGACCGCGACCAGGACTATGTTACGAAACCGACCGATTACAAGGTGCTCTATCCGTCCATGTGGAAGATGTTTGCCATGATGGGGGTGACCGATGCCAATGGGATGGCGCCGGGTAAGGCGACGAATACGCGCCGGATTACCAATTACGAACAGGATATGTACCAGGCCGATATCCAGCTGACATCGAGTTTTGATGCATGGAATACTTCGCACAAGCTGACCTATGGTTTCCAGGGGGATCTGACGGAGTCGTCCTACACACTGGAAGAAACGAACTACCTGACCGGCGTGACCAAGAAAAACGCGGAACTGGGCTCTGCCATGTCCCCAACCTTTGCTGACTCGGACACTGTCCGTGCCGACCTGTACATCCAGGACGAAATCAAGCTCTTTGATGACCGGCTGACATTGACGCCAGGTATCCGGCGTGCACATTACTCCTTGGATCCGAGCGGCGGGACTAAGGTTGAAGGGCATGAAGCGAAGAAAATCAGTGAAAGCCGGTGGCTGCCGCAGATGGGGGCACTCTTTAAGCTGACTGACAACTATTCAGTCTATGCGCGCTACGCCAAGGGGTTCAAGATGCCGACGGCCCAGCAGCTTTTCATGAGTTTTGAGAGCGATACCCGGACGATCATCCCGAATGCAGACCTTAAGCCTGAGACGAGTGATTCCTACGAAGTGGGGTTCAGGGGCAAATACAATGATGGCTGGTTCTCATTGGGTGCTTTCTATACTGACTATGATGACTTCATCGCAACCATGCAGCAGGTGGGTGAGAGCACCTATTCCTCAAAGAACATCAACCGGGTCAAGATCTGGGGTGTTGAAGCATCAGGTGAATGGAACTTCGCGAAGAACTGGAGCTTAACCGGCAGTGTCGACTGGCAGTATGCACGCCAGGAAGATGAGGAAGGCAAGAAAACACCTTGGCTGGTGCCTCCGTTGACGGCTGTGACGGGGCTGAAGTGGAAGTTGCCGGAATATGGGGTGACGACAGAACTTTTCGGTACCTTTGCGCGTAAGGTCACGCGTGTTGAAAAAGACAGCAACGGCAATGACAACTTCAAACCAGGTGGCTATGCCGTCTTTGATGGTTACGTCAACTGGCAGATGACCAAAAACCTGAAGCTGACGGCATCGGTCAACAATATCCTGAACAAGCGTTATTTCGACTATACGGCAGGTGGTACCAGCTTGGACAACAAGACGAGTGCGACCAACCCGTTGGAACTCTTTACTGCACCGGGGCGGACTTTTGCCGTCTCACTGCAGGCAAGTTTCTGATTTCGTAGGAGGCCTTGATGGAAAAACAGGGAGACTCTGTTTTCCATCCGCGTGGCACGTGGATTGCCCCGGCAACGGGGCAATCCATCCCCTTTTCAACGCTGATGGAAAAAATGGCTGGAAAATCAGTCGTCATGCTGGGGGAGACGCATGATATTGCGGAAATCCACCGTTGGCAGCTGCATACGGCTGCATTTTTATATGCATTAAGGCCGCATATGATGATGGGCTTTGAGATGTTCCCCAAACGGGTGCAGCCTGTGCTGGATGATTGGGTGGCAGGCAGGTTTGATACAGCAGCATTCCTTGAAAAAGTGGAATGGAAAACCGTCTGGGGATTCCCGCCTGAAATCTATCTGCCGCTTTTCCATTTCTGCCGCGCAAACGGCATCCGGATGCTGGCTCTGAACTGCTACCGCGAACTGGTTACCCGTGTCGGTAAGGAAGGGTGGGATGCTATCCCTGTTGGGGAACGTGATGGCCTTACGCCTGCTGCACCGCCACTACCCAGCTATGTGGCACACCTTAAGGCCATGACGGGAGGCCGTGCCGGCGGCCGTGAAAACATCCCCGTGGATGGCGGGCGCTTCATGCGCGCGATGCAGACCTGGGACAGGGCTTTTGCGTGCAATATCGCCTATGCGCGTGAGGAAGCGTTGCGAAAGTCAGGTGAGGCTCCGCTCATCATCGGCATCATCGGCAGGGGGCATCTGGAATACGGGTTCGGCACCCCTTACCAGTTGGCAGACCTGGGTATTACCGATACCGCTGTCCTGTTGCCATCCCAGTCAGAAGTGTGGCAGTTGAAGCCGGATATCCCAGGTGAGGCAGGGCGGCCTGACCAGTTCTATGCCGATGCCGTCTTCCGTCTGGATGTGCCGGAACCCATCCCAGAGCGCCGTATGCCGAAAAGGGAAACTGAAGGCAATAAATCCTAAGAACGATTCCAAGCAGTACCATGAATAGGACTCTCAAACGTATTTTCGAGTTGGCAGCCGTTTGTATCAAGGGGCCAGGTGGCAAAGTTGGCATCCTCTACTGTTGCATCATCCTCGGGCTGAACCTGTTGGAGATATATCTCTCCATGAAGATGATCATGTGGAACAAGGACTTTTACAGTGCCTTGGAAAAGTATGATGCCAGCGGTGCCCTGTTCCAGATCGGTGTCTTTGCCATCATCACTGGCATCAACGCTTTCCAGTACCTGGTTGCGACGTACCTGCGTCAGCTGGTGCAGATACGTTGGCGGACAATCCTGACCAATACCTTCTTGGGGCGTTGGTTTGCTGACAAGGCGTTCTGGCACTTGAATACGGATGAGTCTTCGGCTTTGGACAATCCAGACCAGCGTATCTCGGAAGACTGCCGTATCTTTGTTGACCGCTTAACAGGCAAGGCACTGGACTTAATCAGTGCCATCATTAGTTTATCGACCTATGTCTTCATTTTGTGGAAGCTTTCGGACTTTCCACTTGAAGTCAATTGGTTTGGCGAAACGTACTATATCCGGCACTACCTGATCATCGTGGCGCCGATCTATGTGCTGATTTCAAGTACCCTGACACACTGGATGGGCTCACCCTTAATGCGTTTGAATGTCATCCAGCAGCACCGTGAAGCCGATATGCGTTTTGCCTTGGCGAGGCTGCGTGAATTCAAGGAAGCCGTTGCCTTGGAAAACGGCGAAAAGGCAGAGCGCAAGATCATCGACAGCCGTTATCTGCGGATCCTGGACAATTGGCGTGCCCGCATCAACCGAGAATTCATTTTGGGGCTCTTTACGCGCCCGTACTATATGACCGTCCTGCGTATCCCGACCTTCTTGGCATTCCCGGCTTACCTGGCAGGGCATGTGGCGTTGGGTGGCCTGATGCAGTTGGGCTCGGCGTTCATGCGGCTGGTAACCACAATGTCTTGGTTTATCTTCTCCTACCGAGAACTGGCTGAACTCAGTGCAACGACCAACCGTCTTTCTGACTTCATGGGGCAGATGGAAGAAATCACGGCAAGGCCAGAGCCGCTTGAGAAGGCCGAATCGGTTGATGGTGCTTTCTATGTTCAGGATTTGGTGGTTAGTGATCCATCTGGCAAAGAGCTCCTAAAGATTGATGACCTGATGATCAGGCCAGGGGATACAGTCTGGATTGATGGACCATCCGGCATCGGTAAGTCCACCCTGTTGAAGACCTTCTCAGGTATCTGGCCGTATTGCCACGGGAAACTGGGCCTACCGACAGGGAAGATTGTTTTCTCACCACAGAAAGCCTATCTGCCGCTGGGAACACTAGCCGAGTGCGTTGCATACCCTGAACCACCTAGGGATATCGAGAAAATCCGCAACCTCTTACAGCTGGTCGGTCTGAATGAGCCACGTCATGTACAGCAGTTGGAGAAGACAACCGACATTGGCGACGACTATAGGCTCTCAGGGGGAGAACTGCAGCGTCTGCAGATTGCACGGATACTTTATGCGCAACCTGACTGGATTTTCCTAGATGAGGGAACCAGTTCGCTCGATATCGAAGCGGAGGAGAAACTCTACCATCTAATCAGGACACACTTGCCGGACAGCAGCATCATCGTCATTGCACACCGTGAACCGAAAGGGCTTGGCACATACCGTCATATTGACCTGTGGAAGAACCGTCCAGGCAGCCGGGCGCTGGAAGCAGTACCTGATCCAGATGCGGCAAACCTTGTCCCCGCATAAGTTGGAACAAGGCCAACAGGAGCTTAGCATTTTCCGATGGTAGGGTAGCCATTTTCAGTAGCAGCTCAAGCTGTAGGGCTGCTCACGCAGGTCAGCTTCCTCGGAGAAGAGTTTAGCAGGTAGTCCGTCTAAGAACCGGGCGACGCTGGAGGCGATAGCCTGAGCTGGGTTGGCGGGTACCGCATTGCCGATTTGCTTGTATTGCGACGTCATGGAGACGGAAAACGTCCAGTCGTCCGGGAATGTCTGGATCCTGGCATATTCGCGTACAGTCAACGGACGTGTTTCGTCAGGGGGGCACCGCTCAGTGTGCTTCTGAGCGGGGGCGCATGTCAAGGTCAGGCAGGGTTCATCCCTGGACAGGCGTCTAGCCAGCCCTGTCTTTCCGCCGCTGAGGTAATACGACTTCATCATATACCCCAAGTCTCTGCCACCTAGATAACCGCCAAATCTAAGCCCTAAACTGGGCCTCTAATTTGCTGATTACTTAAGAAATTATGAATAAAGTGATTAAGGAAGTCGATGATATTTATTAACAACACTTTCTAACCATGGATTAATGTTGTTGCTATTGATGTTATTATGCCGCAAGATTGATGCTATATCTGAACGCGTGATAATCAGAATAGGATGTCCATCATCGATAACTTCACTATAAGCTTGGTTGTTCACATAGCTAGTAGTTACAAAAATACCAAATTGTCGGTAACGAATACGCGATATTAGTCGGGACATCTCTCGAACGCCGACAGGTTTATCTTCTGCGTAGCATTTTGCTTCCAATGCGCAGTCGATTTTGAGTGGATAGTTGGATTTGCTCTTCTGTGTTATTTGATAATGTCCGATAGCATCGCGTCCGCCGTCCCGCCAAGGGCGGGTTAATGAAAAGTCAATAAAATTATTGTCCATTTTACAGATGATATCTGTAGCGCAAGCCTCGAAACTTACATAATTATCTTGGCTACAAAATTCTCGAATTTTGTTGATGCACACGCGTCCTTCTTCGTCCATTTGTAATTGATCAATTCTAGAAGGTATTTTTTTAATGCGTGGTGCTTTTAAGGGGATGATGCCCTCTCTGCCTTTTGCAACAAATTCTTTCCATGCTTCTGGAGCATATAAGTCAGCGTTTTCAGGTTCATTAACTAATGCATGTAACCATTTCCGAGATATTGGTTTTTCCCCAGTATCTAATATAGTGAAATATGCTTCGTAATTCTGAAAGCGGTTGTCTCCCATTGTTCGCCAGAATGCGACTAAGTCTCTATCTGGGGAAATAGATCTATTTCCAGGTGCAGCAAGGCCTAGAAATTTTACATCACGTCCAGTTCCGTGTTTTTTAAATATAAAAAAAGGAGGGATATCCTGACAGGATTTAAAATTTAATTTCTCAAAAACATCGCGAAGCAAAATATTGCCATTTTTCTTGGTATTGTGAATATCTTGGCCAGGCTTTCGATTGTCTCCGTAATATCTGAAGATTCCTGTCTCTTCGTCTAGGTAATCCGGCCACTCAAGCTCTTCCATAGAAGTGAAAAGTACAACATAGGCTGTACGATTTTTATCCTTACTGAGAACCTTTCGAAAGCCACCTGAATTGCCAGCTCGCATTAACCGACTTAAGACTTCACTTCCTATATTTTTGACTAATCCGCCTTTATAAATACAATCAATCCATAAGTCAGCATTCTCAAGTTCAGCGAAAGGAACTTCAGTTATTTTTTTATCCGAAGAGGCCATCAAAAGTCTCCATAATTTTGTTTCGTGCTGTCATCTGGTTAATTGGTAGACATTTTATTATATTTGTTCTCAGGTTTTTAAGTGTTAGGTTGTTTGGTGTGTTGGCGGAATGGCTTGGTTAGTAGCCAAGCGAGAGGTGTTGTTGGCGCGAAGCAGAAAAGCACCCAAAAGAATGATTCAATAGGCAGGTACTTCCATAGCATGGCACCGAGGAAGGGGCCAGCTGCCATCCCAATGTCCACGCCAATGTAAAACGTACTGTTGGCGAGCCCTTTTTGGTCTGCATCCGAAATGATGATGGCGTGGGACTGGCAGACCGAAAATGCAAACCCGAAACCACCTGCCATACAGGCAGCGCCAAGGAACATCAGGACGTTGCCTTCCATAAAGATCAAGGCGAGGTAGCCGATCCCAGCTGAGAGGGATGAGGCGAGCATGAACCAGATGAAGGCTACCCGGTCAAAGAGGCTCTTTGCGCTAAGACGTAGCAGGAACAGCACGATGGCGTAGCAGGGGAAAAAGAGGCTCACCATCACGGGGATATGGCGCACTTCAGTGTAACGGACGATGAACGTCTGCATCGTGTAGTACGGTAACGTGAACATCAGGCTGATCAAGGCGACCGGTAGCACGGTTGGCAGGAAGAACCGGAAGCGGGCTTTGCGGATTTCCTCTGGCGTATGCTGGATGACCGGTGGGTTTCCACTGTGCTTGATAAAGCAGGGTAACAATGTCATCACGACGACGAAGAAGATATCGAGGGCAAATGAGGTGCGGTACCCTAGGTGCTGATAGATCAGTACGCCAAATGCAGGAGCTAGTCCCATCGCAAGGGCGTTCATTGTGCCGTACATGGCAACCCCGTAGCCGATGCGGTGTGGCGGCATCATTTCGGCGACCCATGTCGACAGGCATAATGAGGACATCGCATAACCTGCGCCCGCGAGGATACGGCAACCCAAGATGATCAATGGGTCTGAACAAAAGTAATACCCAATGGCGCCTACCAACTGCAGGATGCCGGCAATCAGGCATAGCCGTACCTTTCTGTGCCTGCCGATGATGGCACCGACATAGGGGCGGAAAAAAAGTGCCACGATATTGGCGACGCCACCAATCAACCCAATCATGACATGGGTGGAACCAATGCTCTCTGCAAAGCCCGTGAGTAGCGGTGTGACCATCACATAGGAGCCCATGAAAAAGAACGTCGACGCCATGATGAGGGCGAAGTCCTTTCGTGAGGCATGGGTGATGTCAGACATCGTAAGTGGGCAAAGCTGGTTTGGGAAGCAATCATCTTACGCTTGGCAAAATGGCTTTTCAATTGTCTTTCGTCTTCGGAAGTATTAGGGGCATCAGGGCTTATAAAATGCGATTTTGTGGTGAGTGGCTTTCCCGATAGAATGTCAATGTTCCCGGTTGTGCTACAAAAACGTTGCTGATAAGCCAAAGGAGGATTTTTTCATGTGGATTATGTTGAATGATGGTTTTCTCTCAATCATCAAGAAAGATTGTGCGCCAGATGAGTTGTTGGTGCAGGCAAGGCGCCCAGGGGATATCGAGCGCGTCTTTCCCCAGGTGGTTGTCCAAGAAACACTGGAAAATGACTACCGTTACCAGGCGGCTGTGAAGAAATCTCTTGTGATGGAAGCCATAAGCAAACGTATAGAAGCCATCGACTATCCTGATTTCACTGAGTCGGTAGAAGGTGGTGACCTCTTGAACGCTTACATGGAAGTCTGGGGTGATATGGAAAACATCCAGGTGGGCGGGTCATGTAACCGCCATGTGAAGCGCAACCAGCTGTTGGGCGGTGGCGGCTATTGACCAGCGTGTGTCTGTCAGAAAAGGAGTCATGCCATGGG
>JAEEYE010000023.1 GCA_016291665.1 Oxalobacter sp. | reverse complement strand
CTTTCCTGTACCGCTCAACCAGCGCCTGGATATGCCTTGTCACCATCGCCCCCAAACGGCTCTTGGCATACAACCTGAAAGACGAGCTGTGGATGGTTGCCTTGGGCTTTTTCGGGGGCTCGCTTTACTTCGCAGCAGAAAACCATGCGTTGGAATGCACACTGGTATCCAACGTCTCACTCATCGTCTGCATCGCACCGTTGGTCACCGCTTTCCTGTCGATGATTTTCTTCCCGAATGAAAAACCGGGCTGGAAGCTTTTCGCGGGCGCCGGCATTGCGTTGGTCGGTGTCGCCTTGGTTGTCTTCAACGGTCAGGTTGTCTTCAAGCTCTCCCCCATCGGTGACCTGTTAACCGCCATTGCCGCTACCTCATGGGCTGCCTACTGCATTGTCCTGCGCCACTTAGGTACCCGGTACAATGCCGCCTTTATCACCCGGAAAGTTTTCTTCTACGGTTGCATCACGTTGATTCCCTTCATCTTATTGGATCCTTGGGAAGTCGACTTCAGTGTATTCATAAGGCCTGCCGTCTGGGGGAACCTCCTTTTCCTGTCGGTCATCGCCTCAATGCTCTGTTTCCTGATGTGGAACCGTGCCCAGCGTGAAATTGGACCTGTGACTGCTACGAACTATATTTACATCATCCCTCTGGTTGGCATGCTGACATCCGTCTTGATGCTTGATGAGCCCGCCAATGCGACCATGGTCTTTGGCTCTGTCCTCATCCTCTCGGGGGTTTTCCTTGGACAGCGCAGATAACCCATCCAATTGTTATAATGGACAGGTGTATTGACCTGCCTGGAAGACACCATGAGAAAAGCGCTCATCCCTGCTACATTACTTTTCCTCCTGCTGGCCGGCTGCAATGACAGTCCAAAACCAACAGAAGCATCCCAACCGGCGCCACAGCCAACGGCATCCAGTGAACCCCAGGAAGCCCCCAAACCTGAGGAAAAACCTGCAGACCCAACTGAGGAGAAAACCGTCAGCATAGGCCTTGGCATCACGACCAATGCCTACCAGGCAACGTACAACGCGCATGTCGATAAGTTCAATGCGCAGATGAAACAGGATCCCGTCCGCATGACAAAAATCACGTTGAAGGTCAACGGCAAGCAGTTTTCCGCCTGCCCGATGTCCTATGCGTGCATCAACGGGACACTGACAGAAGATGAGAAATACATCGACACCGTCTCCATTTCAGGCACATTGACCTTGAAAGAACCGAAGTCCCTGGCGCTTGCCCCTGTCCATATGATGATGGGTACCGTCTCGGCCATCCAGGAAGCAGCCATCCCCGACATCAAGGATATGTTCGACAAGCTCTCAAAAGAAGCGGAGAACCGCCCATCCAAGACAGCCAGCATGGTCATCAAGGGCTGCAAGATTACGTTCTCGCACCCAAGGACAGAAAAGATTGTCTTAACCGTATCCAAAGCCCCGGCAAAATAAGTATAGGAACACATCAACGTGATGCCCAAAAAGAGCCTGCCCACTGCCATTGCCATCATGGGTCCCACCGCCTCAGGAAAGACGGCGGCTGCGCTTGAGATTGCCAAAGCGATGCCCGTTGAAATCATTTCCGTGGATTCGGCTTTGGTCTACCGTGGGATGGATATTGGAACGGCCAAACCCTCTGCTGAAGAAATGGCCGCCGTGCCGCACCACTTAATTGACATCATCGAACCGACTGAAGCCTATTCAGCCGCCAGGTTCCGCGAAGACGCAATCCGCTTGGTAAGCAACATCACAGCGCGCGGTAGGCTCCCTTTACTCGTTGGCGGTACGATGCTCTACTTCAAGGCCTTGACCACAGGACTCGATGACCTGCCAACGGCCAACGCAGCCATCCGCAAACGCTTAGAAGACGAAGCCGCACAAATGGGTTGGCCAAAACTCCATGAACGCCTAGCCCGCCTTGACCCTAAAACGGCAGCGCGCCTAAAACCAACCGATGCCCAGCGCATCCAACGGGCCTTGGAAATTATCGAATTGACAGGAAAGCCCCTCTCAGACCAACACTCTGGTGCTAAAAAGATTGAGCTACCCTTTAACCTCGTTTCGATCGCCTTGGAACCCTCAGACCGCTTAAAACTCCACGAACGTATCGCCAAGCGCTTTGACTTGATGCTAAAGGATGACCTGTTGATTGATGAAGTCGTGAAACTGCGTGAGCGGGGCAACCTGAACCTGGGACTGCCATCGATGCGCTGCGTCGGCTACCGGCAGACCTGGCAGTATTTAGATGGGGAATTTGATAAAAAAGCCCTGCGGGAAAAAGGCATTGCCGCCACCCGGCAACTATGCAAACGCCAGCTCACCTGGTTAAGGGCAATGCCAGAGCGCATTGTCATCGACTGCCTGGCACCTGATGCCCCCCAAAGGGTCCTTGCAATCATCAAGCAACACCTGAATTTAGACCAGGCAGATGGCACCATTCACAAAACAGATTGAAACAATACCCCCGATTTGCGGCATAATACCAAGATAGGAACAAGCCTGCATCTGCCACCAGAGACAGATGGCCAAAAAGAAAGGATTTTGTCATGAACACCAATTTCATTTACCACGTCCCAACGAGAATCTATTTCGGCGACAACCAAATCCAACATTTGGGCAGTGAACTGAAAAAATATGGCCAACGCGTCCTGTTGATCTACGGTGGCGGCACCATCAAGCGCATCGGCCTGTACGACAAGATCCAAGCAGAAATCAAAAAAGCTGGCCTGGAGTGCTACGAAATGCCTGGCGTTGCCCCGAACCCACGTCACACGACAATCAACCGTGGAGCAGAAATCTGCCGGAAAGAAAAAATCGATGTGCTTTTGGCGGTCGGCGGAGGCTCCGTCATCGATGTAGCGAAATTCATCAGCCCTGCAACTTTTTACGATGGCGACGCATGGGACTTCTTCACGAAAAAAGCCAAAATGACCCAGTTCCTGCCAGTGGTGACAATCCCGACCATCAGCGGTACCGGCTCTGAAATGGATGCCTATGGGATTGCCGGCAACTTAGACACCGAAGAAAAGATTGCCCTTTACCATCCCCAGTTGATGCCAAAGGCTTCCTTCTTAGATCCGACCGTCACATATTCGGTCAACCACTACCAGACGGCATGTACCGGCATCGACTCCCTGGCACACTACCTGGAAACGTACTTCATGAAGCCCAACCTTTTCATGCTCGAATCCGCGATGGAAGGCTTCATGAAAACCATCCTGAAATACCTGCCGGTTGCCCTGCAGAAACCGACAGACTATGAAGCACGTTCCAACCTGATGTGGGTTTCTTCCTGGGCATTGAACGGCTTTACGCAGGGTGGCACCAGGCAGCCCTACTCCGCACACCGTATCGCCGATGAACTGACCGCCAAATACGGGCTGATCCATGGCCTGGCACTGGCAATTGTCCTGCCACGGTTCCTGTCTTACACATTAAACGACAAGACGGCTCCACTCTACAAAGCGTTTGCCTGCAACGTCTTGGGGATTGATGCCAGCCTGCCTGACATGGATGCGGCCAAGGCAGCGATTGCCAAACTCGAAGAACTCTTCTTCAAGACATGCGAGCTGCCCAATACGCTCACGGCTTTGGGGGTTGATGACGGCAAGCTGGGTGACATGGCCGAAGCCATCTGCCGCGGTGATGTCTTAAAGAGCTATGTCGACCTCACCAAAGACGATATCGTCAAGATCTATCAGATGTGCCTGTAACACCATCTGCCTTCAGGCGGCAGAATGTCTGCCGCCTTTTATGGAGCCAGGTAACCCATTGGTTTACTTGGCTTTCTTGTCATCGGTAAAGTACGCTTTGTATTCGCCATAGCCTTCCTTTTCCAGGTCGGCATACGGGATGAAGCGCAGCGCTGCCGAATTGATGCAGTAGCGCACACCGCCCAATTCCGCTGGCCCATCGTTAAAGGCATGCCCTAAGTGCGAGTTGGCTTCAGCACTCCTGACTTCGGTGCGCACCATGCCATGCGAAATGTCGATGCTCTCTTTGACGGCTGTATTGGTCAGCGGTTTGGCAAAAGCCGGCCATCCACAGCCTGAGTCGAACTTGTCTTCTGAAGAAAAGAGCGGTTCACCGCTGACGACATCAACGTAAAGCCCCTTTTCAAAGAAATAGTCATACTGTCCGGTAAACGGAATTTCAGTTGCCGCATTCTGCGTCACGTCATAGGCCAGGGAACCAATCCGGCGGCGCAAGTCTTCGTTTTCCCTGAGCTTGCCCAAGTCTTTTTCTGCAATGGAAAAGTACTGGTATGGGATATGGCAGTATCCTGTGGGATTTTTGTCCAGATATTTCTGGTGGTATTCCTCAGCCGTAAAGAAATTCTTCAAGGGCATCACCTCAACGACCAACGGCCTGCCCACACGAGCCGTTTCTTCCTGGCAGACCGCTTCAATGGCTGGTAGCTGATCCTTATCCGTATAGTAGATGCCGGTACGGTACTGCACGCCCACGTCATTGCCCTGGCGGTTCACCGCCAATGGATCGATTACCAGGAAAAAGTACGACAGCAATTGGGAGAGCGGGATTTTGTTCTCATCGTAGTCCACGCGTACGGCTTCCGCATGCCCACTGCCCCCACAGACCTCAAGGTAACCCGGCGCCTTATCAGGTCCGTTCGCATACCCCGTTTCTGTCGAGATGACCCCATCAAACTGGTCAAAAAACTTCTGCACACCCCAGAAGCACCCGCCAGCCAGATAAATGCTTTTCATCCCACGCTCCTTTTCCGGCGTCCCAGCCCCGGGACGCAACATTTCGTCAAATACGCTTTAACTGGTAGCCAAAACCGTAAATCTGTTCCAACACAAAACCATAGGCCCCGTCTTTCAGGCCAAGGCGGCTCCTGACACGCGAAATATGGGTGTCAACCGTACGCCCCGCTTCATCAAGCGGGCAGTGCCAGATGGCTTCACTGATCCGCTGGCGCGATACGGGCTGGTCGACATTGCTGAAAAAAAAGCGCGCCACCTCGTATTCCCGGGCTGTCAACTCGATTTCCTGATCCTGCCTGAAGAGGCGATTGGGAAACGGCTTGAACGAATAAGGCACCACGTCAAGTACCCTTGATGCGACTGCTTCTGGATACTTCATCCGCATGAGAACACCGATGCGCGCAACCAGAGTTTTGTGGGGCACGGCAGATGTCACCCAGTCATCGATCCCAGCCGATAAGGTACCATGGATTTCTTCAACATGCTCGGGCACCATCACTGCGATGATACCCAATCCCGGATAATGCTCCCGCAGCTGCGCAACCCATGTCCTACGCACACGCGCAGAGAGCCCATCACCCAAGACAAACACCCCTTGGACGGTACCATCGGCATGATGGTCTAAAAAACCATGGAAACCGGCCGTGGGATTGACGGATACACAGTCAAAGCCTGCACGCACAAGGTTGGGTACGGCCTTTAAGAGCACTTTTGTGCCGGTATCTGCAAGATAAACTTTCATGGGACACAGGGGATGTTTTGGAAAACTCTATACGAATGGGCTTTAGCTGGCAAGGCAAAAGGCGCCCACAACCAGCAGAGACAAACAGACCCTCACCCAAGCCTTTTTCAGCCTTGGAAAAACATCAGGGGGGAGCTCCCCAAATCCAAGAAAACCCTTTAAGCCGCAGTATCGGATGGCAGTGTCACGCCTTCGAGTTCTGGATAACCAAATGCCTTACGGTGCTGGCGCATACGCTCGATGAACTTTTCAAGATACGCCTTTTCCTGAATGGAGCCGCCATCGGCATTGGACCTGCGCAAAGCGTCAACTAGGGTCATCTCTGCGATGTTCCACATGATGGCAATGCGGGTTTCTTCGTCATCGCCAGTAAAAAGTTGGATTTCCTTGCGTAACCGGTCCATTGCTGCTTCGCAGAACAGGTCGAAGGCTTCTTGCTTGATGTTTAGGTTGGCCATCGTGCTTCTCCTCTTCAAATACAAAACCCGGGATTCAGGTTTCGCTAAAGACACCGGGAAACTGATGGTTTCAGCCCCGGCAATTTTTAATTCTAGCACTTTGCAAAAAGATGATGTTACTTTTTTGCCGAATTGCTGCCGTCAACCCAAGGCAATCTTATGCTTGCGTCCGCCGGTACGGTAAAACTTTTCTGCGTCAAAAAACGCTTCGGCACTGTCCAATGGAAAAGCAGCAGGCAGGGTCGCCTGGAGACGTTGGCACTTGCAGGATTTGGCAAAGCGCTTGGCTTCGGCAACCAACTGGCGCGCGACACCACTTCGCCTGAATTCAGGCCGGACATAAAGCCTGTCCAATATGGCAAAACGCTCTTCACGCAGGCCAACCGGCATCGGGAAAAGCGCACAAAAGCCCAACAGGTGCCCCTTGGGCGTCTGTGCAATGAATGCCCCATAGTCGGGCATAGAGAGCATCGCGTCGAGCCGCTCGCGGGTCAGTTCCGTATCAGGCTCAAACCCCACATATCCTGCCAGGGCTTCTACCTCCCGCTGGTATTCCCCCAACAGAACAGCAAAATCGTCCAACCGGTCTGTGTCGACACGCGCAACAACAGTACTCACCAAACGTGCCTTAGGTTTATAACTGCGACTTCCAGTCACAGATATTTTCGTATGGGAAAATCTTGTCAAACGGTTTGACTTCCTGGAGGATCTGGTCGGTATCCTTGCGCTTGATGTAAGCCACCCCCCTGTCCTTATCTTCACCAATCAAGTATTCAACACCCGGCTGCATGTCCACATCAAAACTGTAGCACTTCATGTTTTCAGGCAATGCGACGTGTCCCCCTTGGATATTGATGGCACCAATCTTGTGCCGCCCTGCGGTAATCGCATAGACGACATCCGCGAATGGGTTCGGTGTATCCTTCAAAGGCATCTGCTGGCCATCCAAAGCCCTAAAGAGCAGCGAGCCTTCCTGCAAAGTGGCTGACTTGGTCGGGTCATCGACGGCAGCCCCGTGCATCGGGATCTGCCTTGGTTTATTGCAGCCAGCGACGGTCAGCACCGCACAGCACAAGGCTAAAAGTGTCACCAGTTTTTTCATGCTTCACCTTCTTTCGATTGTCCGTCCTGTTTGGAACCAAACAGGCGTTTGCAGAACTTATAAAGACCGCCTAAAGCCAGCGGGATAATGGCCGCGCCCACACCCAACAGGACAATGGTATTGAGGTGGTCACGGATGATTGGGATATTGCCAAAGAAGTAACCCGCCACCGTCAGGCCAACAATCCAAAGGAAGGCTCCCAGAAAATTGTACATCTGGAAGTAGAACATCTTCATATTGGTCACACCTGCGACAAACGGCGCAAACGTCCTGACAATCGGTACGAAACGGCACATGGTAATCGTCTTGCCCCCATGTTTTTCAAAGAACTCATGCGTGTAGTTCAGCGCCTTTTTATCAATCCACTTATAGTCTTTCGTAAAGACCGCAGCCCCAATCTGCTTACCAATCAGGTAATTGACGTTATCCCCCAAGACGGCCGCCACAAGGAGGGCACCAGCCAGGATCTTGAGGTCAATGACACCGGTCGCACAGAATGCGCCTGAAATAAACAAGAGGGAGTCACCTGGTAAGAACGGTGCAACAACAAGCCCCGTTTCGCAAAAGATGATGGCAAACAAAATGAAATACACCCACATCCCATATTGGGCAATCAAGTTACCCAACACCTTATCGACATGGAGGATCAAATCCAGGAACTGTACAAAATCCATAAATGGGCAATATCCAGCAAAGGGCTTGCTAAAATAAGAGAATTTTGTATTTTAACAGGCTTTTCAAGCAGATGGCACGACTTGCACAAGTAATAAGTATCTTGGGCGCAACCTTGCCACACCTTAGAAAAACCTGGGACATCCTCTGACATAAAAGCCTTTACAACGTCGAAAAACACAGCCTTTTCCTGCACGAAAAATCCAGGATCCGCAACGCGTAACTGTTACAATAAAGAAATCATGGAAACTGAGACGCCACAGGCTCCCAAAGCCATCCAACAGTTGCCGGATCTGCTGATTTCGCAAATTGCAGCCGGTGAAGTCATCGAACGCCCAGCCGCCGTCGTCAAGGAACTCTTAGAAAACGCAATCGACGCCGGTGCCACAAAAATCGAGATCCGTCTCGAGGAAGGCGGCATCAAGCGCATCGCCGTCACCGACAATGGCCGTGGCATTCCGCATGAACAGATGCCACTCGCCTTGGCCAGGCATGCAACCTCCAAGATTGCGTCCCTGTATGACCTAGAACATGTCTTAACACTGGGGTTTCGCGGTGAAGCGCTTGCCTCAATTGCCGCCGTCTCTGAACTCACGCTGCGGTCCCGTACCGCAGCCGATGCCCATGCGTGGCAACTGTCTGATCAATCTGAATCCCCTTCCCCAGCATCCGGCCCTGTTGGCACAACCGTCGACGTGCATGACCTCTATGCCAATACACCAGCCCGGCGCAAGTTCCTAAAATCTGAACAGACAGAATACGGGCATTGTGCTGAGGCCGTAACCCGGATTGCCTTGGGCAACCCAAAGATCCAGTTCACCCTCTTTCACAACAACCGGATCACTGCGCGTTACCTGGCCAACAACCTCGCTCAGCGCGCGCGGGAAGTCTTGAAGGAAGCGTTTGACCAGACAATCCCCGTTTCACTGCAATTGGGTGACGGCGAAAACAGGCTCTCCTTAACGGGTTACATCGGACTGCCCACCGCATCACGCGCCCGTGGTGACATGCAATACTTTTATGTCAACGGACGTTTTACGCGCGACCGCCTGCTGGGACATGCTGTCCGATCGGCATACGAAGATGTCTTACATGGCAACCGTTTCCCGTTTTACCTGCTGCACCTGGCCATTGACCCGGCACGAGTGGACGTCAACGTCCACCCGTCCAAAGTGGAAGTCCGTTTCCGAGACAGCAGATCCATCTACCGGTTCATCCTGCAGGCGGTATCCGATGCCTTAGCGCAGACATTAGAAGGCACTACAGCATCGGATCTTGGCGAATTGCCTGAGAGCCCTGTCGCTACGATGGATCAGGCAATGTCTGGTACGTTCAAGCCAGCATCAAATCCAGGCACACTCTCTTGGCGAAAGGCTGTACCACCGACATCATTCGGTTCCACCCAGAAAACGGCAGCCTATGGTGCCTTCGTCCAGCATATCCTGCAGGATGTGGATGCGGATATGCCATCTGACCCCGCTGGAACCAGCACGGGAGGCGGTTTTTCCATGCCTGAGCGTATCGTAGCGGAAGAAACAGAAGAATTCCCGCTGGGTTTTGCGCTCGCGCAGCTCCATGACATCTATATCCTGGCGCAGAACAAGGAAGGGCTGGTTTTGGTTGACATGCACGCAGCCCATGAACGGATTGTCTATGAACAGCTCAAAACGGCTTTGGACAAACAGGATGTCGCCGTACAGAACCTGTTGATTCCCGTTTCACTCAAAATCAGCGACAGTGAAGCCGGTATCATCCAGGAAAACGAAGCAGCACTCAAAGAACTTGGATTTGATGTTTCGATGCTTTCCCCAAACAACATTGCAATCCGCTCAGTGCCAACACAGTTAAAGCAGACCGATATGGCAACGGCGTTCCACCAAATCCTTTCGGACTTAGAAGCCTTTGGCACGACACAGGTAACCAAAGAGGCACGCAACGAACAACTCGCTACGATTGCCTGCCACCATGCCGTCCGCGCAAACCGTTCACTGACCATCATTGAGATGAATGCCCTGTTGCGGCAGATGGAACAGACGGAACGGGCCGGACAATGCAACCACGGCAGGCCGACATGGACACAGCTAACCATGTCTGAGTTAGACGCCCTCTTCATGCGGGGGCGATGATGATTTTTCTACCAACCAATCAGGAGGACTTCACATGAAAGTAAAACTCATTGCAGCAACATTGGCAGGTATCTTTGCTTGTAGTTCCGCTTTTGCAGGCGAACACGCAACCGCTTTGGGCAAATGCCTGTACAACAAATCGGACTCCTCTGACAAAACGACCCTAACCCAGTGGGCATTCGTCTCCCTCGGCCAGACGGACGCAGCCAAAGGAATTGCCACGATTCCAGACAGCAAGACGCAGCAGGTCAACACAGAAGCTCAGTCTGTTGTGACCAAGTTGATTGCCTCTTCCTGCTCCAAGGAAGCCCTGCAGGTAGCCCTGCACGAACCAACCACGGGTCTCCAAGACGCCGTTGCAGCGATTACCTCTGAAATGATTGCAGAAAAGGTCAAATCGTATGCAGGCAACACCTTCTCCGGCTCCATGCTGCCATCCGGTGGCTCCGGTATAGGCGCTATCCTGCCATCCTCCGATTCTGGCAAGTCCGTTAAATCACTGGGTAACATCTTTAAGAAAAAATAATCTACTAACGTACCTTGACCCGCCCTATTCTCTGGGTGGGTCGGTCAGTTTTTGTGGAAAAAACATCTCCGTCAATTGCGAAACGGCAGGAGATTTTGTATACTTCGCTTTCACTCATCAGCACACAGGCACCTGTGCATGTGTTGCACGTCAAAGCAAACCTGGCCAAGCGTTTAGATGCAGAAGGCCTTGAGGTTTGTTAAAACCAGAGTCACGGAGGTGTGGCAGAGTGGTTGAATGCACTGGTCTTGAAAACCAGCGACGGTTTACGCCGTCCGTGAGTTCGAATCTCACCGCCTCCGCCAAAATTTCTCATTTTTCAATAAATTACGTTTAACCATAGACTACCGAGCGCTTCCAACGCGTTTTGGCAGAATATGGGATATGTAAAACCCAAGAAGCACTCGGTGAACTGAAGGAAAAACGTCGGTGCCTTGATGCGATGAACTCCAAGAAGCACTGATCCCACTCTGACAAATACTGTGCCTGATAACCCAACATGACGATGCAAAAGAAGCTGCTCGACGCGCGGTTGGCATTTTCAGGCATGGACTCCCATCACCCACAACCTCAAAACAGGCTTACCCACGAAAGTGCGCAAGGACTATCCTTCCAAGGTTAGAATAATGCAAGCGGAATCCTCTATCTTTGGCCGGATTGGTTTTCCCCAGGCACAGCAAGCATCGGCTTGCTATGCCCTCTTTTTCAGCATTACACAAATTTTCAACAAACAATTGAATGAATATCCAAAGGAGAAGCAGTATGTGGAAAATCGAGAAGGTTAAGGGTCGACGCCCAGTCTATCGTCCAAACCCAGGGAAATGCTACCTTCTGCCAGCTTACCTCGAGCTGGATGGCGAAAACAAATGCGTGCGCTTCGGTGTGAACAAAGATGTCAACACACCAATTCCCGAAACGGTCTACAACGGCATGGCGATTCGCATTGTCCTTTCTGGAAACCTGAAACGAACCACCTGCAAAATCCTCAACAAATTCCTTGCTGACCATAAAGAACAGTTTGCCCAACTGTCCCAGGAATACAGTAAGTACCAAGATGGCTCGGTCTACAAAGGAAAGTGGTCAGACAAAGGAAAAGCGATTATTGCTTCCCTGACTGAAGACATTGACCGACTCAGCATGGCAGTCATTGAAAAGTACGGATACAACTGAAAACTTAGGACAACACGCCTGTGTTCCACTTGGAATAGTCCCACTAAATTGTTTCGTTTGCCAGAAGTAGCACAGTTTGTAAAAAAATTGGCTTGACACCGTATATATCCGATGCCATAATTTTAACTCTTTTGGTGATATAGCTCAGCTGGTTAGAGCACAGCACTCATAATGCTGGGGTCGGCGGTTCAAGTCCACCTATCACCACCAAGATTATTTGGTTGCATTGCGCCATTCTGGTACAATGACGACCTGTTGGCCTGGTAGCTCAGTTGGTAGAGCAGAGGACTGAAAATCCTTGTGTCGGTGGTTCGATTCCGCCCCGGGCCACCAAAGATCAATAAAAGGACGTCATGGGACGTCCTTTTTTCTTATAAAAATCATTGCTTTCCCTCTATAACCAGTACAATGAAGTAACAGCGGATAACGCTAAATCTTGCACAAATGGGACATAAATTGGGCCATCCGACAGTTGGTGCATGTCCTGATATCCTATTTTTCTCTAAGTCCCCTTTTCAACAAAAAGCAGGTAAATCGCTAAAATCGAGGTAACTGAATTTGACGATTTACCTGTAGACTTTATTGAAAATCAATAAGTTAGAACAAATTTGCTTGTGCACAGTGTGCACTAAAAAGTCCTAATGTAGCTAATACGGCAATTTCTTTTACTTTGGCAAAAAAATCCTAATACAGAAATCACCGAATCAGTTTCTCCAAGCCCTTTTTCCACAAAAAGCGAGTAATTCGAGCTAATCGGGTAAGACATTTTTGACAGTTTACTCGGTGAATTTTGCTAAAAATCATTAAGTTATTGAAGAATAAATTTGTGCCACGGTGGCACAGGTAATGTTGTAGTGCGCATCAGCGATTCTACTCAGCAGTCGAAAAAGGGGCTAAATTCCCCCCTTTTCAAAGTTTTTCACTTTGCCACAAGCCTTACCTTTGTACTTGTTATTAACTTGCATAAAGGTGGCAAAAATGGAAAAGCCCGATTTTGTAGTCCGTAAGAAAGAAACCTGCCGCATGCTGGGTGTTTGCAGTGAGACGCTGCGCCAATGGGTGAAGAAGGGGGAATTCCCTCCCCCAATCCAGCTGGGAGCAAGGGCTGTTGGTTGGATGCAGTCCGATATCGATGCATTCCTGGAACGGCGCAGGCAGGTAAGCCGTCCTAAGCTATGACAACGGAGGTGGCAATGGAAAACGATAAAAAAACAGCCACCCAAACTCAGGTGGCTAAAGAAAATCACAACATTAGCGATTATATTACCAACGCCGATGCCTTGGAACAGTTCCGCAAACATATCTATGGGGTTCTTGGTTACGACCCTGAAAGCATTGAGCCGGATGGGAAAGTCCATCGGTTTTCGACATCAGCCAAGGCTGCCGACAAAGCCGGTTGGTATGTCTGTTTCCAAACGGATTATGCCTCTGGGGAATCCTATGCTGGTGCATTCGGCGACTTCCGCCAGGGAATCAGCGATAAATGGAGCCTGTTCAACCGAGACAGACTGTCCAAGCCTGAACTGATCAGCCTGTCCAAGCGGCAGTCTGATGCAGCCAAGAAAGCGCAGAAAGAACGGGTACAGGAACAGCAGGAAGCTGCCGAATATTCCAACAGGCTCTGGAACGAGTCCCTTCCTGCATCGGACAGCCATCCGTACCTTGTCCGCAAGAAGGTCAAGCCTTTCGGATTGCGCCAGGCTGGCGGTACCCTATTGATACCCGTGTTGGATGAGAACGGGAAGATATTTTCCCTGCAGAAGATTGAAGCCGACGGCAGGAAGCTCTTCCAGAAAAACGGTATCGTCAAAGGGAACTTCTTTACCATCGGCACTTTGGATGGGAAACTGCCTGTCTGCATCTGTGAAGGGTATGCGACGGGCGCGACGATTCACCAAGAAACGGGGTATCCGGTAGTCTGCTGTTTCGGGGCTACCAACCTGGTGACTGTCTCTGAAAAGATCAGGAAAGCGTATCCCTGCAGGAAGATCATCATCTGTGCAGACAATGACGCCCATCTTGAGACTGAAGGCAAAGTCAATGTCGGCGTCCAGAAGGCAAAGGAGGCGGCAAAAGCCATTGAAGCCTGCCTTTCAATCCCACCGTCTCCAGATGGAAGGTCAATCGACTTCAATGACCTTTACCTAGCGCAGCTTGCCCAAGGGGGTGCATGATGGGAACACATCTGATCTCCAAGCTCATTAATGAGGCGCCGCTCATTAAACGGACCCATTGGCCGGTAGACGGCGGTTATTTCTCAAAAAAGGATGGCCGGATATGGTTCCAGCCGCGTCCGAAGGGAAAGAAAGACATCCCGCCCGCTTTGAATGTCTGTGCTGAACTGAAGGTGGTGTCCACAACCCGGGACAGCACCGACTGTAATTACGGATACTTGGTTGAATGGAAAACCCTGAGCGGGAAATTACGCCAACGGACAATCCCGGCAGAAATGCTGCAGGACAACGATGGTAGTGAACTCCGGAAAACCCTTGCCAATGCAGGGTTTGAAATATCCACCGACCCACATGCAAGGCGTCACCTGCCTGCCTTCATCCAAGCGGCCGCGCCCAAAGACTGCTTTGCCCTCTGCACAAACCGCCTAGGTTGGCATGATGGCATCTACATCACGCCGGATGGCCATATCGGTGACAGTAACGAGACGACCGTCTTCCAAAGGACTGGGTATGTCGAGTGTGCCCTGTCACAGAAAGGCTCTCCGGAAGCATGGATACGAGAAGTGGCCGGCCTTGCCTCGGGAAACAGTCGGATGGTGTTCGCCATCTGCTGTGCCTTTGCTGCTCCGCTCATGCACCTCTGCGGTGAGGATTCCGGGGGATTCCACTTGGTTGGTGCCTCATCCTCAGGGAAGACAACAGCACTCCACCTGGCTTCTTCAGTCTATGGCAGGCCGTCTGAATATACCCGGACATGGCGTGCCACGGCCAATGGACTTGAGGGGATTGCAGCCCTCCATAACGACGGGCTGCTTGTGCTTGACGAACTCAGCCAGGTTGACCCGAAGCAGGCAGGTGATGTTGCCTACATGCTGGGCAATGGCCAAGGAAAGACAAGAGCCAACCAATACGGTGATGCCCGTAAGGCTGCCAAATGGCGGCTCCTCTTCCTTTCCTCTGGCGAAGAGGGGCTTGAGTCGGTCATGACTTCAACTGGCCAACGCATGAAAGCAGGCCAGTCAGTCCGGCTTGTCGAAATTGATGCCGATGCCGGTGCCAGCATGGGTGCCGTCCAGGAACTGCATGGCCACCCTTCCCCGGCAAAACTGACACTGGCCATGAAAGAAGCTGCTGAAAAATACCATGGTGCAATCGGCCGGAAGTGGCTTGGGTATGTCGTCAACAACAGAGCGGAACTGGTTGATGCCATCCCTGAGGCAATGGAGACGATCCTTGAGGGCTGGTCGTGTGATAAGGCCTGCAGCCAGGTTTACCGTGTGGCAAAACGGTTCGCACTTGTCGCAGTCTCTGGAGAACTGGCCTGCGTTGCTGGGATGACAGGCTGGACATCCCAGCAGGTCAATGCTGCGGTCAAGGCATGCTTCATTTCCTGGAAACAGTCATTCGGCGAAGGCAACCGTGAGGAAGATGAAATCGTTGAAAACATGGATTCGTTCTTCATCCAGTACGGTGACAGCCGCTTTGAAGACTGCAAGGCTCCACCGGAACGGCGCATCATGGACCGCCTGGGTTTCAAGACCACGCTGTCTGTGAATGGGACTGCCTTCATTGAATACTACCTGCCACCCAGGGTGTTCAGGGAATACATCTGCACCCACTACCAGGTTGAGGTTGTCAGCCGAATCTTGAAAGGCAAAGGCATCCTGCAGCCGGACAGTAGCGGCAAAAATTCACAGTCCCTCAAGTTTTCCAACCAAAACAAGCAGCGTTACTACGTCCTGCGTTTTGAGCAGGGCAGTTCCGAAACCAGTTCAAATTAGCCCAGTGTCTTCATTATCTGGTGTTCACGGTGTTCCCTGGAACACCTGGAACACCCGGCAGAAAATGAGGTGTTCCAAAGAATGGTAAAAATTACCCACAAAAATCAAAGAGTTACAACTCTGTAACACCTAGAACACCTGGAACACCTAAAAAAAGGGGGAGGGGCTAAAAACAACTGAAATTCGAACTGAGACAGGACCAAAAGGAAACGATTCCCTCCCCTTCTGGCAAGCAGCATCGCCTGTCAGTCGTACTGTTCCCCTAACCGGATACGCTCATGAACCGGTTCCACAAACACAGCTGTGCCCGTCACCGTCTCCATCACCTTGCACCACATCCCCGACTGGTCGGAAACGACAAGGCTGTATTCAACACGCATCCCCACAACAGCGTTTGCCCCCAGTTTCCGTGCCTGTCGATCAAACTGGGAAAAGGAAGGCTTGGCATCCTGCATCCGCTCCAGCGTCTGCGCCTTACCACTGTCAAAAACGGCTTTTGCCACCACAACGCCAAAGTATTCCTTGATGGCGTACCCTTCAAAACCGTTGGTCGTCGTATGCATCAAGGGCGGCTCCGGCTTGAATGTTTCTTCTACCTTCTTAATCCCTTCCTCCAGCAGGGCTTTCGTCCCCTCATCGGTAATCTGCGGCAGATACACCTTGAACTGCTCGCAGATAGGCATGGCAATGTCGCGGTTATCTGTCGTCGTCATCTCCTTGAATGCTTCCGCACACTTGGGACACGCCTTGTTCTTGTCAAAAAAACTGAGCGGATCACCGCAGATCATACAATTCGCCATTTCCAATCCCCTTCTTCAAACAGTATGAGAAACATGCCTGCCATTGTGACACATTTATGGCTTTCGGGCACACCAACACGCATTTCAGTGCATTCCATTTCAAGATAATCCTTTGCCCATCACAGCAACATGCGGGCATAATACGGAAAAGCGTCCAACAAACAGGAGGACACCATGGCAAGCACATTGGTCATTGTAGACATGCAGCATGATTTCATTGATGGCAGCCTTGGCACGAATGACGCCTTGGCCATCCTGCAACCTGCCGCCGAGAAAATCTTGCAGCGCATAGAAGACGGTTGGGAAATCCTGCTCACCTTAGACACCCACGATAACAACTACCTTCAGACGCAGGAAGGCCGCAAACTCCCGATTAAACACTGCATCAAAGGCACCCCCGGGTGGGAGCTGCACCCCGCCATTAAGAAAGTACTGAAAGACGCCCGATTTAAAGCATTCGAAAAGCCCACCTTTGGCAGCGAAGCATTGGTCGCGTACCTCAAGAAAACCAAGCCCGATACGATCGAGTTCATTGGCCTATGCACTGACATCTGTGTCGTCTCCAACGCCATCGCCACCAAGATGGCACTGCCGGAAGCCGAGATTATCGTTGACAGCTCGTGCTGTGCCGGCACGTCACCTGCCAACCACCAGGCCGCATTGACCACCCTCGCCGCCTGCCAGATAACGATCACACAGGACGAATGGAGCCCAGCATGAACCTTAGAACCCCTAAAAACCCTGCCATGGTCATGGACTTGTATGAGCTGACGATGGCCTATGGTTACTTCAAGGAAAGCGACTGGAAAGCCAAAGCCGCCTTTGACCTTTTCTACCGCAAAAACCCCGAAGGTGGCGGCTATGCGATCTCAGCCGGCTTGGAACAGATCATCGACTACATCAACAACCTACATTTCTCGGAAGCGGACATCGACTACCTGGCCTCGTTAGGCCTTTTTGGGGCTGACTTCTTAGATTACCTGAAGGACTTTTCCTTCAAGGGCGATATTTATGCCTTCCCCGAAGGAACCCTCATCTACCCGAATGAGCCTGTCATCACCGTTGTCGCACCCCGGATAGACGCCCAGATTGTAGAAACGTCCCTACTTGTCCACTTCAACCATCAGTCACTGATTGCGACAAAAGCCAGCCGTATCGTCCGTGCAGCAGCCGGCAGGGCTGTCTCTGATATGGGCGCCAGACGCGCCCACAACATGGATGCTGCCGTATACGGGGCAAGGGCTGCCTACATTGGCGGTGTCGGTGGAACCGCTACCGTCTTGGCTGCCCAGATGTTCAACATTCCCGCGATTGGCACGATGGCCCACAGCTGGGTGATGGGCTTTGCCGATGAATTCACAGCCTTTGCCAAATTCGCAAAGACCTACCCCGACAATACCGTCCTGCTGGTTGACACCTACAATGTGCTAAAAAGCGGGATTCCCAATGCCATCAGGACTGCCAAGGAAGTATTAGCGCCGATGGGTAAACGCCTGAAAGCCATCCGCATCGACAGCGGCGACCTGGCTTACCTGTCTAAGCGCTCCCGTGAAATGCTGGATGCAGCCGGCCTTTCTGACTGCCGCATCATCGTGTCCAACAGCCTAGACGAATACACGATTACGTCGTTACTCAACCAAGACAGCGCCATCGACAGCTTTGGGGTTGGCGAGCGGTTGATCACCTCCCGCGCAGAACCGGTCTTCGGTGGCGTCTACAAATTAGCAGCCGTCGCCGAAGGTGGTGTTTTTGTCCCGAAAATCAAGATTTCTGAAAACGTTGAAAAAATCACGAATCCAGGATTAAAACAAGTCTACCGCATCTTCAATGACAAAGGATATGCCGTCGCCGACCTGATTGCCGGCGCCAACGAGGAACTGGACTTTTCCAAACCGGTGCCTTTCATCGACCCGACGGCTCCTTGGAAGAAAGATGCGTTCACAGGCTGCCACGCAAAGGCACTTCAGATACCGGTTTTCAAGGACGGCAAGCAGGTCTACCAGTGCCCAAGCCTAAACGAAATCCGAGATTATGTGAAAGACCAGCTGGAAAACAAGGTCTGGCCGGAAGAGCTGCGTTTCGAGAACCCGCACAGGCACTACCTCGCGATGACGGAAAGCTACTACCAGATGAAGATGGCGCTCTTAAACAAAAACAGCCGCTAAACATGGTAATAAAAGAACCCCCAGCAAAGAAAGGGCCGCAATGACACAAGCGACCATCTGCATCTTAATCACCATCGCCGTCTACTTGGCCGGTATGCTAGTCATTGGCCTTTATTACGCAAAGAAAAACGAATCATCCTCAGACTATTTCTTGGGTGGCAGGAAAATGGGGCCCATTGTCACGGCAATGAGCGCAGAAGCATCCGATATGTCCAGCTACCTGCTTTTAGGCCTACCTGGCCTTGCGTATCTCTCAGGCCTGGCGGAGGTGGGATGGACAATCATTGGGTTATGCGCGGGTACATATGTCGTCTGGCTGGCTGTGGCAAGGCGCCTTCGCCGTTATACGCAGGTGACGAATTCTATTACACTACCGCAGTTTTTCTCAAAACGGTTCCACGACAGGAAATGCATATTGACGGCTATTGCAGCAGTCATCATCGTCTTTTTCTTCATTCCGTACACAGCAGCAGGCTTCGCAGGCTGTGGGAAACTCTTCAACGCCCTTTTCGGCATCGACTATATGACCGCAATGCTGATTTCTGCCCTTGTCATCGTCGGCTACACAGCAACTGGTGGTTTCATGGCCGCATCCGTCACCGATCTGATCCAAAGCATCGTGATGTCGTTTGCCATCCTTTGCGTGACCTGCTTTGCTGTCGGTGAAGCAGGTGGTTTAGGGGCGGTTATCGATAACGCCAACACACTACCCGGATTCTTAAGCTTCGATATGACCTATATCGAAAAAACAAGAACCAGTGAACCATTCGACTTCCTGAAAATCATCACAACCCTATCCTGGGGCTTGGGTTATATGGGCATGCCGCATATCCTCTTGCGTTTCATGGCCATTGAAGACGAAAGGAAACTCAAGATTTCCCGTCGCATTGCCTCAACCTGGGTCGTCATCTCGATGGCGGTTGTCGTCCTGTTAGGCTTGGCTGGCAAAGCAATGAGTGCCAATGGCCTGATCCCAACGTTATCCGGGGCTGCCTCTGAAACAGTCATTGTCCATGTTTCCGACCTACTGTCTTCTTTTGGCATCATCCCAGCCTTCCTAGCCGGCCTTGTACTCTCAGGAATCTTGGCCTGTACGATGTCCACCGCCGACTCGCAGCTTTTAGCCGCCGCATCAAGCGTCTCTGAAAACCTGCTACAGGAAACTTTCAAGATGAAGTTGAAACCCAAGACCAGCATGATGGCAGCACGCCTGACCGTCTTAAGCATTGCTGTCTTGGGTGTCTTGATGGCTTACGACCCCAACAGTTCCGTCTTTGGTATCGTATCCTTTGCCTGGGCAGGCTTTGGGGCAGGCTTCGGTCCTGTAGTAATCTGTGCCCTTTTCTGGAAGCGAACCACCCTGTCGGGTGCCATTGCCGGAATGGTTGCAGGCGGCGCAATGACCATCATCTGGAAATACTTAATCAGCCCCATGGGTGGGGTCTTCGGCATCTATGAACTACTGCCCGCCTTCCTGCTTGGCCTCTTGACCATCATCGTGGTCAGCCTGATAACCAAAGCACCAAGCCAGGCCATCCATGACGAATTTGACCTCGCAAAGTCCGACAAGGTGCTGACAGATTGAGCCAGATACACTCTTGTGTTTAACTTTCGACCTTGGACGCCAGCAACTGGCAGATTTCGGCAAGGTAACTGAGCTGCTGTTGGTAAACGACTTCCGGCGGCGGGCAGACGAGCCAATCCTCAGGATCAGGCCCTTTGATCTCATACTCTAAAATGGCCTGGTACAGTTCATCGCGTTCTGCACGGATTTCGGCCACACTCTTGTCTTTGAAACGCTCAGCGTAATTGCCCAAGTTGAACTTAATCATTTTCTTCCATCCCTTCCATCTTTGTACTGGTATCGGGTGCTTTCTCCTCCGGTTTGTCAGCCTGAACGTTTTGTCCTGCCGGCTGCTTTTCGACCAATAAAACCGCCAATGGTACCGGCTTAAATGCCTCTTCCAGCGTCAGCCCTTGGGCAATTTTCAGTTGCTCATCCGGCAGGGCTTTCTTGATGGCTTCCAAGACCGTATCGGCATCCTTGTCAAACGAGACCGCCTTTTCCGCCAGGACATATGCATGGATGATATTGGGCGGCACACCACGCCCTTCCAACTTGGCCTGAGCCAGCAATACCAATGCCCCAGGGTGACCATAGTGCGCTGCGTGTTCTGCCCAGAAAAGCGCCAGCGCATCATCGCGCCTATTGTTTACCTTACCTTCATAATAGGCATCCGCCACAATGTACTGGTCAAGGACACTGCCAGCCTGGGCTGCCTGCGTGAACCAGGAAAGGGCTTTTTCTGCATGCTTTGGCACACCAATCCCCCGCCGGTAGGCAACCCCCATGAAATGCATTGCCTTGGGATAACCTTGGCTGGCAGATGCCTCCCACAGGTGGAGTGCCTGCCGGTCATTCTTTGGCACATCCCGCCCATGGAAATAAGCCAGCCCCAGTCGGTACTGCGCTTCGGGATCGCCTGCCTTGGCTTTTTCCTTCAATTCAGCAACCGGTGTATCCTTTAATAGCTTGTCTTCCCAGGCAACCGGCCTCACTTCAGGAAAAGTCCGCCCTGCCTGGGGTGAGAACATTGCAACGGGAGGTTCTTCCCCCTTAACCGGTACCACTTCCGGTTGGGGCTTAACTGACAGCTGGGTCGCCCCAGTTTTTGGGTTTATATCCGTTCCATCCCCTGCCTGCGGGGATACTTCCACCTTAGGCGATTCCACTGGGACAGGCTCTGGCTGCTTAGCAGATACAGATTGCTGTACGGGTGCTGTTTCCTGCGGTGCCTGCGATACGACAGGCTGCACAACATCAGGTTCCTTCACGACATCAACGACTTCCGGCACAGCAGCCTTAGGCTCTTCCACCGGCTTTACCTCGGACACGGTTTCTTTTTTTCCGTCATCTAAGCTGGCATCGGAATCGGCAAACTCATCGTTATCCACCACCTTACCCGATGCATAGGCACTGCCAATGGCCTTGATGAACTTCAAGAAGATATTTTCACTAGGCGGCTCCGGCTTTTGGCTTGCCTTTAGCTTGGCTTCAACATCGGGATTTTGGGCAGATGCCCAATCCTCAGCAAATTCATCATCAAACACCGGCCGCTTGGCAGGCGCATCTGCTGTCTCCTGGCTGCTGTCAGTCACTGTAATGGGCTTTTCCTGCCCCACTGCAACTGCCGCTTCCTGCGCAGCTGGAGCGTCCTCAGGTACAACCGCATGATCCTGCGCCCAGGCAGACGAAGCAGCCATGGCACTGATTAAGAAGGCAAGCAGCTTTTTTTTCGGCATAAGGTTTTTCCAATCGTATTATTTTTCCGCATTAGCAGGCTTTATAACCTGGCAACGGTGCAACCCAACTTCTGGTAATATGAGCACCTGTTACCTGCAACAACCACCCAAAGGAAACATTGTCATGCACTTGATTGCTGGTCTGATCGTCAAGATAGCGGGCATGTCACTCATCAAAGGTGCCATCTCACTTTTCAAACGCAAAACGCACCCCCAGATCCCAATCAAATACAAACTCTTCAAGCGGCCGGACAACACCGCCATCATACAGCTGACGTTCCTGCCTGCAAAAACAACCGTCGACATCACGAACCTTACCGCGCCAGGACAAAAAATCCAAGCAGCCGTAGTTGAGCGTAAAGTCTACGAAGAGGAAAACACCGTAGGCGTCTTCTTTTCCTACGACCCAAAGGCATCGGGCGAATTCACTGATGCGGTTGCGCCCAACATCCACCTCGTTGGGAAGGAAGAAGGCGGCTTAAGCAAGCAATACTATATTGCCCTACCGATGAAACCCGGCCTCAAAGAAGTCACCTTGGAACTCACAACGCCCCAGTTCCGCTACCCGCAGAAATTCAAGCTCAACCTGGAGACGGAAGGCGATACCACCACCTCTTAACCGCCCCCCTCTTTAATAATCCAATAGCTGGCGCCCCTCGTCTTCCCACGCCTGCCCATAACACGCTATGGCATAGCGCTCCGCCTCATGGGGATCCAAGAAATATCCCACTGGCTCACGGCCTGCCGAGGTAACCTGATAAATACCCCAAGCCCCCTCAATAACCGTCGGGAATTCCCCACAGGGCGTGCGCTCCAGCCAACGGTGGTATGTCTCCAGTTCCATTTCCCACTGCGCTTTTGAAAATGCGCTTCCCAAACGCTTACAAGCCTGTTCCCAAGTCAGTATGCCCGCCGCATGGCACGCCAAAGAAGGCGTCATCCACACCCCCTATTCTGCCTAATTTTTAGGCAATCTAACGTTTTTTCCTTAATTTCAACGAGATGCCACATGCCAAACACCGCCAAACGCAAAGTATTCCACAGGAAATGAGGACAACCCCACCAAGGGATATTTCAAATGCGCCCCCGGTGGATAATTCTGTCGTCAGAACTTGCCCATCATTTCGTGGGTTACCCACTGCACCCGCTGCTGCATCAGGTCAATCCAACGGCTTAAAATCGGGACATTGCCACAGATGCTGTTCGGGAAGAAACACGTATAAGACAACCCAAAATTTTCGCGCGCAACCCATGCCCCATAATGCCAAGCCTGGGAAACGGAAGACATTTCCATACGGTTCAAATAGTTGGCAGCCGACAGGCTCTTTTCGAGGCTCTCCAAGCGGTTGGGCAATGTCATCTTCGCCTTGACACCTGGACCCAGATACGGGTTGATGGGGTTCTTATCAAACTGCACCAGTGCGGTTTTGTCCCCAAAAGGCATCGCCAGTTCGGCAAAAAGCCCCATGTCATCCACAGTACAGGCAATCCCCTCAGGCAATGCCTCACGGATGGTACTGAATTCGTGGCTTGATAACGCAGAAAGCCCTGAAAAACGCGGTGGCAATCCCCCTCGCCTGTGTTTTTCAGCAAGGAGGATAGAGCGCGGCCCATTTAACGCTGCCTCAACAATGAGTGGCATCAATTCATCTTGCCAGACATTACCTTCCCAAAACCAAGTAAAACGGCTACCCACAAGGAGCCTGCCATCCTTGGCTCTAATTAAGGCACCACCAGCGGCATCGGCATTCAACGCATTGATGTCTGCATCGCTTTGGATATAACTGTCAAAACCCTTGCCCACCACAGTGGTTACCTGGATCAAGGCAGCCGCCTTGCCGTCTTCATGGATCAACTGGGGAGCAACCACCTCAACGCGTGTGGTAAAGGGTTCATGGTTGATGACCAGAACATCACCATCATAATCTGTCTTGAAAACCCGCTGGTCTCCAAAACAATGCTCAATATCAGGTATCGGCACACCACGCAGGCGATTGACAATATTGCGGTGCTTCACCATCTTGCGCCTAGCCACATGTGCCGTCTCCATGGCTTCCGCCATCTCAGCAACCTTTGGCTTTTTGCGCAACACATCAAGGATACCCATACTCTGCCTTTCCACCTGCCATCTGACGCCAGGCAACGAACATTTTCAACGCCGCTATTATATACGCTGGCACTCCTCAAAAACGCCGGACTGTCAAGCCCAAATTTTGCCCAATTTTTAAGCAAGCCATCATTTTTTCAAGGATTTCAACCAGATAATCCGGTAAATCCGGTACTCTGCACAAAGTTATTCACAAATTCTGGGGAATACCTGAAAAACATCCAAAAAAATTTCCAAAAATATCCTTTTTTACCCCTTGACAGCACCAAAATTAATGGCTAAGCCCCCTTAAACAGCCACCAAATAACCCTGTGAATTATTTTATTTAATTATTTAATTTCAATAATTTAAAAACTTGTTCACATATTGCAAACAAGCTTATCCACAGAAAAATAGAACAAAAGGGTATTTTTTGCTAAACAATCTATCCGAAAACAGGCAAAACGCCCGTTTTATTGACCTAGGACAAGAATTTTTCTATAAAATCAAGCCCCTCTCCTGCTTATTTTCCACTTTTTCACAAAGTTATCCACAAACTGGGTTTTGCCAGTCAGACATCGAAAAAACGGCGTTTTAGGGGCTATTTGACCGGAAAATCCTGCCTTTTATGCGCCAAAAGACAGTCTCTGCCAATCCTGTCTTAAGGGAGCTCGCACCTGTGAATTACCCACGCATGAATGCGCGGGCTTCGCAGGGCCGTAGCCCTGCTTCTAATGGGAACCATGATCCCTTATGGTAATCACGGAATACCATGGGCGTATCCACGACACCCCCATCGACTCCGAGTAGCTCAATGAGCCATT
>JAEEYE010000041.1 GCA_016291665.1 Oxalobacter sp. | reverse complement strand
TTGCCGGCGATGCGGCTACGGCGTCAACCCACGGGGCAAGCCTACGTGCTGTGGATGTGGTGGTTGCTGAGAAAGTGGCTGGCCCCCCGACTTTGGAAATCAAAGGGTTCTCTGATGGCCCAATGAAAGACCAGCTGGCGTTTGTGAATGCATCACCTGTCTATGAAATGATTGGGCACTTGACGGAGAATACGACAGCGACAGGAAAGGGAAGTGTCGATATCAAGATTCATTTGCCGTTAAAGGATCTGAAAGGGACGACGGTCGATGGTCATCTCAAGTTCAAGGGGAATGATATCGTCCTGTTGGAAGACCTTCCTGTTGTGGCGGGAACCCAGGGAGAACTCCATTTTACGCACCAAGGATTCATGTTAAATGATGTGAAGGGTCTGTTTTTGCATGAACCTGTTTCTATCCATGGGGGAACCACTCAAGGCGATGCTTTCCATGTCAAGGCCGAAGGGGTTTTGAGCGGCCAAGGCGTCCGCAAGACCTATACCACTGGTGCGATGCGGCATTTGGCTGCCACCATGGTGGGACATTCGCCGTTTTCTGTTGATGTTGAAAAGGGTAGTGTCCTGATTAAGTCTGATCTCAAAGGGGTTGGCCTTAACCTGCCGGCGCCTTTAGGGAAGCATATTGGGACGGCAACCCCATTGGCAGTACACCTGAAAGACATGCCTTCAAGGGGGAGTGTCAAATATGATGAATTGGCGGTTACTTATGGCCATGGGCGCCATGCGCGCTATATCCGTACCAAGGCCGGGCATGACCATTACTGGCGCGTTGCACAAGGTGGATTTGGCATCCATTGCCCAGTTATTCCACGTGAAGGGTTGATGGTCAATGCCGATGTCAGATATTTTGACCTAGACGAATGGATTGATTTTATTGTTGGTTTCTATGCCAGTGCGGGACATGCTGCACCAAGAGGAGGTTCTTCAGGAGGCGGTCTTCTTCAGTATCTTGAGCCGCATTGGTTCAGTTTGAAGGCGGATACCTTTGATGCTTTTGGTATCAGGGGAAGGTCGGTGAAAGCGGATGGTTCTCGGCTGCATGGCCGCTGGGAGATTGATGCGGAGGCAGATGTCTTAGATGGTCATATCGTTTATGTCGAGAACAATGCGGACTATCCGCATGGGTTCCTGCAGGCAAGGCTCAAGCATTTTGACGTGCCATGGAAGTCAATCAGGCCGAGCAGTGGCGGTTCTGGTGAGGGGGCGGAGTACCGCGGTTCATTGCCGACGATGGATATTGAGACTGAAAAACTGGGGCTCTTAGATCGCCATGAGTTGGGGGCAGGCATTTTGAAGGCTGATAGTGTAAGACGACGTCATGGCAATGAATGGGTCATCAAGCAACTCCGGATTAGCAACGAAGATGCCTTTATTGAAGCAACAGGGAAATGGACGGCATTACCTGGAGAGGCTGCGACAACAGCGCTTAATTTCCAGTTGGATGTTTCTAATGAAGGCAACTTCTTAAAGCGGTTGCTCTTCGATGGGCTGTTGAAAGGCGGTGTTGCCGTATACAAGGGAAACATTAAGTGGCAGGGATTGCCGTTTGTTCCAGATTTTGCCTCAATGTCTGGCCAAGTTTCGTCTAATCATACTAATGGGCAATTCTTGAAGGTTAAGCCAGGCGTAGCCAAGCTTTTAAGTATCTTTAGCCTCCAGTCATTACCGCGTCGCGCAGGGATGGATTTTAGGGATATTGCGGCTCAAGGGTTTTCTTATGACAGTGCTGCTGGGGATTATGCAATTACAGATGGCATCATGAAGACAGAAAACTTGCAGGTGACAGGATTGCCGGCTGAAGTTTCTTTGAAGGGAGAAATCGACATCGTTGAGATGACGATGGATATGATTGCTGAAGTCAAACCTGAAATTAATGCGGCAGGGGCATCCATTGCGGTAGGGATTATTAATCCGGTTGTTGGGGTTGGGACATTCCTTGCGCAAGCGCTTGCAAGAGAACCGTTAAAGCATAATTTCACACTCTATTACCATATCACTGGAGAATGGGGAGATCCTATCATTACACAGTTGGATGAAGTTCCAGAAGTATTCAAGCGTAAGCCGGTAGTGAAAGAGAAAGATCAGGAGGAAGAATGACAAAGGTTGCTGCAATCCAGATGGTGTCGACGCCGACAGTCAGCGAGAATATGGTTGTTGCGGAAAGGTTAATTGCAGAGGCGTCAGGCAAAGGTGCAGAGTTGGTGCTTCTACCAGAATATTGGCCTGCAATTGGCAGAAAAGATATAGAGAAACTGGCTGATGCTGAACCCTTTGGTAACGGACCCATACAGGAATTCATGGCAAGTGTCGCGCAAAGGTACAACATATGGCTGATAGGAGGGACACTTTCCTTAGTTGCGCCGGAACCTGAAAAGGTGTTGAATACAACGTTGGTTTATAGGCCTGATGGTACGGTTGTTGCCCGTTATGACAAAATCCACCTTTTTGGGTTTGCGACTGAGCGTGAAGCTTATGATGAATCGGCTGTTATCAGTCGGGGTGATTCTGTGACGGCGTTTGAAGCGCCATTAGGACGCGTTGGCCTTTCGGTATGTTATGACCTGCGTTTCCCAGAGTTGTACCGCCAGTTGGGTGATTGCCAGTTGATGGTGGTTCCCGCAGCTTTTACATACACGACAGGGCAGGTGCATTGGGAAATTTTGCTCAGGGCACGAGCCATTGAAAACCAGACTTATATCCTAGCGGCAGCACAAGGTGGACGCCATCCGACCGGTCGTCGTACCTGGGGGCATTCCATGTTGATCGACCCTTGGGGGCAGATACGTTCCGTGTGTATCGAAGGGGAGGGGATGGCTATCGGTGATATCGATGCCAGATTGATATCGTCCATAAGGGAGAAGTTGCCTGCATTGAAACATAGACGACTATAAAGTAACAGAATATTTTGAATTTCAGGATAGGATGCCATGTCAGCAGACGATTTTTCCGCAAATAACCTCACTTTGGCAAGAAGTGTCCTTCTGGAGCCTTTCGGGTTGGATGAAGCGTACCTGATGCATACGATGGACGACATCTTTACGCATAAGGTTGACTACGCCGATATGTATTTCCAGTTTACGAAAACCGAAGGTTGGAGTCTGGAAGATGGCATTGTTAAATCAGGCACGTTCAATATTGATAAAGGAGTTGGGGTTAGGGCTGTTTCTGGTGATAAGACAGCTTTTTCCTATTCTGATGATATTTCATTGAAGGCGTTACGTGCTGCTGCAAGTGCAGTTCGGACTATTGGCTGGCAGGGTGAAGGAATCGTTGCTCTTCCCCGTGATATGGATGCGTTGGATACCCGTTCCTTGTATTTGCCTCTTGACCCTTTGGAAACGTTGACAGCAAAAGAAAAGGTGGCTTTGCTTGAGAAAGTCGAAAAACTGGCAAGAGCGTCCGACCCGCGTATTGTCCAAGTGATGGCAGGGTTGGCTGCAGAATATGATGTGGTTTTGGTTGCCAGAAGCGATGGAAAGCTGGTTGCCGATATCAGGCCATTGATCCGTTTGTCCGTGACGGTGATTGCTGAAGAAGGCGGGCGCCGTGAAATTGGCAGTAGCGGTGGCGGAGGAAGGACCGGATACGGATATTTTTCGGATGAATTGATCAGACAGTATGTGGATCAGGCTGTGCATTCTGCTTTGGTCATGCTACGTGCAGAGCCTGCCCCTGCAGGAACGATGACTGTTGTCTTAGGTGGAGGGTGGCCTGGAGTTTTACTTCATGAGGCCGTGGGTCATGGTCTTGAGGGAGATTTTAACCGTAAAGGTGCCAGTGCCTTTTCAGGTATGCTTGGTCAGAAGGTAGCTGCTGACAATATTACAGTGATTGATGATGGGACTATTGCGGGTCGGCGCGGTTCACTCAACATCGATGATGAGGGTAACCAGACACAGAAAAATGTCCTGATTGAAAATGGTGTGTTGAAGAGCTATCTCATGGACTCCTTGAATGCACGTCTGATGGGGATGCCGCTAACAGGAAACGGAAGAAGACAGTCCTATGCACATCTGCCTATACCGCGTATGACAAATACCTTTATGCTGGGCGGAAAGCATGATCCAGCAGAGATTATTGCCTCTGTTAAGAAAGGGCTATATGCGGTCAATTTTGGCGGCGGCCAAGTTGATATTACGAGCGGCAAGTTTGTCTTTTCGGCAAGTGAAGCCTATTTGATTGAAAATGGTAAGATTGGCGCCCCAGTCAAGGGGGCAACCCTGATTGGTAATGGGCCAGATGTCTTGAAGCGCGTTTCTATGGTTGGCAACGATCTGAAGCTTGATCCTGGGATTGGCGTTTGTGGCAAAGAGGGCCAGAGTGTCCCCGTTGGCGTGGGCATGCCGACCATCCGATTGGAAGATGTGACGGTTGGTGGAACGGTGTGATGTTGGAAAAGTTTTGTCAGTACAAAGAAACTGGTTTACAATGAAAAAATCGATTGATAGGAAGTTTTCTTAAAATGTTGAATTACACCCGATTTTATTTCTTTTTCTTTAGCCGTTTACCCTGCGGGCGGTGAAAGGATAGGGTTCATTTTAAGGAATTGACAAGAATACCGAAGGCCGCCAGCAAAAACTGGCGGTCTTTTTTATATCGAGAGATTTGGGAGAACTACCATGCAAAAACCAATTGATGACCTGCGCATTGTCGCCATGAAGGAACTGACGCCGCCATCGCACTTGATTAGCGCCTTCCCCTGCCGTGCAGAGACAGCAGTTACGGTTTCTGGATGCCGTGATGACATTCATAAGGTGTTACACGGAGAAGATGACCGTTTGGTTGCCATCATCGGGCCTTGTTCAATCCATGATCCAAAAGCGGCGATTGAATATGCGGAACGGTTAAGGGCAGAACGCGAACGCTATAAGGATGACCTGATTATCTTGATGCGCGTTTATTTTGAAAAGCCAAGGACGACGATTGGCTGGAAAGGGTTGATTAATGATCCGTTCCTAGATCAGAGTTACCGCATCAATGAAGGGCTCCATATTGCAAGGGAACTGTTGCAGAAGGTCAATATGATGGGATTACCTGCCGCAACTGAATTTCTTGATATGATCAGCCCACAATATATTGCCGATATGGTCAGTTGGGGAGCGATCGGCGCGCGTACAACGGAATCACAGGTTCATCGTGAACTTTCTTCAGGCCTTTCATGTCCAGTTGGTTTCAAGAAGGGTACG
>JAEEYE010000010.1 GCA_016291665.1 Oxalobacter sp. | reverse complement strand
CGGAAAGGAGATTTGGCGTAATAAAATAGACAACCTAAACTGATAATCTGAATCTGACAGACAGATACCTCTCGAACTGGAAAATGTCAGATGAAGTCGAAATTAGTACATTTGAGTGACCACCTTCCGCTCAGGTTTTCCCGTCACCCTTTTCCTCAAACCCATCGTTACTGTTTGATGTATATTCCCTTATCCGACAGATAACGGTAAATCTCTGTTTGATTGTATGGCTGAACCTTCCCATTCACATCTGGCTTGCTCCCCGTGCAATCAATAGCAATTGAATAGAGCTCACCGCTTGATGGTATCAAGCGATATTGGCCATCATAAGCATAGCTTTCTAGCGCATCCTCTCCATACATGCCAGAATTATCGAACGAATAACCATCATCCCCTGTAACCGTAACGACCTTGATAGGTTTGTCCTCATGCAACGCTACAAGCATCAAGGTTGTTTCCGTCACTCCTTGATTTGTAAAGCCCGTTTCGTACAGGAATCCCATGGTATTGCTGCCAATCTGCTGAATTCGCAGTTCATTAAGATCAATCGCCGTGGTCCCATACGCGCCCCCGAAGACGGTTCCTGCTTCCGTACTGCTGATTAGCTTATAACCACCTCCTTCTCTTTTGAAGGCGAACAGTTCGACATCACTGGCACATCCATGACAGTACTTCATCGAGCCATCGTCTTCCAAACCGACTATCTCAACCATCACTAGGAATCGTTCTACGCCATCAACCGTTCTATATGGTTTGACAGGATGGAAAAGCGCTACACTATTCTGTCCCTCTTCGCCATACCTGATAGCCATATGCGGTAACTCCAACCGATCTCGGTTTATTTCAGAACCTTCTGATACTGCGATACCTATCTTTCGATACGCATAGAACGACTGAAAGACATGCTGCGCGTCCAGAGCTTTCAGACTGACCGCCGATCCTGCAACAAGAGGATGGGCAATAGGAGAAGCGATAACAGGTTGCAAAAAAAAGACTACAAGAACCGACAGGCTAAAAATACGTTTTAACAACACATCCATGAAAATTTACTTAAAGGTCAGTTCTCTACCACGCTCAAACTTATAAGCCCACCACAGCACGCCGATGCCCAAGATAACCATTGGCAGGGACAACATCTGACCTGCTGAAATCGTAAAGAAACCCAAACTCACTTCATAATCAGGAATCCGAAAGTACTCGGTGAAAAAGCGGGCGCAACCATAAAGTACGCAGTACATACCGCTGACAGCCCCCAAAGGCCTTTCCTTGCGGGCATACAACCAAAGCAAGACAAACATCAGCAAACCGTCCACCAGCATCTGGTAGAGCGGGGAAGGATGGCGCGGCAGCATATCAACATTCGGCCAAATCATCGCCCACGGCAAATCAGGCGAAGCCACCCGTCCGGGTAGCTCTGCATTGATGAAATTCCCCAAGCGACCGCAGGCATACCCAATAGGAATCGTTGGCGAAATAAAATCCATAGTTTCCCTGAAAGACCGACCATTTTTACGGCTCCAAAGCCACATTGCAATCATCACACCAAGCAAACCACCGTGATATGACATCCCTCCCTGCCAGACCGCAAAGATTTCTGCCGGATGTGAGAAAAAATATTTCGGGTTATAAAAAAGGACTTCGCCAAGCCGGCCTCCCACAATCACACCGAATACCCCATAGAACAAGATATCATCCAGATTCTTGGGAACCCAACCCGCCCTTGCAATATGCGGCTGCGTCTTGATACGGACGCGACCCAAAATGATGAAAAACAGAAAACCAAAAAGGTACATCAACCCATACCAATGAACCGCCAAAGGGCCAATGGAAAAGGCAACAGGATTCGGTAATGGATGAACCAGCATGATAAGGATAAATAAACCTGAATATAGGGACTGCCTGGAGTCTTTAAAAATGATAGTGCTATATAATAGCTTATTTGCGGAAAAGCCTGTTCAGAAATGAATTGGCAATTGGCAGACAGACAGGGAATATGCCCTGCACTAGATAAAAACAGAACCGCTTTATTTGGAGACATACAAATGCCCCGTTATCGTTCCTGGACTTCCACGCATGGAAGAAACATGGCCGGTGCACGTGCACTGTGGCGCGCAACCGGTATGAAAGATGGTGATTTTGACAAACCAATCATTGCAGTCGTCAACTCGTTCACCCAGTTTGTACCAGGTCATGTCCACCTGAAAGACATGGGTCAGATGGTCGCACGTGAAATCGAGAAAGCTGGCGGCATCGCCAAGGAATTCAACACCATTGCCATCGATGACGGCATCGCCATGGGACATGGTGGAATGCTCTATTCCCTGCCACACCGTGAATTGGTTGCTGATTCTATTGAGTACATGGTCGAAGCACACTGTGCTGACGCCATGATCTGCATCTCCAATTGTGACAAGATTACCCCTGGAATGTTAATGGCTGCTATGCGACTGAACATCCCAACCATCATGGTCTCAGGAGGACCTATGGAAGCTGGTAAACTGACGACCGTCATCCCTGGTCAGAAAGTCATCAAAGTTGACCTGATTGACGCCATGATCCAGGCGGGAGACCCAAACAACAGCGACGAACTGGTAGAAGACTATGAACGTTGTGCATGCCCGACCTGCGGTTCATGCTCCGGCATGTTTACGGCCAACTCCATGAATTGCCTGATGGAAGCCTTAGGCATGGGTTTGCCAGGCAACGGTACCATGCTCGCAACACATGCAGACCGTAAGGAAATCTTTCTGAAAGCTGCCCGCCAAATTGTTGAAAACACTAAACGCTGGTACGAACAGGATGACGCCTCTGTCCTGCCACGCTCTATCGTTACCAAAGCCGCTTTGGAAAACGCCATGGCCCTTGACGTTGCCATGGGCGGCTCCACCAACACGGTTCTTCACCTGTTAGCAATCGCTAATGAAGGGAATGTTCCCTTCGTCATGGCAGACATTGACCGCGTGTCACGGAAAGTCCCTTGCATCTGCAAAGTTTCCCCTGCAACCCATGACTACTATGTCGAGGATGTACACCGCGCTGGCGGTATCTTAGGCATCATGGCAGAACTGAACCGCGCTGGCTTAATTGACACATCCTGCGGTACTGTTTATGGTGGCACCATAGGTGACGCACTCGCTAAATACGATATCGTTACCAGTAATGACCCCACTGTTGAAACCTTCTACAAAGCAGCGCCTGGTGGTGTCCGTTCCATTGAACCGTTCTCACAGGACAAACGCCACCCAACCCTCGACAAAGACCGTACTGCAGGTTGCATCCGTGACTTAGCACACGCCTATACGGTTGAAGGCGGCCTTTCCGTCCTCTTTGGCAATATCGCTGAAAACGGCTGCATCGTTAAGACGGCTGGCGTTGATGAAAGCATCTTTGTCTTCTCCGGTAAAGCACGCATCTATGAAAGCCAGGAAGACACGGTTGAAGCTATCTTGGGCGACAAAATCAACCCTGGTGATGTTATCATCGTCCGTTATGAAGGCCCTAAAGGGGGACCTGGCATGCAGGAAATGCTGTACCCAACCTCTTATATCAAATCCAAGGGACTGGGCAAATCCTGCGCCCTATTCACGGATGGACGCTTCTCCGGCGGTTCCTCCGGCCTTGTCATCGGCCATGCTTCTCCTGAAGCAGCATCAGGCGGCGCTATCGGCTTGATTGAAGAAGGGGATATCATTGATATCAATATCCCTGCACGGTCTATCCAATTACGCGTAAGTGATGAAGAACTGGCTGCGCGCCGTGCCAAGATGGAAGCCAAAGGCGCAGATGCATGGAAACCAAACCGTTCCCGTGTCGTCTCCAAATCACTTAAAGTCTACGCTTCCACGGCGGCTTCCGCTGACCGCGGTGCTATCCGTGAATTGAAAGAATAACCGGTTTTACAACGGGACTTCATATGGACAAGAATCAGACAACAAAAAGCGATACCTGGTCTGGCCGTTTCTCGGAGCCTGTCGACGAACTCGTACAGCGCTACACAGCATCGGTAACGTTCGACAAACGCATGGCCGCCTTCGATATCGAAGGTTCTTTAGCACACGCTGAGATGCTTTGCGCTCAAAAGATCCTTTCTGAACAGGATTTGGCTGACATTAAACGCGGCCTTGCCAAAATCCTCGAAGAAATCAATGAAGGGCGCTTTGCCTGGTCAATTGGGCTTGAGGATGTCCATATGAATATTGAGCGCCGGTTAACTGATTTAATCGGTGATGCTGGCAAGCGGCTACATACAGGACGTTCCAGAAACGATCAGGTAGCGACCGATATCCGACTCTATCTCCGCTCTGCGATAGACGCCATCATCACCCTTCTGAAGAACCTCTGCAATGCCTTAGCTGACTTGGCAGAAAAAAACTACGACACCATCCTGCCAGGGTTTACCCATATGCAGGTTGCGCAACCCGTCACATTTGGGCACCACCTGCTGGCCTACGCAGAAATGTTCTTTAGAGACATTGAAAGGATGCGTGATTGCCGTAAACGCGTCAACCGCCTGCCATTGGGCGCCGCAGCACTAGCCGGTACGACATTCCCAATCGACCGCCTACGCGTAGCTAAAACATTAGGCTTTGAAGATGTCTGCCGTAATTCGCTAGACGCAGTTTCAGACAGGGACTTTGCCATTGAATTTTGCGCAGCCTCTGCACTTATCATGACCCACATTTCCCGCCTGTCTGAAGAACTCGTCATCTGGATGAGTCCCCGTGTTGGCTTCATCGACATTGCTGACCGCTTCTGTACCGGTTCCTCAATCATGCCGCAAAAGAAAAACCCTGATGTTCCAGAACTCGCTCGCGGCAAAACAGGCCGTGTCAACGGCCATCTGGTTGGACTCCTGACACTGATGAAAGGTCAACCCCTAGCCTACAACAAAGACAATCAGGAGGACAAAGAACCACTTTTCGATACGATTGATACCGTATCCGATACCCTGCGCATTTTTGCCGACATGATTGGCGCCATTACCGTCAAACCGGACATGATGCGCCAGGCGGCATTACAGGGCTACGCAACAGCAACCGACCTTGCAGATTACCTCGTCAAAAGAGGACTACCCTTTAGAGCTGCCCACGAAGCAGTCGCCAGGGCAGTACGCTTCTGCGTTGAAAACAATTGCGATTTAAGCGACATGACCTTGGAACAGATGAAGTCCTTCTCGCCATTGGTTGAATCTGACGTCATGGGTGCATTGACACTCGAAGCTTCTGTTAGTGCCCGTTCCCATATCGGGGGAACTGCGCCAGAACGTGTAAAAGAAGCCGTCTCCGACCTAAGGAATAGGCTAGCATCCTGATATTGCATTAGCAGAAGGAGGCATCGTGTTCCATATATTCCGTTCCGCAGGATGGCCCATCTGGCTACTGTTAGTTGTTTCAATCATCTGCCTGGCTTTGATTATCGAACGGTTCCTAGCCTTAAGGCGTACCCGTATCCTGCCGGACGGCCTACTGTCCCGCACCATCAGACGCTTTAAGGAAGGCAAAATGGGAGAACGTGAGGTTGAGCAACTTTCCCAGGACTCACCTTTAGGTATGGTACTTGCGGCAGGCCTAAGGAGGGCAGACCAGCCGAAAGAAGATATCAAAGAATCGATGGAGGAAGCTGGACATACGGCAGGTCTTCAAATGGAGCGGTTTCTCACCTCCATTGGGACAATTGCCGCTTTGGCTCCCCTTTTGGGGCTATTTGGAACCGTCGTCGGTATGATTGAGATTTTCGGCGCTCAAAATGCCACCGGCATGAACCCTACTCAACTCGCACACGGGATTTCAGTTGCCTTGTACAACACAGGGTTCGGTCTGCTGATTGCCATGCCAGCTTTGGCCTGCTACCGTCACTTTAAGGCGCAGACAAACAACTTCCTCATCCAAATGGAAACCCAGGCATCCAAACTTATAGACGCCATCCTTTCTTCACGCCACACAGAATAAGGGCAGGCGAATCATGGACTTCCGCCGCTACAGAGACAATGACTCACCGGAAATCAACCTGATTCCATTTATTGATGTCCTGTTAGTCATCCTGATTTTCCTGATGGTCAGCACCACATTCAGCAAGTATGCCGAACTGCAGATATCACTGCCAACTGCTTCCACAGATAATGCCGGTGAGCCCCACAAAAACTTAAACATCACCGTTGATGCCTCAGGATTGGTCACGGTCAACGGTGAATCCATCAAACCACTATCGCCGGGACAATTTGCCGAACTTTTACGGCAAAAAGCTGAGCAAACGGCCAATGCGTCACCAACAGTCATTATTGCCGCAGACAGCAATGCAAAACACCAAAACGTCATCAGCGTTCTTGAAGCCGTCAGGCTCGCAGGCCTCGAAAAACTTGCCTTCGCCACGGTAAAGCCAGGAAAGGATAGCCGATGAACAAAAAGGCGGAACGCGAACAGTTCTGGATGACTGTTTGGCTGTCGCGAGGCTTTATCGCTGTCCTTCTGTACCCGCTTTCCCTGTTATTCCGCCTCATTGTCGCTATCAGGAAATTTTGCTATCGGATCGGCATTTCCAAGACAACGAAACTGCCTGTTCCCGTTATTGTTGTCGGCAACATCTTTGTCGGTGGAACGGGTAAAACCCCCTTTGTCATCTGGCTTGCACAAACACTACGTAACGCTGGGTTTACGCCAGGCATCATCTCACGTGGTTACGGCGCTAAAAACAGCCTACCCCAACTCGTGGACACACAAACTGCACAAGCATCTGATGTCGGAGATGAACCCCTTCTAATTGCTTTACGGACACAATGCCCTTTGGCCGTCTGCCGTAACCGTGTAGCCGCAGGCCGTTTTCTGTTGGATAAACACCCACACGTCAACATCATCATTTCTGATGACGGCTTGCAACATTATGCGCTGGCAAGGGATATGGAAATCTTACTCTTTGATGGTAGAGGAGCTGGCAATCAATGGATGCTTCCTGCAGGACCGTTGCGTGAGCCACCTTCCAGACGAGGAGACTTCACAGTAATCAACGGCCACAACTATCCTGCGCCTAATAATCCCATCTATACCGACAATATGTTCCTCATGCAACTCAAGACAGTTACTGCTGAGCAACTGACTTGCCGGAGCAATAAAAAAGCCCTATCAGATATCAGGGGAAAAATCACCGCTGCTGCAGGGATTGGCAATCCGGCACGGTTCTTTGCCTCCCTCAAGTCCCAGCACCTTTCCTTTGATGAGCTCCCCTTGCCAGACCATTTCAGCTTTGCCGAAAACCCTTTTAAAGACATCACTTCCGAAACCATCCTCATCACAGAAAAAGATGCCGTCAAATGTGCACAACTCACCGAACTGATGTCAGACCCTCGCATATGGGTTGTTCCTGCTGTCGTTGAAATCGACAATAATGTGCTGGCCAATAAAATTGTGGAAAAATGTCATGAATACCAAACTACTTGATATCCTCGTCTGCCCTATCTGCAAAGGACCTCTGAAATATGACAGGGAAAACCAGGAGCTGACTTGCCGTCCTGACCGACTGGCCTACCCTATCCGCGATGGTATTCCCATCCTTTTGGAAGAAGAAGCTCGCAAAATCGAGAAATTCCCAGACGAAACCTACTAAATACACTGCAAAGGATTCCACCATGCCTTTTTACGTCATCATTCCTGCGCGGCTAGCATCAACCCGCCTCCCCAACAAACCACTTGCCGATATTGGCGGTAAACCAATGATTGTCCGCGTCGCGGAGCAAGCCTTGAAATCTGGTGCTATGGATGTCATTGTCGCCACAGACGACAAATCCATTGCTGATGCCTGCGCTTCCCATCAAATAAAAGCAGAATTGACCAGCAAGAATCACACGTCTGGAACAGACCGTATTGCAGAAGTCGCATCCCGCATGCCATGGTCTAATGACACCACCATCGTCAATGTCCAAGGCGACGAACCACTGATTGATCCTGCTTTGATTTCGGCGACTGCCGCCTTAATTTCGAGTGACGTCCCTATGTCCACAGCAGCGCATGCGTTGGAAGCACCAGAAGACATCTTCAACCCCAATTATGTGAAAGTGGTTCTAGACAAAAACAACAGAGCCCTTTACTTTTCCCGTGCTGCCATTCCTTGGTACCGCGATGGGTATGCAAAAGCCGAGAAGCAATATCCCAACCTACCTGCATTACGTCATGTTGGTCTCTATGCGTTTAGGAATGACTTTCTGAAAACCTATTCTTCCCTAACGGCTGCGCCCTTGGAACAACTCGAATCGCTGGAACAACTCCGCGTCTTATGGCACGGGTATCCCATCGCAGTCCATATCACAAACAAGATTCCTGAAGCAGGCGTCGATACCCCTGCTGACCTTGACCGCGTCAGGCAAACCTATGCTAGGCTCAACTAGCCCTCTAAAATTTAAAGCTGGTTTCTGGTAGAATGATTTTTTCAGCAGGCACAACTGCCTAAATGATATACATTAGTTAAAGGATTTTGGTTATGCGTCTTATCTTATTGGGTGCCCCAGGCGCTGGCAAAGGCACACAGGCAACCTATCTCCGTGAACAGTTCGGCATCCCTCAAATTTCCACTGGTGACATGCTTCGGGCTGCTGTTAAAGCAGGCACCCCATTGGGATTGGAAGCTAAGAAAATCATGGATGTCGGCGGTCTCGTTTCCGACGACCTCATCATCAACCTGGTCAAAGACCGTCTCAAACAGCCTGACTGCGCAAATGGCTACCTGTTCGATGGTTTCCCTCGTACACTTGCTCAAGCAGAGGCCATGAAATCTGCCGGTGTCGATGTCGACTTTGTCGTTGAAATTGACGTCCCAGACGATATCATCATCCGCCGTATGGTCGGACGGCGTGTTCACCCTGCTTCTGGCAGAACCTACCACGTTGAATACAACCCACCAAAGGTTCCTGGTAAGGATGATGTCACTGGCGAAGACCTGATTACCCGTGATGACGACAAGGAAGACACCGTGAAGAAACGTCTGGAAGTCTATCATGACCAGACCGAAATTCTACTGGACTACTACAGCAAAGAAGCTGCTTCCAACGCCAAGAATGCCCCTAAATACCGCAAAATCGCTGGTGTCGGCCCTATCGAAAAAATCCGCAACGACCTGCTCGAAGCACTCAAATAATCTGCCCTGACAGGTTCCCTCTTGAAGCCGCCTTTTTCCGGGCGGCTTTTCTGTTTGCGGAAGTCACCATCAAAACAAAGTAACCGTCTGCCTGAAACAACCATTACCTTGCGATAGACACTTCATCATATTTGCTTTCCGTACACTGGTAATAACCCCGGTCAACATTCGCCACAGCCGTCACGAGATCAACACGTTGCCAATTCTTACAAGCCCAACCCTTGTTTTTAATCAGATGACATATTGCACCTTTCCCTTTCGTGCCATCCGTCATCTCGTATGCGATCCACTTTGCATGCTTCTTATCAGTATGGCAAGCAATGACTTGATCTTGCCCAGATACATAAATCTTGCCAGACTTACCACAAGGCAAAACAGTCGCTTTCCCATCAACACCATTAACCGATACAGAGGCTTTTTTTAGGGTGGCATATTCAACGCCACAGCCTGCCCAAGCAGACGCGCTCACTAGAAATAATGATGTTAAAAACAGTCTCTTCATATTTTCACCTTTCCACTTCAAGCACCGGCTACTGTCATTTCCTCAATGAGAATGGAGCCGGTTTGTTTACCTCCACGTATGAGCGTATCTGCACCAACAGCAACAATGTGGGCAAACATATCCTTCAAGTTGCCTGCAATGGTAATTTCTTGTACGGGATATTGAACGACTCCATTTTCAACCCAATAGCCAGACGCCCCTCGTGAATAATCACCCGTCACCACATTGATGCCCTGCCCAAGCAGTTCTGTCACAACCAGTCCCGTATTCATCTTCCGAAGCATAGCCTCATAATCATCCTCGTTCCCAGTCGTGGTAGAAGAAAAAATCAGGTTATGTGAGCCACCCGCATTGCCGGTTGTCTGCATACCCAATCTCCGGGCTGAATAAGAAGAGAGAAAATAGCCTTGAACGACTCCTTCGTCCACAACTTTTCGTCGGACTGTGCGCACGCCTTCATCATCGAAAGGTGCAGACCCCATCGCTCCAATCAAATGTGGATCCTCAAGCAAATTAATATGCTCTGGAAAAACCGCTTTATTCAGCGAGTCCAACAAAAAAGTGGATTTGCGGTACAGCGAACCACCAGAAACAGCTCGTACAAACGTACTAATCAAGCCAATTGCCATCGGTGCCTCAAACAAAACAGGACATTTCCGAGTGGTAATCCGTTGCCCACCCAAACGCATCAGTGCCCGTTCTGCTGCATACCGACCAACTGACTCCGGTAACTTCAATTCTGACGGATTGCGTGATGCGGTAAACCAATAATCACGCTGCATATCGCCTGATTCGCTCGCAATAGGAACCATAGAAAGTGAGTGGCTCGAATAAGGATATCCTCCTAAGAAGCCATCACTGTTAGCAGCAATAAAATGGGAATGGGAAACTTGGATATTGGCTCCCTCACTGTTTGAAATACGGCTATCCACATCAAAAGCTGCTTGTTCGCACCGCTTTGCCAACTCCATCGCCTGTGAAGCATCAATATCCCAGTGGTGATACAAGGATAAGTCCTGTGGATGACGTTCGAGTAATTCTGGTTCTGGCAAACCTGCCGCATCATCTTCTGCCGTGAAACAAGCGATATTGTAAGCTGCGTCGACAGCTTGACGGAGCGATGTTTCTGAAAAATCTGATGTCGTCGCACTGCCCCGCTTCTTGCCAATAAAGACAGTCAAACCAATACTCTTGTCTTGATTTCGCTCAACAGTATCTAAATTTCCACGTCTGACAGTCACAGACAGACCACTACCTTCACTCACGCCAACAACTGCATCTGATGCGCCTTTTTCCCGCGCAAAACGCAAAACATCCGTTGCAATCTGTTCTAAATGACTGTTCGAATAAATGAAATCAGTATCATCCATGATTTTTTTTGTTGGAGGGCTCAAGGCTGATATGATAACTCCATTCGTGCCAACTTAACGATTGAGGAAACTGGTTATGCCTAACTGGAAATGGGAAGTCGGTGAAGAAAAACCCTTCAATCCTGATGAATTTTATGGAGGGCCTTCCAAATCACAGCGCAAACGTGATATGACTGCACTACAAAAACTGGGCGAGCAACTTGTCAATGAATCTGCCGACCGAATCCAAAAAGCTCCTTTACCAGAAGACCTGAAAAAAGCTGTTCTGGAATGCCAACGGATCAAGAACAGGGAAGGCCGTAGACGGCAGTTGCAATACATTGGCAAAGTCATGCGGGGTCTTCAAGAAACAGATATTGAGGGTATCAGACAGCAATTGGATAAATGGAAAGGTCGTTCCAAAGCAGATACCGCCCTTTTGCATCTCGTCGAAATGGAACGTGCACAACTCTTAGAAAACCCAAATGCCTTAACGGACTTTCTAGTCCGCTTCCCCCAAGCCGACAGTCAACAATTACGGAATCTGATACGCAACGCCAAAAAAGAACAGGCCGAAAATAAGCCTCCAAAAGCTTTTCGCGAACTCTATAAGCAAATCAAGCTACTGGTCAGTGAACAAGAAGAAAACACAATCCCAATTACACCCGATACCAAGGAAAACGGCGAATGAGCAAAGACATCGATCCTTCTTTGCAGGATAAAACAACCACCATCGGACTGGTTTCCATTTCAGACAGGGCTTCTCAAGGCACTTACGCAGATCAAGGCATCCCAGCACTCACTGACTGGCTCTCTGCTGCGCTGATATCTCCATTCCAGCTTGTAACGCGCCTGATTCCAGATGACAGAGCAACCATTGAAACCACACTGCGTGAGCTCGTTGATGAGAAACATTGTTGCCTTATCATCACAACGGGCGGCACAGGCCCTGCAAAACGTGATGTTACACCTGAAGCAACTTTAGCAGTTGCCACTCGTGAAATACCGGGATTTGCTGAACGGATGCGGCAAATCGGAATGCATTTTGTACCAACTGCCATTTTGTCGCGACAAGTTGCAGTCATCAGGGAAACGCCAGACCATGCCGCCCTCATCCTGAACTTGCCTGGACAACCCCGAGCAATTAACGAAACCTTAAATGGCGTTATCGCCCCTGATGGGACGGTCATTGAACCCGGTATTTTTACGGCAATTCCCTATTGTATCGATCTCATCGGTGGCCCGCGGATTGAAACAAACGAAAAACTTTGCAAGGCATGGCGTCCTGCCAGAAAAAACCCTTAAAATACAGTTTTCTTTTTAGATACAGAAAGTAACCCTATGGTACCTGACATGAATGCACCTAGACTCCAGTTCAGCCGTTATGAAACTGGTGAAAACCCTCAGATTACGATTATCTGGATGCATGGCCTAGGCGATGAAGGCGCCAGCTTCCATACACTATTCAGCACCCAGCTTCAGCACTTTGACCTGACTGGACTGCCTGCCATCCGCTTCATCTTCCCAAATGCTCCAGAACGTCCAATCACTGCGCATAGCTGGTTGCCCGCTCGCGCCTGGTTTGATATTTACACCGACTTTGAGGAACACGACGCGGAAGATGAACAGGGGGTCATCGACTCCACTGGCCTGATCCATATCCTCATCAACAACGAAAAGATTAAGGGCATGCCACCGGAAAAAATCCTGCTTGCTGGCTTCTCACAAGGTGCAGCAATGGCTCTGCATGTCGGTCTGACCCACTTTGAGAAACTCGGTGGTGTAATCGCACTTTCCGGCTACATTCCGCTCCGCCAGAAATTTGATGAAAACCGAACAAAAGAAAACCAAGATACCCCTGTCTTTATCGCACATGGGACGCAGGATCCTGTCGTTCCGTTTTACCGTGGGGAAAATGCGAAAAATCAACTGACAGATTTGGGCTACAACGTTGAATTCCATGCTTATGACATGGATCATACCCTTGACTGGCATGAAATCAATGACATGCTCAACTGGTTGAAAAATATTCCAGCGACCAAATAACTGCAACTTCCCTGCAGAAACACAAACCCCGGAAGCAGAGTAAGCCTCCGGGGGTTTCTTTAACTGAAATCTATCAAAAGATTACATGCAATCAATCATCAAATCGCCAAATGCCGTTGTAGAGACTTCAGTTGCGCCTTCCATCAAAGCAGCAAAGTCACTGGTAACCTTCTTAGAAGAAATGGCTTTCTGCATGGAATCCAAGATAATGTCTGCCGCTTCTTTCCAACCAATATGGCGAAGCATCAGTTCTGCAGAGAGGATCATCGAACCTGGGTTGACATTATTCTTACCAGCCATGGTTGGAGCAGTACCATGCGTTGCTTCAAAAATAGCAACAGAATCAGACATATTGGCTCCTGGAGCAATACCGATACCACCAACCTGAGCAGCCAATGCATCAGAAATATAGTCACCATTCAAGTTCAATGTTGCCAATACACTATGCTGTTCTGGGCGCAACAGGATTTCCTGCAGGAATGCATCGGCCAAAACATCTTTAACGACGATTTCTTTACCCGTCTTTGGATTCTTGAAGCGGCACCATGGACCTTTTCCAATAACTTCAGCGCCGAATTCCTTCTGCGCTAATGCATAACCCCAATCACGGAAACTACCTTCCGTGAATTTCATGATGTTACCCTTGTGAACCAAAGTCACTGATGGGCGGTCGTTGTCAATGGCATACTGGATGGCTTTGCGAACCAGGCGTTCTGTGCCTTCGCGGGATACTGGTTTGATACCAATACCAGAAGTCGCTGGGAAACGGATCTTGGAAACGCCCATTTCCTTGGTCAGGAATTCGATAACCTTCTTGGCCTCTGGCGTACCTTCTGCCCATTCAATACCTGCATAAATGTCTTCCGTGTTTTCGCGGAAAATAACCATGTTGGTCTTCTCTGGGGCACGAACAGGAGAAGGAACCCCTCTAAAATAGCGGATAGGGCGCAGACAAACATACAGATCCAAACCCTGACGCATTGCCACATTCAGAGAACGGATACCACCACCAATCGGCGTAGTCAACGGCCCCTTAATGGAAATAACAAAATCGCGCAATGCTTCCATCGTTTCTTCTGGGAGCCAGATACCTTCACCGTAAACCTTAAGAGCTTTTTCACCGGCATAGATTTCCATCCACGCAATCTGTTTCTTACCGCCATAAGCTTTAGCAACAGCCGCATCAATCACCTTGCGCATCACTGGTGTGATGTCAGCACCGATACCATCACCCTCAATAAATGGGATGATTGGATGGTCAGAAACATTCAGGGAAAAATCCGCATTGACAGTGATCTTGTCACCAGACTGAGGAACCTTAATATGTTGATACATTTTTCTCTCCGAAAAAAACTGATAATCGGTTAGGCACCGCCCTAAAAGCCAGCTGTCAGACGACTGCCCCATCTGAGTTACGGCTATCCCGGTTGACTGGCTTGATCAGGTCTTCACGCTTAATACCAAGCCACATAGCAATCGCGGCAGAAACGAAGACAGATGAATAAATACCGAAGCAGATACCGATAGTCAACGCCAACGCAAAATTATGCAACGTCGGACCACCAAAAATCAGCATCGCCAGCACCATGGCTTCGGTAGACCCATGTGTAATCGCTGTACGGGAAATCGTGCTGGTAATAGCATGGTTGATGACTTCTTGCACAGAAACCTTACGCATCTTACGGAAATTCTCACGGATACGGTCAAAGATAATCACAGATTCATTGACCGAATACCCCATGACCGCCAGCACCCCCGCAAGGACTGACAAAGAGAACTCCCATTCAAAAAACGAGAAAAAGCCCAATACAATGACAACGTCATGCAGGTTCGCAAGAATTGCCGATACCGCATATTTCCATTGGAACCTAAACGCCAGGTAAACGATGATGCCCAACACCACAAAGCATAAAGCCATCATCCCGTTTTCAGCCAATTCATCACCCACCTGAGGCCCAACGAATTCCACGCGCTGTAATTTGGCTTCCTCACCATGGGCATTCAATGCAGACATAACTTTTTCACTTTGCTGTGCGACCGTCATGCCCTTATCAACGGGCAGATTAATCATCACATCCTGCGCCTTGCCAAAGTTCTGAACCTGCCCCTCAATCCCGGCATCATGAAGAGTCTTTCTGATTGCATCCAAGTCAGCAGCCTTTTGATAGGACACTTCCATATTTGTTCCGCCTGTAAATTCGACGGAAAAATTCAAACCTTTTGTACAGAGGAAGAAGACTGCGAGGACAAATGTCACCCCAGAAATGATATTGAAAATCAGCGCATGGCGCATGAAGGGAATGTCTTTTTTAATCCTAAAGAATTCCATGTTTTATCCTGTTTCCTAAACCTGTCTTAACTTACCTGTTTCTTCTGTCTCAGTTCTTCTTGCTACCATCTGACTCAGGCTTCCAAACCTGACCGATTGACAACGATGTCAGTTTCTTGCGGCGACCATACCAAAGGTTGGACAATCCCCGCGTAACAAAAACGGAAGAGAACATCGAAGTCAGGATCCCGATACAATGCGCAACAGCAAAGCCTCGGATTGGTCCCGTCCCAAAGACGAGCAACGCAACACCTGCAATCAACGTCGTGATGTTTGAGTCAAGGATCGTTGCCCATGCGGAACTAAACCCATTGTAAAGAGCTGTATGAGGACTATACCCAGCGCGCAACTCTTCACGGATACGTTCATTAATCAGCACATTCGAGTCAATCGCCATACCCAGCGTCAAGGCCATTGCCGCAATACCCGGCAAGGTCAGGGTCACCTGAATCATGGAAAGGATTGCAATCATCAACAGCATATTGACGACCAAGCCAATCACACTGAACACGCCAAAGAGCATGTAGTAAAGGATCATGAAAATGGCCACAGCAACAAAACCATACAACGTAGATGCAAAGCCTTTCTCGATGTTTTCGGCACCCAACTGCGGCCCGATGGTTCTTTCTTCGATAATCTGCATTGGTGCCGCCAAGGAACCCGCCCTTAACAGCAATGCGAGGTCAGTTGCTGCTTCAGCAGAACCCATACCAGAAATTTGGAAGCGCGCACCCAACTCATCACGAATAGTCGCTACCGTCAAGACTTCGCCTTTGCCCTTTTCAAAGAGCACAATGGCCATCGGCTTACCAATACGGTAACGGGTTGCTTCACGCATCTTTCGGCCACCATCACCATTCAAATCAACACTAACAGCAGGCTGCTGGTACTGGTCACGAACAGGGGAAGCATTGGTAATGTATTCACCCGTCAACACCGGTTCTTTGTACAGAACGACTGGCGTATTTTTGCCTTGGCGGAACAGTTCAGATCCCAAAGGAATTGGGGAAGTTTCCTCATTACCGCGGGTTACTGTCTCATCCACCATTCGAACCTCAAGAGTTGCCGTACGACCAATAATGTCTTTTGCACGGGCAACATCCTGAACACCAGGCAATTGGACAACAATACAATCGGCACCCTGTTGCTGGATAACCGGTTCATTCACACCCAATTCATTCACACGCTTGGAAAGTGTTGCAATGTTCTGTTTAACACTGTTTTCACGAACCTCTTTGAGAGCTTCCGGAGTCAGCGTCAAAGTCAGTTTGTTGGTTCCACCTTCTGCTTCTGTCTGCAAAGCTGCATCAGGTAGCCCCTTTCTCAAAATCTCTTCAGCACGCTGGCGCAACGTTGGATCTGCAAACTGTAATTCGATGCTGTCGCGAACTCGGACAAAGCTGGAATAGTGGATATTATTTTCACGCATCAGGTTACGTGCAGAAATCTGCAACCCCTGAATCCGCGCATTAATAGCAGCATCTACATCGACCTTCATCAGGAAGTGAACACCACCACGCAAGTCAAGTCCTAAATACATAGGTGCAGCATGCAGTTTCTGCAACCATTGTGGGGTATTAGGCAAGAGGTTGAACGCAATACTGTAAGTTGGATCTTCTTGGTCAGGATTTAATGTTTTTTCAAGGATTTCCTTTGCCTTGAACTGGGCTGCCGTATCGGCAAAACGCACTTTAACTGTTGAGTGCATGCCATCCGCATCAAAGTAAAGTCCGTCTGTCTGAAGACCATTGTCTGCCATCAATTTCTCAACTTTCCCCATCATCTGGGTATCGATTTTCACTGTGGACTTGACGCTACTAATCTGGATGGCCGGTGACTCACCAAAGAAGTTCGGGGCGGTATAAATCAACCCAAACACAATGGCTACAACAATAAGGAGATATTTCCAAAGTGGGTAACGGTTCATAATGCAATCAAATGAAATGCTTTCTCAATCTTGGATTAAGCGTTCTGCCCTGGTGTCGCGGAATCCTTTTGGGTATCAGCCTCTTTCACGTTATCAGTAGCTCTTCCCATTTCTTCGGATTCAGCCCTGTTAACCGGATCACCATTTAACATGGCATCAATACTTCCTTTCGGTAGCATGGAAACAATGGCATTTTTCTGTACAACCATGCTGTTGCCAGCGGAAATCTCAAGCACAACAAATCCTTCTTCAACACGGAGCACCTTTCCGATGATGCCTCCTGATGTCAGAATTTCATCACCGATTACAAGCGCACTGATCATGTCCTGCTGTTCTTTCTGTTTCTTCCTTTGAGGACGGATCATCAAGAAATAAACCAAGACAAACATCAAGGCTATTGGCCAAAGGCTACCTAAGCTACCTAAGGAAAAGCCTGACGATGCAGCTGTATCCGCATATGCGTTGCTAATCAACATGAAAACTCCAAGACCGATTTTTAACGTAATCTTAGATTGTAACACTACACAATGATTTTTCATGCTTTTCTGCCGGGACATCATATAGCCCTCCCGCATTGGAGAAACAAAAAACCAACATAGAAACGACTTAGACTTATTTAAACCCGCGCAGAAGTTTTAGAGAATTCCGCGCTGACGATCAGCCGCAAACCGAGTCCTGAACAGGTTGAATGTCCCCTCTTCAATGGCTAACCGCATTTCAGACATCAATTGTAGGTAATAATGCAAATTGTGTATTGTGGCCAATTGCGCTCCAAGTACTTCACGTATCCTATCTAGGTGATGCAAGTATGCCCTGGAGAAATTCCGGCAGGTATAACACTGACAGGTGTCATCAAGCGGTTTCTGGTCGCTTTTGTACCGTGCATTACGGATACGGATGTCTCCAAACCGAGTAAAGAGCCAACCATTCCTCGCATTTCGAGAAGGCATGACACAGTCAAACATATCTATCCCATTGGCAACCCCTTCAACCAAATCTTCCGGAGTTCCCACGCCCATGAGGTAATGCGGTTTTTCAGTCGGGAGCATAGCCCCAATATGAGCCAGGATACGGAACATCTCTTCCTTAGGTTCACCAACAGACAACCCACCTATTGCAATGCCGTCAAACCCGAGACCCATCAATCCTGCCAAAGACTCATCCCTAAGATCGGTAAACATCCCACCTTGGACAATACCGAACAGAGCATTCGGGTTTTCATTCCTGACAAATTCATCCTTCGAGCGTTTCGCCCAGCGCAAGGACAGTTGCATTGATTGTGCGGCCTCTTCCTTGGTAGCAGGACGCCCATTGATAATGTAAGGAGTACATTCATCCAGCTGCATTACAATGTCTGAATTAAGCGCATACTGAATCTGCATAGACACTTCGGGCGACAGGAACAAGCGGCTCCCATCAATCGGTGATGCGAATTTAGCTCCTTCTTCCGTCATCTTACGCATCGCACCCAGCGAAAAAACCTGGAATCCTCCCGAATCCGTCAGGATAGGCTTATCCCAACTAATGAATCGATGCAATCCTCCAAACTGTGAAATAATCTCCGTCCCAGGTCTTAGCCACAGATGGAAAGTATTGCCAAGAATAATCTGCGCATTAACTTCATTAAGAGCGACTGGAGACATTGCCTTGACCGCACCATAAGTCCCAACTGGCATGAAAACCGGAGTTTCCACTACACCGTGGTTGAGTGTCATACGCCCCCTACGAGCACGGCCATCTGTCTTTAACAGTTCAAATCCAAACATGCATACCTCAGTCATCCAAATCAGGTTGGTTCGTCAAAAACATCGCATCACCGTAACTAAAGAACCGATATTTCTCTGCAATAGCATGGGTATATGCCTTACGAATGCGGTTGTAACCCGCAAAAGCTGAAACCAGCATTAAAAGCGTCGATTTTGGTAAATGGAAGTTTGTCACCATATGATCGACAGTATGGAATGTATAACCCGGCGTAATGAAAAGCTTCGTTTCACCACTTCCGGGCAATAGTTCCCCCGTTTGCGAGGCTGACTCCAAGGCCCTAAGACTTGTTGTACCAACAGCAACCACTTTTTTACCCTGGTGCTTAGCCTGCTTGACCATTTCAACGGTTTCATTAGGAATGGTATACCATTCTGAATGCATCTCGTGCTGCGACAAATCTTCACTTCGGACAGGTTGGAAAGTTCCTGCGCCAACATGAAGCGTCAACCATGCTTTCTTCACACCTTTGTAATCCAAGGCTGCCATCAAACTATCGTCAAAGTGAAGCCCCGCTGTTGGGGCGGCCACTGCACCTGGTTCCTTGGCAAAAACCGTCTGATAACGCATTTCATCATACTGATCTGCAGCACGTTCAATATAAGGTGGAAGCGGCAAATGACCATAGTTTTCAAGCACTTCGAAAACATTTTCTGGGAACGATAGGATAAAGAAATCGGCCTGTCTCCCTTCAACCGTCACCTTAACGCCCCCATCAATCACGATTTGGACCCCTGCCTTTGGAGAATTGGATGCACGCATTTTTGCCAGTGCTGAATGACTGGACAGAACCCGTTCAACCAGAATTTCAACTTTTCCGCCAGAAAGTCTCGTCCCATAAAAACGAGCTTTGAGAACCTTGGTATTATTAAAGACAAGCAAGTCCCCTGCTTCCAAATAATCCAATAGCTGCGGAAAATGGCAGTCATGCATATTGCGCTCACCTACAACCAATAACCGTGATGCACTACGCTCAGCAAGGGGTGCTTGCGCAATCAATTCCTTTGGCAGGTCGAAATCAAAATCGGAAAGTGTATACATCTCTTAATGGAAATCGGGCACAAGAAACAGAAATTTTGGCAGTGCAAGTATAGCCGCGTTTACGCATACAGGTAAAATGCCCAAACATGGAGAAACTTAAAAAACTAGGCATCCATTCCAAGATGGACTGTATCTTTCATCTTCCGATGCGCTACGAAGATGAAACAAAATTAACATCAATTGCTGATGCATGCCGTCATTCTTACAGTACCGTACAGATTGAAGGCGTCATCCAGCATGCTGATATCGTGCAGCACCCTCGAAAGCAATTAATTATCACCGTAAGCGATGAAACTGCCTATATGACACTCAGGTTCATCAACTTTTACGGCTCTCAGATTAAGCAACTAACGGCTGGAAAACGCATCCGTGCCCGAGGACAGGCAAAAACATCTTACTACGGTACAGAAATCATCCACCCAACCTACCAGATGGTTTCTGAAAATACCCCACTTCCCACAGAATTGACGCCTGTCTATCCCGCCGCCGCAGGCATTACCCAGAAATACCTGCGCAACCAAATAAACACTGCCCTAGCTGATACACCACTCACCGATACCCTCCCTATATCCTTATTGAAATCGCTACGGCTACCGACCTTTGAACGTTCTATCCGTTTCCTGCACCATCCAGCCGCTAACGCCAATATCAATGCCCTTTCTGACCGCACCCATCCTGCATGGCAACGCATCAAATTTGATGAACTGCTTGCACAACAACTGTCTATGCGGCGCGCAAGGCAATCACGGCAAGCGCAAAAAGCCCCCCCTTTCCTGAATGAAGGGATACACTCACAGCAATTCACAGCCAATCTACCCTTTAAGCTTACAGACGCACAAACAAAAGCATTAAACGAAATATTGGCAGACCTCAAACACACGCGGCCTATGCAACGCCTTCTACAAGGCGATGTCGGAAGTGGCAAAACGATCGTGTCAGCACTGGCCGCCCTTAAAGCTATCGACAACGGTTATCAAGTCGCCCTGATGGCACCAACAGAAATTCTGGCTGAACAACATTATCTGCGAATTTCTGAATGGCTTGTTCCACTCGGACTATCAACGGTCTTGCTAAACGGTAACATGAAAAAAAGTGAGCGCTTACCCACAATTTCAGCCATTGCAACTGGGGATGCGCATTTTATCGTCGGCACACATGCCCTTATTCAAGATGATGTTTCTTATGCCAACCTAGGTCTCGTCATTATTGATGAGCAACACCGATTTGGCGTCAGCCACCGCTTAACATTAAGGCAAAAAGGACTTAAAGGGCAATTGCAACCTCACCAGCTGATGATGAGTGCTACACCAATACCGCGTACTCTAGCGATGACTTTTTACGCAGACCTTGATGTTTCAATCATTGATAAACTCCCGCCAGGCCGAACACCAGTCCTAACACGGCTGATTGACGACAGTCGGCGCGAAGAAGTCATTTCTCGAATTCATGTTGCCGCCAAAGAAGGCCGGCAGGTTTATTGGGTATGCCCTCTGATTGAGGAGTCAGAAACACTTGAACTACAAAATGCCATCGAAACCCACGAGCACCTGACGCAAGTCCTAACAGGACTCAATGTCGGGCTTTTACACGGAAGGATGAAACCAGCAGAGAAGCAAGCTGTCATGGCTGATTTCCAGGCAGGGCGCATTCATGTATTAGTCACCACCACCGTCATTGAAGTTGGCGTAGATGTTCCCAATGCCTCATTAATGATCATCGAACATGCCGAACGGTTTGGGTTATCCCAACTCCACCAGCTTAGAGGACGCGTAGGGCGGGGTAGTGCTAAGAGCGCCTGCTTACTGCTTTACCAAAGCCCTCTTGGATTTGTCGCAAGAAAACGCCTTGGCATCATGCGAAAAACGACTGACGGCTTCCGAATTGCCCAAGAGGATCTTGAAATCAGAGGCCCTGGCGAATTCCTAGGAGCACGCCAATCCGGACAACAGATGTTTCGGTTTGCCGACCTCGAACAAGATGTTCCCTTAATTGACAAGGCAACGGATACTGCGAAAATGCTATTAAACGGAGAGGTACCAGATAGTGAAAATATCATCGATGCCCATCTCACACGCTGGCTTGCCAATCGTGAGGATTTCTTAAATGCCTAACGCCAAGAACCCGCTGATAGCTAATCATACGCCCTCGCGGTTGAGTCTTTACCTTAAACTTATCCGTTTCGACCGTCCAATCGGCACACTACTCTTACTTTGGCCAACACTCGGTGCTCTCTGGCTCGCAGCGGAAGGGCTTCCACCTATTTCCCATATCGTTATCTTTTCTCTGGGAACCTTTTTGATGCGCTCAGCAGGCTGCGCAATCAACGACTACTTTGATAGAGACATTGACGGACACGTTTTACGAACTAAAAACAGGGTTCTTGCCCAAGGCTTAATCAATCCCAAAGAAGCACTCTGGGTAACCGCCCTACTCGCACTCGTCTCATTCATATTAATATTGCCACTTAACCGCCTAACAATTCTGCTCTCATTTGCCGCAGCATTTATCGCTGGCGTCTACCCGCTTTTCAAACGCTTTTTTCCATTGCCTCAGGCTTGGCTAGGGTTGGCGTTTGGTTTTGGCATCCCCATGGCATATGCCGCTGTCTTGGATACTATACCTCTGCAGGCATGGCTTCTTCTCTTGGCAAATATTGCATGGACACTAGCCTACGATACGGAATACGCAATTGCAGACCGTGATGACGACTTAAAACTGGGGCTTAAAACATCTGCCATCACGTTCGGACGATTTGACATTACCGCCATCATGCTCTGTTACATACTTGCATTAATCCTCACGCTTTTCATTGGATATGATGTTGGGCTAGGCTATTGGGCACTGGCAGGCTGGCTGGGTGCAGTAGGTTGTACCATCTATCATTGGTTTTTAATCCGAAACCGAAAGCGGGAAAACTGCCTTGCGGCCTTCAACCATAACAACTGGTTGGGGATTTCATTGTTTATCGGGATTGTACTTGACTATAGTCTGCGTTAATATGGCGAAAAGGGTCGATGGGTAGGACGGATTAGAAAATCCACCTGTATCCAAAGACGGTTTTTGAAAGCATTTCTGTATCTTTTTTGATAGGAAAGGATTAAACCATGGAAATTCTTGAAAATGCAGGTCAGGCAAAAGATGGCATCATTGGCGGTCTGAAATCCATCGTTACCAATGCAGAAGAAAAAATTGCTGAAGCATACGAAAGTGATGCCCTCCAAGGCGCAAAGAAAAAACTGGAAGAAGCGATTGCTGAAGCTAAGTTCATGCTTGGTCACGCAGAAGAAGTTGTCGTTGACAAAGCTAAAAAAGCAGCTGTCTGTGCCGTTGAATATGGCAAAGAACATCCTGCAAAAACCGTTGGCCTCATTGCAATTTTAGGTACCCTGACCGGTTTCCTCGTTGCTCGTGCCATCTATAAGAAAGACTAAGATTAAGCCTGGCATCTATGGCACTGTTTGATACCTTGTCAAAGATAGCAGGTACTGTATTTGCTATCGCGAAAAACAGGGCTGAACTTGCCTCCATTGAATTGCAGGAGGAATTAGGCCGCATCATTGGCTATATTGCCTTTGCCGTTGCGGCCTTTTTCTGTATTTTCGTCGGCATTGTCATGGCGGGCATCTTGATTGTTGTACTTTACTGGGATACCTGCCGCATCGGCGCACTGGGAGGTGTTTCCGCATTCTTCCTCATCATCGGACTAATCCTTGCCCTAAAAGTACGCAGCAGTATCAAAAACAAACCAAAGATTCTAGCTCAGACCCGCGAAGAAATCGCAAATGACATTGCCAGTCTGAAATCATCTGTAAAACCTGCTTCCCCTGAATAAGGAGCCCCAATGGCAACCTCAAGAGAAGACCGCAAAAAAGAGCTCCTTGTAGCAGGCCGGCTCTTAAGGGAAGCACTTACCATCCAAACCAAAACGGTTGTGGTTGGTCCAAACGCCGTTACCAAAAGCTTCCAGCTTGCCAAGAAAATCAAAGCGATAGGTATTAAACCGTGGGCATTCGGAGGCGGCACTCTCGCATTGCTTCTCCTTAAGCCTTGGCGCTTTTTCACTAAGAAAAAAACGCCTCAACCGCTGCCTTCTACTAAGAAAGAAGGGCTTTTTTCAAAGTTGCTGAGGTATACCTCAACCATCATGCCTCTAGTCCAAGCGGTCATGGGAATAGGGGGCCTTTCCAATTCGAGCAAACAAGCTTCCCCTTCTTCTCAAATCATCGCTTTTCTTCTTGAAAAGATTGGAAACCTCCTTCCGAAAAAAAACCGCTAGCCACCCGATAAACCCACTTTTTTGCGGTATCATATGGCTCGTTTCGAAAGCAAGAGACTACCGCTGAAGATTCTTAGGCAAGAGGCTACCACCAAATCCCTATCAACCATATGACATGCCCGACGCTCCCAACAGGTATCCAGGGCTTGGCATCATTGAACAGGTAACTATTATGGCAATACAAGCGACTGAAGAATTCATTGACTGCTGGCAAGCGGCTGGCTCCTGGCTTCAAAGGAAAGCTGGTGACCAGAGCATCGCCTGGATGCGCGCAACACTTGACGTACCTCTCATGGAACATCTCTCATTTCGTCTCGGCAACCAGCTCTTCTTTGTCCGCGTCATTGACGCCGATGATCTGATTGAATCACCCGGCACGCAGGAAGACTTGATGAAAATAGCTCAAGCCTGCAAAGGCCATGCCTGCTTAATGCCAATGCGCTTTAGCTTCGGTTCCTGGCTGCCAGCTAATAAGGAAGGTTGGGGGCTAGTCTCGGCAGAAGATGGTTCTACCATCAATCCGCCAGATTTAGTCACCGACGAAAAAATAGAATTAACCGACTGGGAACTCCACGACTTTGCAGTCCAAGCAGCCAAACTGAACCTAGCCCAAGCAGGCGAACAGGTGCTCGCAGCCAACAGCAATCCAGAACTGCAACCTTCTATTTGGCTGGGTGGCGAACAAGGTTCACAATGGGTCGTTGTCCAAGCTGTCCGCTGGCCTGAAGAAGCTAAGATTCCGGCAAATATCAAGGAAATCGAAGCCAAGTACAAACCAAAGAACGCTACCGGTAACTTTGCATACGTCCTTTTTGCCAATGAAAAACAGGATATTAATACACCTCTTAAGGAAGGTGAAAAACCATTACCAATCTATCGTGGCGACAAGGTCTACATAAGCTGGTCTGGCCTTTGCGACATTAACGAATAACGGAGAAAAATATGCAGGAAGTCTCAAAAATGCGTGCCATGATTACCCAATTTGGGGAATTCAAAGGCATTTACACCGTCGATATGTTCTATCAAGGAAAAATCCCTTATGCCGTCTTTGAATGGGCAGAAGACTCCTCAGCAGAAAACCTCAAACCTCTCTATAAGGTACGCCTCGACCCACGTGCGATTACCGAGGTTCCTGCACCAACCCCTCAATTGAAATACCAATACCGTCTTTCAATCGAAGACCCTCGCCCAGCCGACTGATATTCAGCAGATTACCTCCCAATGGCATTGCTACAGCTGTAGCAATGCCGTTCTTAAAGTTCAGGCTCAATCATCATTCGGTACTATAGCTGCGGGCTCCAAAAATCGCGGTGCCAATCCTGACAACCGTCGCACCTTCTTCAATGGCAGGTACCATATCTGCCGACATACCCATCGATAGCGTATCCACATCAAAACCATTTTCCTGAAGTTGGCCTAATAACGCCTTCATCGCTTTAAATGGTTCATGCTGTTTGGCAGGATCATCCTCCGGCTCTGGAATAGCCATCAACCCCCTCAGCCGCAGGTTTGGGTAGGCACTAATCGCCTTTGCAAGAGAAAGTACCTCCTGTGGGGTAACTCCGCTTTTACTGGCTTCTCCACTGATATTCACTTGAATACAAATATTTATGGGAGGCATCCCCGCCGGACGCTGGTCAGAGAGACGCTTGGCAATACGTTCTCTGTCGACCGCATGCACCCAATCAAAATTTGTCGCAATAGCTCGCGTCTTGTTCCCTTGAACAGGCCCTATAAAATGCCATTCCAATTTAAGGTCAGGGCGCAATTCCTTAATTGCCTGAATCTTAGCCACGCCTTCCTGTTCATAATTTTCGCCAAAAGCCCTTTGTCCTGCATCGGCCGCCTCCAGTATGGCATCAACCGGTTTCGTCTTAGACACAGCGAGCAGTTTTACGTCCTCTGGATTACGGGCACATTGCTGGGCAGCTGACGCCAACTGCTGTTTTACCGCTTTTAAGGATTCTTTAATGGAAGCCATGAGTTTGTCCTTGGAAAATGTCCGACCCATTATAATTCCAAGATGAAACGTATGATAGCCAGTTATAAAGATATGCCGTATCATGTCCTTTTCACACAAAATCCAAGGATTCTTTAGATGACACTCCTGCTCTGGATTGGCGTTGTCATTGTTGTCATCGCCGCCATCATTAAAAACCTAAAGGGAAATATGATTGTTTTGCGCCCTGGTATGGATCCCAATAACCCAGACAATCCTAATCAGGATAATCCTTTTAAAAATGGCTTTCCTCCCTTTGGTCCCTTTTCAAAAGGATCATTTGGACAACCGCCCCAAGATCAACCCAACAACGGCGCTGAACAGATGGTTTGCTGCGAGCACTGCAATGTCTTCATCCCTGTTTCGCAGGCAACCAAACGCGCTGGACATACTTTTTGCTGCCAAGAACACGCTGCCGCTTGGTATTCCAGCGACCATAGCATGAGACCATGATTGCAAAAGCCCTCCCCCCCCTCACTATTGACCAAGATGGCTGGTGTCCACAGGCACGCCAGCTACCCTCTCCCAACCATAATGAACGTCCTGAAGGGCAACCTGTTGAATTGCTTGTCATCCATAACATATCACTTCCACCTGGCCAGTTCGGAGGGCCTTTCATTGCGGACATGTTCTTGAATCGCCTAGATTTTGATGTCCATCCCTTTTTCGACCAACTACGTGAACTAAAAGTCTCATCCCATTTCTTTATCAGGCGAACAGGAGAACTCGTCCAATTTGTCCCAACCGAAAAACGAGCCTGGCATGCCGGTGTTTCATCTTTCAAGGAAAAAGAAAGCTGTAATGACTTCTCAATCGGCATTGAAGTCGAAGGGACTGATTTTGTCGCCTTTGAACCCATACAGTACTTAACCTTAACTGCACTCACAAAAGCTCTGGCTACCCGTTATCCTTCAATGCAACACATCACAGGACACGAACACATTGCGCCTGCCCGTAAAACAGATCCAGGCCCTTTCTTTGACTGGCAACACTACAACCGGCTGTTAACAGACAATGGCGTCTCCCTAGCCACGTGGTTTGGCAATAAAGAGAAGACGTGATGAATTCAAATTGTCCTAATTTTCTCTTCTAGTGCTTCGAGCGTATAACCCGAATCCACGATTTCTAAGAGCTTCTTGCGAGACGAAGTTCCATGCGTAATCTCAATCTGGCGTTTGGGCACCTTAAGCTTCTTGGAAAGAAATGCAACCAAAGCCTCATTTGCCTTGCCATCAACAGGTTGAGCCTGAAGGCGCACACGCAATGCCTCATTATCATCAATAATGACCTCAGACTTTTTTGCATTAGGAGAAACCTGAACAGCAAGCCTGATACCGTTTTTTGTCTGGGAAAGCCAAGGAACTGTCATACCAAAAAAGAAAGTAACTGGGAAATCAACCTTAACATGAGATGAAGCAGGAAAAACACAATCATCGGGGAGAAATCAAATTGCCCCAACGTAGGTACAACCCGCCTGACAGGCCTTAATAACGGCTCTGTCATACTCCTGATGAAAAACGCAAATGGCGCAGCAGGATTCACCCAACTCAAGACCGCTTCGATGAACAACATGGCCATGAAGCCATAACATACCCAGCGTACCAATGACATCAATGTCAGGAAAATGACCATCTGGACAGTCACCAAACCGAACAGCCAAGTATTGAGGACTGAAGCCATCCAAGCAATCAAGACAGCAGCAACCAACGATGCCCACTCACCGCCTCTTTTCATAAACACGGTCTTGTGCAAAGGCATCACCAGCCATTCCGTCATCAAAACAATGCAACGAGCAACATTGAAGGGGACAACCGCATGGCTGCGATGCGCCCAGAAGCGTAACAGGAACGCACATCCCAAAATCATTGGAATGATTTCAAAGCAAACACTTAACAGCTCGGTCAGCAACCACTACTCCTAAGAGACAACACCAATGACAGAAACAATGATGTCGTAGAACTACATACAAAAACAGACGCCCACTTTTGGACGCCTGTTTTAATTGAACACTCTCCCTAATTAAGCGAGTGCTTTTTCCGCTGCGGCAGCATGCTGTGCAGCGTAACGTTTGTGTGCTGCTGCAACGGCAACGCCAGGTTTGACTGGGTAACCCAAGGTTGGCAGGATTTTTTCCATGGATGCCAGGCAGGTCAGCACATAGTCTGGACGGGATGTCTGACCCATCAGGCCAAAACGCCATACCTTACCAGCCAGAGGTCCTAAACCAGCTCCAATCTCAAGGCTGCTCATCTTCAGCAATTCAGCGCGCAACTGTGGTTCGCTGACCCCTTCTGGAACCTTCACGGTACTGATCTGTGGCAGACGGTATTCTTCCTTAACCAGGAATTCCAGACCCATCGCTTCAAGGCCATCGCGCAGGGCTTCATAGTTGCTGCGGTGACGTGCCCAAACATTTTCAAGGCCTTCTTCTTTCAGCATCAACAATGCTTCATGCAGAGCATACAGTGCATTGATTGGAGCCGTGTGGTGGTAAGTACGGACGGTCTTGCCCCAATACTCAAGGATCATGGTCATATCCATGAACCAACTCTGGATCTTGTCTTTACGGCCGGTAACGAAGTCAATCACACGCTGGTTGAACGTAGATGGTGCAAGCCCTGGGGTGCAGGACAGGCATTTCTGACCAGCAGAGTAGACTGCATCCAGATCCCATTCTTTGGCGAGGACTGGAACACCAGCCAAGGAGGTTACTGCATCAACAATGGTCAGGCAGTCATAGCGGTGGGCAATTTCAGCGATGGTCTTCGCGTCAGAAACGACACCCGTTGACGTTTCACCGTGGACGAAAGCAACGACACGTGCTTCAGGGGTCTTCTTCAGCAGGTCTTCCAGGGCATTGAGGTCAATCGGTTCGCCCCAGACACCTTCCAGGATGACTGGCGTTGCACCGCAACGCAGGACGTTTTCAATCATGCGGCCGCCAAAGACACCATTACGACAGACAACAACCTTGTCACCAGGCTGAACGAGGTTGACGAAACAGTTTTCCATCCCGACGGAACCAGGTCCTGAAACCGGGTAAGAAAGCATGTTGTCAGTCTGGTAAACGTAACGGATCAGTTCCTTTAATTCAGCCATCATCTGCACAAAGATAGGATCCATGTAGCCGATGACAGGCTCGCTCATGGCCTTCAGTACCCGTGGGTGGATATTGGATGGTCCAGGACCCATCAGGATACGTTGTGGCGGGATGAAGGTATCAATATTGTCTGCTGCCATAATTCTTGTACTCTCTGGGAAAAATAAGCTATCCACCAGACTGTATCTGGTGAAGAAGTTCCAATTTCTTATTGTGTACTATTTTGCGTTGTTTTGGAACTGCTTTTTTCTAGAAGATGACGACAAAAGCTATTCTTCTGGTACGAACGGTAGTTCCATCGGCCTGAAAATCGATTGTAGATCTTCTGTCGTAATCTTAAACTGCTCGGCCTGTCCTAGACTTGAAGAAAGCATGGCATCTGCCAGACGATGCTTTTTCGCTTGAAGGCGTTGAATCTGTTCTTCCAGCGTGCCCCTTGCAATCAGACGATAAACGAAAACCGGCTTATCTTGGCCAATCCGCCAAGCACGGTCTGTCGCTTGGTTCTCAACTGCCGGATTCCACCAAGGATCATAATGGATGACCGTATCGGCTGCCGTCAGGTTAAGCCCCACGCCACCTGCCTTAAGGCTAATCAGAAACACACTGACTTCCCCGCTCTGGAAGCGCCGGATAGCACCTGAACGATCAACCGTTTCCCCTGTCAACAACTCGTACTGTATGCCCCTTAACATTAGTTCTTGCTCAATCAATGCCAACATACTCGTAAACTGTGAGAACACTAAGATACGCCTGCCTTCCTGAAGAAGCTCAGTTAACATCAACATCAGCTCTGTCAATTTGGCTGACGCATGGGTCTTGCGATAACTTCCCTTCAAAAGACGCGGATCACAACAAACCTGTCGCAGTTTCAGGAGCGCTTCTAAGATAATCACCTGGCAATGGGCAATCCCCAACTTAGCAATCTCTTCTTCCAACTTACGATCCATCAATTCACGCATCGACTCATAAATCTGTCGCTGCGCTGCGCCCAAATCGACGTACCGTACTATCTCAGTCTTCATAGGCAATTCCCGGGCTACGCGATCTTTTGTACGGCGTAACAGGAAAGGATGGATCCGTCGATTCAAGATCTGTTGCTTAGTCCTATCTCCCTGACGTTCAATAGCATGACGGAAGCTACTATTGAATGCCTTTTCAGTGCCAAGAAGACCGGGTAGCAAAAAATGGAACTGCGACCACAATTCGCCAAGATGATTTTCAAGTGGTGTCCCTGTCAAGCAAAGCCGGTGGGTTGCAACTAGTTTTGACACGACCTGTGCTGCTTTGGAACGATTATTCTTGATGTATTGGGACTCATCCAAAATGATCATATGGAAATGATGCTGTATCAGTTCATCGCCATCCCTCGGCAACAACGCATAGGTTGTCAATACAATATCACTGCCATCAATACGATTGAAATGCTGCGCCCTGTCTTTCCCATGTAAAAGCAAAACTTCTAACGAGGGTGTAAATCGTTTTGCTTCATCCTGCCAGTTCCCCATCAAACTGGTCGGAGCAACAACCAAGGCGGGCGATGTCAGCCTTCCTGATTCCTTTTCAAGGAGGATGTGCGCCAAAGTCTGCAACGTTTTGCCAAGCCCCATGTCATCAGCCAGAATGCCTGCTAAGGAATACTCCCGCAAATACTGCATCCAGGAAACCCCTTCAACCTGATAATCGCGCAATGTTGCCTTGAGTGTTGCTGGCGGCATTACCGTCTTAACACCGTTGAATTCCAAAAGTTTACGCCCCATTGCAAGGAGCGGTTCCGCGTTTATCCATTGCAACTTAACGGCCTTTTCCAATTCTGCCAAGCGCGCACTGTCAAGGCGATGCATAACCAGTGCTGTCTGGCTGTCATCCAGATAATACAACTCACCCAAAATTCGCAAAATTGGCGCTACAACCTGCCAAGGGAGTGAAACCCGACTCTTATCGGGCAATGTTGCCAAGATGACTTCTTCTGCGCCATGTTCATCAAGCCCTTCATAAGCAAAGGCTTCAGGATATTGCTTAAGCAAAGGAACCAAAAGTGGGAAAAGGGAATAATGCCGACGCCCAACAACAACCCCTAACTCTAGGGAGAAATGATCCCTGTCTGATTCACCATGTGCGATAACATCCGCATACCAGCGTTTAACTGGCTGCATGTTGTACCGAAAATCCGGAGACTTGGTAATACGCCACCCTTCCGAACGTAACTTCGGTAACGTCTCTTGAATAAAACGAAGCCATTGAGAGGGCTTATCCAGTGCCAATACCCCAGGTACCGTCCGTAAAGGATATTCTGTTTCCAGCGGCTGGCGGAATCCCACTTGGATTAAGGCATCAGCACATGCTTCCTCTGTTAAAGTATCACGGATAATCCGTTCAATCTCACCTTTTCCAACCTCCTTAATGATTGGTAATGCGGAACCATAATAAGCAACCTTCCCCTCGTAACTGAACGAAAGTTGGACATAATCAAACCATTCCGGTAATTCAGACTCACTATGGAAATACGGCCTACATCCAAGGTACAAAACAGGTTCAGGAAAAACGTCATCAAAAACTGTTTCCTTCAACGGTTCCGGCAGAGGAATATCACTTTCAAGCCCTTGTTCAACCAGCAGTCTAGAAACTTCTAACCGTCTTGAAAGGGGGACAACCGGCATATGAGTAACAATTTCATGAAGATGTGTAAAAGGCACACTTTCAAGCCGCGGCGAAAGCTTAAGCTTCCCTGAGGATAGGTTATCGATATACCACGCTGGTTCTGTCGGCAATATATAGTCAATCATCCCAGAAGAACGGCGTTTACCAGTCACATTCGCAAACCGCCACCTTAGGCGTAACTTGGTTCCAGACTCATCCCATACTAGATCTGCCGCACGTTCTGGAGACATGACCAACGGGAAGAAAAGGCCGGTTCCAATATCCGCCCTTGTATTCGACCAAAATAGTTCCCCACGTGTCATCAACATTTCAATCAATTGCCCCCCAAGATTCCCCTGAACCTGGGCCAAACCCGCACTAGATGAAGGCACTCCGCAACTTAAAGCAGCAAACAGTCGGACTGTATCAATATTCCTATCATGCAGGCACGCAGGCTTCTCCTTAATCAATGAATCGACATCTGTAATAACGGTGGTACTTGTCAGTTGTCCGCTTCTTTTTGTACGAACGCGACAAAGGCTCAGGAATATCTGCCTATCCGCCGGATCTGGAGAAAGTACAAACAACAGTTTTTCTGATAAATCCTGCTTCGCTATCTTTGCGGCCAATGCTTCAGGTGCATTCGGGTTTAGTGTTTGATAGAGTTTATTGACCCAACCAGCCAAAGGTGAATTCAATGCAGCATCGCGGTTTGATAGTTCGTCTTGGCGAACGATCGACAATAAGACTGCGGCAACATGATGACAATTCAGTACCTCGGGACAAGAACAGGTTCCTTGGAACTGGATGCCAGACGTCGTCGACTTGATGAAAATGTTCTGATGGTAAGCGGTATTGTTTGATTCCTGCACTTTTGCCCGGATTAAATTTCCTGAGCGCTGAATCTGGACGACGCATTTTTTTTGGGCATAAGCCAACCCAAGTGAGTAGGTCTTGGAGTCAAACTGACGTTTGATATCTTCCAGCGTAAATCGCATTTTGCCCAATATAGCCATCAGTATGTGTATTTAAAAAGCGAAAGTCTCCCATTATGACCGAATCCACCCAAAAAAGGTATGGCCTAACAAATGAAACTGGACAAAACCACCCATGAAGCGCAATAACGTCTGTACCAATCTGTTAAGATGACTGCAATTGTTAAATTTTTAGGCACGCTAGCTATGGACGTATTCGAACTTTCTTCCAAACGTTTCACAACAAAACATTACGACCCCTCTCGGAAAATATCACCGGACGATATGGGAAAACTGAAAGAAATCCTTCGGTTGACACCGTCTTCTGTCAATAGCCAACCTTGGCATTTCATCATTGGCTCAAGCGATAAAGCCAAAAAACTCATCAGACCTGCTATTATGGATTTCAATTGGCCAAGAACTGATGACTGCTCTCACTTTGTCGTCCTATGCATCAAGGAAGATCTTGATGAATCCCACCTGAACGCCGTCACTGCCCAAGAAAACGCAGATGGCCGCTTCCCTAACGAACAAATCAAAGAAGAAGGTGATTCAAAACGTAAATGGTACGTCAGCATGAAACGCGAACGTGGCCAACTACGTTCATGGGCAACACATCAAGTGTATATCGCAATGGCTTCACTCCTTTACGGTGCAGCCAGCTTGGGCATCCAATCAACGGCTATTGAGGGATACAACCCAAGCAAACTGGATGCCATCCTGAGCCTTCGAGAAAAAGGACTGCGCAGTGTCGCCATCGTCACGCTCGGCTATGGAGCCCTTGACGACAGCAATGCTTCGCGTAAGAAGTCGCGTCTACCAGCTGAAACACTCTTTACTGAACTCGATTAACATTTTACTGATGACTGCCATGTCGATTGAAAAAAGGCTCTCCGATGAGCTGGGAGCCTCTATTGTTCAAGTTTCAGCTGCCATCTCCCTTCTAGATGATGGTGCCACAGTCCCTTTTATTGCGCGTTACCGTAAGGAAGCAACAGGTGGTTTAGATGACACGCAATTGCGTCTTCTACAAACACGCCTCAATTACCTACGCGAACTAGAACTACGCCGAAAAGCAATCATTGACGCTATCAATGCTCAGCAGAAAATGACGCCTAGTTTGATGGCGGCCATAGAAGCGGCACAGGAAAAAACACAACTCGAAGATTTGTACTTACCATACCGTCCTAAACGAAGGACAAAGGCAAAGCTTGCAACAGAAGCAGGACTAACAGATTTGGCAGACCGCCTGCTGGAAAATCCAACACTGGATCCCGAAACTGAAGCTATCAGTTTCCTACGTACACCGTTCGAAACCACTGATGGCGAAAATCCCGGTGTGCCAGATGTAAAAGCAGCCTTAGACGGTGCTCGTCAGATACTCATGGAACGTTTCTCTGAAGATGCAACGCTCCTCACATCAGTCCGCCAATACCTAGACAGGCACGGCGTCCTAGAATCCAAAGCCACTGATAGTGCAAAAAGTAAAGACACGGAACTTCGCTTCACCGACTACTACGACTACGCGGAACCCGTTAGCCATATTCCTTCCCACCGTATGCTCGCTATCTTAAGAGGCCGTCGCGAAGACATCCTCTCAACACGCATCCGTCTCGACTCAGAAATAGAACCACCTAAATGGAGTGACCCACACAACCCTATAGAATCGCTCATTGCAAAAAAAGAAGGCATTGCGAATCTGGGGCGCAAAGCTGACCAATGGCTCATAGACACCGTTCGATGGACATGGCGTGTCCGCATACTCCCCCACATTGAGACAGAATTAATGGCCAAACTACGCGAACACGCAGAAGACGATGCCATTCTTGTCTTTGCCAAAAACCTACGCTCTCTGCTCTTGGCTGCCCCAGCAGGTGCCAAAGTCACCATGGGGCTTGATCCTGGCATACGAACAGGCGTGAAAGTCGCTATTGTCGATAGGACTGGGAAAGTACTTGCCACTAATACGGTTTACCCCCACCAGCCGAAAAATGACTGGCAAGGTGCCTTACGCTCACTCTCAAAACTGATTGAACAATACGATGTCGAACTCATTGCCATTGGCAATGGCACAGCCTCACGTGAAACAGACCGGCTTGCAAAAGAACTTGTCAAAAGCCTTAAGAACCGCAAAATCATCAGTGTTGTCGTCTCAGAAGCTGGCGCATCAGTATATTCAGCATCAGAATACGCCGCTCAAGAATTACCTGACATGGATGTTTCCCTGAGAGGTGCCGTATCCATTGCGCGCAGGCTCCAGGATCCTCTCGCTGAGCTAGTGAAAATTGAGCCAAAGTCGATTGGCGTTGGACAATACCAGCATGATGTTGCACAAACACGCCTGAACCATTCGCTTGACGCAACGGTAGAAGACTGTGTCAATGCCGTAGGGGTTGACGTCAATACCGCCTCCGCCCCGCTTCTGGCCAGAATTTCAGGTTTAACCTCTGGGATTGCCAACAACATCATCCGCTACCGTAATGAACACGGCCCGTTTCCTGACCGCAAGCACCTGATGTCCGTCCCACGCTTCGGCACAAAGACATTTGAACAGGCTGCAGGCTTTTTAAGGATTACGAAAGGGTCTGAACCTTTAGACAGCACATCCGTCCATCCGGAATCATATAGCCTTGTGCAAGATATCCTCAAGGATTTAAAACTTGATATCCATGAGGTTCTTGGCAATACAGCTCTTTTAAAGAAAATCCATCCCGAACGCTATGCCAACGACCAGTTCGGCATTCCGACGGTGAAATACATCCTACAGGAACTCGAAAAACCCGGCAGGGATCCCCGTCCTGAATTTACCTATGCAAAATTCAAAGAAGGCGTTGAAACGCTAGACGATCTTAAAGCAGGCATGGTGCTTGAAGGTATCGTCACCAATGTCACCGCCTTCGGCGCATTTGTGGATATTGGTGTTCACCAAGATGGCCTTGTGCATATTTCAGCCCTATCAGACCGTTTTGTATCGGATCCTCATCAAATCGTAAAAACAGGGCAGCTTGTCAAAGTCAAAGTACTAGATATCGACATCCGACGCCGGCGCATAGCCCTATCAATGAACCTGAATGACGAGCCCGCAACCCTCTTGCGCAACCAGAAAAAAACGCTTGCATCTCCTCGCAAAATCGTCAAGAACACCAGCTCTCCCCAGCCAAAGTTCAATACCTCTCTTGCAGAAGCTTTTGCACGCATCAACAAGGAGAACCGCTAGTGATGAAGACAATGCCTTCCACGAAAAGCCCCTTTATTGTCGCTATCACAGGTGCCAGTGGAGCCGTCTACGGCACCACACTACTCAAACGCCTTAAAGCCATTGCAAAGATAGAAACACATCTTGTGATTTCAGACGCAGCATCAAAGACCCTATCCCATGAACTAGAGCTCTCTCCTAGGGAAGTACAAAAACTCGCTGATTACACATACAGCGTCCATGATATCGGAGCTACCATTGCCAGCGGCTCCTTTAAAACTATAGGCATGGTCATCGCGCCATGCTCTATGCGAACCCTAGCAGCTGTCGCACATGGTTTATGCGACAACCTGATTTCCCGCAGCGCAGATGTCACATTGAAAGAACGCCGCAAGCTCTTACTGCTGACAAGGGAAACGCCCTTAAACTTGGCTCACATCCGAAACATGGCCTCAGTAACAGAAATGGGCGGCATCATCTTCCCCCCAGTACCAGCCTTCTACAACCACCCCAAAACAATAGACAACATCGTCGAACAAACCATTGGGCGCGTCCTACAGCTTTTTGGCATTGTGGACGAGAATCAGATAACTTGGGATGGCAAGCAATAAGAACCGGAACTAATAATGGGAAATAACAATACTCCCTCTCGAGGCGCTTGGGGCTCGCGGATCGGTTTTATTCTGGCCGCCGCTGGCTCGGCAATCGGTCTCGGATCAATCTGGAAATTCCCTTATATGGTAGCCCGTAATGGCGGCGGCATTTTCCTGATTCTCTTCCTACTCATCAGTGCAACCTTAGGCGTCGCACTCATGACAGCAGAAATGGCAATTGGTTCCCTAGCTCAGCGCGGTGCGGTCGGTGCCTATGACCGTCTGGGCGGCAAACGCTGGAAGATATTCGGATACCTGAATGTATTCTGTGCATTCATCCTTCTTTCTTTCTACAGTGTCGTTGGCGGATGGACTATTGCATACTTCTTTAAATTCATGCAAGGATCATTAGCAACATCTAACGCCCAAGAACTGACCCAGATTTTTGAAACGTTTGTTGCCGACCCGATTGAACCCCTGCTCTTTCACGGGCTCTTTATGACTGCCACGGCGTGCGTCATCATAGCCGGTATCCAGAAAGGCATTGAGCGCGGCTGCAAATACCTGATGACACTACTTTTCCTACTCATACTGATCCTGATCGGCCGTGTAATGACCCTACCAGGAGCCATTGACGGAATAGTCCTATTCCTCAAACCAGACTTCAGTAAGGTCACTTCTGAAATGCTCATCGATGTAACGGGATTAGCTTTCTTTTCCATGTCCATTGGTATGGCAATCATGATTGCTTATGGTTCCTACGCAGGGGAAGACATCCCAATCCACCGCACCGCATTAAATGTCGTCTGCCTAACTGTCAGCATCAGCTTCCTGTGCGGTTTGATGATCCTGCCCGCTATCACTGTTTTCGGAATCGACCCGCAGGCAGGCCCTGGGCTGACATTCATTTCGATGCCAGCCATATTTGAACAGATGTCAGGCGGCACTCTATTCGGGCTTCTTTTCTTTTTCCTGCTTATTATTGCGGCACTCTCTTCTTCAGTTTCACTATTGGAGCCTGTCACAGGATTTTTCGTTGACGAATACAACGTAAACCGCACCAAAGCGACGGTCATTGTGGCATCGCTGATGTTCATCGTTGGGATAGGCGCATCGCTTTCCTTTGGCATCTGGAAAGACTATACGCTGTTTGGCAAAGGTTTCTTCGACCTACTGGATTTTGCCAGTTCGAACCTTTTAATGCCGATCTGCGCCATTGCCGCTTCCCTTTTAGTAGGCTGGAAAATATGGCCTGTTTTCGCTAAACGCTTAACTGGCAACAAAAATCCCTTGTGGTTACGGCTGATGAAGCCCTTCTGCCGCTATATAGCACCTATCGTCATTGCCATCATCCTGATTCAAGGACTGAATTAATATCGGATAGTTCCCAGCAATATACGTGATCTTAACCGAAGATATCGAAATATCCAGCTATCAAAAGGACAACAACCAAGACTGGCAGAACACAGCGAAAGTACCAAAAGAGCGATTTCGATAACCTCAACCCTGCCCCCGTATTGACCTCCGCCACAAACCGATCCCACTGCATGCCGCGCTTAGCTGTCACAAACAGGACAAAAAGGACGGAGCCCAAAGGCAGTATATTGTTAGAGACAATGAAATCCTGCAAATCTAAGATTGTACTGTCACCTCCCATCGGATGGATGAAATCCAGTACATTGAACCCCAAAAGGACAGGGATTGAAAGTGCCGTCAGGACGACAAAATTGATGATGACGGAACGCAACCTGCTGATATTAAACAATTCCGCAGCCAGAGTAACGACATTCTCATAAACGGCAATCAATGTTGTCATAGCGGCGAAGAACATGAAAAAGAAAAAAAGTGATCCCCACAACATCCCACCAGATATGTTGGAGAAAACCGTATTTAACGTGATGAAGAGCAATCCAGGTCCCGCAGAAGGCTCAACACCGAAAGTAAAACAAGCAGGAAAAATAACAAAACCCGCAAGAACAGCCACCATCGTATCCAAGATGGCAATCCATATAGCTTCTGAGACAACTGTACTTTCCTTACCAGCATAGGTACCAAAAATCTCAATAGAACCAATCCCGATGCTAAGGGTAAAGAATGCCTGTCCCATCGCACTCCAGATGATTTTGAGAAGCCCCACCTTCGCAATACGTTCACCGTCCGGAACCAAATAATAAGAAATCCCTTCCCAGAAACCCGGCAAGAAAGCCGAATGGATTGACATGGATACCAGCATGACAAAAAGAAGAATCATCAAGGGCTTTGTCACTCGCTCGACACCTTTGACGACTCCCATAGCAATAACACCAAAGGCAGCAACAGAACACAGCAACATACTGATGAACATCACAAAAGGCGTCGCGAGCATCCCTGCAAACTCTGCCCCTGCCTGCGCATCCGTAATACCCTCAGGAAAACCGCCTGAGGCAAAACGGACGCAGTAATACAGCAACCAACCCGTAATCAGCCCATAAAAGGACATCAGGACATAATTGCCAGCAATCATCCAGTATTTGTTATGGCGCCATCCTGTCTTTTCACCAGCCAAAACTTCAAAAGCACCAGAAAGCGACTTGCGGGATGCGCGCCCAACTGCTATTTCGATGATAAGAAAAGGCAACCCAACTGCAAACAGGAATCCAAGATATATCAGTACAAACAATGCCCCACCACACTGTCCTACCACATATGGAAAACGCCATACATTACCCAAACCGATTGCGCAACCAGCCGCAACCAACAGGAACCCAAAGCGGGACGAGAATTTTTCGCGTTTTGTTTCTGTATCCATGGCCTAATCCAATACCATCAGAAACTATGAGTAATACCAAAATTGATACCTGTCATGGAATCACTAGCTGTTCCATTGGTGTTGTAGAGTCGACCAACCCTACCATTCGAGCTGTCTACGTACGCAAGGATGGAATAAAGCGTAGTATGCTTGGATAAGGCATAATCATAGCCAAACCCATATTTTTTGGAATGTCCATGATAATCTCCCTCACTGTCCACCCGAGCCCAATTGAACGTGATTTTGAATGTATTACGACCACTCGTATGTTTTACCCCAAATGTCAAACTATCTTGGCATAAACTATGTTCTTCTTCAAAGAACTTCTCCATAACAGCCCTGCTGATTTTATGTGTATGGTACCCGAACGTTAACGTCATATCGTCAAATAACAGTCCCGCAGCAGCATTCCATCCCCAAGACTTATCAGAATCCTGAATGCGTTCGTAGTCAGCTAGCAAGAAGAACTGACTATTCTCATAAACGGCACCAAGGACAAAACCATCATTAGCATACGACTTGTTATAGTCGCTATAACGTTTCCCTTTGCCAACTGAATAGCTCGCATTAATGCGAAGCCCACGCCAAATCGGACTGTCATAGCGGATAGAATTAGGGGTCTGACTGGCACTTAGAACCGTCATATTCCCATATGACAAAGCAATACCATCAAAAATGAAGGGATCTACTTTGCTGTAATTCTCACCAGAAACATTGCTCACACGTCCCAATAGCACACGCCCCCATGCCGGATTTTGAATACCGACGTTGGCAGCACCCTGCCAATCGACTCCAGGCGTATCATGAAGACGATCGATTGCATTATTGCCAAAGCACCTTGCACCATCACTGGAATCCCAGCGATGTTCTAGATTAAAGACCGCTTGCGTACCATTACCTAGTTCTTCCGTGCTCTTGTAGCGCAACAGGTTGTCATGATTACGCATCATATGCATATCAGACTCTGTTTGCTTAAGAAGCCCCGTATCCAATTGTCCATTGATAGTGACGTGCGTCTGCGCATAAGCGCTCCCGACCAAGCCTACTGCAATCGCAATAAGCAACCTCTTCATAAACCCCGCTTAAACTCCATAATAATGATTTTGGATAAATCACTAGTTAAAAAGCGATTCTGTACTTAATTTTTCCTAACTAGCCGGCAACATAATGAAAATCTTCTCAAAAGGTCTATACTTTTCTGAACCTATAAATGCAAAAAAGCCCGGGAAAACTCACACCCAGGCTTTCTTTTAAAGTTCACCGACTCTTTTTCATCGTGCCGGTTTCCAGCAAACGCCGGTGCCAAGAAAGCGCTTCCTCAAGCACATGCGGTGTCTGACCACCACGTCGATTGGCTTCTTTCACATAATCAACCAACATATCCTTGAATTCCCCTGTCACACAGTTGCTGATGATTGTCTGTGCACGTTCACGTGGCGCCAACCCCCTCAAATCCGCCAAACCCACTTCGGTGACTAGGATATCAACATCATGCTCCGTATGGTCGACATGCGGAACCATCGGAACAATACTGGAGATAATGCCGTCTTTAGCAACGGACTTGGTAACAAACACGGCTGTGTGCGCATTGTGTGTAAAATCACCAGAACCGCCAATCCCATTCATCATATGAGTACCCATCACATGAGTGGAATTGATATGGCCATAAATATCTGCTTCAAGCGCCGTATTGATGGTAATCAATCCCAATCGCTGGACAATCCCTGGGTGATTGGAAATACGCTGTGGGCGGATGACGACATTATTCTTGTAACGCTCAAAATGATCAAAGACCTGATGGCTCATCTCATCCGTCAGGGTAATTGCCGTTGAAGACGCAAAATCCATCATACCCGCATCAATGAGTTCAAAGGTCGAATCCTGCATAACCTCAGAAAACATCGTCAGATGCCCAAAAGGCCCTGTGCGAAGTCCAGACATAACAGCATTAGCAATCGTTCCAATACCAGACTGGAGTGGGCGCAGACTACTGGTTAAGCGACCATGCTTGATTTCACGTAAGAAATATTCGATAAGGTGCCCCGCAATCTGCTCAGTTTCCGCGTCTGGCGGCAGGTTTGCCGATGGGGTATCCATTTCATTGGAAACAACAATAGCAACTATTTTTTCGAAAGGTATCCTGATACCAATTTCACCAATACGATCGGATGGCTTCATGATGCCAATTGGCGCAGCATTCGGGAACCTGTCGAAATAGGCAACATCGTGAGCACCTTCCATCGCGAGCGAGTAGGCCAAATTGATTTCAATAATGACCTTATCAGCCATCTGTGCAAAAACTTCATTATTGCCAACAGATGTTGTCGGGATAACCATCCCTTCTTCAGTAATGGAAACAGCCTCAAGGATTGCCACTTCCATATGCTGCCCACGACGACGGATGATTTCAGCCGTTTCAGAAAGATGGCTGTCTATATACATCAGTTCACCACGGTTGATTGCATTACGGAGTGTACGTGATGTTTGGAAAGGACCACGATGGGAAAGTGCATGCGCTTCGGATAGCGCTTCATCTACATCATTACCCAGGGAAGCACCTGTATACAGCGATATCTTCATCGGGTTTTCCTTCGCCTTACGAGCAATGGCGTGAGGAACAGACTTGCCACCACCTGCCAGCGTAAAACCACTCATACCAACCAACATACCGTCAGCAATGTACTCAGCAGCCGCATCAGCCGTGGTGACTTTTGCACGCAGGGATGGAACCCTGATACGTTCTTTCAAGATGTCGCTATTCATAACTTTACCCGCAGATAACAATTAGATTAAGTCTTTTAGCCCAATTTTAAGTTAATTTGTTGAAAATACCCTCATATTGGAATGCCCTCATCAGGTGCGGTTTTCCCGATTTCTGGTAGCTTGTGATACGGTATATTTATCCAGCCACACTATGCAGTTGCTTTTTTGCAACTTCCAAACACGAGCTCGAATTTAGAAGTATACCAATGACATGATTAAAATCAATAGTCACGCACTAAAAAGCTATGATTTTGTTGGATTTTTTTGATAAGAAAGAAACCTCTCCCACAGAATAACCAAAGCAGTAAATAATGCGAATTAAGATACTTTTCGGAGAGGATAAAGGCAAATTGATGAATTTTGATGTCTTTTAGAAGAAATGGTGCCGGCTGCAGGACTTGAACCCGCCACCCCATGATTACAAATCATGTGCTCTACCTGATGAGCTAAGCCGGCACAAAGAAGGGTTATTGTATCTTATTTTACCAACTTCAATGTTGGTTTTTTCTGACTTTTTTTAGAGTTATCCTCGTCAGGCGCATGTTCAGGCTCAGATGTCTCAAATGGCATCATCTCCTCAGGCCCCAACTCCTGAGGATAGATACCGGCAATGTTTTCGATTGGAATGTAGACATCCATTGATTTACCACTAAAACGGGCTTTGAAACTGATACCAACATTGTCCATAAAGAGGTCAACAACGGCTTCAGGAGATATATCTAAGACTATGTGCTCATCCTTGACATACTCCCTTGGAACCCTAGCATACGCCCCCGGTTTAGCAACAATAAAGGGCGAATGCCCATTGTCAACTGTCCATTCATAAAATGCACGGATCAGATAAGGTTTAAAAGGATTCAGCTTGGGCATTGCAACTCTCCTTACCGGCGCATAATCTTTTCCTGTGCAGTCAGCGATTCAATGAATGCTGGACGCGAAAAAACAATTTGGGCATATTTCTCGACAGCAGCCGCAGATTTCGGCAATTCAATGCCATAGTGCTGCAAACGCCAGAGCAACGGGGCAAGTGCAACATCAGGCATCGTCAGTTCATCACCCATCAAGTATTTTGAACGTTGCAAGGGCCCGGAAAGCATCATCAAGTTTTCGCGGATCTCAATGCATGCTTTTTCTTGCGCAACTGCCGCATTTTCCGAACGGTCATTTTCCAATGTATCGACATGGCGGAAAAACAGCTTTTCAAGGTTAAAAAGCATAAGACGCGCTTTGGCCCTAGTCTGAGGATCAGCTGGCATCAACTGTGGATGTGGAAAACGTTCATCAATATATTCATTGATGATATTGGACTCGTACAGAATCAAGTCACGTTCTACCAAAATCGGTACCTGACCATACGGGTTCATTGCAGAGATTTCTTCAGGTTTGTTGAAGAGGTCAACTTCCTTGATTTCGTAATCCATGCCGCCTTTCTCACACAGGACAAAACGGCAACGATGAGAAAACGGGCAGGTCGCAGAAGAATAAAGCTCCATCATGTTACGGTTCCTTTAAGGTAGCCAAGATGCCAACAAACACACAGTCTGTCCCTCATTGGGGACATTACCGTAAATGATTATTATAGATGACTGGGATGGGCTTTTGAAGAGGAAAACAGGGTTACACGGGATTGTAAACGTCAAAGAAAACGTGATTTACGCCAAACTTCTCTGTCAAAAGCTGTCCCAACGCGCGGATTCCATACGTTTCAGTCGCATGATGCCCACAAGCAAGATACGCTACACCATACTCCCGTGCTTCGTGCACTGTTTGTTCAGATATCTCGCCTGAAAGGAAGACTGTTGAACCCGCATTAACCGCATCAGTCAGCATGCCTTGCGCTGCACCGCTGCACCATGCAATCCGACCAATAGATGCATCCACATCTCCAACAAGCATAGGAGGACGCCCTAAAACCTTCTCTATGTGGGCTGCAAGTTCACCAACGCAACCAACCCCCGCCTTTTCAACAGTCCCAAACCATCCTAAATTTTGCCTGCCAAAGCGACCATCTGGCCTAAATCCCAAAACCCTTGCCAGCTGCGCATTATTACCAATAACAGGATGCAAATCCAGCGGCAGATGATATGCTAAAAGATTCAGGTCATTTTCTAGGATTTTCTTCAAACGCTGTTTCTTGATTCCCGAAATGACCGGCTCTTCTCCTCGCCAGAAATAACCATGATGAACCAGCAACGTATCCGCCCCACAAGCAATCGCTTTGTCAATAAACGCCTGTGAAGCCGTTACGCCGCAGGCAATCAATTCCACAGAGGAACTTCCCTCAACCTGAAGACCATTGGGACAATAATCCTGGACGTCAGAAACCTTCAGTTCATCTGCTAAAAACCGAATAAGTTCACCTCGTTCCACAGTTGTTCCCCATAAAGCTTACGCTGGAACCTTCAAGGCAGGACACCAACAAGCTTAAAATGAATCAGTCAGCCTTTTTCCAAGGACGGACGCCACCCATCAGATGGATATGCAAATGGTAAACATCCTGACGTCCGTCAGGACCGGCATTGATGACAACACGGAATCCTCCTTTAGTGATCCCTCCTTCGCCTTCTTCTACCTGAATACCTTCCTGCTTTGCCAGTTGCGGAATGAGAGCCATCATTTCACCCAAGAGCGCAGTATCCTCTGCTTTACAGTGCGACAGTGTTGGAATGTGGCGCTTCGGAATAATCAGGAGATGTGTTGGTGCCGCCGGATGAATGTCGCGAAAAACTTTAATGCGTTCGTTTTCATAGACGACCGTAGACGGCACTTCACCACTTGCAATCTTACAAAAAATACAATCGGGCATTGTCACTTCCTCACGACATACAGCCTTTTAAGCTGTCTTTTTACGATTAGCCTTTTCAACCAGACCAGAAAGTCCTTCCCGCCTAGCCAATTCAGCCAGAACATCATCTGGTCCCAAGCCAAAACGAGCCAGCATCACCAAAGAATGGAACCACAGATCAGCAACTTCATAGGTCAACTTTTCAACTGGCATCTTGTTGCGTATATCCTTTGCCGCCATCACTGATTCTGTCGCCTCTTCTCCGACTTTTTTCAGGATTGCATCATCCCCCTTTGCAAAGAGGCTACTGACATAGGATTTCGCAGGATCACCGCCATTTTCAAGTTTCCTTGACTCAATGACCTCCGCAATGCGTCTTAGGACTTCGCTCATTTATAGATCTCCGAAGGATTCTTAAGAACAGGATCGACTGTTTTCCAGTAAACCCGCCCATCATCTGAAATCAATTTTTGAAAAAAGCAAGAACGACGCCCGGTATGGCATGCAAGCCCTATCTGCTGAACCAAGAAGACGAGTGCATCGCCATCGCAATCCAGCCGGATTTCCACAATCCGCTGAGCATGACCAGACTCTTCGCCCTTACGCCAAAGCCTTTTCCGAGAACGGCTCCAGTAAACTGCATTGCCCGATTTCAAGGTCTCCATGAGAGACTCTTGGTTAACCCATGCCAGCATCAGGATGTCTTTCGTATCGGCATCCTGTGCGACTGCCGGAACCAAGCCATTTGCGTCCCATTTAATGGCTTCAAGCCAATCCTTCTCTTTCATAAACGTACCGGAATGCCCCTTTCGGCCATATACTGCTTCGCCTGTGCAATCGTATAGGTTCCATAATGGAAAATACTTGCGGCAAGGACAGCATCTGCATGTCCAACCTGCACGCCATCAACCATATGCTGTAGATTCCCAACGCCACCGGAAGCAATGACTGGAATATTAACGGAGTCAGAAATACGGCGAGTCAGTTCCAGATCAAATCCGCTTTTGGTTCCATCCCGATCCATACTGGTCAACAGAATTTCGCCGGCACCAAGCGACTCCATCTTTTTTGCCCAAGAAACCGCTTCAAGCCCTGTTGCATTACGCCCACCATGCGTAAAGACTTCCCATTGCTCAGAACCTGTCTGCTTTGCGTCAATCGCAACTACAATGCATTGTGAACCATACCGACTCGATGCATCAGCAACCAACTGGGGATTGGTAACTGCTGACGTATTGATACTGACCTTGTCTGCACCTGCATTCAATAAACGGCGCACGTCCTCAACCGTCCGAACCCCACCTCCCACAGTCAGAGGGATGAAAACCTGAGACGACACTGCCTCAATGATATGCAGAATAATGTCACGCTTATCACTGGAAGCCGTAATATCCAAGAATGTAATTTCATCTGCCCCTTGGTCGTTGTACCGCCGTGCAATCTCAACTGGATCACCAGCATCTCGCAACTCAACAAAGTTGACACCTTTTACAACACGTCCAGCAGTAACATCAAGGCAAGGGATAATTCTTTTCGTCAACATGGCTATCGCTCTTTCCTGGAATTAGCCCTGTTTTTTTGCACTGAGACTATCTGCCAAGGCCTGACCTTCCTTGAGATCCAACGTCCCTACATAAATGGCACGTCCACAGATAACACCGGCAACGCCTTGATCCTCGACTTCACAAAGTTTTTTGACATCATCCAAGTCATGCAAACCACCTGATGCAAAAATCGGCATACTGACTGCATTGGCTAATTTAACCGTGGCATCGATGTTAATCCCAGCGCCCATACCATCACGGCCAATATCGGTATAAATAATGCTATTAACCCCATAGTCTTCGTAACGTTTTGCCAATTCAATGACATTGATACCGGTCAACTTACTCCAACCATCAATCGCAACATCACCATCTTTTGCATCAAGGCTGACAAGAATCTGGCCTGGGAAAAGTTTGCAGGCTTCCTGAAGGAAAGGCGGATTCTTAACAGCTGCCGTACCGATGATAATGTAAGAAATCCCATTAAACAGATAATGTTCAATGGTATGCAAATCACGAATACCACCGCCTAACTCAATCGGAATATCCACACCATTTTCAGCAGAAAACTGCTGAGTAGCCTTAATGATGCTCCTAATGGGCTGCTCATTGACTGGTTTACCAGCAAAAGCACCATTCAAATCCACCAGATGCAACCTTCGGCCACCCTGTTTGAGCCAATGGAGCGCCATTTCGGCTGGTTCATTCGAGAACACTGTCGCCTGCTCCATATCGCCCTGTTTCAGGCGGACGCAGGCACCGTCTTTCATATCAACAGCGGGAATAAGAAGCATATAAAAATCCTCAAGAAATCTTGTTAAAAAATACGCAGTCAATCAATCATGGGTTCCATTGCAGGAAATTCCGGTAGAGTTGCAATCCGACCGATGCACTTTTTTCTGGGTGGAACTGCGTAGCAAAGATATTATCCTTCGCAACAGCACTACAGAATGGCTCACCATAATCTGTCATGCCCACGATATTTACGTCATTCGCAGGCACAGCATAGAAACTATGTACAAAATAAAAGAAACTCTTATCTTTGACACCTTGCCACAATGGATGGCTACCATACTGTGTGACCTGATTCCAACCCATTTGTGGAACCTTGTAACGCGAACCATCTGGTTGCAAAGTCCCATCTAACCGGAAACGAACAACCTTTCCTGGAATCAAACCAAGACCGGGGGTACCACCTTCTTCACTCCAGTCAAAGAGCATCTGCTCACCAACGCAAACACCAAAAACCGGCTTTGACGATGCAGCACGCATCAAAGCTTGCCGTAAACCCGATTTTTCCAAGGAAACCATACAGTCTGGGATAGCACCCTGTCCAGGTAAGACAATACGATCCGCGTCATCAATATCAGCAACTGTTCCTGAAATACGAACATCATCTTCAGGCGCAACCGCCCTGAGTGCTTGAGCCACAGAGCGGAGGTTTCCCATGCCATAATCGACAACGATAATCTTCTGCATAAAGCCAACTTTCAAAACCAAGAACCCCTACGGGTTACAGCAACCCTTTCGTTGAAGGAACCATACCAGCCGCACGTGGATCAACTGCCACAGCCATTCGCAAGGCCCTGCCAAATGCTTTAAAAACAGTCTCACACTGGTGATGCGCATTATCTCCACGCAAGTTATCAATATGCAGTGAAACTGCCGCATGGTTAACAAGCCCTTGGAAAAATTCCCGAATGAGATCCAAATCGAATTGACCAGTCATCTGGCGAGCAAAATCGACATGGAACTCCAAATAAGGACGCCCCGAAAAGTCGATGACAACACGTGAAAGTGATTCGTCCAACGGTACATAAGCGTGACCATAACGGCAAAGACCCTTCTTGTCTCCAACCGCTTTAGACAACGCCTGTCCCAAGGTAATCCCAATGTCCTCAACCGTATGATGATCGTCAATCTCCCAATCACCCTCGGCCTGCACTGTAAGGTCTAGCAAACCATGGCGGGCTACTTGATCCAACATATGGTCTAAAAAAGGGATACCAGTCGACAAATTACTCTTACCGGTTCCATCCAAGTCAATGGAAATCCGAATTTTAGTTTCATTTGTATTTCGGACAATCTCTGCAGTTCTGGACATAAGTGTCATCCATCTAGTATTTACAGACAAGCCTTAAAAGCTGCCAGGAACAAGTCGTTCTCTTCTGGCGTGCTAACAGTGATACGCAAGCAATTTTCCAACAATGGATGCTGTCTACTGACATTTTTAATCAATATTCTCCGTGCGACAAGTCCATCAAAGACTGCATCAGCATTTTTGACACGAATTAACTGGATATTCGCCTGCGACGGGAAAACCTCAACATCCGGCATCGCCGCCAGTTCACCCGCAAGCCTTGCACGCTCTTTGCGAATCGCTTTTGCCTGTTCATTGAAAACAGCAATATTATCCATCGCCAATTCAGCGACAGCTTCCGTCAGTACATTCACGTTATAAGGTGGACGTACTTTGTCAAATTCTGTTAAGAGTTCTTTTGCCGCTGTCATATATCCCAAACGGATACCTGCCAAACCCAGCTTAGAGACTGTACGCATAACAACCAAGTTCGGATAATCCGCAAGATAAGGCAACATGGTGAAATCGGTAAAAGGTTGGTATGCTTCGTCACTGACAACAATGCCGCGACCTTTCATCGCATCCAAAATACGGAGCACGCCAGATACCTCAAACAAACGTCCTGTTGGATTGTGCGGCATTGCCAGAAAGACCAACGTCGGATTATGCTCCTCAATTGCGGCCAGCATTGCATCAACATCAAGCGTCAAATCCGATTTAAGGTCTACACCGATGAAATCCATCCCTGCTAACTGGGCATCAACGGAATACATCACAAAACTTGGAACTGGAACCAGCATCTTCGCGCGCTTTTCCTTTGCTGCGCAAGCCATAGTCACTATCGCTATCAATTCATCAGACCCATTACCTAAAAGGACTTCATATCCTTCAGGAATGCCCATTGTCTTGCAGATTTTTTCCTTCAGATTTGTATAAAGTGGGATTGGGTAACGATTTAATGCAACTTGGGAAAGCCGTTCTGCCATTGCCCTTTTCAACCAATCAGGCAGGGAATAAGGGTTTTCCATTGCATCAAGCTTAATGAATCCCTTAGCGTCTTGTACAGCATAAGCAGACATCGCCCGGACATCCGGGCGAATAACTTTCTCAATTAATTCTTCCATCACCGTTTAGCGCCTTTCCTATTTTTTCAGCCTAAATGCGGCACTTCCTGCATGTGCTTCAAGTCCCTCTCCAGTTGCCAATTCAACGGCAACTTTCCCGAGAACTTGTGACCCTTCCGAGCTCGCCCAAATCATGGCTGACCGCTTCTGGAAATCGTAAACTCCCAATGGAGATGAAAAACGCGCTGTCCGGGAAGTCGGCAACACATGGTTTGCCCCAGCGCAATAGTCACCCAGTGATTCACACGTATAACGCCCCAAGAAAATAGAACCGACATGGCGGCACAGTCCCCCCCATTTTTCTGGTTCTTCAGCTGAAATCTCAAGGTGCTCAGGTGCAATCTGGTTGGCAATTTCGCAAGCCTCTTCCATATTCTTAACTAATACCATCGCACCTCGCGATGTAAGGGACTTCGTAATAATTTCCTTACGCAATCTTTCAGGCAGAAGCTTATTAACGCTTTCTTCAACGCGATCCATATAAGCCGCATCAGGCGTAATAAGAATAGACTGAGCCAATTCATCATGTTCTGCCTGTGAGAAAAGATCCATTGCAATCCAGTCTGGATCTGTCGTTCCATCACAAATAACCAAGATTTCTGACGGGCCTGCAATCATATCGATACCGACTGTGCCAAACACACGACGTTTTGCTTCGGCAACAAAAGCATTACCAGGCCCCACAATCTTGTCGACACAAGGAATTGTTTCCGTTCCATATGCCAAAGCAGCGACTGCCTGTGCCCCCCCAACCGTGAAGACGCGCGTCACACCTGAAATGGCTGCAGCAGCTAACACAAGCTCATTGCGAACACCATCTGGTGTCGGAACTGCCATGACAATCTCTTTTACACCCGCAACCTGGGCAGGAATCGCGTTCATCAAAACAGAAGAAGGATAAGCCGCTTTCCCACCTGGAACGTAAATCCCAACGCTGTCCAAAGGGGTCACTTTCTGTCCTAACTGGTTACCCATTTCATCTGTAAAAGAGAACCCTTCCGAACCACAGGAAGCCTTTTGGTACTCATGGTATTTGCGGATACGGTCCGCCGCCACTTGCAAAGCCTGACGGCGTTCCGGCGACAGTGATTCCAGAGCACGTGTACATTCTGCCATAGGAATTTCAAGCGCCTTCGCGTCACTGATATTCAAACGGTCAAAGCGATTGGAATATTCAAGAACTGCCTTGTCACCATTTCGCCGCACATCGTCTAATATGCCAGCAACAATCGCATTGATAGATTCATCTGTCTTTTGTTCAAAAGCCAATACATTAGCAAGACTGACCTTAAAATCGGGCTGAGCGGTACTCAGCCTACGGAGTTTTATAGGCATCTGACTCCCCTTTCACTTCCTTATCATTTTTATGCCTTTTCAGGGCTTTCCTGTGCAACAGAGGCCTGCTTAAAAGCTTCGAGGATTGGCTGCATTTCCTTGCGCTTAAGCTTTAGGGACGCCTGATTGACAACAAGGCGAGAGGTAATTTCCTGAATGCGTTCGACCTCAACCAAATTGTTGGCCTTTAACGTATTGCCTGTACTGACTAAGTCGACGATGACGTCCGACAGGCCAACCAAAGGTGCCAGCTCCATAGAGCCATACAACTTGATGATGTCTACATGCAGACCTTTCTTTGCAAAATGTTCGCGTGCAGCATGGACATACTTACTTGCAACACGTAACCTAGCTCCACGACGTACTGCTGCTTCATAGTCAAAGCCTTTGCGAACCGCAACGGCCATGTGGCATCTTGCAATCTGCAAATCTATGGGCTGGTAAAGACCCGTAGCACCGCTTTCCTGAAGGACGTCCTTCCCAGCAACCCCAAAATCTGCCGCACCATATTGCACGTATGTCGGTACATCCGTTGCACGAACAATGATAACCCGCACCTTGGGCTTATTCGTCGGTAAAATCAGCTTCCTGGATGTTTCTGGATCCTCCAGAACTTCAATGCCTGCGGCCTTTAACAGGGGGATTGTTTCATCGAAAATCCGTCCTTTTGAGAGAGCCAGAACCAATTCCTGCTGACCTTCTCCTTCTTTATTTTCCTGCTCACTCATTCTTCACTGACTCTTACGATATCCGCACCAACAGCCGCCAACTTCTTTTCCATCTGGTCGTAACCACGGTCTAAATGATAGATTCGGTTAACCTGCGTCTCTCCTTTAGCGGCCAGTCCAGCAATCACCAAAGATGCGGAAGCACGCAAATCGGTTGCCATAACTGGGGCGCCAACCAACTTATCAACACCTGTAACAAAGGCAGTATTTCCTTCTGTCCTGATTTTTGCCCCCAATCGGTTCAATTCCTGCACATGCATGAAGCGATTTTCAAAGATAGTCTCAACTACATGGCTTGATTCTGCAGCCAAGCAATTAACCGCCATAAACTGAGCCTGCATATCGGTCGGGAACCCAGGATATTCTGTAGTTCGGAAACTCACCCCTTTAGGACGCCTGTCCATCTGGATACGGATTGAATCACCACCACAGGTCAAAACTGCGCCCATCTCACGGATTTTTTGCAATGCAACGTCTAAGATGTTGTCACATGTATTGGTCAAAACAACATCCCCTCCAGTCGCAGCAACAGCACACAGGAATGTTCCTGTTTCAATTCGGTCTGGAATCACATGGTGGGTCGCACCATGCAAGCTTTCAACACCATGGATAACCAGTTCATCCGTTCCAATACCTTCAATCTTGGCTCCCATCTTCACCAACAGATTTGCAAGATCAGTCACTTCTGGCTCGCGCGCTGCATTCTTGATGATGGTTACGCCTTCGGCCAATACAGCAGCCATTAAGAGATTCTCGGTGCCTGTCACCGTAATCATGTCGGTAACAATACGTGTACCCTTAAGGCGTTTGGCCTTTGCATAAATATAGCCGCCTTTGATTTCTACTTCGGCTCCCATCGCCCTGAGCCCCTTGATATGCTGTTCAACCGGCCGAGAACCAATCGCGCATCCTCCAGGAAGAGAAACCCTCGCTTCCCCAAAACGAGCCACAAGTGGGCAAAGCACCAAAATGGCAGCCCGCATGGTCTTGACCAGTTCGTATGGCGCATCGAACCGGTTGACGTTCTTGCCATTCAAGACCATTTTTTCGCCTTCCTGCCTGATGGAAACCCCCATCTGCCGCAGGAGATCCAGCATCGTCTCAACATCCTTTAGACGGGGAACGTTAGTCAATACAACGTCATCTGCCGTCAGCAACCCTGTACACAGGATAGGCAATGCGGCGTTTTTCGCACCGGAGATTGGAATCTCGCCATTGAGGCGTTTTCCACCATGAATAATCAATTTGTCCATTTATAAATTTCAGTTAAAGAATGTGCAGAAAAGGCTAAAAACGCAATTTATAACCTTTCCGCAGTAAATGTAAGGTGAATACGGCAAAAAAGCAAAAAAATATGCTGACTATCATCAAACTTGTCCATGGATTGACATCAGAATGTCCAAAAAAACCATAGCGGAATCCATCAACAAGGTAAAAGAAAGGATTGAAAACCGACACACCCTGCCAAAATTCCGGCAAAGAATGGATGGAATAAAAGACGCCTGAGAGGAACGTCGCCGGCATGATCATGAAATTCTGGAAAGTCGACAGGTGCTCATACTTCTCCGCCCATATCCCAGCAACTATACCCATCGTACCCAAAAGTGCTGCCCCACCAATACCAAAGAACAGAACCCAAAGGAAAGAATACATTGAAGGCACTATAAAGAAAACCGTAACAATAAAAACGCCTATGCCAACAACGATTCCGCGCACAACAGATGCCAGCATATAAGCAAAGAAGATCTGGGCATACGAAGCCGGGGAAAGCAACATGAAAATGATGCTCCCATTGATTTTCGCCTGTATCAACGAAGATGATGAATTGGCAAAAGCATTCTGCATCAAAGTCATCATGACAAGGCCCGGTACCAAAAAAGCGCTGTACGCAACCCCTGGATACACTTGGACGTAGTCTGAAAGAGCATGGCCAAAGATCAGCATATAAAGCAACGAAGTCAAAACCGGCGCCATAACGGTCTGAATAGATACCTTGAAAAAACGCTTAACCTCCTTGCCAAACAGGGTACTGAATATCGTAAACACCATCTCAGTTCCTCCCTGTTTCCATCAGTTGCAGAAAAACGTCTTCAAGATCAGGCTCTTGAACCTCAAGTGCATTAACCGGGACTTGGCACTGCCCTAATTCAGCAAGAATACGCCCAATTTCCGCATAGTGACGAATGCGCAAAACCCATTTCCCACTCTGACCTGTCACTTGACTCTTAACCACTAAAGGCATCAAGGTTTGAGGCAATTCAGCCCCTAACTGCAAAACAAGCTGCGTTTCAGAGAACTGATGTATCAATGCCTCAGTAGAATCCAAGGCAATCACCCTTCCCTCTTTGAGCATAGCAATCCGGTTACACCACGTTTGCGCTTCTTCAAGGTAATGGGTCGTCAATACTACAGTATGCCCTTCGCGATTCAAGCGTCCGATGAACTGCCAAAGACTTTGCCGCAATTCAACATCAACACCTGCCGTCGGCTCGTCTAGAACAATGACTGGGGGACGGTGTACCAAAGCTTGCGCAACAAGCAACCTCCGCTTCATACCACCAGAAAGCGCTCGCGTATTCACGTCAGCTTTATCCTCAAGTCCTAGGCTAACCATGACTTCATCAATCCATGAATCATTCCCTTTCAACCCAAAGAAACCAGACTGAATACGTAAAGTCTCACGGACCGTAAAGAAAGGATCAAAGACAATTTCTTGGGGAACAACACCAAGCATCCGCCTTGTCTGACGGTAATCACGGATGACATCACACCCCATAATCCGGATACTACCTGAGTCAGCGAATGCCAAACCCGCCATAATAGAAATTAATGTCGTCTTACCCGCCCCATTGGGACCCAAAAGTCCAAAGAACTCTCCCTGTTTGACTTCAATCGATACATCATCAAGCGCCCGCAACATTTGATAGCGCTTACTGACATGGGAAATTTCTATGGCATTCATAGTAAAAGGGATTACCCCGGAAAAAGGAATACCACCCTTCAGGTGGCATTCAGGTAGGCTTGATTAAGCGCGAACGACCAAATCCAAGAGCTCCGTGACACCATAAAGATCAGCAAGACTGACAAGGCTTGCTGGCACATTTAGGAATCGGATTTTTCGACCTGACCTCAAAGCCGCACGCTGCCAAGCAAGCATTACCGAAACGCTGGCGGAATCAACCTGCTTAAGCTCAGCAAAATCAAACGTCTCTTCGCCTTTGGAAACAGCAGTAAGCCCTTCTTGAAGAAGGGCTTTCGCATTAGAGAAATCAAGTGTCGTAACAGCAAATGCCATACGGTATTGCCTTACTTGTGACCGTTTTTCTTAGCCAAGTTGGCAATCAGGCCATCGATACCAGACTTCTTGATGATGCCGGTAAACTGGGTCTTAAAAGAAGACGAAATCAGCCAAATATTGGCGAAGTTTGCATCGAAAATCTTCCAGCTGCCAGACCTCGCTGTCAAACCAAAGAACAGAGGGGTACTTGTACCGTTGTTGTTGATACGGGCAGGAACAGTCGCTGTGTTATTACTGTTATAGACGACGCTATAGACATCCATCGTGGTTTTGCTATTGACCTTACCCAATGCTTTTGAATAAGAACGAATCAAGAGCTCCTTGAACTCTGCTGCAATCTTGCTTTTCTGGCTGTCTGTTGCCTGATACCAGTATTGTCCGCAAGCCACAGATGACGCTGCCGTAAAATCAACATACGGCGCAATACTATTGCGTACAAGGCTATTGATCTGCGCAGAAGATAATCCCTTAGGAGCATTGGCAGCTGCTGATAAAACACTCTGCTTAATTGCGTTAACGACGCCATTAGGCGAAGACTGTGCCTGTGCCATAGAAGTGAATGTCAAAAGGGCCAGAGCCATCAAGGCCAAGAACCATTTCTTAATGCTTTTCATTTTCTATCCTTTAAATATTGATGCCTTTATCCTGCCTTTTTTTCCGCAGCATCCGCTGGTACGGGTACTGAATCAGGTGTTTTTGCTGGAACAGGTGCAGTCTGCGGACTTGTCCCATCAGCTGGTGCAACAGTTGGAGGCTGAGTCTGAGGTACAGAAGGCACTTCAGTTGGAGCTACGGTACCCGGTGCTTTTGCCGCTGCTGGGTTGAAAAACGGATCTGTCGTTTGGGTTTCCCATGCTGCGGCCGACTTACCTTCAATCATCGCACGCCGACGCTGGAGATATGCATCACGACGGAATTCATATTTATCCAAAGCAACTTCATCGGCAAATTCAGATGCATCTAAGAGATTTGCACGGTAATTAACTGCCCTAAGGACAATACCGACATTACGAACACGGATCTTGCGGACGTATGACCAAGGGTCACCATACCATTCGGCGGGCAAAGCAATCGTATCGCGGACTGTAGAATCACCCAAAATCGGTAAAACAACATAAGGACCGGATCCAACTCCCCAAATGCCCAAGGTCTGCCCAAAATCAGCCTTTTCTTTCTCAATACCCAGTCGCGTACCCACATCAATGAGACCACCAATCCCAAAAATGGTATTGGCCGTTACACGTGCCAAATCCTTGACACCACGTTCCGCATTACCCTGCATGAAGTGGTTTGCCGCATACCAAATATCACGGATATTTCCGAAGAAATTGGTCACACCATCTCGTACCGGTTCAGGGACAACCTTGGTATACCCTTTTGCAACAGGACGGAAAATATAATCGTCAAAGGCCTCATTGAAGGAAAACATCGCTCGATTGTAACCTTCAAAGGTATCACTTGGCGCATCAGAAGCTACCTGTTCAACAGTCGACGATGTTTTCTTTTGTGGAACATCTCCTACACCAGAAATCTCATCTGGCGCATCAGCAAAGGCATGACCAGCCATCAAGGGCAAAGCCATTGCTACAGCTACAACCAGCGGCTTAACTAGGCATTTCATAAGTGTTTCCTTCATTCACTGGCTTTTGATGCAACCAGTGCGTCAATCAGTTTTTCCAGCACCATCGCATCTTCAGATCTGACGATTTCATCTCCAGATACGAGGCCTGGATGTTCAACCGATGGATCACCTGGCTCAATTTCTAAACCGATGTACTGCTCACCCAAAAGACCAGATGTCAGAATCTTAGCCGTAGTGCCATCTTTGGGAAAAGTATACTTTTGTTTCAGCTCAAGGGTAACGACTGCACGAAAATCTTTGTTGTCGAATGAAATATCTGACACGCGGCCAACAACCACCCCAGCGCTCTTCACGGGAGCCCGCGGCTTCAACCCGCCAATATTGCTAAACTTTGCTTTGACCGGATAAGTACTCTCAAATGAAAGGGAACTCATGTTACCTGCCTTCAGGGCAAGGAACAGGAGCGCAACGGCACCCAGCAGGACAAAAAGCCCCACCCAGATATCAAACGACTTACGTTGCATAGTTACCTCTATCTTTACTTCAGCTTCAGGTAATTCCAGTGGGTATTATAAAAGATTACATTCCTAGGGAAAATCCCGCCCGCCTGAAGCTTTGTTTTTACGAATCAGTTGAACATCAATGCCGTCATAATGAAGTCCAACCATAAAACCAATAGGGAAGAAAGCACAACCGTACGGGTTGTAGCGCCCGACACCCCTTCCGGGGTTGCCCTGGATTCATATCCCTGAAAAAGCGCCATGAAGGTCACAGCAAAACCGAACACTACGCTTTTTATAACCCCATTTCCAATATCATCCCAGACATCAACACCCTCTTGCATCTGAGACCAGAATGCTCCATCGTCCACACCGATTAGCGACACGCCAACAATATAACCACCGATAATACCCGCTGCGTTGAAAAGGATAGACAGAATTGGCATCGAAATGACGCCTGCCCAGAAACGCGGTGCAAGAATCCGCTCAACAGGATTAACAGCCATCATTTCCATAGCAGTCAACTGTTCCCCCGCCTTCATCAACCCAATTTCGGCAGTCAGCGAAGTACCTGCACGCCCCGCAAAAAGCAACGCAGTTACAACCGGTCCCAGTTCGCGAGTCAATGACAAGGCAACCAGAATCCCCAATGCTTGTTCTGAACCATAACGAACCAGAACGTAATACCCCTGAAGTCCCAGCACAAACCCAACAAATAGGCCTGATACCGTAATGATGATTAGTGACTTGTTGCCAATGAAAAAAATCTGGTCCGTTATCAGCCTTGGTCTTGCCAACAATCTGAAAAAAGCTCGGAACACCGATAGAAAAAGCCGTGCTGCATAACCAATGCTTGAAACAGTTTGTCTCGCCTTGTAGCCCAAATCTGAGAGCATATTCATAATGCCTCCTTTAGACCAAGGTCTTCGGCCATCGATCGGCCTGGATAGTGAAATGCAACAGGTCCATCCATCTCAGCATGAACAAACTGATGAACAAAAGGATCTGAAGACTGTTCCATTTCCGCAGGTGTTCCGTGTGCAAGAATCCTTCCATCACAAAGGAAATAGACGTAATCTGCTATTGAGAAAGTCTCAGGGACATCATGCGAAACTAAAACTGTCGTAGACTGCAAGGCATCATTCAGATGCCTAATGAGGTTCGATGTCACCCCCATCGAAATGGGATCAAGCCCTGTAAAGGGTTCATCGTACAAAATCAGTTGCGGATCAAGTGCAATGGTGCGCGCTAGGGCAACTCGCCTTGCCATCCCTCCCGATATTTCGGAAGGCATCAACCATGCAGCACTACGAAGGCCTACCGCATCAAGTTTCATAAGAACCAAGTCATGAATCAGTTCCTCTGGCAAATCAGTCTGCTCGCGCAAAGGGAAAGCCACGTTTTCAAAAACGGAAAGATCCGTAAACAGTGCACCATGTTGGAAAAGCATCCCCATCTGGCGACGCTGACGGTAAAGTTTGGCTGTATCGCTGGTATCAATGCGTTCACCATTAATCAGCACTTCTCCTCTCTGTGGGGTAACCAAGCCCCCCAACAGACGAAGAATGGTTGTCTTCCCAGATCCAGAAATACCCATAATGCCAATGACCTTCCCTTTTGGGAAAGTCATTTCCAAATCAGAAAGGATTATCCGATCACCATAACCGAACACCAAATCCCGTATTTCAGCGATATTGGACACAACACCTACCGTTTTTGCAAAACCAAATTGTAATTCTAATCCTCTAAAAGCGAAAACCAGAAACTTTTTGAAACAACCCCTGCTATCAACGTGAGATGGGCTTATAGCGCAGACGCTTCGGCGCTGCTCCTGCTTCCCCTAGACGCTTACGCTTATCAGCTTCATATTCCTGATAATTTCCTTCAAAGAAGGTAACTTGAGAATCACCCTCGAAAGCAAGGATATGCGTTGCAATCCTGTCCAAGAACCAACGGTCATGCGAAACAACAATCACAGTACCAGCAAACTCAAGAAGTGCATCTTCCAATGCACGCAACGTTTCGACATCCAAATCATTGGACGGCTCGTCAAGCAGAAGGACATTCGCACCTTGCATCAGGGTCTTTGCAAGATGTAACCTGCCACGCTCCCCACCAGAAAGCATCCCTACCTTTTTCTGCTGGTCTGTTCCTTTAAAATTAAACCGCCCTAAGTATGCGCGAGCATGCATTTCAAACTTGCCAACAGTAATCAAATCATTCCCGCCACTGATTTCCTCAAAGACCGTCTTGTCATTAGATAGGAACTCACGAGATTGGTCGACCATCGCCAGACGAACCGTTTTGCCGATAGCAATCTCACCAGAATCTGGCTGTTCTTTACCAGCAATCATCTTGAACAAGGTCGACTTACCAGCACCGTTTGGCCCAATCACACCGACAATAGCACCAGCTGGAACAATGAAACTCAGGTTGTCTATCAGAAGCCTGTCGCCGAAACCCTTGCTGACATTCTTAAATTCAATAACATCGTTTCCTAAGCGTTCTGCCACAGGAATAAAGATTTCCTGCGTTTCATTGCGTTTTTGGTATTCGTACTCAGACAACTCGTTGAACCGCGCTAAACGAGCCTTACTTTTGGCCTGCCTACCCTTCGGATTTTGCCGAACCCATTCGAGTTCCTTGGCAATGGTCTTTTGGCGTGCCGATTCACGCTGTTCTTCCTGCTTCAAACGCAAACTTTTCTGATTTAACCAAGAACTGTAGTTGCCTTTCCAAGGAATCCCTTGACCTCGGTCAAGCTCAAGAATCCATTCTGCGGCATTATCAAGAAAATAACGATCATGGGTAATTGCCACAACGGTACCTGGGAAACGGTGCAGGAACTGTTCAAGCCACTCAACAGATTCAGCATCCAAATGGTTGGTCGGTTCATCCAACAAAAGCATATCAGGCTTGGATAAAAGTAAGCGGCAAAGCGCGACTCGACGCTTTTCGCCACCAGAGAGCACACCAATTTTCGCATCCCAAGGAGGCAACCTAAGCGCATCTGCTGCAACCTCCATCTGCTGCTCAACATTATTACCATCGCCTGCAGCCACTATTGCTTCAAGGCGAGCTTGCTCTGCTGCCAACTTGTCGAAATCAGCGTCAGGTTCAGCATACGCAGCATAAACAGCTTCGAGCTGCTTTTGAGCATCCATAACTTCTCCCAAACCTGACTCAACAGCCTCCCGAACAGTCTGTTCTGGATCTAATTGCGGTTCCTGTGGCATATAACCAATCTTAAGTCCAGGCATTGGACGGGCTTCACCTAGGATATCCGTATCAACCCCAGCCATAATCTTCAACAGCGTTGACTTTCCTGCACCATTTAACCCAAGGACACCAATCTTGGCACCAGGGAAAAATGATAATGAAATATCCTTCAGGATCTGACGTTTGGGTGGCACGACCTTGCCGACCCTATTCATTGTGAAAACATATTGAGCCATCGAATCTTTTCCTGTTGTGGGAAAGGCACCACCTTGCCATCCCGAATCGCTGAAAAGGTGAAAATAGCATGAGGCACACAGTTCTGCAAATATAAAACAGATTTGCTCCTTCGCTACACCGCTTCAACCGCCCGCAAGAATAATTGTCAAACCCTCAAGGAAACAAACCAACAATTGGGGCAATTGAGCAAAATTCAGCGACATTTGGTTGCATTTAAATGCAGATTGTCCTATCTTTGGCGTTCCTAAAATAAAAAAGGCATGGCATTGTCCCTAAAACCCGCAAAACACAGCATAGCAGCGATGACGGTTGCCGCCGTCGGTGTCGTTTATGGCGACATCGGCACGAGTCCACTTTATACAATGAAAGCGGTCTTCGGTGAAACCAATGGCCTCGCCCTGATTCCAGCAAACATCATCGGGATTGTCTCGCTGATTATCTGGGGACTTATACTTGTTGTCGGACTTAAATACGTCTACCTGATGCTCAAAGCAGACAACCGCGGTGAAGGCGGCATCCTGGCCCTGTTAGCACTTGTGCACACTTCTCTGCCAAAAGGACGCCCCTTGTGGTACCGGATACTCCTGCTCATGGGCGTTTTCGGTGCATCCCTCTTTTATGGTGACAGCGTCATCACACCAGCAGTTTCCGTCCTATCGGCCATGGAAGGTTTTGAGGTCGCCACCCCGTTTTTCAAACCCTATGTAGTCCCTTTAGCGATAGTTATCATTGTCGTCCTTTATTCCATCCAGTCAAAAGGAACTGAAGGCATCGCCAAATGGGTAGGTCCCTTGATGCTACTTTGGTTTGGCTCCCTTGCAGCCATGGGCATCGTCAACATCATCCGTGCACCAGTTATCCTCCAAGCCTTTAATCCTTGGTTTGCCATCAATTTCATCAAGACCAGTCCTGGCATTGCGTTTATTGCGCTTGGCGCTATTGTCCTGGCATTGACGGGGGCTGAAGCCCTCTATGCCGATTTGGGTCATTTTGGTCCGACGCCAATCCGGCTTGCATGGTTTTTCATCGTATTCCCAGCTTTAGCACTCAACTACATGGGGCAAGGAGGCCTGCTTATCGTTAACCCAGCAGCCATCGTAAACCCTTTCTTCCAACAGCTTGGCGCATGGAGCATCTACCCGTTGATTGCCCTTTCGACCATTGCTGTTGTCGTGGCATCGCAAGCAACCATTACCGGCGCCTTTTCTGTCACACGCCAAGCTATTGGTCTCGGCCTCCTGCCACGCATGAAAGTCGTGCATACCTCTGAATCCGAAATCGGGCAGATTTATATGCCCACCGTTAATTGGCTTCAGATGACCGTCGTCTTGATTGCCATCCTGCTTTTCGGGTCTTCTGACAACTTAGCAGGCGCATATGGCATTGCCGTGACAGGTACCATGACCATCACATCGTTGTTGCTGTTTTTCGTCATGCACAACTATTGGAAACGTAACGTCATTATTTCCCTATTGCTGGTCTTCTGCTTCTTTATTGGCGACACCTTCCTGTTTAGTTCCAACGTCATGAAAATCGCCAGTGGCGGTTGGTTCCCATTGGCTCTGGCGACAGTCCTCTTCACCATCATGCTGACTTGGCGCCGTGGAAGAAGGATTATTGAAAGAAACCTGCGACTGCAAGCCGTTCCTTTAAAGGACTTCCTTGAGACACTTTTTATCTCACCGCCCCAACGGGTTCCTGGAACTGCCGTTGTACTCAAACGGGACAATGATGGTGTTCCACTCGCTCTACTGCACAACCTTTCCCATAATAAGGTCATCCATGAACGTGTCTACTTCTTAACCATCCATACCCATGACGTACCTTGGATTCCCCCTTGGGAGCGTATCAAGATTACCGACTATGGCAACAACTGCTGGATGATTGACGTACATTACGGGTTCAAGAACGAACCAGACATTCCTTTAATCTTGGAAGAATGTGGCCAGCAAGGACACCATTTTGACCTGATGCAAACCTCGTTCTTCGTCTCACGGCTATCCTTGATGCCATCCAAGCGGTCGATGATGGTACGCTGGCGCGAACACCTGTTCATCTGGATTACCCGAAACGCACGCAGTGCTGCTGACTACTACCAGATTCCGACAAATCGTGTCGTAGAAATGGGGACTCGGCTTGAAATCTGACAAGGTTTTACATATCTGGAAAGCAGGACGTTGCTGAATCCTGCTTTTCTACCGCACGCATCCTAAAGGTACGTTTCGTTTTCCCTACGAGTCCCAAAACGGGCTATGAACTTGCCCCTGAATTTCTCGTAGTCAGCACCACGGTACTGCCGCGTCTCGATTGGGCAGACTGAAATACAAGCACCACATGAAATACAGCGGTCTGGATCGGTCGTTATCTCATCCCCGTCAATGGTAATCGCCTGGACCGGACAGATTTTTTCACAGATGCCACAGAAATCACAGTCATCTCCAGAAGAAGGTTTCATTGGCACCGTTTTCAATGGCATAAATGGGATGTTACCTCTGACGTCTGGCGCTTTGTAACCTTCAGCAGACTGTAAATCGGCTAACTTTTTCACACAGGCCTTAGTAAAGGCAGAGACTTGCGCAAGATCATCCGCATCAGGACGCTCGTTAGCCACCTCTGGAAAAATGGAATGACGCGCAATGAATGCGGCTGCTCCAAGGACGAAGAACCCCTGCTCTTCCAGCATGGTTTTGACTTCCAGAAGGGCATCATCATACTCCCGGTTGCCATAGACCACTATCGCAATCGCAGGCGTTCCCTGTCCTCTCATCCGCCTCAAGCTTTCTGCCGCCAACGCAGGAATACGGCCGTTGTAGACCGGCATGGCAACAACCATCAGATTGTCCGACTCCACCTGTACTTCCTGTTCAACAGGTTTACGCAGCAGGTTGTAATCGGTCTTGCCAACTGGCAACGTATTCTTGACTGCCCGGACAATTCTACGGGTTGTGCCTGTCGCACTGAAGTAAATAAAACTGGCCTTGTTAAACTGCATCACGTCTCCTCATTGTTTTTGTTATGCAGCCAGTATAGGCAATCCATCCCAGGCATTACCATCGTTTCCCATAGGTTGTCGCAGAAATACCACCTAATTTACAGGAAATTGAAAATGAGAATTATTCTTTTAATCAAACAGTTGCAGCTTTAGGCTTTCAGCCGCAATGCAACGTTATAAAGCAGATTCTTTTTGAGCCCTGTTATCTTAACTGCAGTTGCAACCGCACCACTGACCGGCATAGATTCAAGCAGGATGGACAGAATCCGCTTGGCCTCATCCTCACCACTCTGACCCTCGTCGACCTGCACCCCTTCCACAAGGATTACAAACTCCCCTCGGGTTCGGTTGGGATCACTGGAAATCCACTCTCCGACAGCTGACAAAGTTCCCCGCCAAGTTTCCTCAAAAAGTTTCGTCAACTCGCGCCCCACCATCACCCGGCGGTCGCCTCCAAAAACCTGGCTCAAGGAATCAAGCATCTCCTTGATACGATGGGGAGCTTCGTAAAAAACCAAGGTCTCTGGTGTATTCTGAAGAGCCCGCAGAAAGGTGAGGCGCTGCGCATGCTTTATGGGTAAAAAACCGACAAATCGAAAACCATTATCCGTAAAACCAGAAATAGACAATGCCGCAACGGCCGCAGAGGGGCCTGGAATCGGAACGATATGGCACCCAGCTTCGCGTAATGAATCAACAATCCGCGCGCCTGGATCCGATATCCCTGGCGTTCCTGCATCAGAGACCAGAGCAATACGCTCACCGCGTTCAAGACGGGCTGTCAATTGTCCTGCAACCTCACGTTCGTTATGCTGATGCGCTGCAAGCAATGGTTTGGATAATCCATAGGCAGAGAGCAAAGACCGCGTATTCCGTGTATCCTCACATGCCACAACATCGGCAACCTCCAACACCGTTAAGGCTCTCAAACTGATATCGCATATATTCCCGATTGGTGTACCAATCACATATAATGCACCTTCAGGAACCTGTTGGCGGGACATGGTGTCCATTAATGTCTCAAGTTGCATGGCGTTCCCCAAGATTAATGTACGTGCAGAGTTTGATTTTGCCGAGGCGAGTAACAAATTTCAAGCAAGCCCGAAAAAGGGTAGCAAGTGAAACAGCACTGTTTTGGCTTGGCAAATAACAATTCTTTACCCTTTTTAGGGCTTGGTGTTGTAGGATAAATGCCAATCGGCTAGAAAACCCATCTGCACAACTGGACATCCTGGCAGGAAGAATGATGAAAACACGTATCCTTGGACATTTCAACGAAAGCATTGAACTCAAGAAAAAAGCGGCTGAAGAACTGGCTGAACCAATCGCACGTGCCGCACAATGCATGTACGACGCCCTCACCCAAGGCAACAAGATTCTCGCCTGTGGCAACGGGGGGTCTGCTGCCGACTGTCAGCATTTCGCCGCAGAACTTGTCGGCCGTTTTGAACGCGAACGGATGCCTTTACCTGCTATGGCACTCACGACCGACTCATCCATCATGACGGCCGTTGGCAATGATTACAGCTACCAAGACATCTTCACTAAACAGGTACAGGCATTCGGACAGCCTGGCGACGTCCTGCTGGCTATCTCAACTTCCGGCAACTCTAGCAATGTCATTGCTGCTGTCGAAGCCGCCCATGAACGGGAAATGCATGTTATTTCATTGACCGGTAAAGGTGGCGGCAAGATGAAACTCTTGTTAAATGAAGACGATGTGGAAATCTGCGTTCCACACGACAGGACAGCACGCATCCAGGAAGTTCACCTGCTGACAATCCACTGCATCTGTGATGCAATTGATGCAGCCCTTTTTGGAGAGAACATCGATGAATAAAGAAAACTTACATTGGAAAAACACGCTCACAAAAATCCTCCTTGCCGGCGCTTTGAGCTGCTCCTTAACAGCTTGTGTACCGGTTATGTTGGTCAGTGGCGCTGTTGGCGGCAGTATGGCAGCAAGTGACCGCCGCACTGTCGGCATGCAAACCGAAGATAAAATCATCACCCTTAAGGGGGAAAACATTGCTTCTAAGACCTCAGGTGAAAAAGGCCATGTCAACGTCGCGTGCTTTAACCGCAAGATTCTCCTAACTGGCGAAGTTGATAGCGAAGCCACCAAACAGGCCGTCGCCAATGAAATCTCCGGGATTGAAAATGTCCAAGCAGTCGTCAATGAAATCGCCGTCATGACACCTTCCACTATGGGGTCACGATCGAACGATTCCCTGATTACCAGCAAGGTCAGCGCTTCTTTCCTTGCTGAAAAAGATTTGCACTCCAATGCCTTCAAAACAATCACCGAACGCGGTACTGTCTACCTGATGGGACGTGTCACAGAACGTGAAGGCGATCACGCAGCCCAGGTTGCCGCTGGTGTCAATGGTGTTGAAAAAGTCGTTAAGGTCTTTGAATACATCACTGAAGAAGAATTGCAGAAGATGTCTGTTGTCAAACAGAGCAATAACAACACGGAATGGGATACACCACCAGACGAACTCCGATAATTTCATGCGTTGGTCTGGATGGCTATTCCAGCCAGACCAACAACTTTCGAACCGCTTCTTCTACAGCCTCAAGGGTAGGCACTTCTGTTTCACCGCCTAAACTGATAACCCTTGGTGACCAGTCGCAACAAGTCCGCCAACGTGGAATGTTGCAATAAATCTGTACAGTTGGAATATCATAAGCAGCCGCCAAATGCGACAGACCGGTATCTACGCCGACAACAAAAGACGCCCGCCCCGTCACCGTAGACATATCAGTAATCGATAGGCGGGGTAACACAACCGCATCTTCCAAATCCGCTGCAAGCCTTTCCGCCTCAGCCTTCTCTGCGGGATTGCCCCAAGGTAGCAGAATCTTGAGTCCTTTTTCATGCAACACGGCACCAATCCTGATCCAATTCGGATGCGCCCACTTCTTCGAATCGCGCGATGTCCCATGGAAAAAGAGGGCATAAGGTTGCTCTGGAATCCACTCATAATGCGCTTGGGATACCGTCAAGCCAAAGTCAGGGGGTGTATCAATGACATAATTCAACGCCTTTGCAATCATTTCACGGCTTCGTTGTACCACATGGATATGCTTCTCCATCTTGATACTCTGATCATGAAACAACCGTGAAATCGGTTCGTAGCTTGAACCATCGGTCTTATTGCCTAATCCAACTTTCTTACCCTCGGGCGTTGTCTGGGAAAAACCCATAATAATGCCCGTTTTCAGCAGCCCTTGTGTATCAAAAACCCAGTCGTAGGCCTGCACTTTGAGACGGTTCTTGAATGCCGCAAAATCTGCCCGTGTCGAAGAAGAAAATGGATGCTTGCGCCAACGACGCAATGCGAAAGGAATCACCTCATTGACATGCGTATTTTGCTTAACCAATCCAGCAAACCCCTCCTCTACCACCCAATCAATAACGGCATCAGGGTAGTGACGATGGATATCAGCCAAGACTGGCAGGTTATGAACAACATCCCCTAATGAAGAGACACGCACAATCAGAATTCGCATTTAGCAGAAATAAGCTAAAAAAAATCAATACTCGTAGCTTGAAACAAGAGAACTGACATCGGTTCACATTTAACAACAGAAAAGCCTTGCTCACTTCTCATTCAAGCCCTACTTCAGTGATGATAGCATTAAGTGGCATATCAAACTGTTCCACAGGGAAGTCAGTTTTCAGGCAACTGTACGCCACACCAAGTGTCAGTACATTATCCTGCCCTTCAAGCGTCCGGTCAAAGAACCCACCACCATAACCTAACCTGTAATGCCCAGCAGTATATCCAACGCATGGAATGATCAATACATCAGGTATTGGAATGCGTTGCATCGCTTTGGGTACAGGAATACGGAAAGCACCTTCAACCAATTCGTCACCTGGCCGCCATGCAATGAATTCCAAAGGACTGTCTTTGGTTGATACATAAGGCAAAGCCATCTGAATATTGCCAGATAGCATTTCATAGAGCTCTTTTAGATTGGGTTCATTGCGGATGGGTAGGAAAACGCTAACGGACTTCACTGCTTTTTCCTGGAGCCACGATTGAATCTGCAAACAGAGTACATGATCATACTGTTTTTTCAGGTCTTCTGGGATAGCCTGACGAACAGCCAGCAGCTGCTTACGGCGCGTTTTTTTATCCTGAGCTGCATCTAAGTCAAAAGAATGTCCTGCATGAGGTGCTGACAGTGATAAACTCATAAATTCGTTATCCGTGTTCAAGGAATAGGATTATGTGGAAAAGTTTCAGAAGCCTTCTGTTGTTGTTAATGACCTTTGCCATGATTTCATGCGCAGAAGCATCACGTGAATTAACAACAACGCCTGAACAAGATGAAGCCTTCTCACAATTACGGGATGCCGCCCGTAAAAACAACCCAGAAAGAGCAGCAAAACTAGCGGAGTCCTTACAGGATTATCCAATCCCGTCTTACGTCGCGTATTATCGGCTGAAATCGAATTTACGCAACACTACGGATGCAGAAATCATGGCATTTCTTTCCCAATATGACGGCACTGCCATTGCAGACCGCCTGCGTAACGACTGGCTTTTGCTGTTAGGGGAACGTCGCGACTGGGCGACTTTTGACCGAGAATACCCTAAGTTTGTCGTTGACGATGATGTCCAGGTGAAATGCTATGCTTTAATGTCCAAAGTTGCAAAAGGCACAAATGTAGTCCCAGAAGCCAAGGAACTGCTAGGGCTGAACATAAGAAAAGCAGGAGATGCGGCTTTTTCCCTTTTAAGTGCTATGGCGCAACAGAACCAATTAAGCGTTGACGATGCTTGGTATTTTTCGCGCATAGCTGCAGCAACCAAACAGCCCAATCTAGCAGCACGGATCGCCACCCTAGCAGGTGCCCCTCAAGATGCCGTTACTCGTGCACTGAACAATCCTGATGCTTTCCTGTCAAAAGGCCCAGGAGAAGACCGCACCAGCCATGAAGCCTACATCTTTGCGCTAGGCAAAGTTGCAAGCAAAGGACGCTCACAGGCAGTGGCGTCTCTCAACCGTTTCCAAGATGCCCTCTCCGCCCAAGAACGCGCTTTAGGTTGGAGTGCCATTGCCGTATTTTCAGCCATCGATCTTGAACCTGAAGCAATGGATTACTGGAAAAAGGCCAATACTGCCAACATTTCGCCTTACGCCCATGAATGGCGTGTACGGACAGCACTCCGACATGAAGACTGGCAACGCGTCTTGGATTGGATTGCTTTGATGCCAGACTTCCTTAAACGCAATCCAACCTGGGTCTATTGGAAAGGACGCGCCCTGAAAGCTCTTGGTGACAATAGTGATGCCAAGAAACTGTTCAAGTCTATTGCTAAAGAACGCTCCTTCTACGGCATGTTGGCTGAAGAAGAGCTCAACGGCTGGGTTGTCATTCCCGCCAGCTCATACCATGTTTCTAACAGTGAAGTAGAACAAATGGCAGAAACCATGATCTTAGCAAGGAAGTTCTATACCATGAACTGGCAGTTTGAAGCTGTCCGCGAATGGAACTGGCAACTACGTCGTATGAAAGAGGATCGTTACCTGATTATTGCAGGAGAGCTCGCAAAAAAAATCGGCCGTACCGACCGGATGATCAACACGGCAGAACGCACCCAAGACACTATTGTCACCTCACAGCGCTTCCCGATGCCCTACAAGGAATACTTTGAGGAGGCTACCAACGAACTGGGGTTGGATTTGGCATGGGTCTATGGCTTGGTTCGACAAGAATCACGCTTTGTCATTGTGGCAAAATCCAATGTCGGCGCACAAGGTCTCATGCAATTGATGCCTGCAACCGCAAAATACGTTGCAAAACGCCTTGGCATGTCCGACTACCACGGCGGCAAAATCACCGATATGGAAACTAACATCAAGCTAGGTTGCGCTTATCTAGACATGATGTTGAATGACCTTGAAGGCTCTCAGGCCATGGCAAGCGCTGGCTACAACGCTGGCCCCGGTCGTCCAAAACGCTGGAAATCGACCCTGCCGCGCGCCGTTGAAGGAGCCATCTTTGCAGAATCCATTCCTTTCCAGGAAACTCGTGACTACGTCAAGAATGTCCTTTATAACGCAACCAATTATGCAGGTGAGCTTGGTAGCCATACTCAATCCTTGAAGAGGCGCCTTGGCACCATTGCCCCCTGACAGCAAGCTTTTACAAAACTCTATATAATCGGAATAAGGAATTTAGACAGAATGCCAATACAGCGGCAAGGAGTGATCCTCCTTGTCCCATCCCTAAATGTTGAATAACCGTTGACCAGGGAACGTTATGGAAATCTACAGCGTAGGCGGTGGTGTCCGCGACATGATCATGAACCGCCCCATCCACGATAAAGACTATGTCGTGGTCGGTTCCACAGTTGAAGAAATGCTTTCGCTCGGCTTCAAACCCGTCGGGAAAGATTTCCCTGTTTTTCTGCATCCTGAAACAAAAGAAGAATACGCACTGGCAAGAACGGAACGTAAAGTCGCACCAGGTTATAAGGGATTTACCGTCCATTCCGACCCGACCGTCACCTTGGAAGAAGACTTGGGACGGCGAGACTTGACCATCAACGCTATGGCAATGGACAGTGACGGCAACATCATTGACCCTTTTGGCGGACAAGAGGACATCAAGGCTAAGGTATTCAGGCACGTTTCCAAAGCCTTCCGCGAAGACCCTGTCCGAATCCTAAGACTTGCCCGCTTTGCAGCGCGCTACACAGACTTTACTGTCGCACCGGAGACCATGAAATTAATGCAAGACATGGTTGAAAGCGGTGAAGTGGACTCCCTCGTTCCTGAACGCATCTGGAAAGAACTTTCTACAGGCCTGATGGAAAAAAAGCCATCACGCATGATTGACCTCCTCCATGACTGCGGTGCCTTAGCACGAGTCTTCCCAGAAATTGAAGCCCTGTGGGATGTCCCGCAACCTGAAAAATATCATCCAGAAATCTATGTCGACCGACATACGATGCTGGCTATCGACTATGCTGCCAAGAAAAACTACCCTCTACCAGTCCGTTTTGCAGTCCTGCTCCACGACTTAGGCAAGGGGACAACACCCTCAAACCAATGGCCACACCATCGTGCCCATGAAGAACGGGGAGCTGTCATCGTTGATAAAGTCTGCCGCCGCCTGCATGTTTCCACTTTCTACCGAGACGTCGCAGTTATGACAGCCCGCGAACACGGATTCATCAGACGCAGTATCGAACTCCCTTCCAAATTATCGGTTATGGTTCTCGAACGATGCGATGCCTTCCGTCGCCCCGAACGTTTCAAGATTGTTGTCGATGCGACAGAATGCGATTTAAGGGGACGAGGATATGGCGAAAAGAGCACAGAATTCATCCCATTTCCTCAACGCGAATACTGGTCTACGATTTTAGGCGCTGTACGGAGCGTTAACGCTGGGGCTATCATCCAGTCCTTAGGCGATGAAGCCGATAACATTGACCTGCAACGCTTCCTCCACGATGCGCGAGTCGATGCTGCCTCAGATGCTGTCATTGAAATGCGTTTTGGAAAACCCGAGAAGCAAAATTCCTATTCTGCGCCAACTTAGTCTCCTACTCTTCTCTGGTAAGTACATGGTTTCCAATCTGTGGTAGGCACTTGCCAACAGGGAACGTACATTCGCACCTTGCGCTAGCTCTTCCAAAAAAACAAAAAATCACATATAATCAAAGATTAACTGTTTTTTAGGGCGGCAAATTTCCCGCTTCGCACAAATATGGCAATCAAACATTACCTACAGTTTTCTGACCTGACACTGGCTGAATATGAGTACTTAATCCAACGCGCCAGCATCATCAAGAAAAAATTCAAAAACTTTGAAACCTACCATCCGCTCCTCGACCGGACGTTGGTAATGATTTTTGAAAAGAATTCGACGCGCACCCGTTTATCGTTTGAAGCAGGGATGCACCAACTTGGAGGCACCGCCGTCTACCTGAACACCCGTGACAGCCAGCTCGGTAGGGGAGAGCCTATTGAAGATGCCGCCCAGGTTATGTCCCGCATGTCGGACATCATCATGATCAGGACATTCGGCCAAGAAATCATCGAACGCTTTGCGGCCAATTCCCGTGTCCCTGTCATTAATGGACTGACTGATGAACACCACCCCTGCCAGGTTTTTGCAGACGTCTTCACCTACATCGAACACCGCGGCTCCATCAAAGGTAAAACTGTAGCCTGGATTGGCGACGCCAACAACATGCTCTACTCTTGGCTTCAGGCAGCAGAAGTCTTTGGTTTCCATGTGAATGTCTCTACGCCAAAAGGTTACGAAATCGATTACAACTGGGTTTCCAAAGATCATAGCCACTTCACCCTCTTTGACGACCCTTCCGATGCTTGCGAGGGAGCTGACCTGGTCACTACCGATGTTTGGACAAGCATGGGATGGGAGGAAGAAAACGAAATCCGCAAAAAAGCATTTGCAGGCTGGAATGTCGATGCTGCTAAAATGGCGCGCGCAAAACAAGATGCCCTTTTCATGCACTGCCTGCCTGCACACCGTGGTGAAGAAGTTGAAGCTGAAGTCATTGATGGGCCTCAGTCCGTTGTCTGGGATGAAGCTGAAAACAGACTTCACGTCCAAAAAGCATTGCTGGAATACTTCGTAAAAGGCAAAGTTGAATAATATAACTTCCAGTGCTTTCCCGACTGCATAAGCATAGCATTCGGGAAAGCCCTGCTTCCTCGCTAGAAGATTATTTCCGTTTCGGGCAAATCACCTTAAAATGTGCCTGTTTACTGGCAGAGCTTTGAATTACCAACAAAGTCCCTTCCATACTCCATATAAATGACACGAAAGAAGACTATGAGCGATGTTAAGAAAGTCGTCCTCGCCTATTCCGGCGGCTTGGACACCTCCGTCATCCTGAAATGGTTACAGGATACTTATCAATGTGAAGTCGTCACCTTCACGGCAGACCTAGGACAGGGTGAAGAACTGGAACCAGCCCGCCAGAAAGCGTTAAAATTTGGCATCAAGCCTGAAAACATCTTCATTGACGACCTGCGCGAAGAATTTGTCCGTGATTTTGTTTTCCCAATGTTCCGTGCAAACACCATCTACGAAGGTGAATACCTGTTAGGCACCAGTATCGCACGCCCACTGATTGCAAAACGCCTGATTGAGATTGCCAAACAAACTGGTGCAGATGCCATTTCCCATGGCGCAACCGGCAAAGGCAACGACCAGGTTCGTTTTGAACTCGGCGCATACGCCCTGATGCCAAACGTCAAAGTCATTGCCCCATGGCGCGAATGGGATCTGACCTCCCGTGAAAAACTGTTGGCTTATGCTGAAGCAGCCGGCATTGAAATCGAAATGAAACACAAACAGGGCGGTGCACCATATTCTATGGACGCCAATATGCTCCATATCAGCTACGAAGGCCGCTACTTGGAAAACCCAAATGCAGAACCAGAAGATTCCATGTGGCGCTGGACATGCAGCCCTGAAGAAGCTCCTGACCAGGCTGAATACCTGGACATCGAATATGCAAAAGGTGACATTGTCGGATTAAACGGCCAAAAAATGTCCCCTGCTTCTGTTTTGATGGAACTGAACCGCTTAGGTGCTAAACACGGCATCGGCCGCTTGGACTTGGTTGAAAACCGCTACGTCGGCATGAAATCCCGCGGTTGCTATGAAACCCCAGGGGGTACCATCATGCTCAAGGCACATCGCGCTATTGAATCCATCTGCCTAGATCGTGAAGTTGCACACCTCAAAGATGAATTGATGCCTCGCTATGCATCCATTATCTATAACGGTTATTGGTGGTCTCCAGAACGCGTTGCACTGCAGAAACTAATTGACCATACCCAGGAGCACGTCAACGGGACTGTCCGTGTCAAACTGTACAAAGGCAATGTCATGGTAGTCGGCCGTGACTCTGCAACCGATTCACTCTTTGACACCACCATTGCTACTTTTGAAGACGATGCAGGAGCATACGACCAGAAGGACGCAAACGGTTTCATCAAGCTGAACGCCCTGCGTATGCGTATTGCTGCAAACGCCCGCAACCGGAAGTAAACAAAACCAACCGAACCGATCTCGCCAAGCGGCCTGGCTTATGCTAGGCCGTTTTCCGTTGTTACTCACAAGAAGAACAAGAAGTTGCATATTCACATCCCCCCATTGATAATGGTGATCATCTTGTGATTAAAAATGAAAGGCATTCTATGCTTGGCATTATCGGTGGAAGCGGCATCTACAACCTTAATGGACTGACAGACGCGCATTGGGAAAAAGTCACCTCCCCTTTTGGAGAACCCTCAGACAGCCTCCTTTTCGGGAAATTGGATGACGAAACACTAGTTTTCCTCCCCCGCCATGGCAGAGGCCACCGTCTCCCACCTAATAACATCAACTACTTGGCAAACATTGACGTCTTAAAAAGGGTTGGCGTCACTGATCTGATTTCAGTCAGCGCCGTCGGTTCCCTGCGAGAAGAACTGAAGCCCGGCACATTTGTGATTATCGACCAATTCATCGACCGGACGGTTTCCAGACAACGCTCGTTCTTTGGCACAGGTTGCGTTGCCCATATTTCACTTGCCCATCCGACCTGTAACAGGCTTGCGCATATTATCTATCAAACAGCACAAAACCTTGGCATCGAAAGCACCATTGGAGGCACCTACCTCGCCATGGAAGGACCTCAGTTCTCGACGTATGCAGAATCCCAACTCTACCGAAGCTGGGGCTGTGACGTCATCGGAATGACAAACATCCCAGAGGCCAATCTCGCACGTGAAGCAGAAATCTGCTACACCACCATTGCCATGGTCACCGATTATGACTGTTGGCATCCAGAACATGACAATGTCACTGTCGAACAGATTATCAAAACCTTCTCTGGCAACGCCGTCAAGGCACAACAATTACTTGCCGCTGCCATCCCAATCATCCTGAAAGATAAAACAGGCACATCATGTCCCTGCCGTCATGCGCTTGATTCAGCATTGATTACCGCACCAGAGAAAAGAGATCCCGACTTTGTCAAAAAGTTGGATGCCGTTGCAGGACGAGTCTTGAAGGGCTAAATATGTCAGACGAACAAAGAGAACTGTTGATTGAGACAAGCCGCAAGCTTATTTTAAACGGCATCAACCGGGGAACAAGCGGCAATGCCAGCCTCAGATGCCACAACGGATTCTTTATCACGCCCAGTGGCATTGAACCGAATAAGATGTCCATCAATGACATCTGCCTGATAGACTGGGACGGTAACCTACTTGAAGGACAAAGGCCAAGCAGCGAATGGCGAATGCACCGTGATGTCTACATGGCAAGGCCCGATATCCAGGCTGTCATACATACCCACTCAACCTTCGCTACAACAGTCTCCTGCCTCGAAGAAGACGTTCCGCCCTTCCACTACATGATTGCCGTAACAGGGAACAACACGATTCCTTGTGCTCCTTACGCACTTTTCGGAACACAAGAACTGTCTGACGTTGCGGTAAGTACCTTGGACAAAGGATATGCCTGCCTACTTGCCCACCACGGTATGTTGGTCTCAGGTACCAGTTTAGATCATGCATTAGCCGTTACAACCGAAGCAGAAGCCCTATGTGAGCAATACTGGCGACTTCGGTTAACAGAAAAGATTATTACGCTTAATGATGAACAGATGGACGCAGTTCACGACAAATTCAAAGCATATTTCAAAAGATAAAGGCAAATAGCAAATGACAAAGAAATTGACCGACTTTATACGAACCATACCTGACTACCCTAAAAAAGGGATTCAATTCCGAGATATCACGACACTATTAAATAACCCAGAAGGCTTAAAGCTGGCCATCGATTCCCTACTTGAACGTTACAAAAACCAAAAAATAGACCGGATTGCAGCTATTGATTCACGAGGTTTTGTTATGGGCGCCCCACTAGCATACCTTTTAGGTGTCGGTCTCGTCCTTATCCGCAAAAAGGGCAAACTACCAAGCAAAGTCTTCAGCGAAGAATACGACCTGGAATACGGACACAACACTATTGAAATCCACACTGATGACATCCAGCCCGGCGAAAGGGTTCTGTTGGTTGACGACCTGATTGCAACCGGCGGAACAGCTGCGGCTGCTGTCAAACTCATTAACCGGTGCGGTGGTAAAGTGGTCGAATGCGCCTTTATAGTTGACTTACCCGATCTCAAAGGCAAAGAAAAACTCGCATCGCTCGGTTGTTCTTCCTTTGCACTTTGCGCATTTGAAGGAGAATAACGATGACAGGCTCAGTTGAAACCTTACGCTGGAATGGCCAGTCCATTGAAATGATTGACCAGCGCTTGTTGCCACACCAACTTCAATACCGTTCCTACAACAGTGCACAGGGCGTCGCTGATGCCATCCGAACCATGGTCATACGCGGCGCTCCTGCCATTGGTGTCGCTGCAGCTTACGGCATAGCACTCGAAGCTAAACGCCTAGCAGGCAGCTCGCCAGACACATTCATTAAGCAAATGGAATCAGGTTTTAACGTCCTAGGCACAAGCCGCCCAACAGCTGTAAACTTGTTCTGGGCTCTCAACCGGATGCGAAAAATCCTAGATAACATTATCCAGCTCCCTCAAGAAACCATTGCCGAAATGCTCATAGCCCAAGCTCACTCCATCCTGAAGGAAGATATTGAAGCCAATCGCCGGATGGGTATCTTCGGCGCATCACTCTTACGCGACGGTATGCGTGTCTTGACCCATTGCAATGCAGGCGCCCTCGCTACAGCAGGACACGGCACAGCACTCGGTGTGTTCCGATCTGCGGTTGAATCAGGCAAACGCATTTCAGTTTTCGCCGATGAAACACGACCTGTACTCCAGGGTGCTAGGCTTACCGCATGGGAAATGGTACAAGAAAGCATTCCTGTCACTTTGATTACAGACAATATGTCCGGCCACTTGATGAGCCAAGGCGAAATCGACGCTATCATCGTCGGCACAGACCGGGTCGCAGCGAATGGAGATGTCGCTAACAAAATCGGCACGTATATGGTGGCCGTGCTCGCAAAACGCCACAGCATTCCATTTTATGTCGCCTGCCCGCTTTCCACGATTGATCTGAACATTCCTGACGGAAAAGCCATACCCATTGAAGAAAGGCCTGCTAATGAGGTCAAAGGCTTCGGCGAACTACACTGGGCACCAGAAGGCGTCTCCATTCGAAACCCCGCCTTTGATGTCACGCCAGCAGAACTTGTCACAGCCCTGATAACCGAAGAGGGCATTATCGACAACAAGATACTTATTAGCGGCAAATTAACTGAATTTGTTGAAAAATACAGAAAATAAGCATCAAATAAACGACGGTTCCGGATTCAGTTCTATACCGAACTTTGCTTTGACATCTGCTTGGATAGCTTTAGCAAGAGTTGCAATTTCTCCACCTTCAGCACCGCCGCAGTTAACCAGCACCAGTGCCTGGGTCGCACACACACCTGCGCGACCCAACTGCTTTCCCTTCCAGCCACACTGATCAATCAACCATCCTGCAGCAATACGGAAGCGACCATCGGATTGGGGATAAGAAGGTATATTAGGATGCGATTCCCTCAGCTGTGCAAGCGTTTCAGCTGATACTGTTGGATTTTGGAAGAAACTGCCTGCATTGCCCTGCACATTAGGATCAGGCAACTTGCGTTGCCTGATTGCGATAATTGCCCGGCTGATATCTTCAGGAGTCGGGTCAGAAATACCTTCTGCCCGCAAGACTGACGCAACATCGCCATAACCAATATTAGGCGTCCAGGCTTTGGGCAGAACAAACGTTAGGTCAATAATAACCAGACGGTCTTTCATTTCGTGCTTGAATATACTATCACGGTAAGAAAACGCACAGTCCTCACGGTCCAGTTCAACCATCTGCCCAGAATGAAAATCAAATGCCCTAAGCGAATAGAAACAATCCTTTAACTCCACACCATATGCACCGATATTCTGAACAGGCGCAGCACCCACCGTTCCAGGAATCAATGACATATTTTCCAATCCCGGATAACCATTGCGTAGCGTCCACATCACAAAATCGTGCCATAATTCACCCGCACAAACACGAATATAGGTCGATTGTCCGTCATCTCGCTCTACAGCCATCCCCTTATTGACCATCTTTAAGACAATCCCCTCATAACGACTGGATACAAGAAGCAGATTACTACCTCCGCCTAATACTAAGCGCGGCAATTCCTTAAGGAATGGATCACGGTAAACTGCTTCAAGATCCTGAACTCCTCGAACTTCAAGAAATCTTGCAGCAACCGACTCAATTCCAAAAGTATTTAACGACTTGAGGGAAACATCTGTTTGAATGGCCAATTGGGTATCCATAAATGTCAATAGTGCTGTTAACAAAACTTAGCAAAGCAGGCTAACGCTCTTATGTTAATGACCCTTAAGGGAAAATGGCAACGATTTCCAGCATAATTACGGGACATTCGATATCAACAACCACATTAGTCCCTGCCAATACACCTTATTATCCAAACCGAATCTGTCCTTTTACCAACCAGAAACGGCAAGATCTCCTTCATCTTTCAGGTAAAATGAGATTTTAGTCGATGACCGCCCCACAGGGCTTTATAGAAAGGATTGCTATGCCATCTTTTGATGTTGTTTCTGAAGCAAATATGGTCGAAGTCCGCAATGCCGTAGATCAGGCCAACAAAGAAATCAGTACCCGATTCGACTTCCGTGGCAGTGATGCGCGCGTGGAACAGAAAGATGCTGAACTCACTGTTTTTGCTGATTCTGATTTCCAATTGGGTCAGGTTCGAGACGTGTTGACCAACAAAATGACCAAACGCAAAGTTGACGTACGCTTTCTCGAAGAATCTAAGATCGAAAAAATCAGTGGTGACAAAGTTAAACAAGTCGTCACAGTCAAGAACGGCATCCAATCAGACATGGCCAAGAAAATCGTCAAGCTGGTCAAGGACAACAAATTGAAAGTCCAAGCAAGCATCCAAGGCGAAACAGTCCGTGTCACGGGTAACAAGAAGGATGACCTACAAGCGACCATGCAGATGCTCCGTGAAAAGGTCAAAGATATCCCACTGGAATTCAACAATTTCAGGAACTGATTCCCAACGCCGAAATCTCAAAACATGTCCTCCTGCCGGGGGACATCCAGATGTTTATTTCTGTACCTTCGCATCGCGGCGTCGACGAACTGCTTCTGCCAATTTCCCAAGTAGCACACTGCTATCCTGCCAACCCAGGCACGCATCAGTAACAGACTGTCCATAGGTCAGGTTTTTGCCATCCCCCAAATCCTGCCGTCCGGCCACAAGGTTAGATTCAACCATTACACCAATGATGTGTTTGTTACCACTTGCAATGTTTTCGCCAATGTTTTCGCAAACGGGAATCTGGTTTTCGGCCTTCTTTGAACTGTTGCCATGAGAAGCATCAATCATTATGTTCGGAGAGATGCCATTAGTTTCCAATGCATGGACTGCTTCATCAACGCTTTGAGGATCGTAATTCGGCTTGAAGCCTCCTCGTAAGATAATATGGCAGTCTTGATTACCTTGGGTCTGAAAAATCGCCGTATGGCCACTCTTGGTAACCGACAGGAAATGATGTGGATGGGACGCCGCTTTAATGGCATCAATCGCAATCTTCACATTACCATCCGTACCATTCTTGAAACCAACTGG
>JAEEYE010000040.1 GCA_016291665.1 Oxalobacter sp. | reverse complement strand
GCCTCGAGAAAGGGGCATTCGCCATCTTTTGTATGTTTCGTTTTATGGCCTTTGTGGGATGAAAACACACCATTTTGCCTTTAATTTGCGAATTCGATAGTGTGGTTCTAGGATTTTCTGCCAGATGTCATTAAGATATTATTATGTAGACTCGTTTCATCCTATTGATACGGCGGGTGCAACTGAGACCCACTGGAAACTTTCAATCGTAGGAACTGGACTTCGAAAGGAGTAGACAATGGCTGACACCAAACCGGCAACAATCGCAGAACTCGAGAAGTTGGCAAAGTCAGGCTCATCTGATGCACTTTATGAGTTGGGACTTGCCTATAAGAAAGGTGAGCAGGTAGCACAGGACACGGGCAAAGCCATCCAGTATTGGAAGCAGGCGGCGCACCTAAAGAATGCCCAATCCCTGGTGGAATTAGGTAAGCTCTTTTACGATGGGGAAGGGCACGGACAGGATTCCGACCTGGCATACAACTGTTTCAGCGATGCTGCCACGTTGGGTAATGTGGAAGCCATGTTCAATCTCGCCGAACTCTTTATGGATGGCTACCGTGAGACGACGAATGAGGATGAATCCGGCAAGTGGCTTTTAAAGGCGGCTGAAGGAGGCCATCCTGAGGCACCTTACTTCCTGGCACAGGGTTATCGGACCGGTCAGTGGGGCTTGCCGCTGGATGAAGCCAAAGCCCTCAAGTGGTCGAGAAAAGCACGCATCAAAGCGCATCTCGATACGATTGTCGAAAAGGCCATGATGTATGAAACCGACACCAGCAAGCACCGCCGCGAGGAGCGGGCAGCACGTTGGTGGCAGCTCGCTGCCGATTGTGGTGACCCACATGCCCAGTATATGTTGGGCAAAGCCTACTGGTTCGGTGAGGGGGTCGACAAGAACCCGAGCCTTGCCAAAGCCTATATGCTCGATGCCGCCAAGCAGGGCGACCCCGAAGCATTGAACGCTTACGGCTTTATCCTGATGGATGACTGCGATCCTGATGTCCAGCGCCAGGCCATCCCGTATTTTGAAGAAGCCGCCAAAAAAGGCTTTGTCGGGGCGCTCCTAAACTTAGGCGCACTCTACTACAACGGCAATGTCGTAAAGTCTGATGATGACAAGGCTTACAAGTATTTTGAAGAAGCCGCTGAAAAGGGCAATGACGATGAACGATTGATTGCCGATACTTTCATTGCCTTCAACCAGTTTGACGACAACCTGCCTGATGATTCGGAAGCAGAAGACAGGGCTTTCCTAAAGAACGAGGGCGAAAAGGAAGTCTTGGTCAAGATCCCATTCCTGCCGGATGTCTCCCAACTCTTTGCAGAACGCCATGGCCTGATGACGATTGGCGAGCGGGAAACGGAAGTCAGTGGCGAATATGCATTGGGCCTGGGTTATGAAATGGGTATCCAAGGGTTTGAGCGCAATGACGAAGAAGCGGCTTACTGGTATAAGAAAGCAGCTACAAAGCACGATGCCCATGCTCAGGCGGCTTTGGGGCGCTTTTATATGAAAGGACGCGGCGGGCTCAAAAAGAATGTAACCAAGGCGCTGCACCTGTATGCCGATGCCGTCCGGGGTGGGGATGAAAGTGCGATGATGCACTTGGCAGACCTTTTCAATGCCGGTAAGGTCCTCCCGCACAAGATGCGTTATGCATATACCCTTTATGATGCCGCCTTAAACAGTAAAGAAAGCGTACCGCAGGCCCAAGACAATATCGATGAGATGTTGATGGACCTCTCGAAAAAAGACCGCAAGAAATTCTTTGAAAAAGGTATCGTACCACTTGAAGATGTCCTGGTTGCAGTTGACAAGTACGCCGATGAAATCACCCTAAAGCCAAGCCGTAAGGCAGCAAAGAAACTGGCACAATAATATCCAAGTCCCCTGTAGGCGTCGTCCTCACAGGGGATTTTTCCAAGAAAACGGGAAAATGGTACCTGGTCCTGGCTGCGGCCGAAGCTTAAGGCAAAACACCTTGGAGGCATGATGGATAAAACGAAAGCCTTGATTGGATCCGCACTTATGGCAGCATCTGCAGCTGGCATCATTCCCGCATACAGTACGGAGCCGCAGCCCTGTGGCGGTCTTGAAGACTATTCCAACCAATCTGCGCCAAAGACCATCGCGTCAAAAGAGATTACCGCATTTGCCTATACCTTTGAACACATGGGAGCCGTCCCATCGCTCAAGTCCCGTGGTGACTATTATGCGACGGTTGCAAATGATGACCCGTATCAGGGCAGGTGTACCTTCAAGCTCACAAAGAACGGCCAGCAGGCGGATTTCCAAGTTTCCTGTTCAAATGAAATGCAGGGCAGGGATTTCGATGCCAAAGGGACAGTTGGCGTTGACGCATTGGATGAATTGCAGGCTATCATCGATAAGGAAAACGTTGCCCGGTTAAACGGCTTTTACAGGCGTAATTCCGCATTGGGCAATTCTTTCAGCCTGAAAATCAACTATGCCTCAGGCGAGATGATAACAGCAGGCGGCGAAGGGGGCATTTCCGTTGTCCCGGATGGCGGGTTACCGGAACAGTCATTCAAAGCCCTCTTCACGAAGCTCATTACCCAAACCGGTCAGCCCATTCCCAGCATCTACCCGCCAGCAGACACCATCGGCCATTTGGAACTGAAATTCGTCAACAACCACCCGGAAGCAGGTTTTCCGGCAGGGCTTTACCTGTTGCAGTACCTCCATTTTGAAAACGAGGAATATGCCTGCGTCTCAATAGTACCGGCAGACGGTGGTGAAAAGCGGATGATCAGCATGGACCTCACCAAGCAGGAAGTCAAAGCCTTACAGGACCTTATCATGAAGGAAAACCTGCTTCGCCTGTCTGGCTACACCGTCCGCAAACCGGAACTGGGCGACCAGGTATTCCGGGTGGAAATCGGTTTTGAAAACCGCCAAGCGATCCGCGCAGAAGCGCAAGGGGACGAAAGTGTCCTGCCATCAAAATACTGGACCAACGGCAAGCCCTTTGTCGAATTCTTCAGCCAAGCCGCCAAAAAGCACGGGAAAACCTTCCCTTGACAGATCAGCCGCATGACGGAGTAATGGAAAATAAAATGGACGAGCTGGTGTTTTGATCTGGTTTCATTTCATTATGATTAATTAATATGAACATATTCAGGTTTATTTTGATAAAAATCCTAAAGTCCTTTTTCATTGCCTTCTCTTTATCGGTCTTATTAGGAGCAGGTGCTGTGGCACATAATAACGGCCTCAAAATCACGCCTGGGGCTAAAAAATTGGATGCCTATTATCTGAAGCATAAACACCAGGTGGATGGATGCAGTGATTCTGATGAACCATGCAGCATGTGCGCTTACTACACCAAGCTCGTCAAGAGCAAAGAGGGTACTGAAGCCGATTTGAACAGTACGTTGTTTATCGACACGGGAACGGGATATCTAACAGCACCGATTAATGGTTATCTGACAGCACTCAAACTCATAAAGACTGATTTTACGAATCATGTCTACCAAAATGATAAATATCGGATAACCATAAAAAAGTTGGCAGACAATGACCGTAATAGCTTGGAATTGATCCTTGCAACCATTACCCGCGGCAAGCACAAGGTAAAGTTAAAACTTTACAGGTTGTGCGGGGGATAATGCGCTTGGCTTGCAAGGGCGTGTGATGGCTTTTGGCGCCAAAGCACTGAAGGCCAGGTATGATGGAACGCGTAAAACCCATACCCCAGGCGCACCAAGCCAGCATGGACGAAGGCTGAGAGTGCCTGTACACTGTCAGCCGAATGGCAGATAAAGGCGGTGCTGGTTTATCATGCCGCTAGAAAAAACAAAGGATCCGCAATGTTTAAACGACTCATTCTCTCATGTGCATTATTCGCATTTTGTTCTGCTTCCTTTGCGCAAGAAGTTGCCTGGAAAGAGTATGACTTGAAAGGCAAAAACCCGATAGGATTGAATGCCAAGGTCAAATACCCAGCTGACTTTGAGCAGAGTATATCGAATGATAAAGATACCGTATCGATTGATTTCCTAAAGTACTTTGATAATAAGGATGCGGCTTATGTTGGCCTTTTAGGAACAAAGGCAGAAATTGGGGATGACATCGACAAGGTAACAGAAGAAGACATGCAGCTTTTTGCCAAGGTATTTGCCGAGTCAGGTGGCTTTAAGGTGAGCGGCATGAAATATTTCAAATACAAAGGCTTGCCGGCGCTCATTTTTGATGCGGAACTCTCAGGCAACGTATCGGGCGACAAACGCTACTCCAAAGATACGCGTGTCATTGTCCTGACAAAAGAACATGCAATCAATTTATCTTGCGGCATTACCGGATTGGAGAAAGCCAAGAAAGTGACCGTCGATACGCATAAGCGGTTGAAAGATACCTTCTGTACACAATACTTCAATTCGTTGGAACTCAACTGACCTGAAAAAGGGAGTTTTCCAAACTCCCTTTTAGTGAATCACTCTTGGGGATGCGGCAGGGAAATCCGCCGTTTTTCCTAAGTTGTCCTGCCTTTTCCCGGCATTTTTTTAATAGGATAAGTTGTGCAAGTCACTCGGGTGTCATTGCTCAATTTAAGGTGATTTTCACCATTAAATGCAGAAATAATGCATTTTCAGGTGAAAATAATGCATATTTCCGGGCTGTTGATGCCGTTTTTTGTTACTGCCGAGTGGGTTCTTTCGTTTCGTATAACCGGTAGTGGCTCTTGGGTTTTCCGTCGATCAAGACGGTCAGGCTGCCGTTGGTACCTGGCTTTCTGTCATAACAGGTTGCACTGCTGCTGTAATCCCGGTTGATATGGATGGCGGTATGCTTGTCGACATCAAAAGAAAACTGGAGACTCAAGCAGCGGACGCCTTTAACAGGCAGGTAGTTCTCAGTATTGGCAGACCCATTGTTGACTTCGATGTCAGGTGCGCCTTGCCCCTCCTTTTTGGGATGGTTCCAAGCTTCATAGCTACAGTTGTCAGAAAAAACAGAGGAGTATTTGCCAAAGCACTGCACCCTGATCTGGTGTTTGCTGGTCTTGAAATGGTATGTGACGGTCTCTGACATGGCAGGGGCTGACAGGAGCGCAACAATGATGGCGGGGATAGCCAAGTGCTTTTGCATCAGGCTGTTTTTGAGGTTCCGTTTCATTGTGTATCCTTTACGTGACGGCTTGCTGTTGGTCAGATGACCGCTTAACTGTAGCACATTGTTTGGATGTCTTGCCAAGTTCTGCTATTGGAGTAATGGTTGCCAACCGTTTTCAGGAAAAATAAGGCAGGTGCTGGCTTATGGTGAGACCTGATGCTGTCTTAATATTCCCAAGATATCCTTAAGTGTACTAGTTCAGATTTCATCTGACAGTTAGGACTTGCGATAAGTGGGTTTTTCCAGTTTGATAGAGGTGTGAATCTTTATCAATAAGGCGTAAGC
>JAEEYE010000009.1 GCA_016291665.1 Oxalobacter sp. | reverse complement strand
TAATAAATATCAGGTTTCTGACCTAATTCTTTTTGAATAGCATAATTAAATGCAAAATTACCCGTATTCCCTCCTGCCAAAGCTATCAATCCACTAACATCATAAGTTTCTATATCCGGTATATCAGTCCTAAGACCAAAGATAACAGGCTTATAAAAATCATTCTTCATCGCCATCCCCGTAAATTAATTTTAAATTTTCATATTTCTTTTGATACCGCTCACGCCTTATACCAAAAGTTATACACGACATTATTTTATATTTTATATATTTATAATAGCTTGGCTGCAGTTTTATTTTATTTTCATCAACAATCTCTTTTTTATCTGAAATCGGCTGATTATCTTTTATATCACATTCTTTTTCATTTTTTTCTTTATCTCGAAGTGAACTTAAATCATTTTCCAAATCCAGAATCACTCTTTTTCCGTGACTCAAGAGTAAATCAACAAAATTTAAATTTTCATCTATGTAAAAATTTTTTCTTAACTCTTTTCTATCACCATTCATTAAACTAAGCATATCATCAGCATCATGCCAACAAACCGAATTAACACCAATCCATTCAATAAAAGCTTTCCCGTTATTGTTCTCAGCTAAAAAAACATCAATCATTTTAAGCCATTGAATCGTATTAAATGACTTAGCATAAAACAAAGAATTCACATAATCTTTTGGCGTAAAAAATAACACCCGCAATCCCAAACATCTTATAAAAATCAAGTCATATACAACTTGTACTTTATCTTCAAATACATATAAAACAGAATCGATTTTATTATCCAAAACAAAGTTTTTTATTTTATCATATTGCCCTTCAACTTCACTTAATAAAACATTACAATTCCCATCCACACCATCAAAATCGGCAACACTCCCACAAATCAAATAAATCTTACAATTTTTATTAAATCTATCTATAATTAATTTTAAATCCCTTAACTTTTCATCTTTCAAATCAGAAGAAACAAAAATACCTATATTTCCAATTGGATTATAATTTCTTTCAAAAATACCAGATTCATCTATATCTTTTAAACATTTTCTTATATTTTCCTGATATGTGTATTTTAACGCCATAACAATATCATTCAACGGATATTTTTTCTCGAGATTTTTTATATATATTTTATCGCTTGACATAGTCAATTACCCACCACTTCAAAAAATTACCCACTCAAAAAAATACACTCCACCAATTATCGGCAAGTAAAATAAAAGAACATCTCACCGCAATAGTCTGTACTTTTTTTGAACATCATATTTTACCAAATACTTCCTTATCCCAATCATGGACAAAATCTTATATTTATAATATTTCATCCAAGAATATCTTTTCCTAAGGATATTTCCATCAAAACGAAAACAAAACACATTAAAAGCTTCTTTAATATAATTTGAATCTATATTTTCGAAACGTTTTATGATATTATCAAGAATCCTATTATATAAAGCATTAATTATTTTTTCATATCTGTCAAAATCTTTATTTTTTATCAATATTTTTTTTATCCAGTCAATTATGTTTATTTCATAAACATAATCCTCAAATCCCTTTACACTAAGGATTTTTGATGTCACCCCAGTATCAACTCTATATGTATATAATGACAGAGAATCCACGCCCTTAAATTTATTTGATTTATATGAAATTATAAAATACGCATATAAATCCTCTCCCAACACCATATTTACATCTCTTATCAGCTTATATGCGTTCTTACATATTTCTGTGCGATATATCTTATTCCACAAATTCCAGCTATATTTTCCTTTTATACATTGCTCTATAATTTCATATGAGCCATTTATTGTTTCATCATACACTGCAAACCATTCATTTGTTATATCTACAATTTTCTTTTTTTCCGAACTATACAAATTAACATTAAATTGCAATATATCTACAGATGATTCTTCTATATAATCAAACATTATTTTTAGTGCATCCAACCGTGCAAAATAATCGTCTGAATCAACAAAACATATATATTTCCCCTTTGACTCTAATACTGCAGTTTTTCTAGCAAGTAAAAGACCTTCATTCCTCTTCTTATCTACAATTTTCAATCGACAATCTTTTTTAGCATATTCCCATAATATTCTTGGTGAATCATCTGAGCTTCCATCATTCACACATATAATTTCAATATCCTTAAATGTCTGATTCAAAATTGATTCCAAACATTCTCGCAGATATTTTTCTGTATTGTATACCGGAACAAGAACAGATATTTTGGGCTGCATAATTTTGTCTCATTATCATATCTGCTAAAAAATTTATGAAAAAAGTACGTTCAAGCTTTCCCCTTTTCCCATTTCCATGCACTTTCTATCGAATTAATCAAAGTCATTCTAGGCGACCAATGGAGTTGTTTTTTTGCCTTGCTATTATCAGCAATTAACACTGCCGGATCTCCGATACGCCTTGGACACTCTTCAAATGGAATTATCCGTCCAGTAACCTGCTTGCAAACAGCAAAAACTTCACGAATGGTGCTACCGTCGTTGGTGCCAAGGTTGATGGCGGTTGTTTCTTTGCCTGCTTCAAGATACTCAAGCGCATTAAGATGTGCCTGTGCGAGATCCTCGACATGAATATAGTCACGCACGCATGTACCATCTCTTGTGTCGTAGTCAGTGCCGTAGAGCTGGAAGACTTTTTGCCTTGCTTTTTCTTTTTTTCTTTCAACGTCTTCCTGCGCTGGTTTCGCCGCTTTCAAAATGTTTGGAATAAGGTGTGTCTCAGGCTCATGCCATTCGCCAATCCTTCCTTTTGAATCCGCTCCAGCGGCGTTGAAGTATCTGAGTCGAACACTTCTGATTCCGTATGCGCGGTCATAGTCGTCCATAATGTTTTCAACGATGAGCTTGGATTTGCCGTAGGGGTTGACGGGCATCTGGGGATGGCCCTCATCGATGGGAGTGTATTGTGGTTCACCATATGTTGCTGCTGTACTGGAGAAGACGATTTTGTTAACATCATGATTTCTCATGGCATCAAGCAGGTTGAGGGTACCCCCAATGTTATTGCGGTAGTATCTGCCAGGATCCCTGACACTTTCAGCGACCTGGCTGTAGGCAGCGAAGTGCATGACTGCAGATATGCCTAGATTATCTGCGATTGCCTTGTCTATTTCGTCCTGCTTGTTGAGATCGCCATGGATGAAATCCACGAGCTTGCCTTCTGTACCTTGGCTAATCTGCATCAGTGTGTCGATGGTCTCGATATGCCCCAGTTCCAGATTATCGAAGACGAGGATGTCACGCCCTGCCTCAAGCAGTGCCAAGGCGCAGTGACTGCCGATGTAGCCTGCACCACCAGTGACGAGGATAATGCCTTGTTTTTTCTGAATCTGGTGATCTGCGAACTGAACTCTCATGCTGCAATCTCCTCAACAAGCGCCATTGCGCGTTCTACGGCTTTGTCCATGTCGTAGTATTTGTAGTCGCCCAATCTACCAAAGAAATAAACTGGCACTTTACTGTTGACCCTGTCAGTATCAGCTTTTGCTTTGTACTGGTTGTACAGGAGCTGATTGGTGTCGTTGACAATGGGGTAATACCGTTCGTTCTTGCCCCTAACAAACGGTTCTGGGTATTCATAGCTGACAACAGTCTTGTCACTGACCGTACCCAGGAAGTGCTTATATTCCACTATCCGAGTGAAGGTATAGTTGTTCGGGTAGTTGATGACGGCTTCGGACTGGAAATACTCTCTGCCGAAGGTGATGAAGTCGAAGCTTTCGCTCCGATATGGTAGTTCACCGAGTACATAGGCGTGATATTCATCAATGGAACCACTATAGAGAATAAAATCAACAGTGATGGCATCTGATGCCATCTGCCCTACTTTTCCTGTTGTCTGACTGTTTTCAACCGTGTTAATCATGTGCCTGATATCTTCGTATTTCGTATTGAGCCTTACAGTGATGTTGGGATGATTGAGCATCTTCTCAAAAATGGCAGTGTAGCCACTCAGCGGAATGCCCTGATACCTGTTCTGGAAGTAGCGGTTGTCTTTGCTGATATAAACGGGAACCCTGCCTGTAACAGCCGGATCAAGGTCTTCTGGATTGAGGTCCCACTGTTTCTGGGTGTAGAAACTGAAGATGTTCTTGTAGATATATTCTGCAAGGAACCTTAAATCCTCATCATCAGTCTCACGAAGCTTCAGGATAGGGACTTTGATGTTATAGCCGAATTTCTCCAATAACTTGTCTTCAAGACGCTGTGCGAGCTTTGCCGGGAAAACCTGGTGGATGCTGTTCAGGTTGAAAGGGATGGGAACGAGCTGACCATCAATGAGCCCCCTGACTTTGTGCTGGAATGGATACCATTTTGTGAAACGGGAGATGAAGTCCCAGACCTTCCGGTTGTCAGTATGGAAAATATGGGTGCCATAATCATGGACACAGATACCATTTTCATCCCAATGGTCATAACAGTTGCCGCCTATATGAGTGCGCTGGTCAATGATTGTCACCCTATGCCCTTCTTCGGCAAGCACCCTAGCAGCAGTTGCCCCACTGATACCACAACCAACAATCAATATGGATTGTTCCGCATTCCCGCCTTTTTTCATATTGGTCTACATCCAAAGTTAACTATAGAATTATACATTGTATTCAACTGTATATAGTCAGGGAAAAAACTGTATAATGCCAGAGTTAATAATCTGGCTGGTACATCATGAAAGGCATTATTCTTGCAGCCGGTAAAGGTACACGTCTTTATCCGGCATCCCTGCCCATCTCCAAGATTCTCTTGACGGTTTACGACAAGCCAATGATCTATTACCCGCTGTCCACCCTGATTCGGGCAGGTATCCGGGACATCTTGGTCATCACCAGCGAATCTGACCTTGAGAATTTCAAGAAAGTTTTGGGTGACGGCAGCCAATGGGGACTGAAACTGAGCTATTTGGTTCAGAAAGTCCAGCGTGGCATTGCTGACGCATTTCTTATTGCGAAAGACTGGATAGCAGATGAACCGGTTGCATTGATCCTAGGTGACAACCTCTTCTATGGAGAAAGTGTCCCCGCCCTGATGAAACGTGCAATACGGCGTGGTAAAGGCGCCACCGTCTTCGGCTATGCGGTCAAGGATCCTGAACGGTTTGGGGTTGTCGAGTTCGATGAGAAGGGCAATGCCATCAGCCTTGAGGAAAAACCAGCAAAACCCAAATCAAACTATGCTGTCACCGGGCTCTACTTCTACGACAGCACTGTCTGTGATAAAGCCGCAAAACTCGTACCTTCTGCAAGAGGTGAACTTGAGGTCACTGATCTCAACAGGCTCTATCTGAAAGAAGGGTCACTCCAAGTCGAACGACTGGAAAGGGGCGTGGCTTGGCTCGACACAGGTACCCATGATGCGATGCTCCAGGCAGGCATGTACGTCCAGTCCATGGAACTCAACACCGGTAGGAAGATTGCCTGTATCGAAGAACAGGCCTATGAACAGGGCTTCATCAGTGCCGACAAATTGCTGGAATATCTCAAAAGCTTCAAGCCAAATGGCTATTACGATTACATCAAAGATATCATCCTGCGTGATATTCAGTCGTCGAACCGCTGAATCCCCTCTTTAGGGCACTGTTATAATATGGGCGGTTTTCCGCCCTTTTTTGTTGCCTGTTTCCATGTCTCAACCCAAGGTTTCCATTATTGTCCCTGTCTATAACGTTGAACGGTATCTGGATCAATGCCTAGACAGCATTCTTGCCCAGACACTTCAGGATATTGAAATCATTCTTGTGGATGATGGTTCCACAGACAGTTCTGGAACCCTATGCGATGACTATGCGGCAAAAGACAGCCGTATCCAAGTCATGCATCAACCGAATGGCGGCTATGGAAAAGCTGTCAACATTGGATTCTCCGCTGCAAAAGGCCAGTATCTCGGCATCATTGAATCGGACGATTTCATCAAGCCTGAGATGTTTGAGCGGCTTTATGCCAAGGCAGTTGAGCATGATGCAGATATCGTCAAATCAAATTTCTACCGTTATTGGTCAATACCGTCTGAGCACTCTGAGAAAGCAAATCTGCTGAAACGGTTTGCAAAAAATAAACCTATCAGTGCAAAAGATTATCCGACACTTTATGTCACAATGCCGACGGTCTGGTCAGCCATTTACAAAACGGATTTCATCCGGAAAAACAGGATTGCCTTCTTGGAAACTCCAGGGGCTTCTTATCAGGATGCTGCTTTCACGTTCAAAATCTGGCTGTATGCGAAACGGGCAGTCTTTCTGGATGATGCCTTTGTCTACTACCGTCAGGACAATGAGACTTCTTCCATCAACAGCAAGGGAAAGGTGTTCTGCATCTGTGATGAATGTGCTGAAGTGGAACGGCTTTTAAAGGCAGATTACCCTGATGACCAGCAGTTATGGCAACTGAAGGATAAATTCAAGTTCGACAAATATGATTGGAATTTCTGGCGCTTGGAAGCTTCTCTACGGAAAGATTTCCTGCAGCAGTTCCGCAAAGAATACCTACAGGAAGGTGACGCGCTTTGGCAGAACCCTTATCTGACGGATCTTGAAAAATTCATCCTGCGTTGGATCATCGATGACCCAGAAGGATTCTATCAGGCCAGTATCATCCCCTTCTCAAAAGGAACCATGCATAAAGCGAAACTGCAATCTCTCCTGGGATTTGGAAAATCGAGGCTGGCTAGACGTTTTGCATATCTGCAGCAGAAAAAAATGCGGGACAAATTGTAGCGGATTACAACTCGCTGTTTTCTTTCTTCCTGAAAATGAAAGCTTCTTTAGAATTAAAAAAGTTCAGTACTTTTTTCCTGAGTCCAAACCGGCTCTTTATCTGAAGGAAAATCCGAATCAATTCCCGTTTGACCTTTGCCCCTGTTCCCATCAATTTTCTTATCCGGCGTGAGAATTTTTCCTTTTCGGTATGAATGGTGCTTCTATAGACGCATCGACTCCCCCTGAACTCGATGTCTTGAATACAGACAGCCGTCACAACCTGATAGCAGATGAACTCATAGAAATAAGGAAAAAATGTGCTGAACATAAAATGGTCAACAGGGATAAAAAACCTTTCTGTCATCTGCAACAGCTTCTCAGCGGTTTTTCTGGAAATGACATAAGCGGCAGTCCCTAGACTGGATGAATAGAGCCTTAGAATCTCTTTACCTTGAAACTGTGTAACAGGTTCGATTCCTGTGATGATTTTCCTGGTCAGCACCTCAAGTTTGATGATATCTGCATCTTCCGGTATCCATGCTGTCTCGCTGAAGAATTGACCGGCCGTATCTGAAAAGATAATGTCATCTTCCAAGACAACGGCGTAATCTTCCCGTGCTTCCACAATCTTCTGCCAGCATTTCCGGTGACTCAAGAAACAGGCGATTTCCCCCCTTGTCATGCCACTTGCTGACAGCACATTCGGAAAGAAACGGGCATTAAAGGAATAGTGGTCTTTTTCATAATACTTCGCAATGGTCTGCTCATCCAATTCTGCAGCATCCACAGCACTGACACGGACAAGTTCCATACTGCCTTCAGGTACACCTGCCAGCAGGTAATCAAACTGCTCTTCGATAAAAGCCAGTCTGTCTGGTGTCTTATCCAAATTGACGAGATAACACTTCATTGCAACACTTGAACCTTTACATCCTTACCTATAACTTTTAGTATTAAGGCATTCCAAATAGAATATTATACGTGACGTTTCTTCTTAAGATTTTCTTGATGATGTTCCATGCGCGCAATCCGCTTTTTCGCAGAGCCAACCAAGGCAGATTCCGTACGAAGAACTTCACGCAAGGGCATCTGAAAATATTCTTTCATAAAACGGTAGACATCCCGAAAAGACACTTCCTTCAATTCCCTTGCTGAAAACAGCAATCCAATCAAGTCTTTATCACGCCAGCGAGTTGGCACTTTATTACGCACTTGAGCCCGGTGGAGATCAATTATAGAAATCTTGAGGTCTTCATCTTTACCATAAATGACATCAAATGGGAGGCTCAACAAAAAATGTGCCAGATAACAGTCACGATGATTGATTCCACAATCATGCATCCGACGGACCATCTGTGCCATTCTGCGAATCACCAAACGCTTCACTGAAGGGGATGGTTTCAACGACGCACATAAAAAATCATGTATATTAATTGTATTGCCAAGATCTTTTGTGATGATGAAAGATGCTCTTTTAAGGGGATTGCCTTCTTCCTGAAAACCATAAGCAACACCTTCCATAGTATCAACACCACATTCTGCAAGACGGTGAATAGCTACCCACTCCCGATCTGCTCCCATAACAGGGGCTCTAAAACGAATCCAACTCTTCAGAACCTCCTTGAATTGAATACCATGATGCAACTTCAGAAAGAATCTTTCACCATCAACTTCAAAACGCAGTGTCCGCCGTGTTTCCAATTCACGGAAAACTTGTCCTGAAATCTTTTCGACTTCATCGAAGGGATTCTTATCTTTCCACAGTGAAGAGAAAGGTTCTCTCAAAATCAACATGATATCATTATAAAACAAAACTGGTAGCGGATTTTAGGTATCGGAATTTTAATAAAAGAAATCAATGTCTTCTTAAATTTTTCTGTTATTTATAAATCAAGCAATATCAATATTTTAACACAGTCAAAAAATAAACAGCTTAGAAAATTAAAAAATCAATAAAAGTCACTCTGCTCCAATGGTTTTCCACGCGCCAAAAACTTAGAAGCTTTCTTACCAATTACCAAATTATAATTTTTAGGATGCAATCCATACCCTGGTCTAATTGACCGGATATTTTCTTCAGTCAAAACCTCACCCTTATTAATATCTTTTACAACGAATAAAGAACGGGCAAATATTCTATTATTAACGTTTACACTATAGTCTGTCTTACCCAATAACTTCTCAGCATTACGTATAGATTTCACCATCGAGGAAAATTCATCAACATTTAAAGAGAATGCCGCATCAGCTCCTCCCAAAGAACGGTCAAGGGTAAAATGTTTTTCAATAACTGTCGCACCAAGTGAAACTGCAATAATCGGGGCTTCAATTCCCAATGTATGGTCTGACAATCCAATTTTTACACCCTGCGAACCAAACTTCTCGTACATATCTGTTATTGTACTCAGGTTCATATCTTCCAACTTTGCTGGATATGCAGAAGTACATTTCAAAAGCGTGATATCATTGTTACCAACAGATTTGCATAAATTTATAACATCTTGAATCTCGTCAAAAGATGAAATGCCTGTTGAGATAATCATTGGTTTCTGACAAGAAGCAACATATTTAACAAATGGATAATCTATAGCTTCAAAAGAAGCAATTTTGTATTTTTTAACTTTTAACTTCTCTAGAAAATCAACTGCTGTCGTATCAAATGGGGTAGAAAAGAAATCAATACCAATACTATCAGCGTAATCTTTTAGGTCTGCCTGCCATTCCCAAGGCGTGAAAGCTTCGGCATACAAATCATAAAGATATTTATTATCCCAAAGCGTCCCCCCCTTAACAGTAAATAAATCAGATTTACAATCAATTGTCATCGTATCAGGTTTATACGTCTGAATTTTGATTGCATTTGCACCTGACTCCTTTGCAGCCGAAATAATATCCTTTGCCAGTGATTTATTGCCACAATGGTTAGCAGACATTTCAGCAATCACATATACAAAATCATTTATAAATTTATAAATTTTATATTCAGGATCTTCAGAAATAAAATTATATCCTGCCTTTGAAAAAGCTTTTTGAGAAGCAATATTATCTTTTTTTATATAAGCCAATATATTATTTAACTTGGATTTCTTTGTACAGTTCAGAATAATTGGAACACTTAAACCTTTTCCCCGATATTCAGCCTTTATGCTAATAGAAATTATATTTTTATCTCCAGAATCGAATCGAACCTGCGCTATCAATTGCCCTGTTATTTCACGCACAACATAATATGGATCTGAAGAGCGGATACGGGAAGAAAACCATTTGACATGATCTACCCATTGAATCAAATCAGTATTTCTAGAATTTTTACGAACCAAAGAATCATTAGATAAATGGAAGATATCTTCCATATCTGATAGAGTTGCTTCCTTTATGAAATATTCGACAGCCATTCCATATCCTCCGCAAAGTCATCTAAGTTCTCTTTTGAATCTTTAACAGTTTCAACAGTTATACAATTACCATCACTGATAAAACTTAACATTTTTTCGATATCTAATTGCCCCTTCCCCAAATGCAAATGTGAATCGTAAGGAGATTGAACATCAAGCAAATCTGTTAAATGAAACATATCTGGTTTCATTTGCATCAACTCATCAATATAAGAAATATGATTACGATTCTGCGAATTTGCAGCGCACACAGCATGACCAAAATCTAAGCAAAATCCACATCCAGAAATTTCCTTGACTAATTTAACTTCATCAAAATTGTACCCCCTGCAAAACTGCCCACCCATTTTATTCGGTAATGCAACGTAAGGTTTATTTTCAAGCAATGCCCTTGGCTCATGGAAAGATGCTAATTGCTTTGCTGTCTCCTCTATTTCGCCATCTATCCCACCATGAAAAATAATATATTTTGCATCCAATAAATCGGCAAACTTTTTAACTTCCATATATATTTTGGAATTGCTTTCTTTCTTTTCCACTTTTGCAAGATTAAAGCCATGTGCAAAATGCGGACAATGAATACCAAAAGGAATACCTATTTTTCGCCATTTTGAAATTGTCTCTTCTGTTCCTGGAACAACATAAAGTTCTATATAATCAAACAACTCTTTTCGATATAACCTTTTTGCTTCCTCATAATAATTTCCAATATTTGTTGACCATAGTTTCAGACCAAGTTTATATTTCATTTAATATCCTATATTTTAATTCCATCATTTTCCAGTCGGACTCAGTATCAATGTCTTGTATTTGTGATTCATGCATTTCAAAATATGCAACATCACCAGATACCAATGCTTTATTGCCCAGTAAACTGGATACTTTTGCAAAATAAAACATTCCAACATCATGAAACATTGGCTCAAGATCTTGCGATCTTTTCAGTATATTCTGAGGTTCCCGGTACTCCAAAAGACCATCATTATTGACTCTAAACGCCCTTTGTATTGGAAAGGAATAACGGACAACAGGTACAAGAGCATCTACCTTTTTATCCTTAAAAATAGTGAATGCGCCATTGAGTATTTTTCCTGTTAGGAATGGTACACATGGATAAATACAGGCTAGATACTCAAATACACTCCCACGACTTTTGTATTCCCATAGAACCTCTTCAAGGACATCATATGTTGTTGAGAAATCATCCGAATTCTTTTCGCTTCTCATAAAGGGAACAGTTGCACCAAATTTTCTTGCTATTTCTGCGATTTCAAAATCATCAGTCGATACCATAATTTCATCAAAAATAGCTGACTCTTTAGCTGCTTTAATAGCATAAGAAAGCATCGGCTTCCCCATAAAATCCCTAATATTTTTTCTAGGAATCCTTTTACTACCTCCACGAGCTGTAATTATCGCAATATTTCTCATAAAATTGCTTTAATTCTTCTTACAATTTCCAATAAATCTTCATCAGTCAAATCTGGATATAATGGCAAAGAAATACAGTGCTGATAATACTTCTCTGCATTTGGAAAATCACCAATATTATATCCCTGCCCTTTATAGTAAGGTTGTAAATGAACAGGAATATAATGAACCTGAAGGTTCAGTCCCACATTCCTTGCGCGGTGATAAAACTCTTGCCTATCTTCAACCAATATTGGATAAAGGTGAAAACAAGCGTCTGAATAAGCCATTTCGCCTAAATGGCTTATTCCTAGGTTTTTATTATAATAGTCAACTATATATCTTCTTCTTTTTTTGAAAATATCCAATTTTCTTAGCTGTGAAAGCCCTAGTGCTGCCTGAATATCTGTCAGACGATAATTGAATCCCAACTCTCTCATCTCATAACGCCAGTCATTAAGCATATCTCCCTCTTTATGCATGCCATGTGATCTTAGAGCCAATAGTTTTTTATACAATTCCTCATTATTCGTCATGACAGCCCCTCCTTCACCCGTTGTTATTGTCTTAACAGGGTGAAAAGAAAAAACTGACATATCTGAATATCGACATGATCCAACTCTAGTATCCTTATAGGTTGATCCAATAGCATGGGCACAATCTTCTATAACTTTCAGGTTATACCGTCTTGCTACAGAAGAAATTCTCTCCATATCACAACTCTGACCAGCAAAATGTACTGGAATAATAGCCTTAGTTTTCCTGCTCAGTTTCTTTTCTATTTCGTCAGGGGCAATATTTGCTGTTAACGGATCAATATCTGCAAATTTGACTGATGCACCAGTATAACTAATACAATTGGCACTAGACAGAAAAGTAATAGGTGTCGTGATAGCCTCATCACCTGGCTGTAGACCGCAAGCCAAGGATGCAATATGAAGACCTGCCGTTGCACTTGACACTGCAACACAATACTTTGCACCAGTATAATCACAAAGTGCTGCTTCAAATTCCTGTATCTTAGGACCCGTCGTTAGAAAAGGAGACCTGAGAACCTGAATTACTTCTGCAATATCATCCTCAGTTATGCTCTGTTTACCATAGTTATATATTTTCATATCAGATCTCTTCGATAAGATTTCTCATCTCTTCAACTGTCAACCAACGGTCGTTATTTCCAGAGTGATACTCAAAATCAGCAGGAACCTCTTTTGATCCAGGATACCTATATACTTTTCCAGTGAAACTAATCTGAGGTAGAATTACATAGTAATCCTTGAATTCGATTGTATTCGGGGCATCTTCCTGAGTTATCATCTGCTCATGAATTTTTTCACCAGGTCTGATTCCAACCTCTTTAATAGCAAGTTCAGGTGCAATTGCTTTGGCAAGATCCGGCATACGCATGGATGGAATTTTCTTAACATATAACTCTCCTCCTTGCATACGTTCAAGAGCTTCCAAGACCATATCAATTGCCTGTTCTAATTTAAGCCAGAAACGTGTCATCCTCAAGTCTGTAATTGGCAAAAAACTTTCTCCATCTTGGACCAGTTTCTGAAAAAAAGGAATCACCGATCCCCGGGAACCAGCAACATTACCATAACGGACAACTGAAAACCTGGTGCCATCAGCTCCAGAGTAAGCGTTCCCTGCAATAAATAATTTATCAGAACAGAGTTTGGTTGCACCATACAAATTGATAGGAGCGCACGCCTTATCTGTAGACAGGGCAACCACCTTTTTAATCCCTTTATCAATTGCGCAATCGATGACATTCTGTGCACCAAAAACATTCGTTTTAATTGCTTCAAAAGGGTTATATTCACATGCTGGCACCTGTTTTAGTGCCGCAGCATGAATTACATAATCAACTCCTTCAAATGCCCGCATCATCCTTTCCTTATCTCGGACATCTCCAATAAAAAAACGTAATTTCTCCTGATAAGGTTTGAATTCAGGCATATTCGACATTTCAAACTGCTTGAATTCATCTCGAGAATAAACAATAATTTTTCTGACTTCAGGAAATTTACTTAATACAATCTGGATAAATTTCTTCCCAAAAGAACCGGAGCCACCAGTTATTAAAATTGTTTTATTATTTAACATCAATCACCCCAAAAAATCTTAATTTATTTTCTCACAAATAAAACCTGACTTTAATAAGTTATTATCATAAATCAACCCAACACCGTTCCATGAATCGATTTTATTGTACAAAGCATCCAAGACAAACTGACCAACACTTAAATTCTTAGACATATTGTGCTTGCTATAAACAGAAGCAATATCTTCAGATTCAATATTAAATAAATATTTAAAAATAACAGATAACGACCCATGAAGAATAAACTTAGCTCCAAAATCAACAAAAGGTATCATCAACTCAAATGGTAATATTTTTAAATTATAAGGTAATTCAACAATCTCATAATCCTCTCCCAATTTTTCTCTATATGCAGGAACTTTATTTAAATTTTCACCAGGATGAGGCTTTACAAACACCAAACTTCCGACATCAACAAATGTCTTAATTAAATCAACATTCAAACTTACTTCATCGGAAAATTGCATCAACCGAGTCTCTGTCAATGGCTCCGTTGCAATAACAGCCATTTTTTTTGAATTATTTGGATTAAATTTGTATATAAAATCATTAATATTTTCTATCAAAGTTGTATTTCTTCTTAGCAGTTTCAAAACAATATTTGGGTTAATAGCACTTACCGAAATACCATGTTCCTTAACAAATCCAACAATATCGGTAGGCAACAAAGCAACAATTTCATCAGGAACTAAATATCTTGAATCCCGCTTACTCCACCATGCTCCTGACTGCCCCCATAGCAAACCGTAACCATCCCCATACATTACCAGTTTTGATTTAAAATAGTGTTTTAATATCGATATATATATATTCAATTCATGTTGGTAATATATCTCATCGTAGCAAGAATCACCAAAAATCTCTCTCTTATATTTCTCAGATAAACCAAATTTATCCATTACTTTATGATAGAATCTTCCTGTCAATGGAATCCTTAATTTCTTATGTTTCTGTCTATCATAAAAAATGACCTTTCTAATCTCTGTAAAATCTTTCACTATTGACATCAATATTTCGTACTTCTCTTTACTTTCATTACAAAAAACGACATCAATATAGCCAATTTCTTTATGGACAGTCTTTATAGCAGCCAATCCATAAAAAAAATTACCTACGTTATATATATGTAACAGAATAGCTTTCATAATTTTGATTCAAAAATAAAATTTCAGTTCTGTTCTCCCTTTTTATAGTTCCAAATACCACTGAACCGTCTTGACAATACCTGTCTCAAAGTTCTCATCAGCCTGCCACCCGAGCTCCCTCTCCAGCTTCGACGCATCTATCGCATAACGGAAATCATGTCCCGGACGGTCGGTGACAAAGCTGATCAGTCCTTCATATTTACCCTGTTTCCTTGGAACTCTCTGGTTGAGAAGTTCGCAGACTTTTTTCACTATCTCAAGATTGTTGCGCTCGTTCTGACCACCAACGTTATAGGTCTCTCCGCTCTTCCCTTCGTGGAAGATGAGGTCGATGGCCTTACAGTGGTCCAGTACGTACAGCCAGTCCCTTACGTTGCTGCCGGTGCCATAGACGGGTATCGGCTCTCCGTTCAGGCATTTCCGGATGATGGTGGGGATGAGTTTCTCGGCATGCTGCTTGGGTCCGTAGTTGTTGGAGCAGTTGCTGGTGGTGATGTTCATCCCGTAGGTATGGTGGTATGCCCTGACGATGTGGTCGGAGGAGGCTTTGCTGGCACTGTAGGGGCTGTTCGGAGCATAAGGAGTGTCTTCGGTGAAGTAGCCTGTTTCTCCTAGGGTGCCATAGACTTCGTCGGTGCTGATGTGGTGGAACCTTGCCCCCTCATAACCTGGCTTTGGCTGGTTGGGTGCTGCCATCCAGTGTTTCCTGGCTGCCTCGATGAGGGTGAAGGTGCCGACGATGTTGGTCTGGATGAAGGCTTTTGGACCTTTGATGGAGTTGTCGACATGGCTTTCTGCCGCAAAGTGGATGACACCCCGGATATCATGCTGGCTGAAGAGGCTGTCTATCAGCGCCTCATCACAGATGTCGCCCTGGATGAAGGTGTAGTTGGGCATGCCTTCGCATTCCCTGAGGTTGTCAAGGTTCCCTGCGTAGGTGAGCTTGTCGAGGTTGATGATGTGGTAGGCCGGGTATTTCTGGGCGAAGTACGGGACGAAGTTGGAACCGATGAACCCGGCTCCGCCGGTGACGAGGATGCTTTTCATTGACCTGCCTCCTTTGTCTGTTTTTCCTGTTCTTTTTCTTCCATCTGTTTCTTTTCTTCTGCCTTTGCCTGTATTTCCCTTATGCAGTCCCGAAGGGCTTCACGCCAGTGCCGGATGGTGAGGTTAAAGTCCTGTTTGATGCCGGTTTTGTTCAGGACGCTGTAGGCAGGACGCCTGGCTTTTGTCGGGTACTGCCAGGTCTCGATGGGCTCTATCTGACAGCCCAGCCCTGACTCTTCCATGATGGCGGTGGCGAAGTCGTACCATGAGCAGACGCCTTCGTTGGTGTAGTGGTATAGGACTTTTGTCCCACTTTTAATCTGGGGCAATAGTTCGATAATGGCCTGCGCCAAGTCGCCGGCATGGGTGGGACTGCCTACCTGGTCGGCGACCACAGTCAGTTTTTCCCTTTCTTTGCCAAGGCGCAGCATGGTCCTGACGAAGTTCCTGCCTTCTGCGGCATAGACCCAGGCGGTACGGATGATTAGGCCGGTCTGAGCTTCTGCCAATACGGCCTGCTCTCCAGCAAGTTTGGTGCTCCCGTAGACGGAAACGGGGTTGGTCCTATCTTCAGATTTATAGGGTAGATGGTTTGTGCCATCGAAGACGTAGTCGGTGCTAATGTGAATGATGTTCCTGCCGTATTTGGCAAGATACTTGGCACCGAGGTGGTTGATGGCATCTGCCAAGGCAGGTTCGTCTTCGGCTCTGTCAACAGCGGTATAAGCAGCGCAGTTGATGACGAGGTCTATCTGGTTATTGGTTATGTATGACTTGACTGCCTGTTCATCGGTGATGTCGAGTTCTTCACGGTCGGTGTAGAAGATGCCTTCTTTTCCACCCAGACGTTTCCTCAGCTCTGTGCCCAGCTGGCCTTTACTGCCAGTAATGAGGACGTTTGCCTTTGCTGTCTCCATGAACGTTCCGTTACTTGCTGTAGGTAAAGTCGGGAGCCTGGCTGTATTCAGCAAAGCTTGGCGCCTTGGTGTCTTTGTCGGACAGCAGTGCCCTGTCTTTCTCTATCTGCCAGTCGATTGAAAGGTCTTCATCGTTGAAACGGACACTGCCTTCACTCTTGGGAGCATAGCCGTTGTCACATTTGTAGGCGAAGACGGCACTGTCACTCAATACACTGAAACCATGACCGAATCCCCTCGGAATCAGCAACTGCCGGTGGTTGTCCTCGGAAAGTTCAACGGCAATGTGTTTACCATAGGTCGGCGAGCCTTTGCGTAAATCGACAGCAACATCAAGCACCCTGCCCTGCAGGGCGCGGACAAGTTTGGTCTGGGCATCATCCCCTTTCTGGTAATGGATGCCCCTGACGGTGCCATAGACGGACTTGGACTGGTTGTCCTGTACCCAGGTGTAATCGAGTCCTGCTTCTTCAAAGGCTTTCTGGTTCCAGCTCTCGTAGAAGTAGCCACGCGCATCTTTGAAGACCCTTGGCTCGATGATGTAGACGCCTTCCAATCCGGTTTCAATAATTCTCATGGGCTTCTCCCAATACTCTTTCAAGGTAGGCACGGTAGGTGGAGCCGGATTTCATCCTGTTGATGAGAGCCGTCATCTGCCCGTCATCGATGAGGCCTTTCTTGTAGACGATTTCTTCAATGCAGCCGATCTTGAGACCCTGGCGCTGTTCGATGAGCCCGATGTACTGGGAGGCATCCATCAGGGAGGTCGGGGTCCCGGCATCGAGCCAGACGTTGCCACGCCGCATGGTGACAACGTTCATGCGCCCTTCTTTCAGGTAGAGGTTGTTGAGGTCGGTGATTTCGAGCTCACCCCTAGCAGAAGGTTTCAGGAGTTTGGTTTTTTCAACGACATCACCCGGATAGAAGTAGAGTCCGACGGAAGCATAGTTGGATTTCGGTTTCTTTGGCTTTTCTTCGATGGAGAGGACTTTGTAGTCTTTGTCGAATTCGATGACTCCGAAACGTTCCGGGTCGTTGACATGGTAGGCGAAGATGGTGGCTTTGCCTTTGTTGTCCGCAACCTGCTGCTTGAAACGGGGCAGTTCACCCTGGATGCCGAAGATGTTGTCACCAAGGATCAGGCAGACATCATCGGTTCCAACGAACTCAGCACCATAGATGAAGGCCTGGGCAATACCACCAGGTTCGGGCTGGACTTTGTACTGGATGCTGAGTCCAAACTGGGAACCATCACCGAACAGTCTTTCGATGTTCGGGGTGTCCTGTGGCGTGGAGATGATCAATATGTCCGTGATGTCGAACTGGAGCAGGGTTGACAGGGGATAGTAGATCATCGGCTTGTCATAAACCGGCAGAAGCTGCTTGGAGATGACCTGGGTCAGCGGGTACAGACGGCTTCCACTGCCACCCGCCAATATGATGCCTTTCATTTTTCCCTCCATGGCTTAGTTGTAACCGACCACAAAGGAATGAACCCAAATAAATAAAAATCAGTTCGATCTGACCACTCTTCAATTTGCAGGATTGGAAGAAACCTGAATAATCTGAAGCTTCTTTTGCGAAAACATTGAAACCGAACTAAATCCCATAACTCTGCATTTTCCCTCTGCACAAATGACTGTATGGACCTAGTATGCAACCGCATCAATTCTGAACGGCGATGAGTCGTATTATCTCTGTGATTCCGATATTTTATAAGGCTGCGCTGGAAATTATAGAACTCTGTTTTCCCAACCAGACGACAGAATAACGCATAGTCTTCCGCTGGAGAATAAGCTTCTTCATATTGAATCTTGAATTTCTCAAGCACAGACCTACGCAACATGCATGCTGGATGTATTACACAAGAATCTGTCAATAACTTTCTTTGAATTGCCTCACTCGTTTCTGGAACACGCCATACACGATTATCCCTTCGATCAGTGAGTACATCCGCTTGTCCGCTAACGACCCCCACCTCTGGATGGCTGTCCAAATATGCAACTTCCTTTTCAAGGCGGTCAGGATAAGAAATATCGTCATGGTCAAAAACAGCAAAATATTCGCCTCGAGCCAGCTGCATTAACTTATTGCGAGTTAGGCTGATACCAAGATTACGCTCATTGACAGCGTAAACAATGCGCGGATCGTCATAAGACTTCACGATTGTCTCGATATTGGAATCGGTCGATGCATCATTCAAGATAACAAATTCGAAATCAGAATAAGTTTGATTCAATATGCTTTCTATACATTCGCGCAGATGATTTTCCTGCGTGTTATAGACAGGTGTCAAAACCGATACTTTGGGTACTGTCATCAAATCACCTATGATTCGCTATAGACATTATTTTCCAACAATATCCTGAACCAGTTTTCCAATACATAACTGGCTTTCTCATCATAATAACCAAATTAAAAACCTGTAAATTATGGGGCTATATCCCATATAGAGGGCTTGTCAACACAAGGACAACATCATAGCATTCCTGCTAATTGCATATCATAGTCTGTCGTAATCTTGAAATTCCTCTGGTGGCCTCTTACCAATCTGACTTTCAGTCCTTTTGCGCAGAACAAACTAAAAGCATCTGTCAACTGCATTTTTTCAATTCTATCCAATTTTGCATAAATATCCTGGTATTGTTTCAGGTAGAATGCCTGCGGTGTCTGCACTTGATACATCTGCTTACGGTCAGTTGTTGATGCCATCGTCAAACCATCTTCAGACTGGATGATGGTATCCACTGCTGGAATAACTGTAGTAACTGCTTCGGCATCTTGCATTGCTTGAATATTAGCAAGGATGATTTCCTGTGTCACAAAAGGACGGGCTGCATCATGTGACAGAATAACCGTTTCATCTGGCACATTTAACTGAACCTGGCAAAAGACAAGTGCTCTATAAAGAGATTCCTGACGATTTTCAGCACCTTCACAAACTGAAATCCTGGTTTTCTCATAGCCAGCAAGAAGCGCTATCGTATACTGAATCCAGTCTTTATGAACCACCACAACAATATGGTTTATCTGTCTACAAGCAAGGAATTTTTCAACAGTATGACAAAGCATCGGCTTATCGCCTATGTCCAGATATTGTTTAGGTTTTCCGGCTCGATTAATCCGTGTTCCTTTACCTGCTGCGAGTATGATGGCAACAATCATCGACTTCGTTTTCCTTGATTTTGCAGTTCTTCCCTGCTATTTCAGAAAATCAATGCATCAGTACTAATTATAGAGCACGGGAAGAGAAAACTGCCTATCCGTCCTAAGAACTTTTCCTGTATTTGCCTCATCCGCGGTTGATTTATAGGTATTTTGAGACGGAAATATCAAGTATAATTATTCGTTTTCATCAACTTACAAACTTATTCCTCATACTTATGGAAGCTGAACGCTTAAATACTATCGCCCACCGCATCGCGGATCTGTCAGAGCGTGAATCTGCCTTACGGGGGTATCTTTGACTACGCTGCCAAGTCCGAAAAACTTGAGCAGGTAACAGCTGAACTCGAAGAACCTGATGTCTGGAACGATCCCAAGAAGGCTCAGGAACTCAACAAAGAAAAGAAGTCGCTTGAAGCAGTTGTTCTTTCTTTGAGACAAATCAAATCCGGCCTTTCAGATGCTGAAGAACTCTTTGAGCTCGCAAAGATGGAAGAAGATGACGATTCCATCCTGACTATCGAACAGGATGTCCTAGGTCTGCAGGAGCAGATTGAACAGCTTGAATTCCGCCGGATGTTCTCGAACCAAATGGATCCATGCAACTGTTTCATTGACATCCAAGCTGGTGCCGGTGGCACTGAAGCACAGGACTGGGCGCAAATGCTGTTACGCCAATACCTACGCTATTGCGAACGCAAAGGATTCAAGACAACCTTAATCGAACTGTCCGAAGGTGACGTTGCCGGCATCAAGACTGCCACCATCAAAGTTGAAGGCGATTACGCCTATGGCTACCTTCGTACTGAAACGGGAGTTCACCGACTGGTTCGCAAATCTCCATTTGATTCTGCCAACGGCCGCCATACATCTTTCAGCAGCCTTTTTGTCTATCCAGAAGTCGATGAATCAATTGATATAGACATCAATCCAGCTGATGTCCGTATCGATACCTACCGCGCATCTGGCGCTGGCGGTCAACACATCAACAAGACAGACTCTGCCGTCCGCCTGACCCACATCCCAACGGGTATCGTTGTCCAATGCCAGAATGACCGCAGCCAGCATCGTAACCGCGCTGAGGCTTGGGAAATGCTGAAATCCCGCCTGTATGAGTTGGAATTGCGCAAACGCATGAGCGAACAGCAAAAGCTCGAGGATTCCAAATCAGACATCGGCTGGGGACACCAAATCCGCTCTTATGTACTCGACAGTTCTCGCATCAAAGACCTGCGTACCAATTACGAAACCGGGAATACCAAAGCAGTCTTGGACGGCGACTTGGATGCCTTCATCACGGAATCACTGAAACAGGGCGTTTAAGCCAGATAGATACAGCCCCTACCAAACATTAAAAGATTACAGCAAGAGAAATCATGGCTAACCAAAAAGAACAGAACGATACAACGGTACCTGCACAAGACGAAAACTCAATCATTGCAGAACGCCGTGCCAAACTCGCAGCTCTGCGCGAAGCAGGCGTCGCCTATCCGAATGACTTCCACCCAACACACAAGGCCTATGACCTGCACCAGCAGTATGATGCACTGGATAATGAAACGCTTGAAGCAAACCCAGTTAAAGCCATCATCGCGGGCAGGATGATGCTAAAACGTGTGATGGGACGCGCCTCATTTGCGACCATCCTGGATGGTTCCGGCCCTCAAGCATCTAGTCGCATCCAGCTTTTCCTATCAAACAACGATTTGGGTAAGGAAGCACACGACGCATTCAAACGCTGGGATATCGGCGACATCTTGGGTGCCGAAGGCACGCTCTTTAAGACCAAGACGGGCGAACTGACTCTGAGGGTCACTGCCATCCGACTGCTCACCAAATCCATCCGTCCTTTGGGAGATAAGTTCCACGGTTTAGCCGACCAGGAAATCCGTTACCGCCAGCGCTATGTCGACCTCATCATGAATGAGGACACTCGCAAGGCTTTCAAGGTTCGCACGACGGCCATCGCATCCATCCGACGCTTCATGGCTGACAGCGGCTTTATGGAAGTCGAAACACCGATGCTCCACCCAATCCCTGGCGGTGCTGCTGCAAAGCCCTTCATCACCTACCACAACGCACTCGACATGCAGATGTTCCTGCGCATTGCACCGGAACTCTATCTGAAACGCTTGATTGTCGGCGGTTTTGATCGGGTCTTTGAACTGAACAGAAACTTCCGTAACGAAGGGATTTCGCCACGCCACAACCCAGAATTCACCATGATGGAATTCTATGCGGCCTATACCGACTACCAGTGGCTGATGGATTTCACCGAAACCCTGATCCGCCAAGCAGTCATTGATACATTCGGTACCGCAACAATCTCTTACCAAGGACGCGAGCTGGATCTGTCCAAACCATTCCAGCGTCTGACCATCCAGGATGCCATCCTGAAATACGCCCCACAGTTTACTGAAGCACAGATCAACGACGTCGACTTCTTAAGGGGCGAGCTCAAAAAACGTGGTGTAACCTTACTGCCAACAGCAGGCGTTGGCGCATTACAGCTGGCATTGTTTGAGGAAACGGCTGAATCCCAGTTGTGGGATCCAACCTACATCGTCGACTATCCTGTTGAAACGTCCCCACTTGCACGCGCATCCGATAAGCGTCCTGGCATCACAGAACGTTTCGAACTCTTTATTGTCGGACGCGAGCTTGCCAACGGCTTCTCGGAACTCAATGACCCGGAAGACCAAGCCGCCCGCTTCCGTAAGCAGGTTGAAGCCAAGGATGCTGGTGACGAAGAGGCGATGTACTACGATGCCGACTATATCCGCGCCTTGGAATACGGGATGCCGCCAGCAGGTGGTTGCGGTATCGGTATTGACCGTCTCGTGATGTTGCTGACAGACTCACCCAACATCCGCGACGTCATCCTGTTCCCACACATGCGCCGCGAAGAATCCCTCTAAAAGAGCCCCCCAATATCCTGTACCCTCCCGGGTGCAGGATGCCCTTCCAAAGGACAACAGATGCTACGACTGACGGAAATCCGGTTGCCCATTGACCATGATGAAACCACATTAAGGCAAGCCATCCTTGACCGTTTGGGAATTGACGGCTCACACCTCCTTCAAATGACGGTCTACCGACGCAATTACGATGCCCGCAAGAAATCAGCCATCATGTTTTCCTACACGGTTGACGTTACCACTGACTGTGATGATGTGCTGCTTGCCAGATTCGACGAGCACCCGCACGTCAAAATTGCACCTGATATGGCTTACCGCTTTGTTGCCAAAGCCCCTGATACGCCATTCAAACGCCCGATTGTGGTCGGTTTCGGCCCATGCGGCATCTTTGCTGCCCTAATCCTTGCTCAAAGCGGGTTCAAGCCCATCGTCATTGAGCGCGGTAAAAAGGTACGTGAGCGCACACAGGACACCTTTGGTTTTTGGCGCAACCGTGAACTCAATCCTGAATCCAACGTACAGTTCGGTGAAGGTGGCGCTGGCACTTTTTCTGACGGGAAACTACACACGCAGATACGCGATCCCAAGCACTACGGCCGCAAAGTTCTGGAAGAATTCGTCAAAGCAGGTGCACCAGAAGAAATCCTTTACATCGGCAAACCCCACATCGGGACATTCAAGCTCGTCCGAATGGTTGAAAGGATGCGGGAAGAAATCATCAACCTTGGAGGTGAATTTCGGTTCGAGTCCCGTGTCGATGACCTGCTGGTTGAAAACAACCACGTCAAAGGCATTTTCCTAAACAACGGTGAGATCCTGCGCTCAGACCATATCCTTATTGCACCAGGGCATAGTGCTCGGGACACCTTTGAAATGCTCTACCAGCGTGGTGTCCACATGGAAGCCAAACCCTTTTCCGTGGGTTTCCGCATTGAGCATCCGCAATCACTGATTGACAGCTGCCGCTTGGGAACCAATGCAGGCAACCCTTTACTAGGTGCAGCGGACTACAAACTCGTCCACCACTGCAAGAACGGACGGACTGTTTACAGTTTCTGCATGTGCCCAGGTGGTACCGTTGTTGCCGCAGCCTCTGAACCTGGACTGCTGGTCACCAACGGCATGAGCCAATACTCTCGCAGTGAGCGCAATGCCAATGCTGCCATTGTGGTCGACGTGAACCCAAGCGACTTTGGAAGTGCCGACCCACTGGCCGGTATTACATTCCAGCGCGAGCTTGAACACAAAGCCTTCATCTTAGGTGGTAGCAACTACAATGCGCCATGCCAGCAGGTTGGGGATTTTCTGAAAGGCACTCCTTCCAAGGCACTGGGCAGCGTCATCCCATCCTATTCCCCAGGCGTGACTCCCTGCAACCTCGAAAGCGCATTACCAAGCTTTGCCATTGAGGCACTCCGTGAAGCCATTCCTGCCTTTGAAAAAAACATCCCTGGGTTTTCAATGGCAGACGCTGTGCTGACGGGAACGGAAACTAGGACATCTTCGCCAGTTAGAATCATACGCGACAGGAAGACCTTCGAAAGCATTTCCATCAAAGGCCTTTATCCAGCAGGTGAAGGCGCAGGTTACGCTGGTGGCATCCTATCTTCAGCCGTTGACGGCATCGAAGCAGCCCAAGCAATCGCCCTATCTATTGCATCAGCAAGCAGCAACAGTCCGCACCACAAATCCAAATCCTGAAATGACATGAATCCGCCATAGTGGCAATGGTCATCGATTAAGCAGATAAAGGCCTAACGCCGACGTCCACTGTGGCTTCTACCATTTGGCCTGCGCTCGATACTCTTGAAAGCCGTTGCCCTTTCAGGCTTATGAGACTCAACATGCAAACCACGCCTTCCCGTATTCCTAGTCGGCTTAGCTTCATGACGGCCAGCGATACGGTTCTGGTTCCTATCATGGCCACGCCCATCCGCTTGGTGATGACGGCTACCTAAAGTCTGCCCGTCATCCGTACGCGAATGATGCCAGCTACGATGGCGCCCCTCTTCATGGGTAGTTTCCTGACGACGTTGTACGTGATACCCATACCCATGGCGAACACTATCGCGATGACGATGATAGTATCCACGGCGCGAGCCGCGACGAGACAGGAAAGAACGGCTGTCAGATTCGTCAGCGGTAAAGTCCTCAGGTTCAGAATCTTGTACAGTCACTGAAGGCTTAACCTCAGCAACTTCTGGCTGCTGTACAACCTTTCTCTGTACAACAGGTCTTGTTGACCTTTGATTAGCCGGCTCATCCTCATAGTTGTAGTTATCTGGGCTGGTATCTGCCTGCTTGCTGTATTCTTCCAAAACTTTGGCGCGGTCTATGCCCTCACCACCAATGATACGACGCGCACCATTAAACCGACCACGCCAGTAGTTCTCATCCATGCTGTTGATGCGCACACGCTGACCCGTGCGGGGAGAATGGATGAACCGACCGTCCCCTAGATAAATGCCAACATGCGAATTGCTCCGGCGCATCGTGTTGTAGAAGACCAAATCACCAGGCTTTAATTCCTCACGGCTAACCGGCTGTCCGACCCGGCTCATGGCTGCCGCCGTCCTAGGCAGATCCGTATCCAATGTTTCTTTATAGACGTATTTAACGAAACCGCTACAATCGAGCCCCGTCAAAGGCGAATTGCCGCCATAACGGTACGGCGTCCCAATTAAGGACATCGCAGTCATAGCAATATCCGTTGCCCTTGGCGTATAGCCATGCGGATAAGCAGGTTTGGCTTTGACGTCTGACGTGATATTGTGTGCAAAATCCGACCCGGAGAAATCAGACTGATAGCTATAACGCCGATTGCGGTGTCTGCTCTGCCTTGATTGGCGATACGCATGCCTGTCTGGCGATGATGTCAAACCATGACGACTATGGCTACGGTTAGACTCTCTTGAAGGCGTTCTTTCATCACCACGGCTTGCGTGCCGCCTATCATGGCTACCCCGTGCTTGGCTGTGACGGTCTACTGAACAGCTTTCCGCATGATGACTACTTTTAACACGCACTGGTGCCGCAACACGGTGGGAAGATGCAGGCGCAACACGCTGCACAGCAACGCCGCCATGACGGACTTTCTTAGCAGCTGAAGCCGGCATGGCAACCATGACGGCAGCCAGTGCTGAAGCACAGACCACTCGTAGCAAAGTTTTCCACCCAAAAGACATCCCGACTCCAATCAACCTGAAAAAGATGTGGATTCTAAAGGATTTTCCCCCTTATGTCAAAGAAAGGGCATATGTAATTTCCAGCATCTATCAGCATCTTGACCTCATTTCAGGCTAATTTTCAGCAAAAATCCGCTTCTTCCAAAAAGCGCTGATTTTCTTGCCCTAAACGGCCCTGTTTATGCCAACTGGGTATCCCGTATGCCAAAAAGTCCCTTAAAAAAGGCTATGATCTGATCCCAGACACCGACTTCTGTCTTGGGAAGTAGTTTGACATCAGACTGCAGTGGTTGCGAACGCTGGCGATGATGGCGTAATTCAGCTGGATCTGCTGTTTTGTTTTTGCGTTCAATCCGGCCATCAGGATGGATGGTCAGGTTTGTCCCTGGAAAATCTGCCTTAGTCAGCATACCGATGCGTTTTGCTACAGCGTGTGTCAGTTCACGCCTGGGTCCCACGCCCTTAAATTGGATGAAAGAATGGATTTTGCCATCAACAAAAGTACCATCTGTTAAATTGATGGTTGCTTCTAAGACAGGGGCAAATGCCAGTTGCCCAGCAAGTCTGATACGCTGTGGTGTACAGAAGTTCCCCAAGCTATAGGCAATCAGATGGCCACGGTACAGTTCAATTGCCCTCGGCAGGTGCGGTCCATGACCATAAACAATATCCGCCCCCGCTTCAACACAAGCACGGGCAAATGCTTTCACATTTCCCCGGTCTTCACCCAAAAAAAATTCGTGATGCCCCGTGACATGGTCAGTCCCCATCCCTTCAGCACCACCATGGAACGAGACGACAACCACATCGACCTTATCCTGCAAAGACTGAATAATCCGCCTTGCCCTTGCGATATCCTGGATATGCAGTGTCCCAACACTATGTCCGAATGCTGCGAAACCGTACTTGACGCCATCCTTTTCAAAAATAGCAGTCTCACAGTAGCCTTCCTGTCCGGCATAGGCAATGCCCACTTTTTTTAGCGTAGCCATGGTTGAGAGCCTACCTGTCAAACCAAAGTCATTGGCATGATTATTAGCAATTGAGACAGCATCAAAACCTGCATTGACAAGGTTGCCCACATACCTTACCGGTGTCCTGAAAGCATAGCAGAAGTCCGGATTTTGGCATTGTTTGACATCCCCTCCTGCATCCATCAATACACCTTCCAGGTTAGCAAACGCTGCGTCTGCACTTTGGATGATAGGCGCTACGTCAGCAAACAGATATTTCCCCCCATGTGCGGCAAGATAGCGGGCTTCTGGATAATTGGTCCCCATCATGATGTCGCCCGCAAAGGCAAGCTTCACTGTCTCTTTGGCATGCACTTTGAACGGCAAAACCAAAGCGAATGCCAGCACAGCTTTAAAAAGCAGGCCATCCAGTAAAGACTTAGCAGTTGGTTTTAAAAAATACATTACTAAAGAACTGGTTTACACAAGAGACAAAAAGCTTTCCATCAAAATCGGCATTATGGCAAAGCAACATCTTTTTGCCAAAAATCCACACACCTACACTGTCAATACAGTGCCGATATACAACAGATGGCCCTACGCCTCACCATCGATTCCTAGCTCTAAAATCTTACGGGCAATCGTGTTGCGGCCAATGCCCAAGAGCGCTGCCGCCTCGTTTTTCTTACCGCGCGTGATATCCATCGCTGCGCTGATCAAGACCCGCTCAAAACGACTTCCCAACATTTCCATCAGGTTTGTCCTGCCAGCTGTGAGCATATCGAGTGCCTCTTCAAAAAGCAGGTTTTCCCAAGAGAGGTGATGCACCTGCTCTTGGGCACCACCTGTTAATGCGCCTTTACTCTGCGGGACGCCAGATACCTTGTTTTCTTGGATCAGGTCATTTGGCAGGTCTTTCACTTCAATCGTCTTGCCCGCCACCATGACCGTTAGCCAATAGCATAGGTTTTCCAATTGGCGAACATTACCAGTCAAACGACACCGTGACAGGAATGAAATCGCGCCGTCTGACAATTCCTTCGGTTCCACCCCCAATTGCACCGCACTCTTTTCCAAGAAATGGCGTGCCAGTTCTGGAATATCTTCCATACGTTCACGAAGTGGCGGAATCTTCAGCCTGATGACATTTAAGCGATGGAAAAGATCTTCACGGAAGCGTCCTTCTGCAACAAGCCTTTCCAAATCTTGATGCGTTGCGGCAATGACCCTCACATCAGCCTTAATCGGCGCATTGCCACCTACTCGGTAGAAATGCCCATCGGATAAGACACGTAAGAGACGCACCTGCATATCCAGTGGCATATCGCCGATTTCGTCTAAAAAGAGCGTCCCGCCTGCCGCCTGTTCAAAACGTCCTTTACGCATTGTCTGGGCACCAGTAAAAGCCCCCTTTTCATGGCCAAAGAGTTCGGATTCCATCAAGTCTTTTGGAACTGCCGCGACATTCAGCGCGATAAAAGGCCCTTTTGCCCGAGGGCTGTTACTGTAAAGCGCCCGCGCAACGAGTTCCTTGCCAGAACCAGACTCACCGGTAACCAAGACTGTCGCATTGGAATGTGCGAGCTTGCCAATCGCACGGAAGATGCCCTGCATCGCAGGGGCTTTGCCAATCATTCCAGAAACGCGCACAGGTTCTGGTTCAAACTTTTTCCGAGTTCCACTCTCCTTGAGTGCCCGCTTGAGCAAGTCAACTGCCTTAGTGATGTCAAAGGGTTTGGCCAAGTACTCAAACGCACCGCCTTGAAAAGCGGAGACCGCTGAATCTAGGTCAGAGAACGCAGTCATCACGATAATCGGCATATCAGGAAATGCCGCATGCGCTTTGTCAAGCAAATCCAGCCCCGATGTCCCGGGCATCCGAATGTCGGAAACCAACACCTGCGGATTGCCTTTTTCGAGCGCTTCCAACACATCATCTGCATTGTCAAACGCACGGAACGCGATGTTTTCACGGGAAAGGGCTTTACCCAGTACCCAACGGATAGATTCATCATCGTCAACAATCCAGACTGGTTCCATGTTCCACCCCGTCGTTTTATTGGTTACCTCGCAAGTCTGCATACTGGTTCTTATAAGGCAGACGGATTACAAATTCTGTTCGTCCTGGCACGCTCTCACAGGCAATCAAACCACCATGTTTTTGAATCAAGCTCTGTGAAATCGCAAGCCCCAATCCTGTCCCTCCTTGTTTGCCAGAAACCAATGGGAAGAACACGGTTTCAGCCATCCCTTCGGGGATACCTGGTCCATTGTCAATAATGGAAAGGTCAAGCGCCAGTCGGTAAGCATTACCTGCAATAGTCACGCGCCTTGCCACCCGTGTCCTAAAGACAATTGCAGCCGTGCCTTCGCGTATCTGACTCCCCAACGCATGCGCTGCATTTTCCGCAATATTCAAAACAGCTTGGATGAGTTGCTCCTTATTACCCTTCAACTCTGGCAGAGACAAGTCATAATCACGTTTAACCGTCAGCCCCTTGGGATATTGTGCCAAGATAATGCTTCTGACCCTCTCTGTCACTTCATGGATATTGACAAGGCTCAATCCCAAATCACGTTTATAAGGAATCAGCATCCGATCAACCAGTAATTGCAGCCGTTCTGCCTCCTTGATGATAACCTGTGTATATTCCCTAAGCCCAGGCAACACTTGAGCTGGGACTTCCAATTCTAAGAGCTGCGCAGCCCCTTTGATTCCACCAAGGGGATTTTTGATTTCATGCGCCAGGTTGCGGACCATTTCCATATTCGCCTGCGCTTGGTTCACCAAACGGTTTTCACGGTCATGGCGGATACGCTGGACATTCTCACGCATCTCAACCAAGACGCCATCAATCGGTTCTGTCAACGCTTTAGCAACAGCCTGGATTGTCAACGGCGGCATTGCCGGACGATCTAAGACAATGTCACGAGCCACCTCGACAGTTTCATCAGCAATAACCTGTGCACAGATATCCCACAAAACATCGCTATTTAAGAACACGCGTTCAACCGCCATGCCTGAGACCACTTTAAGCGATAAGCCCAGCATATCTTCAGCTGCCGGATTGGCATAGCAAATTTTGCCGTCGCGGTTCAAAATGAGAACGGCAGAAGAAAGCAACTCAAGGCCTTTGAAGGGTTCCATGGCAGTACATCCAAAGAAGGCATCGGCGCTTTTGGGGAATCAAAGCCTGCTGGGGACAGTAAAAACCATCCCCAACCAAGCAAACAATCAGAGAGAGTAATACATATCAAATTCGACAGGATGTGGCGTCATATTGAGACGGGTAACATCCTGCATCTTTAATTCGATATAAGCATCGATAAAGTCGTTACTGAAAACCCCTCCGCGTTTTAAGAACTCACGATCTTTATCGAGCGCTTCCAATGCCTGTTCAAGTGAAGAGCAGACAGTTGGCACCAATGCATCTTCTTCAGGCGGGAGATGGTACAAGTCCTTCGTTGCTGGTTCCCCTGGATGGATACGGTTTTGTATACCATCTAAGCCAGCCATTAAAAGTGCGGCAAAGCACAGGTATGGATTAGCCGTTGGATCAGGGAATCGTGCTTCAACACGGCGCGCCTTTGGATTGGAAACGTGCGGAATACGGATCGAAGCTGAACGGTTCCTTGCAGAATAAGCCAACTTCACCGGTGCTTCAAAACCAGGGACTAAACGTTTGTACGAGTTAGTACTTGGATTGGTAATCGCGTTTAATGCCCTTGCATGCTTGATAACCCCACCGATATAGTACAACGCCATATCAGAGAGCCCCGCATAGCCATCGCCGGCAAAGAGATTCTGACCATCTTTCCAAATCGACTGATGTACATGCATGCCTGTACCATTATCACCGACAATCGGTTTAGGCATAAAAGTCACTGTTTTGCCATAGGTATGTGCCACATTCCAAGTGACGTATTTTTGTGTCTGCGTCCAGTCAGCCCGTTTGGTCAAAGTAGCAAATTTCGTTCCGATTTCATTCTGGCCGGCGCCGGCAACCTCATGATGGTGTACTTCAACAGGAATGCCCATCTGTTCAAGTACAAGACACATTTCAGAACGCAAATCCTGAAAACTATCAATTGGCGGGACAGGGAAATAGCCACCTTTGACCCTTGGACGATGCCCGGTATTGCCGCCTTCAATTTCTGCACTGGATGACCATGGCGCTTCTTCTGAACCAATCTTGACAAAGCTACCCGACATATCATCTCCCCAACGGATATTGTCAAAGATAAAGAATTCCAACTCTGGACCAAAGAAAGCGGTATCCCCAATACCTGAAGACTTCAGATACGCTTCTGCACGCTTGGCAACAGAACGGGGATCGCGGTCATAGCCTTTGCCATCAGTTGGTTCAATCACATCACACTGCATGAAGACGGTCGTATCTTCCATAAATGGATCGATATTGGCTGTATCAGGGTCCGGCATCAAGAGCATGTCAGATGCTTCAATTCCCTTCCACCCAGCCATAGAAGATCCATCAAACGCATGGCCTTCTTCGAACTTGTCTTCATCAAAAGCAGAAACAGGCACACTCACATGCTGTTCCTTACCATGGGTATCCGTAAAACGCAGGTCAACGAACTTTGCTTCGCTATCCTTGATCATATCCAATACGTCTTCGACTGACTTTGCCATCCTTTTCTCCTTATGACACTTTCCGTCCAGAACTCCAAACGGAAGCTCCTTTTCTTAAAACCCGCGCCTATGACAAGCACATTCCGTGCCAAGTTTTTAATCCTGCCATTTCCCTTCTATTCCTGTTGGGACATGCTGTTTGACAGCATATCACAACAAGGGGAACTGTCCACTGCAACGCCCCATGATGGTGCATTCACGCACCCAACAAACACTCAATCGAATACTCATTGCACCTTAGTCTGCGCATCCATTGCCTTAAGCCCTTGCAACAGGCTCTCAAATGCCGCTTCGACTTTGCCTTTTTTTCCTTTCACGCCCAACTCAATGTAATTGTCCGAGCGTTTAGCGCCCATATGCGGCAAGCTGAAGAATTTCACCTCAGGAAAAGAAGCCACCAAATGCTCCAGTAAAGGCGTCACAGCAGCCTCTCCCACTCCCCTCACGTTGACAGATAATATTTCTTCACTCCCTGTATTGAAGATCTCCCGATGGTACATATCCAATGCCCAAGCAATCATGGGATGGGCCATTTGCGGAAAACCTGGCACAAAATAAAGCGTCCCAAAGGAAAAGCCAGGGAAATGACTGACCGGATTTGGAATTATCACTGATCCTTCTGGGAACTCTCCCATCATCAATCGCCTAACATTGTCGGGCGAATCATAGTCAGGCTTATCTGGATTCTCTGACACCTCGCGGATACGCTTTTCAATCTCGGCACGCGCTTCAGGATGCATGACAAGCGGACGCCCAAACGCAACCGCTGCTGACTGCCTTGTATAGTCATCTGGCGTAGAACCAATCCCTCCACAACAAAAGACAATATCTCTTGCTGCATAGGCCTCTTTGAGTGTCCTAGCTATAGCCTCAGGATCATCCGCCAAATACCTTGCCCAATCCAGCTTCAACCCACGCTCAGACAAAATCTGTATGACAGATGACAGGTGCTTGTCTTTGTAGCGGCCTGACAAAATCTCGTCACCAATAATAATCAAACCGATTGCCACTGCGCCTCCTTTTACAACTGATACACTATGCATAATTCTGACACAAGCGCCTTCCAGTGTTACCATTTGCGCTGTTTTCTTTTGTCAGTTCAGGATTAAGGAGGTTTCCTCTTATGGAAGAAATGAAGACTATGCCAAGCGGTGTCATGTATATTGACCATATCATCGGCACAGGTACTGAAGTCGGTCGCGGTGCACCGTATATCCGCGTCCACTACACAGGGTGGCTCAAAAACCCTGACGGTTCCAAAGGCAAACAGTTTGACAGCAGCCTCGACCGTGGCGTCCCATTCCGCTACCCTTACAACCGTGGCTATGTCATCCAGGGGTGGGACTTAGGTTTAAGGGGCATGAAAACTGGTGGCAAGCGCACCATCCATATCCCAAGCCATTTGGGCTACGGTGCAAACGGCATTGGGGGCGTCATCCCTCCAAACGCTGACTTGATTTTTGAAATCGAACTCATTGAAGCGTAAATCCGCGCTATGCCGGTCCCTCAGGGGCAAGTTATACCTTGAGAATCCCCGTGAAACTTATCCTTGCTCAACCTCGTGGCTTCTGCGCAGGTGTTAAACGTGCTATTTTGACCGTTGAACAGGCGCTAGCTTTGTTTGGCGCACCTATCTACGTACGCCATGAGATTGTCCACAACACACACGTTGTTGGCAGTCTCATGGCAAAAGGCGCCATCTTTATCGAGGACTTAAATGAAGTCCCTGCTGGCAGCATCCTGATTTTTTCAGCACACGGTGTCTCCCGCGCTATCCGTGAAGAGGCAGCTAAACGCAACCTCACCCTTTTTGATGCGACCTGCCCTTTGGTCACAAAAGTACACACCGAAGTCCTTAAAAAAAGACGGGCAGGCTTTGATGTCATTGTCATTGGACACAAAGGACATCCCGAAGTCGAAGGAACGATGGGCCAAGCCACCACTGGTATGCACCTGATAAGCCAGATTGACGACATCACCCAAACAGAAGTCCCCGATTCCGAAAAGATTGCCTATGTCTCACAAACCACACTGTCCATTGATGACACAGCAACCATTATTGATGCGTTAAAACAAAAGTGGCCGCTAATCGCCTCACCATCCAAAAGCGATATCTGCTACGCCACGACCAACCGCCAGCAAGCCGTGAAAGAACTGGCAAGCAAAGCCAGTCTCATCCTCGTTGTTGGTAGCCAGAACAGTTCCAATACGAACCGTTTACGCGAAACAGCGGAAAAAAATGGAGCAACTGCCTATATGGTTGACGATGCATCCCAAATCAAGTCCGAATGGCTGACTGGCCACGAAACCATTGGCATCACAGCCGGTGCATCAGCCCCTGAAATCCTCGTTCAGGAAATCATCGCTTTCTTAAAACCCTACGGTTACACAGACGTTACAGAACTTGAGGGCGTCACTGAAACCGTGTCATTTGGCTTGCCACCAGAACTGCGTCCGCCTAGAAACTGATGCCATCTAAGGACTATTGCCTTGTGGTAGAATAAGCAGTTATTCGAATTAACTTTTTACAGGGAAGACAACCATGTCTGGACACAGTAAATGGGCTAACATCAAGCATAAAAAAGCGGCAGCAGATGCCAAACGTGGCAAAATCTGGACCCGCCTAATCAAGGAAATCACCGTTGCGGCTCGTATGGGTGGTGGCGACATCGACAGTAACCCACGCTTGCGCCTGGCAGCCGACAAGGCATTTGCCGCCAATATGCCAAAAGAAAACGTTAAACGTGCTATCGCACGCGGTACTGGTACCTTAGATGGCGTAAATTATGAAGAAGTCCGCTATGAAGGCTATGGCATCAATGGCGCAGCCATCATTGTGGACTGCCTGACGGACAACCGTGTCAGGACTGTTGCTGATGTTCGCCACGCTTTCACCAAATACGGTGGCAATATGGGGACTACCGGTTCTGTGGCCTTCCAGTTCAAACACTGCGGCCAACTGATGTTCGCACCAGGTACCGATGAAGAAGCCTTGATGGAAGTCGCCTTGGAAGCAGGTGCTGACGATATCATCACGGATGATGAAGGCGGTATTGAAGTAATCTGCGAACCAAACAACTTTGTCGCAGTCAAAGAAGCGATTGAAAAAGCAGGCTTTACCCCTGAAGTCGCTGAAGTCATCATGAAGCCAGAAAACGAAACCGAATTTACCGGTGAAGCCGCTGAAAAGATGCAGAAACTGCTGGATGCTTTAGAAGACCTTGACGACGTCCAAGAGGTCTACACGAATGCGGTTATCGACACAGACGACGAATAAGGCTTAAAACTGGAGTTCGGTCCATTTCAAGATACTGTTTGGGAGGCACGATGATTATTCTGGTAATCGGTTCCGGCGGCCGCGAACACGCGTTGGCTTGGAAGCTCGCACAATCCGACAAAGTCCAAAAGGTCTATGTTGCGCCAGGAAACGGCGGCACGGCTCTTGAAGAGAAACTGGAAAACATTGCTATCTCAGGGTCTGAGGCTTTGGCTGAATTCGCCCAAAATAAGGGCGTCAGCTTGACGGTAGTAGGTCCTGAGGCCCCTCTCGCAGACGGTATCGTGAATGTATTCCGCTCCAAGGGACTTAAGATCTTTGGACCAACCAAAGAGGCCGCACAACTGGAAAGCTCCAAAGACTTTGCCAAAGCCTTCATGAAACGGCATAACGTCCCGACCGCAGACTACCAGACCTTCACCGATCCCGATGCTGCACACCGCTATATCGATGAAAAAGGCGCCCCTATCGTCATCAAAGCGGATGGCTTAGCCGCCGGTAAAGGCGTCATTGTCGCCACATCGTTGGAACAGGCGCACGAAGCCGTCAACATGATGCTGGCAGGCAATAAATTGGGCGAAGCCGGCTCACGAGTAGTCATTGAAGAGTTCCTAGAAGGTGAAGAAGCCAGTTTCATCGTCTTGGTCGATGGTAAAAATATTTTGCCTTTAGCAACGAGCCAAGACCATAAGCGTCTCAAAGACAAGGATGAAGGACCCAATACAGGTGGGATGGGCGCTTACTCCCCTGCCCCTGTCGTTACAACCGACCTGCATGCCAAAATCCTGCGCGAAATCGTCGTTCCAACGGTCAATGGAATGCGTAATGACGGTATTCCATTTACTGGATTCCTCTATGCTGGCTTGATGATCGACAAAAATGGCAATCCCAAAACATTGGAATTCAACTGCCGTATGGGTGACCCTGAAACACAGCCAATCATGGCACGCTTAAAAAGCGATTTGGCGTCCGTCCTGGAACACGGTGTCAATGGCACATTAGACCAGGTTGAACTGGCTTGGGACAGGCGAACCGCCTTGGGTGTTGTACTGGCTGCCAAAGGCTACCCCGAAAGCCCGGTCAAAGGGGATGTCATCACTGGCATTCCAGCTGAGACGCCTGATGGCAAAGTCTTTCACGCAGGCACCAAGCTCGATAGTGAAGGACGCCTCACCACATCGGGGGGACGTGTACTCTGCGCGGTCGCTTTAGCGGATACCATGAAATCAGCACGGCAAAGTGCTTACCGTCTGGTTGATGCCATCCATTTTGACGGCGTTCAGTTCCGCACCGATATCGGTTGGCGCGCATTGAAACCCCACGAAACGGTTTAATCTATGCCAGGATGCCTGCTACTATTAGGGGGCAGTTTTGACCCCGTCCACTCTGGGCATGTAGCATTGGCAAAGCATTTTTGCGCACTTTTTAATACCCAATCAGTGCGCCTCATCCCTGCAGGTAATCCGTGGCAAAAAAAACCGCTTCTATCATCAGGCACTGAGCGTATTGCAATGCTTCAGGAAGCCTTTGCAGACAGCGGGCTAACGGTATCAATCGACACCCAGGAAATTGAACGTACAGGCGCAACTTACTCGGTAGATACCCTCTTAAACATCCGACGGGAAGTCGGGAATAAATGTCCGATTATTTTTATCATGGGCGCCGACCAACTCGCCAAACTCAATACCTGGCACCGCTGGCAGGATATTTTGAAACTGACCAGCCTGGCTGTTACCACACGACCTGGCGCCCCAGACCCACTTGAAGACTTGCCAGAAATACTTGCGCAAACTATTGTGCCACGCATAGCTGACAGCCAAACGCTGACTTCAACCCCTTATGGGAAAATCTTAATTGACAGGACACTGCACCTAGACGTCTCATCTACGCAAATCCGCCAAGCACTCGCCGATGGAAAAGACGTCAGACAATGGCTACCACCTACTGTGTTAGCCTATATAAAAGCACACAAACTTTATAGGAAACCTAAATGAACGACATCAACGTTTTACTGGCACTTGCCGTTGACGCGCTGGAAGATGTGAAAGCAACCGACATTGTTGTCTTTGACACCTCACGCTTAACAAGCCTTTTTGAACGTATCATCATTGCAAGCGGCAACTCCAACCGGCAGACCAAAGCCTTGGCTGCCTCCGTGCGCGACAAAATCCGAGAAGCAGGTGGCACAATCGTCTCCATCGAAGGGGAAGACACCGGCGAATGGGTGCTGGTCGACCTAGGGGGCATCATCGTCCATATCATGCAACCAGCCATCCGCAACTATTACCGTCTGGAGGAAATTTGGGGAGGAGAAGAAATCGCGTTAGAGACAATCAAAGCCAACGCAAAAGCTTAAGACGGGCTTCCCATGCAGGTCACAGTGATAGCCGTTGGGCATAAGATGCCCGGATGGATTGAAGAGGGCTTTAAGGAATATGCCAAACGCATGCCCAGCGAGTGGCGCTTTGCAATTAAGGAACTCAAACCGGTTGAGCGCTCGACCAACCGCAACGCAGTATCTGGCATGGCGGCTGAAGCAACACGTATTCGTGCAGCCATCCCTAAAAATGCCCGCATCATCGCACTGGATGAACACGGTAAAGACTTGACGACGGTTGCCTTAGCAGAAAACATCAAGCGCTGGCAGATGGATGGGCGTGACATTGCCATCATTATCGGGGGTGCTGACGGCTTGGATCCAGACTTCAAGCGCCAGGCCGATATGCTGGTGCGCCTCTCGTCGCTCACCCTGCCCCATGGGATGGTTCGCATCCTTTTGGCTGAACAACTCTACCGCGCCCATACGATACTGACCAACCACCCATACCACCGAAGCTGACCATGCAAGAACAACGCATCCCCCAACGGATCTGGCTAGCCTCCAAAAGCCCGAGACGCCAGGAACTTCTGCACCAACTGGGTATCGCTTTCGATGTCCTGACACCGCCATCCGACGCGCTCGGTTCGGAAGATATGGTCGATGAATCCATCCTACCGGGAGAATCACCTGATAGGTACGTCTCTCGTCTTGCCAACAAAAAAGCGTCCTACGCTTGGCGATACATTGTGGAAAGCGGCTTACCCAAGCGAGCCGTACTCGCCGCCGACACCACCGTCGCCATAAATGGGCAGATTTTAGGCAAGCCCGCCAACTGCGACGAAGCTAGGGCCATGATGAAGCGGCTCTCTGGCAAAACCCACCAGGTATGGACGGCCATTACCGTCGTCTGGGAAAAACTGACACTGTCTTCTATCAAAGGGTCTGATGTCACCTTTGATAAACTGTTGGATGAGCAGATAGAAGCCTACATCGCAACAGATGAACCGTATGACAAGGCCGGTGGCTACGGGATACAGGGACGGGCAGGGAAATTCATTAAGAACATCAACGGCAGCTATTCCGCCATCATGGGTCTACCCCTTTTTGAGACCGATAAGATCCTAAGCAGCCTGGGAATCAAAATCAAATGAGTGAAGACATCCTGATCAACATCACCCCACAGGAAACACGGATTGCCATTCTTTCTGAGGGAACTGTCCAAGAACTGCATATTGAACGCTCACAAACTCGCGAGCTCGCAGGCAACGTTTACCTAGGCCGCGTAGTCAGGGTATTGCCCGGGATGCAGTCCGCTTTCATTGACATTGGATTGGAACGCGCAGCATTCCTGCATATTGATGACATCCTGGAAGCCCATTACAACGAGGAAGGAACCAACCGTATCATCCCGATTGAGCGTATGCTCCAAGATGGACAATCTTTGATTGTACGCGTCATCAAAGATCCATTGGGTACCAAAGGGGCTAGGCTTTCAACCCAGATATCGATTGCAGGACGGCTCCTTGTTTACCTCCCGCAAGAAAAACATATCGGGATTTCTCAGCGCATCTCAGATGAAAAAGAACGCGAAAGTCTTAAAAGACGCATCCAGCAGATGGCCAAAGACGATGGCACAGGAGGCTATATCATCCGTACAATGGCAGAGGGAGCATCCGATGAAGACCTTGAGTCGGATGCCTCTTTTCTCCAAAAAATCTGGCAGTCTCTGAAAGAAAAATCCAAGACATCCCCTGCTCCTGCGCTGCTGTACAAGGATTTAACCTTATCTGAGCGGATTCTGCGCGACTTTGTCCATGAAGAAACCGGACGAATTTTGATTGATAACCGTGATGAATTCGTCAAGCTCCAAGAATTTGCCAAGTCCTATACCCCTGATATTTTGGGGCGCTTAACCTGCTATGAAGGTGAACGTCCTTTATTTGACCTCTATAACGTCGAAGAAGAAATCGAAAATGCGCTCTCACGCCGTGTGAATCTAAAGTCTGGCGGCTACCTGATCATCGACCAGACGGAAGCCATGACAACGATTGATGTCAATACAGGCGGATTTGTCAATGGCAGGACATTTGACGACACAATCTTCAGGACAAACCTCGAAGCCGCACATGCCATTGCGCGGCAACTGCGGCTCAGGAACTTGGGGGGCATCATCATCCTGGATTTCATCGACATGATCAACCATGAACACCAGCAGGCTGTCATTGAAGAACTCAAGAAAGCCTTATCACTTGACCGCACGAAAGTCTCCGTCTCGGCACTCTCTGCCTTGGGACTCGTTGAAATGACCCGCAAACGCACTCGTGAATCTTTATCACATGTCTTATGCGAACCCTGCCCAATCTGCCAAGGTATGGGACAGATCAAGACAGCACAGACCATCTGTTATGAAATCATGCGCGACATCAGCCGCGAAGCCAAACAGTTCAGCCCGCGCGAATTCCGAATCCTGGCTTCGCAGATTGTGATTGACCGTTTCCTGGAAGAAGAATCGCAACACTTGGCCGGTTTAGGCGATATGATAGGCAAACCTATTTCCCTACAGGTTGAGCCATCGTACCATCAGGCACAATACGACATCATTCTGATGTGAGGCTCAAAGATACTTGGCAACAGACGGGAAAACCAGGTCAGGATTCAACTGCTTCATGCAATTATGGTGTCCCAGTGGGCATTCACGCTTCTGGCAGGGTGCACAAGGCAAATTAAGGGAAATAATTTCCGAGTATTTGGAAAAGGGTGGCGTATGGGTGTAATCAGTTGACCCGTAGATGGCAACAAGCGGTTTTTCAAAAGCAGAGGCAATATGCATCAGCCCCGAATCATTGGTGACCATCAATGTAATCTGTGAAATGATGGCAATAGCTTCCGCGAGTGTTGTTTTACCCGCCAGATTGACCACACCTGGGACAGCCCTTTCAATCGGGTCACATACGGCTTTATCATTACCAGACCCCATCAAAACAATCAGCACATCGGAATACTTTTGAAAAATCATCTGCGCTAATTGGGCAAATTTTCCTTCAGGCCAACGTTTGGCAGGTCCGTATTCTGCTCCTGGCGCAAAAGCAATCAAGCGCCGCGTCTTATCCAACCCGAACTTTTCAAAAGCCGCATCAACCTGTGTTTCATGTACAAACATGGCTGGAACGGGATAGTCTTCGCGCTTGCCCACCGTGGCAGATGGTGCATCCGCCAAAGCGGCATAAAACGGTATCATCGGTCGGGGATGGTTCTTATCATCGTGGTGGATGACATTCAATAGGCCATAGCGCTTTTCTCCCAAGTAACCGATGCGCTTTGGGATGCGAGCAAGCCAAGGAATCAAAGCATACTTGATGGTATTGGGCAGAACGTAAGCAGCATCGTAATGCTCTGCCCTAAGCTTTTTAGCCATCTGTAAACGCTCACCGAACTGCAACTTCCCGTGCTTAAACGTCGTCGGTATAACGGTACCAACCTCCGGCATCGCCTGCCACACCGGCGCTGCCCAACCAGGCGCTAAGACATCAATCACGACCTCTGGCCACTTGGTTTTAAGCCTTGTCAGGAGAGGCTGCGCCATAATGGCATCCCCAATCCAATTCGGTGATATGACTAAAATCCTCTGCGGCGTTTTTTCCATATCACCCCCGATGTGGATAGATAATCTGCGTATCTGGAAAAGTTGTCTTAAAGGCTTGGATGCAGGCGTCTGTCGGCATTACACGCCACTGTGTTCCAAAATCAACAACACACTTACCATGGGTATTGGCGTAATCTGCCTTCACGAATAGACCGTTTTGACTAAGGTGCTTCGCAAATAACGCCTTTAATGCTTGAGCCTTATGGACTCCAGACAAGGTAAAGTGGAGGTGGTCTGCAAAATGGCACCGCGCTTCCCCAAGGTTCAATACCTCATCAGCACTTACCCTAAAACCGCCTGAAAACTTATCCTCAGACACACGCCCAAAAACCATCAAAAAGTCGTCCTGTACGATAGACTTACGTCGTTCATCAATCATCTGGTCAAAAAGGGACACATCTAACTTGGCAGTCCCATCATCCAACGTAATAATCATCATACGACCACGCTGCGTTTGTTGGATACGCATCGCAGACACCACACCAGCAAGCCAAATGGCATCCCGCGTCGCAGTTACAGCATTCAAGCGTAATCGAGCATATTTTGCTGCTTCCTTCTCATAGGCATCAAAGAAGTGCCCTGTCAAGCAAAAGCCTAAAACCTGCTTTTCTTGTTGCAGACGTTCTTTGTTGTCCCATGCAGGAACATTGGCATACTCAACTGCTGCATTAACCGTCACTTCATCACCAAAAAGACTACCCTGGTTGGCAAACGCCGCCACTTGATCAGCTGCTTCAATCGCAATGCTTAATGACTCGAGCAAAATGTGCCTATCTGGGCCAATCTTGTCAAAAGCCCCTGCCTTGATTAAGGACTCTATCGTACGTTTGTTCACCAAACGCCGGTCAACACGATTACAGAAGTCAAAGATATCGCGATAAGGCTCGTCTTTGCGACCTTCAACAATGGCAGTAACGGCATTTTCACCTGTCCCTTTCACCGCCCCCAAACCATAACGAATCTGCGTTGTCGTCCCGTTTTCCCCTTCGTTTGATCCTTTTACAGGACAGAAGTAATAGACGGATTCATTGATATCAGGTGGCAAAACGGTCAACCCACAAACTTCCTGGGCATCAATGACCATCGTATGAATTTTTTCCGAATCATCCATCGCTAACGACATATTCGCAGCCATGAATGCAGCAGGATGGTGACGTTTTAAGTAGGCGGTCTGATAGGACAGCAAAGCATATGCTGTCGCATGCGACTTATTAAAGCCATAGCCAGCGAACTTTTCCATCAAGTCGAAGATTTCGTCCGCTTTAGCAGCCGGTACATTATTTTTAGCAGCCCCTTCCCTGAAAGTCTGGCGATGCTTGGCCATCGCTGCCGGGTCTTTCTTACCCATCGCACGACGGAGGAGGTCAGCACCACCCAAGGTATAACCACCGATGATCTGTGCCATCTGCATGACCTGTTCCTGATAGATCATGATGCCGTAGGTTTCTTCCAAAATCCCCTTCGTTCGCTCATCAGGATATTCAAAAGCCTCCCCGTGCTTCCTGCGACAGTAATCAGGAATCAGTTCCATCGGACCTGGGCGGTACAACGCAACAAGCGCAATAATGTCTTCAAAACGGTCAGGACGTGCGTCTTTTAACATCCCCTGCATGCCGCGGCTTTCCAACTGGAACACAGCGACCGTTTTACCTGCCGTTAATAACTTAAATGTCGGCGCATCATCAAGTGGAATCGCATCCAGACTGAAGTCTGCCATGCCCTTGTCATATTCACGGATATAGCGGACAGCCAAGTCAAGGATGGTCAGCGTGGTCAGTCCTAAGAAGTCAAATTTCACTAACCCAACGGCTTCAACGTCATACTTGTCGTAGTGAGAAACGACACCTGCCTCTCCCCCTTGGGTATAGAGCGGGCAAAAGTCCGTCAACTTACCTGGCGCAATCAGCACACCCCCTGCGTGCATCCCCACATTACGGGTAATACCTTCGACCTGCTCAGCCAAGCCTAAAAGTTCATGGACTTCCTCTTCATTCTTTTCGCGTTCAGCAAGCTGCGGTTCTTCTTTTAACGCATCTGCAATCGTGACCTGTTTGCCTGGCTTAAACGGGATGAGCTTTGAAATCCCGTCGCAAAAACCATAACCCAAATCCAAGACACGCCCCACATCACGCACCGCAGCCTTCGCTGCCATCGTCCCGAACGTGGCAATCTGCGAAACGGCATCATGCCCATAGCGGTCTTTAACATATTGGATGACCTTGTCCCGCCCATTCTGGCAGAAGTCAATGTCAAAGTCAGGCATCGAAACACGTTCAGGATTCAAGAACCGTTCAAAGAGGAGGTTGTACCGGATGGGATCCAAGTTGGTAATCAAGAGGCTGTACGCAACAAGTGATCCCGCACCCGACCCTCGGCCAGGTCCCACTGGCACACCATTGTTTTTCGCCCATTGGATAAAGTCCGCCACAATCAGGAAATACCCCGGGAAATCCATCTTGACAATGACGTCAATCTCGTAGGCCAAGCGCTCATCATAGACACCGCGCTTGGCTTTACGTTCTTCTTCATCGGGAAAAAGTTCTATCAAGCGTTTTTCCAAGCCTTCCCTTGCCTGTTGCGCCATATAGTCACCCAAAGACATACCTTCAGGTGTCGGGAACTGCGGTAACTTATGCTGTCCCAAAACCAACGTCAGTGAACAACGCTTGGCAATCTCAACAGTGTTCTGCAGTACTTCCGGCATATCCGCAAAACGCTCAGCCATCTGTTCCTGTGTCTGGAAACATTGGCTTTCATTAAAGAGATGCGGGCGTTTTTCGTTGGCTAAAATCTCTCCCTCGGCAATACAGGTACGCGCTTCATGCGCCCTGAACTGTTCAGCCGACAAGAATTGAATCGGATGCGTTGCGACAACTGGCAAGCCCAACTCATAAGCCAAATATTTCGCATGACCAATATAATTTTCTTCATGAGAGTGGCCGGATCGCTGTACTTCCACATAGAACGCACCCGGAAAAATGTCCATCCACGCTTTAGCACAAGCCATCGCATTTTCACGGTTGCCCTTGAGCAGTGCCTGGCCAATGTCTCCCATCATGGCGCCCGAAAGGGCAATCAGGCCTGTATCACCTGATGCAGCTTTCATCTCCGATAACCATTCACGCCTGATTTCTGCACGCCCCTTGTATTGGTTTTCCAGCCAAGCACGGGTTAAAAGCTCGCACAGATTGTGGTAACCCTCATTGGTCTTCACAAGCAACAAAAGCCGTGACGGTTTTTCCCGATCAGCATCATTCGTCACCCAAACATCACATCCAGCAATAGGTTTGATGCCCTGTTTCCTTGCCGATTTATAGAATTTAATAAGGCCAAAAAGATTCGATAAGTCAGTTATTGCCATCGCGCCTTGGCCATCCTGAGCTGCGGCATCGACTGCATCATCAATGCGCACCAAGCCATCCACAATCGAATATTCCGAATGGAGCCGTAAATGAACAAATTGTGGATTACTCATTGATTTTCCTATTGTCTTTAGAACAACGACAGGCGCCCGTCAGTCTGTTTTCTTCGGGCCTCCGCCCAATAAGAATGCTAACGGTTTCGGTTTTGCCTTTGTAACAGGCTCTGGTTTCTGGTTTTCTGGTGCCGTCTCAGGTTCATAAGGCTTATCAAACCATGGATCTTGAGATTTTTTCTTCTTCATCCCAACGGAATGGTAAGGTCCCAACTCAGGCCGTTCATAGCGTCCAGCCTTACCAGCTTTAACGGCATATTCACGAGGATTGAAACCCTCAGGTACGGTCGGTGTAAGCTTCTTATGGATTAATTTTTCAATATCCACTAAGAGTTTCACGTCCTTGTCGGCATAAAGTGAGACTGCTGTGCCACGCGAACCTGCGCGCCCCGTCCTGCCAATACGGTGGACGTAATCTTCTGCCACATAAGGCAACTCAAAATTAATAACAAACGGCAGATCTTCAATATGAAGCCCACGCGCAGCTACATCAGTCGCAACCAAGACATTCACATCGGCATTCTTGAAGGACTCCAGCACCGCCATACGTTCTTGCTGTGTCCTATCGCCATGAATGGCAGCCGCTTTAATGCCTTTACGTTCCAGCCAACGTGCCAAACGCGAAGCGCCCAACTTGGTATTGGTAAAAATCAGCGTCTGTTCACCTGGATGGTTCTTCAAGAGATATTCAACAAAAGCACCCTTTTGTTCATCTTCCACATGGTAGATGATTTGTTTGACCGTATCTGCTACCGCATTTTTGCGGGCAACTTCAATGGATACGGGCGACACCAAGAACTTCGAGGCTAACCTACGAATTTCTTCGGTAAACGTCGCAGAAAAGAGCAGGTTCTGGCGCTGCTTCGGAAGCAAGTTCACAATGCGTTGCAAATCAGGCAGGAACCCCATATCCAACATGCGATCTGCCTCATCTAAAACCAATACCTGCGTCTGGCTCAGGCTCACATTGCGCTGCTGGACATGATCCAACAACCGACCAGGCGTTGCAATCAGTACTTCACAGCCCGCACGCAACGCACCAGCCTGTGTTGACATATCAACTCCGCCGAAAACAACAGCAATTCTCAGCGTTGTATATTTGGCGTAACGCTTGATGTCTTCAAAGACCTGGTCTGCCAACTCCCGAGTCGGCACAAGTACAAGCATGCGAACGGGATGGCGCGCAGGCGACACACTGTTGTTGGCAAAATAAAGGAGTTTCTGGAGGACTGGCAAAGAATACCCCGCAGTCTTCCCTGTCCCTGTCTGGGCAGCGCCCATGACATCTTTCCCTTCAAGGACAAGGGGAATAGCTTGGGTCTGGATTGGGGTCGGTCTTTTGTATCCCAAATCCGCCAATGCCTTAAGGATTTCTTCAGACAACCCAAATTGGGCAAAGCCAAGCGGCTTTTCTCCTGATACCGGTGCTTGCTGTAAATCAGACATAAACCGAAACAAAAATTTTTAACTGAACCATAAACAACATTGTCCGTACCACTACAGAATCCGGACTCATTCCATGGCCATATTCTACCAAAACACCATCTACCCGCGCCCTGAAAAACAGCCCGCATCCCATCAACCATTGCTATCACAGACGCTGTGACTTACCATCTACCCGCTTGGAGAGCCATCATCAACCGTACATACCGTATGCTAGCCACCATCACCCAAATACTCAGAAACTGGACTCTGCCGATTGCCATGGTGGCAGGTGCTATTGGATATCCCTTCTTTATCCATCTCACGCCGCTACTACCCTGGCTGATTTTTGCAATGCTAACCATTACCTTCTGCCGTGTATCAGCCACAGATATCCGCATCAGCACTTTGCACTGGGTACTCCTGGCTGTCCAAGTTTTAGGTGCTATCGGTGTCTTTTATGCACTCAAAGACATTGACGTGTGGATTGCTGAAGGAGCGATGATCTGTTTCATTGCCCCAACTGCAACTGCCGCAGCAGTCATCACCGAGAAATTGGGTGGCAGCGCTGCCTCCCTCACAGCCTTCACCATGGTCAGTAACATCGGCTGTGCGGTAACTGCGCCCGCTCTTTTCCCGCTCATCCATCCTGCAGGCCATGACATCAGTTACTGGATGGCAGTACTAACCATCTTGCAGAAGGTCTTCCCCTTACTGATATTTCCCTTCTTTGTGGCGATGGCTATCAAGTGCTTCACGCCCACATTACACCGCCGTATGATGGCCTTACCAAACCTAGCGTTTTACCTGTGGGCTGTAACAATCACAATCCTCATGGGACAGGTCATTGCGACTATCATCAACGAACAGGAAAACCTGCTCTCACAAATCTGGATTGCATTAGCAGCACTGACTGTCTGCGGTCTGCAGTTTTGGATCGGCAAAGTAATTGGCGCACGCTGGAACCAACGTATCACAGGCGGGCAAGCGCTCGGTCAGAAGAACACCGTCTTTGCCATCTGGCTGGCACACACCTATATGACACCGATTACCGCAGTTGGTGCAGGCTCCTATGTCATCTGGCAAAACGTCATCAATGCCAGCCAATTGTGGCTCAAACAACGCGAAAGACTAAAAGGTGATACAGCCCCAGCAAACGAAGATCCGGCATGATGCACCGGTTTAATCAACGATTGGGTAATCCTTCGGCGGGACGTACTGCCCCTTTTGCGAACTGAACTGGATGGCGTATTTCCGGGGTGAAAGTTTCTGCCCATCCATTTCACCACTCACGGTCACCGTCAATGGATAATGTTCGGCATCCGCATTCGTCTTATCAACCTCAACCTTTCCTTCCAGCCTGGTCACGCGATTGACCTTGGCATCCGGTTCTGCAGCAGCCGCATCGTCATACCCAGTCTGGACACTACCCAAATCCTTGACCTGATCGTCCTGCACGCCATAAAACGAAACCCCGGCAATATTCTGGCCTTGGTCAGTTTCACTCTTACCGATTTTCCAACCATAGACATTCTTGCCCAACTGGACGAATTCACCGCCTGCTGCGTGCCCTTTGATTTCCGCTGTCTGGGTCTGTGCAATCACTTTGTATTCCCCATTTTCAGGTTTAACGGCAAACATACCAATAATGCCGTTTTCAGCGTCTTTCTCGCCTTCAGTTGCCTTTTCACCAGTAGCCAACAGATAAACCTTTTCACCGTCTTCAGTCATCACCGACTCAACAGATGCAACTTTCATGCAATAGTCGGCCTTATCCTTGCCCTGGACAACCCAACAGGATTTCTTACCATCGTACTTCTTGTAGGTATCTTTCAAGACCCTGGTACCCAAGTCTGACAACTCCTGTTTGGATAATTTAGCAACCTTCTGGGGCTTAGGTTCAGTGGTTTTTTCCTCCTTTTGGCCACAACTGGACAAAGCCAATGCCACCAACGGCACAACACACCATCCCAAGATACGTTTTGCTTTCATACTCTTTTATTCTCCTACGCCCGAATCGAACTTATTTGCCGCCTTCGGCTTCTGCCTTCTTAGTTGGTTCAGGCACTTTTTTTGGTTCTTCAGGCCTTTTAGTCGGTTTACTGACCTCAATCAGCTTTTTCTCAACCATTTTTTTCACCGGTTTCGGCTCCACTGCTTTTTTCACTTCAACTGGCGCTTCTGTTTGCTGTTCACCCTGCTTCACTTCAGCCGGCGTCCCTTCATCTGATGACTGGGGCTGCACTGCCGTCGACTGGTTACCAGAAGATGAGGGCTCAGCTAGTTTCCTTTCAACAGGCCAATCTTTAGGTGGCACATACTGCCCTACACTAGTGTCATACGTAAAGACATACTTTTTCTGAACCTGGATTTTCCCTGCCTTGGAACCACCAATGGTCACCAGCAGTGGATAGTAAGCTGCCTTAGCATCTTCGGAATCCGTATCTATATTGACTTCATAACGTTTTGGCAAGACAAACATCCCTTTACGGTAATGGAAAGTCAACATACCGAAGTCTTGGACTGTCTCATTGCCTAAACCGTACAGATGCCATGTGCGGTCAGGATTACCCGCAATTTCAGGTGCTGTAAACACCCAACCGCCAATCGACGCCCCAAGTTGCAGGAACTTGCCATTCGGCACACTACCGCTTAAACCGGTCTGCGTATAGGTTGACTGCGCCAAGATTCGATATCCACTACCATCAGGCTTAACCACAAACATACCTGCAATGCCAGGCGCATTGTCTAGGCGACGCAACACACCACCTGTTGCCAACAGGTAAATTGTCTGTCCCGAGCCATCATTAACAACATTGATAGATGACTGTTTCATGCAGAAACTGACATTGTCAGCATTCTCCGTTACCCAACAGCGTCTTTTGACATCAAATTTCTGATAAGTATCCTTGAGTACCTTATCTCCAATAATCATCAGGTCTTGTGATGTCAGCGACTTCGTAGGAGCACCAGCCTTGAGCGCGGTTTCTTTCTGTTCTCCGCAACCGACAAGCACAGCTGCCAGCAATGAAATACCTGCAATAAGGGGAATCTTCCTAAAATCCATAGCCATAGACGAAAACAAACCCATGCCACGGCCTAAGGCGTAGCAACAGGCGGTATTAATGACAAGGCGCATTCTACCAAAGAAAGGAACTGCAACCACCCAAGGATTGCGTATAACGGGTGTGGACTTCCTACTTATTCCAACATTGTCATAGCGCAGGGATAGTATTCCATCACCTTCGCTTGCAAGCGCAGTACGCGTTTTGTATACCTAAGACATTCCGCCTGTAATTCAGGCGTACGCCTTTCCTCATCAAAACGCGTCACCATGGCATTGTGGGTTGCATCAGCAAGTTTGATAATAACCGCCATAGGATCTTGCAAAGCCTGCGTAAAGTACGTTTCGTACGAATCGCCTTGTTTGTGCGTCAATACCTTAACCAGCCGCACCACCATAGGCGATGTCCTAGACAAAAGCTCTTCCTCAGTAACCTGCGTATCTTCCAGCAAATCATGGCATAGTCCCGCTCTGTAAATTACCTCAACGTCTGCATCAGTCAGTCCCAATGCACGAGCATACTGGCTTGCAAGCGATGCAACAAAATCACAATGCCCGTAATAAGGCTTCCCTGCATGATCTACTCGCCCCTCAAACTGTTCCTTGACCCATGCTGTTAAGGATTCTGCCATAATTACCCCCCCTTTAAGTGTCAAGTTGCCAATGATAGTACAGCAAAGCTTACTACGCTGAACGGTAAACCCAAACGGAATCAACTCCGTCCCTTTTCAACTGAGATTCCCTACATCAAGACATCGTACAAACAAATTTCCTACCTGAAACATACCTATCCTATCGCTCTAAAACGTATCATTATCGCAATTAATGCTTAGTTTTTAATCGTTTAGGGACAGAGTAAAAGCACTCAAAAAGAAATTTCTAGAAAAAGGGGACATTGTCGCGAAAAACAACAGCATTTTTACCCTGCTCATATATAATACTGTCCACAGGTCGTCAACCTGAAAGACCAATCAAGCTGTCCTGGCCATATAGCTGGAGACATACGCCTAGCAGGCAGTGGCGAGTAACACCTGCAGTCGATGCATGCCCCATTGTGATAGTTTTATCCGTCACACCATGTGAATCGGTTGACTTCCGGGAAAGTCCGGTACCTACCCAGACAGGAATCTACTCTGCAGTTGTCCAGTTCAGCACTGCCCCCATCAGTGAGGACAACAGCAGATGGATGACTGCGTTCCGTTGCAAATCCACCCATCCCATACGCAATGATTCTTGCACGTTAATGTGTTGCTGTCTTAGCCACTTCGCAATCCTTAAAGGTCGGCGTCCTGACAAGCTCGCCCACCCCAACACATTGCAACGTCACCTTATCTCCTACTTTGAGACCCTCAACCGCCTTAGCCTGTTCTTTCTTGAAGTTGAACGTTGGTAACACTTCATTGTCCAGAGCAAACGTCAGGTATGGAACACCATTATCGTCCGTATCCACTTCTCCGACTGTCCCTGTTACCAAGATTGCCTTGTCTTTGAACTGCCTGTCACCGGCAGAAGCACCTGATTGATACGCCTTTAAGATTTCCTCAGGTGTCGTCTTAACAACGCCATCACCCTTGGTAGAACCACTACAGGCAACTAAAAGCAATGCCATAGCAGGAAGCACACAGGCTACATACTTTCTCATGAATTCCTCCATTATTTGGATCAGTGAGCACATTATATAACCGCTATTCCAAAACATCACAGCGCTGGCAACCATTACCTTTCAGCCCTACGCCAGTTGTTAGTTTCTTTGACATTCCCCACGGACAGGGCCTTTACACCCTAATTTAGTAAACTTCTGTAACAAGAGTAAAACAGTGAAACAGTGCAAGGTAGTTCATTTTAACGGCAGTAAGATGACTCCAACGGAAAAAATCCCTACGCATATCAAGGCCACGGGAACAAAGACAAGAACGGAGGTCATCATGAAAAAATTCATTGCAGCATTATTAGGCATGGCCGTGATGTCAGCCCCATTTGCCCACGATTTTGGCAGGCCACATCATCCCTATGAGCCACATCCACACCACGGAATGCGGCATCCTGGCCCACACCACCATGGCCATCATCCGCATATGCCACCTCCTCCAAGGCACCGCGTTGTAGTCCATGAACACTACCATGGCAGTCACGTAGCTGATGCCATCATCATAGGAAGTGCCATTGTCACGGCAGCCGCCATCCTCTCGGACTGATTAAAAATCAGATAACCACGAACTCTCCTTCGTATCCCGTACCAGCAGGTACGGGGTTTTTATTTCAGCAGCTTGAAAACTATGTAAGATTTCATGTTCCTTTGTACCTCAAGTCGCTATAATTGAAAATGGATAGGCCGCTTCACGGGACAATGCCTTTACTGTGCCCAAATTCCTTCGGTTTGCTTGTGGAGACACTATGAAAAAGCTAACCCTCGCACTACTTGGCGCATTCGCCATCAATATCCCAACTTATGCCCAAAGCGATGTACTAGGGACAATCGTTGAAACTGTCAAAGTTATCGAAACAATCAGTGACATATTAGACGGAGGTAGCAATTACAACGACTACGGTTATGACTATCCTCCTCCGCCACCACGCCCTAGCTATGGTCCGCCTCCACCTAGAGGCGGATATGGCTATGGGCCTCCAGGTCCCCACCGCAGTTATCCAGGCATTCCGCACGGTTCTATGGGACATCCACGTCCTGGTATGGGAGGACCATATGACCACGGAAGCATGATTGGCCGCCCTGACAAGCCACATGGCAGCATGGGTGGCCACCACGGCGGACCGGATGGCCGCGAAGACATGATGGGAAAGCCAGATGCCCGTGGTCCTTACAGCCGTGAGCGGATGGGTGAAGCCTCACGCGAAGGCAGGAAAAGCGGCGGTTTCGAACGCCATCATGAGGGCAATCCAATGGGACACGACTCCGGCCAGCGGGGAGGCATCTTCGGCGGCGGACACCACGATTCTGGCGGCCACTTCGCTGGGATGTCCAGAGAACATCGGGGGGGGTCACATGGTGGGATGTTTGGTGGTAACCATAACCATGGACACCATGGCGGGTTCTCTGGCAGTGGACACCATGGCAATGGGCACAGAGGCGGCAGGCATCGGTAGATGGCAACTCTGCAGATTGTTGAACCTTTTTCAGCAGATCCTGGCACTAATAAGTTCCCAGATGCCGTTTGCCATGCCCTACTGGCAAACGGCATCACAGTTGAACGGATGGCGCCAAGCCAAGCATCCATCCAATTTGCGGATAACCCACTCCTGTTAGGCAAAATTGCCCTGCGCGAAAGCCTCCCCGCAACCATTATAGATAGGCAGCTTGTCCTAGTGGGACGCTATCCAGACCGCCGCGAACTAACGGAATGGTTAAACCTGGATGTTGATGTGCTGAAAGTTTCCCGCTGTTGCTGTGGTTCTGGCAGACGGTGCTGCTGGTGCGGACGGTATTAGGAAAACAGCCATGCAGACCCGCTATGAACTTGTGATGCACGACACCGTAGAACGGTTCGGAAAAAAACTCTACAGGATACAAGCCTGTGTCGACATCCCTTTGCACGGTGTAAAAAAAGGCGATTTGGGCGGTTGGATTGAAACTCCTGAAAACCTCCCGCAAGCGGGGAATGGCTGGGTTGATGACTATGCGATGGTTTACGAAAACGCTACTGTCACAGGTGATGCCCTAGTCAAAGACCATGCTGAAATATTCGGTCACGCCTTAATCCATGGACGCGCTGTCGTCAGAGGGCACGCCCGTATTTTTGCCGATGCAGAAGTCACAGGTGACGCAGCAGTTGCAGACTATGCAATGTTAGGCGGCAGTGCCCGAATTGCAGGTGTTGCAGAAATGTCGGGTTACGACTTTATTGGCGGTAATACTGTTATTGACAGCGCTCGTTACGCCATGCTTGAAGACGACTGTATTGACCTCGATGGCATCACCCTCTACAGGATCCAGGCGTTAACAGACAACCCCTTTCATGGAATTACAGCAGGTGACAAAGGCGGTTATATCCAAAGTATGGATAACCTAGCCATGAACGGCAGCGCCTGGGTTGCTGATGATGCATTGGTCTATGGCAAAGCCCATGTCATAGAAAACGCCATCATTTCTGGCTCTGCTCGCGTTTTTGGCCAAGCAACAATCAGCGGTTCAGCCGTGGTTACGGATCACGCAACCGTTTGCGGTACTGCAAAGATTGGGGGCTACACCTTGATAGATGGCAATACCGTCCGGGATGGAAGTCGCTTCCGTCTTTTAAAAGACCAAACGATGACAGTCGGTACTGGCACCAATACCACGACGCTCTTCCGCATCCAAGCAACAATGGACAACGCCCTTCATCACGTCAGGGATGGTGATTTAGGTGGCTGGCTTGAAAACGAATCCAACCTGGCAACCTTAAGTGAAGCATGGGTTGCAGATGAAGCCAAGGTCTGGGGACGCGCCCGAGTCGGTGGTAAGGCGCTTGTCTGTGACCAAGCTGAAGTCTCTGGCAATGCCTTAGTCTACGACAATGCCAAAGTCTTTGGTCATGCCAAAGTTTCCGGTATGGCTTCAGTCTTTGGGTTGGCTGAAGTAGGAGAAAGGACAGTTGTCGACGGTATGACCCAACTCTCAAAGCGCCCAGGCGCAAATTAGTTGGAAAAAAGCATTTAGTAGGGAAAAAAACGCATGAAGGTCATTCAGATTAAAGGCAACACCGTCTACATTGGCGAAAACAGTGGTTCATTCCAAACCCTACCTTTGTCAGCCTTTAACTTTAAGCCCGCCATCGGCGATGAAGTCGAAGTCTATACGAATGGCCGCGAAACGATTGTGTCCAAGAAAGCAAAGCCCTATACCGCATACCAGAACCGACCATCAGACGCAGGCTACGGCACCAGCTACCAACAGACAACCTACATCGGCCCACACTTGGTGAACAAGGCCATCTACTGCGTCTTGGCATTTTTCTTGGGCGGCCTTGGTATCCACAAGTTCTATGCCAGCAGAACCCTGAAAGGCATCCTTTACCTTGTCTTTTGCTGGACAGGCATCCCTGCTATCATCGCACTGATTGAATGCATCATCGCTTTATGTAAACCGGCCGACGCTAATGGCAACATCCTCGCCTGAGGAAAACAATCAACCGAAAGTCTCAAGCAACGTTGCTGCCTTGACATGGCCGCCTGCTGCCGCCGCCTTCAGCCATTCAACAGCCTTCGCGAGATTGGCATCCACCCCTGCACCTTCCAGCAAAGCAATGCCCAACGCATATTGCGCCTCCACATCACCTGAAGATGCCTGCCAAACAAGTTGTTCAACAGAATCCGTTTGCTGTGACATATCTTTTCCAAAAGCTCAGCTGAAAAAGGCAGAAGGGGGTAGCCTTCTGCCTTCAATGTCATATCCTTCTTGATTATTTTGCAGCAACGTCTGCAGCTGGAGCAGCCTGTTCTGCGGCTGGTGCTGCTTCAGCAGCTGGGGCAGCCTGTTCTGCGGCTGGTGCTGCTTCAGCAGCTGGGGCAGCCTGTTCTGCGGCTGGTGCTGCTTCGGCAGCTGGGGCAGCCTGTTCTGCAGCTGGTGCTGCTTCGGCAGCTGGGGCAGCCTGTTCTGCGGCTGGTGCTGCTTCGGCAACTGGGGCAGCTTGTTCTGCGGCTGGTGCTGCTTCTTCTGCATAGGAAGGAACTGCCAAAGTCAGGAAGCCCAAGCTAGCAACAGCAACGGCAATGGTCTTTTTCAGTTGGATACTCATAGTTAATTGTCCTTTTGATGTCTGTAAAAATTTTTTCAAAGAAGAAGGAAAAAACATACAGCGGTGAATGTAGCCGTTTTTAACCAAAAAAGCAAACACCAAACCTACTGCACTGCCCATAAGACATCCAGAATAAGGGAATCGCCACAAAACAGTTAGAAGAGCGCAACAGAAAATAGGTAATTGATTTACAAAGAAAAACTAGAAATGTTCGATAAAAGAATGGCGGAGAGAGGGGGATTTGAACCCCCGATACGGTTGCCCGTATACCGGATTTCGAGTCCGGCGCATTCAACCACTCTGCCACCTCTCCGTATGCGCCAGATGATGGATTATAACAGGATTCGTTACCGGTCGATTGACGATTTTGGGCGCAGTCACCTCGACTGGCATATAATAGCTATTCTCATTTCTTTTTCTGAAAACTGGTGGTGACTATGGCAGGCATCTATATCAAAAACCCGGAACAGATTGAAGGAATCCGCAAAGCCAGCAAGCTTGCGGCAGAAGTACTTGATTACATTGAACCTTTTATCAAGCCCGGCATTTCAACTGGTGAACTAGATAAGCTCTGCCATGAATTCATAACAGACCACAATGCCATCCCTGCCCCTTTAAATTACTGTCCAGATGGCTATACTCCCTACCCCAAAGCGACCTGCATTTCCTTAAATGAGGTTGTCTGCCACGGGATTCCTAACTTCAATAAACGCTTGAAGAAAGGCGATGCATTAAACATTGATATCACAGTCATCTTAAATGGCTTTTACGGAGACACGAGCCGTATGTACTTTGCTGGCGAGCCCTCTATCATGGCAAAACGACTAGCTCGGATTACATACGAATGTATGTGGCAAGGTATCCGAGAAGTAAAACCCGGCAACCATTTTGGCGACATCGGCTACGTCATCCAACAATATGCTGAAAAAGCGGGCTACAGTGTGGTACGCGAATTCTGCGGACACGGTGTCGGCATTGGCTTTCATGAAGAACCACAGGTTCTGCACTATGGCCTTCGAGGTACAGGTGCCGAAATGAAACCCGGGATGATTTTTACCATTGAACCAATGATTAACGCTGGACGTCGAGCCATCACGCAACTAGCCGATGGTTGGACCATCCGAACCAAAGACCGCAGCCTCTCGGCGCAATGGGAACACACCATCTTGGTCACAGACACGGGTTATGAGATTTTAACTGTCTCCCCCAATATGCCAGCACCCCCAAAATTCATCTCTGACGGGCAGTAAATTGCTTATTGTCTGTTATTGTGGAACCCTTTGAGAAAAAGCAATGACGACAACAGCAATCTCCTCTTTTCGGCAACAATTAAAAGCGTTGCGCGAAACAGCCATTACCGACTTTAAAACGCATCCACGCCCACAATGGCTCCTTAAAACACTCTCCCGGAGCGTTGATAGAGTTCTGTCTGCTATGTGGACTTCTGTCGACCTGCCCTCTACCCTCGCACTGGTTGCGGTAGGCGGTTATGGCCGCGGTGAACTCTTTCCGCATTCAGACGTAGATATCCTGGTTCTGCTGGATACACCACCCAATGAGACATTAAATGCCAAGCTGGAAGCGTTCATCCAGCAATTATGGTCACTTGGGCTCACCATTGGACACAGTGTCCGTACACTCGAAGAATGTATCCAAGAAGCAGCTAACGACATCACCATCCAGACGAGCCTGCTGGAAGCCCGTTTTATAACGGGAAACCGCAAACTTTTCCTTAAAATGCAATCCCGATACAATGGTGCCATGGATGCCCAAGCATTCTTCATTGCCAAGATGCTTGAAACTAGGCAACGTCACCTAAAATTCGGAGACACCCCTTACAGCTTGGAACCTAACTGCAAAGATGGGCCAGGCGGTCTACGTGATTTACAGGTCATCCTCTGGGTAGCCAAAGCCGCTAAACTCGGGGCTTCATGGAACGAATTAGCTGAAAAAGGCTTATTGACCGCTTCTGAAGCACAGCAACTACGCAAAAAAGAACGCGCCTTCAAAGATATCCGTATCCGGTTACATATCCAAGCTAAACGGCCGGAAGACCGTTTACTGTTCGATATGCAAATGCCGATTGCCCAAACATTTGGCTTCCGTAAAAAAGGAATGCTGTTAGACGCAAGGACGGCCAGCGAATGCATGATGAAGCGTTATTACCGTGCAGCGCACTCGGTCTGCCAACTCAACATGATTCTCCTACAAAATGTCCAGGCAAGACTCTTTCCAATGCCCCAGGTTGCAGTAAAAATCAATAACCACTTCAATGAAGTCAACGGCCTCTTAGATATCACATCTGATGATATTTTTATCAAGTACCCATCGAGTATCCTTGAAGCATTCTACCTGCTATCACAGCGGGCAGACTTAAAGGAAATGACAGTCCGCACGTTAAGGGCAATGTGGCATGCCCGGATGAACATCAACCCAGCATTTCGCCGAAATCCAACAAACCATGCGTTTTTCCTGAAAATCCTACAGTCAGAACGCTTTGCAGTTCGGTCTCTAGAATATATGAACCGCATGGGTATCTTAGGTCGGTACCTGCCCAACTTCGGGAAAATTGTAGGACAAATGCAATATGACCTGTTCCATCAATTTACGGTCGACCAGCATACCTTAAAGGTTCTTGAAAACCTACACCATTTTTCACGCGCCCGCTACGCTCATGAAAATCCCTTGTGCAGCCACTTGATGACTGGTTTTAGCCGCCAGTGGATCCTTTATGTGGCTGCACTCTTCCACGATATTGCCAAGGGAAGAGGAGGAGACCACTCTGTTCTTGGAATGCGTGATGTGAAACGTTTTTGCACGCAACATGGAATTGCAAAAGACGATACCGAACTCGCCGTTTTCTTGGTCAAAGAACACCTGTCTCTTTCTACTTTTGCGCAGAAAAAGGATCTCTCAGATCCTGAAGTCATCAATGCCTTTGCCACTATTGTTAAGGATGACCGGCATCTCACCGCGCTTTATCTTTTAACTGTCGCAGATATCCGCGCAACAGGCCCCAACATTTGGAATACCTGGAAAGGCAAGCTCTTAGAAGACTTATTGGTTCAGACTAAACGCGTCTTAGGTGGCGAAAATCTGTCCATTGACCATGAACTGGAAAAACGCCAGCACGAAGCCAAAGCCAATTTACGCCTCTATGGTATCCCTGAATCTGCACATGAAGCGTTCTGGAAACAGCTCGATATCGTGTACTTCCTGCGAAACGATGCCTTAGATATTGCTTGGCATACCCGTACCCTATACGCACGCATGAACTCACAAGAACCAGTCGTGCAATGCCGGGTCTCACCAACTGGTGAAGGCTTACAGGTTGTCGTCTACATGTGCGACCGTCCCGACCTCTTTGCATGGATATGCAGTTATTTTGATCGGAAAAATTTCGCTATTCTTGATGCAAAAATCCATACGACCAAGGAGCAGTATGCATTAGATACCTTCCTAGTCACCCGCCAAGGTTTTGAAAACCAATACCGGGATATCACGTCGCAGGTTGAACACGATTTAACCGATATCCTGAAAGAACCAGGGGTCTTGCCCGAACCGTCATTGCCACGCTTTTCCCGTAAATCGCGCGTATTCCCGGTCTCTCCCTCCATTGATTTGCGACCTGACGCAAATGGCCGGTTCGTGTTAAGCATTACAGGAAACGACTACCGTGGACTACTCTATGCCATTGCACGTGTTTTCAGTAAACACCGAATCAACCTGCATACAGCCAAAATCATGACATTGGGTGAACGCATAGAAGATGTGTTCTTAATTGATGGGGAAAAACTCCAACAACCACGTCAGCAGATCCAGTTTGAACGCGATATGATTGAGGTATTACGCGTCCACGACACTTAACCATTTTGTAGGAACCCCATGAGCGAGCCTGTGCGATTGTCAAAAAGGATGTCAGAACTAGGACTGTGTTCCCGCCGGGAAGCCGATGCCTGGATTGAACACGGCTGGGTGCGCGTTGACGGAACAGTCGTCTCCCAATTAGGTAGCAAAGTACTGCCACACCAGAAAATCACTGTCGATAAACGCGCAACAAAAGAACAATCTGAGCGTGTAACCATCCTACTCAATAAACCAGTTGGCTACGTCAGCGGACAGGCCGAAGATGGCTATACACCGGCTGTCGCACTCATCAACGCGGATTCCCATTGGGAAGAAGATACCGCAAAGATCCGTTTCAAACCTTCTCAAAAACGCGGTCTTGTACCTGCGGGGCGTTTGGATATCGACTCGGTAGGCTTACTCGTCCTCACTCAGGACGGCCGCATTGCCAAGCAACTGATTGGGGAAGACTCGACGACCGACAAAGAATACCTAGTACGTGTCCGCTACCAAAAACCAGGCCGCTTACCTGACAAAGACCTCCAACTCTTACGCCATGGGCTAAAGCTTGATGGCAAAGCCTTGCAACCCGCTAAAGTCAACTGGCAAAACGAAGACCAGCTACGCTTTGTCTTAAGGGAAGGGAAGAAACGCCAGATTCGCCGAATGTGCGAAGCCGTAGGACTCAAAGTAGTCGGACTAAAACGCGTTCGTATCGGCAAAGTCAGACTAGGTGCCCTGCCACCTGGCAAATGGCGTTACCTACGCCCGGATGAATCGTTCTAAGCGCAGAAATCACCGATGAATACACTCCAACCTAAGCTTTCCGAAGAAAACATCCGGCTCACCAATTACCTGGATGGTCTCTTTCATATGGCGTCGTCGTGTTCCACTTGGATAGGACCTTCCTACATCGAAACCCTTTGCATGGATCAAGCCAACTACACCACCTTTTTTGCACAACATTTCGGAGTCCCTATGCCACTCTTGGAAAACATCCAGACCTCCGAAACCCTAAAAGACGCCCTCGTCACCTTGTTTGGCGAAAACGAACCGAAAATCATTGAAGGCTTAATCCACTGGTTGCAGTTTGACCTCGGCAAAGCAACCGGCATTTTAAGGCCGGTACACAGTGAAAAACTCACTGATGCCCTGAGCCTGTGTAACGACGGACAAGGGCGATTTTACTTCATGGAAGACATCTTCTTTATTGCCTTCCCAAGAAAAATGGTATGCCTGATGATGGGCAACGATGAGTAAAACAAAACATCTTAAGGTTGTGCTGCACGTTCTGCCTGCTCATCCTCCTCAAACGCATCATTGAAACCAAAGCAGTCCAAGTCCAGCATACGCATTGGGTAAAGTATCCCATCTAAATGGTCGCATTCATGCTGGGCAACACGCGCATAAAAACCTTCTGCATCACGGGAAAAAGGTTTACCGAATACATCAAAGGCATCAATCCTGACCTTCGTGTAACGAGGCACAGCCCCACGCATCCCAGGAATCGACAGACACCCTTCCCAGCGTTCATCAAATTCGTCAGTTAATGGCGTCAATTGAGGATTAATTAAAACCGTTGCAGGAACAGAATCCATATTCTCTGGATGGTAGTCCTTGTCATACCCTAAAACGACCACCCGCTTTAAAACGCCAATCTGTGGCGCAGCCAGCCCTGCACCATCTGTTGCTTTCATCGTTTCCCATAAGTCAGCAATCAATTGATGGAGTTCTGGCGTATCAAATTCAGTAATGGGTTCAGACTCTTCCAAGAGAAGCTGCCTTCCCATTTTCAAGATCTTTTGGACACTCATGATTTTCTAATAATTGTTTTCAGATTCAGTCGGTTGCTTAGTTTTGACCATAGCCAGGAACTCAGCTTCATTTAAAATCGTAATCCCCAATGTCTGGGCTTTTTCCAGTTTACTGCCTGCCTCTGTTCCGGCTAAGACATAATCGGTTTTCTTGGAGACAGAGCCACTGACCTTACCACCATGGCTCAAAATGATGTTGGAGGCCTCTTCACGAGTCATGGTTGGCAACGTCCCTGTTAACACAAAACGCTTACCTGATAACACCCGCACTTTGGCTTCCGTTTCATTTTCTGGCCAATGCACACCGTTTGCCACTAGACGATTCACTAATGCCAAGCAATGTTCGTCCGCAAAGAAAGCCTTAATCGATGTAGCAACAGTTTCTCCGATATCTTCAACTTGTAAGAGTTGCTCCTCTGAAGCCTCGATAAGCGCTTTGAGACTACCAAAATGATCAGCCAAAGTTCGTGCCGTCGTCTCACCAACATGTCGGATACCCAACGCATAGAGAAATCGCGCCAGAGTAGTGGCCTTGGCTTTTTGACACTCTGCAACCAGATTAGCCGCTGACTTTTCAGCCATACGGTCTAAGGCAGCAACTGTTGGCACATCCAACGTAAACAAGTCAGCCGCATCTTTTATCACCGCTTTATCAACCAGCTGGTCTATCAGCTGCTCACCCAACCCCTCAATATTCATCGCCTTCCGGGATGCGAAGAGTTCCAATCCCCGTTTTTTCTGGGCAGGACAATTGATCCAACCGCCAGAACAACGTGCCACTGCTTCATCTTCTGGCCGGACAATGGGGGAACCACAAACGGGACAAGCCGTAGGCATTACAAAGACCGTTGCATCGATTGGCCGCTTTTCCAAGACAGAACATACCACTTCTGGTATGACATCTGCCGCACGCCTGACGATAACCGTATCACCAATACGGATGTCCTTTCGCCTGATTTCATCTTCATTGTGCAACGTCGCATTAGTGACCGTTACCCCACCAACAAAAACAGGTTTTAACCTAGCAACAGGGGTAATCGCACCCGTACGCCCAACCTGGACATCAATAGCTAAAACTTCGGTCAACATTTCCTGCGCAGGAAACTTATGCGCCAGCGCAAAACGAGGTGCGTGTGACACGAACCCCAATTGCTGCTGCTGATCAAATCGGTTGACCTTATACACGACACCATCGATTTCATAGGACAATGTGTCACGACGCGACAGGATGTCATCATAAAATGCCATCAGCCCTTTAAAACCTTTAACCGCGCTCCGGTTGCTACAGACAGGCACCCCTAACGTAATGAACCAATCCAGCAATTGCGACTGGGTTTCATGGACAGGCGCACCATCAGCCTCACCAATACCATAAGCAAAAAAACGCAGACGCCTCGATGCAGTCACCATTGGGTCAAGCTGCCTTAAACTGCCCGCAGCTGCATTTCTGGGATTGGCAAATTCTTTGAGCCCCTTTTCCCGCTGTCGGTCATTTAGATCCAGAAAATCTTGCTTGAACATCAGCACTTCACCGCGCACTTCTAAAACCCTAGGCGGGTTTTGAGAAGCCAGACGAAGCGGGATTGCGCCGATAGTCCTAACATTAGCGGTAATGTCTTCGCCGATGGAACCATCACCACGCGTGGCAGCACCAACGAGCTCCCCGTTTTCATAACGCAGGTTGACAGCTAGTCCATCGAACTTAAGCTCAACATCATATTCAATTTCGTCAACCCCTAACTCTGTTGCCACACGCCGGTCAAATGCTTGAATTTCAGGTGCACTAAAACCATTCATCAAGGAAAGCATCGGTAATTTATGACGCACTTTTCCAAACTGGGGTAAAGGCGCTCCTCCCACACGCTGCGTCGGAGACGATGGAGTAACCAATTCAGGATGCTGGGTTTCTAAGTCTTTAAGTTCCGCAAAAAGCCGATCATATTCCGAATCAGGAACAATAGGATTATCGAGCACATAGTACGCATAACTGTAGCGCTCGAGATCACGGCGCAGTGATTCAGCTTTCTCAGCAAGGTCTCCCTGATCTAAGTCAGCAAAAAGATCAAGCGTTGTCATTTGGCCTGCAACCTAAAAAGCCGCAACGAACGAAGCGACCCTGCATGGAGTGACGCCGACTGCAAGACCTGGTAATACTGATCCAGTTGCCCAGCAATTTCAGCAATATCTTCTTCACCCAAAGCCTTGCCCTTTTCATCGACCAAAGTACCATCAAGCTCTGTACAAAGCATCCTGGCGCAAGCAATCATCTGGCCAAACGGGTCTTTTTCGCGCGGAATACAAGGCACATCCAAAAAAAGAATCAAACTTAAAATGCTATCAGAATCCTTGCGACTAAAAGTTCCCACAAGGAACAGTTCACATTCAGCCCCCTCTTCTGGGTCATTCTTAACCCAAGTCCCATCAAAGCGTGTCTGATACCCGTGGTTTTTAAGAACCTCTTCAATCTGAGCACGCGTCCACAAACTGCCATTGGGTTGTATACAAAGCCAGACTTTGGCATCATGTCCTGCCACAAAATCATGAAGCTGCTTAGCATGATCAATAACCGTACTCATATCAGGCACATCGATAGCAGCATCGATTGCCAATGCAATTTGATTAAGCCGTGCAACCAACGTCGAGAACTCGATATCCGTTAACTGCGCATTACGGTTGGCTAAAAGCACACACGCCCTGAATTGGCTATAGGACTTACCTGCTTCAATGGCATGCCAACTCTTTTGACCACCATCGTCTGTCGTGAGTCCAACAAAACGGACAGGCATCTTTATAGCTTGCTGCCAATTTCCAATCAAAGGTAGAACCTTTTCAGCAGGCACATCTTCATCAGGCGTCAGTGTAATCACACATTCAATGATGTCATCAACTGGAAATTCGGGCAGAGGCACTATTGTCTCAGTCTCAAGCGTAGGTTCCTTATTTTCTTCAAGACCTGCTGTAACTTCCGCCATGAGCCCACCTGGTTCTACTTGGTCTTCTGCTTCCGCCGCCAACCTGGCCGTTTCTTCTGCCAGTTTTTGGGCTGCGGCTTTCTTCTTAAGGCGAGATGCATTAATGCGGTTATAGATAATGATGAATAAAATCAGGATTGCCCCACCTGCAATGAGGATCAGCTGTAAATCTGTCAAACCTTTCATGCTTGTCCCTTTTCTGCGAATTCCCCTGCCTTATCCAGGTCAACACTGACGATCCGGGAAACCCCTTTCTCTTGCATAGTTACCCCAATCAGTTCTTCTGCCATTGCCATCGCAATCTGATTATGTGAAATAAACAGAAACTGTGTCTGTGCGGACATTTTCTCTACCAAACTGCTAAAACGTGCTGTATTGGCATCATCTAATGGTGCATCAACTTCATCAAGTAAACAAAACGGCGCTGGATTCAACTGGAACAGCGAAAAAACCAATGCTAAAGCTGTCAGCGCTTTTTCACCCCCGGAAAGCAAGTGTATTGTCGCATTTTTTTTACCAGGTGGCTGTGCCATTATCTGGATTCCAGCATCTAAAATCTCATCCCCACTCATAATAAGCTGCGCTTTACCACCGCCAAAAAGAATGGGGAATAATTCATCTAAAGACGCGTTGACTCGGTCAAAAGTATCCTTTAACTGTTGGCGAGTCTCACGGTCAATACGCTTAATAGCATCTTCAAGTGTCGCAATCGCGTCCGTCAAATCTTGATGCTGCTCTTTCAGGTACTGACGACGTTTTTTTCCTTCTTCGAGTTCTTGCGCTGCTGCCAGGTTCACCAACCCCATCGCGCTAATTTCATTCGTTAACCGCGTAACTTCCCCCTGCAAAGAAGAAGACTTCGCATTTTCAGGCAGCTCTTGCGCCAATTCATCTTCATCAACTCCCGCTTCTGACAACTTTGCCGCCTGCTGTGATGCATTTAAGCGCGCTTCCTGCTCCTTAAGTTGTAAGGCCACAATTCGCTCTTGCTGGGGTTGAAGCTGGTTTTCAAGCTGTATACGCTTTTCCATCACCTTCCGGAGGCTTTGCGCAGTGTTCTCTAATGCTTCACGTTTCTCCGTTAAGCTTTTCTCTTGCATCAGGCGCTTTTCAAGGAGTTCTTGCAAGGCATTCTCCTGAACACCCGCTTCTAAGTTTCCAAGCTCCCCTTGGCTAGCCACGATACCCGCTTGTGCCTTGGCCACCTGCCCTTTGGCAAATTCAACTTGGCGTTCAAGTTCAGCTACGCTTCGCTTTAGCGTCTGTTGTGCAAAAAGGGCTTGCTGGATCTGTTTTTCGATGGCGTGACAACTTTCACGCTCCCTAAGGAGTTTTTCTTCTGCCGTTTCAACAACTACACGGAATGCATCTTCCTTTTCCTGCGCTTCAGACAAACGACCATCAAGCTCTTCTAAGAGCTGCTCATGAAGCACTATTTCCTCTTGTTTTTCCTGGCACTCGGAATCGATAGCCTCAAAACCCAAAGCAATCTGTTCCTGCTGTTCCACATAGTGGCGCTGGCGCTCTTCTTCCTTCAGGATAACAAGACGGATTTCCCCCAGTTTTTCGGTAAGAACCGTACGCTCGCGCCTTAAGCGTTCAAGTGCCGTTTGCAGCTCTTTGAGAACCGTGGACACATCACGTGCCTTATCTGTAGCCTCCTTTAATGCAAGTTCCAAGTCTCGTTCCTGTGATTCCAAACGCGCTATTTCGTTGATGCGCTGGAAAAAACCTTCGTTTTCAGATTCTGCTGCAAAAAGACGTACGCTATAACGATCAACACGGTGTCCTTCGGGAACAATAAAAGACGCACCTTCCGGCAACCTATCACGATCTTTGATTGCTTCAGCAATACTTGATTTAGTAAAAATGCCGCTTAACCAATTCTGTAATACCGTCTTAATATCATCTCGGGAAACCGAAATAAAAGAGACTAACGACGTCAGGTCACCATCATTGCCGTAACTTGGCCTTTGCACCCCAATGCTACTGAAAAAAACCAATTTTCCAGGCAATCGACTTTTAGATAGTCCATCAGCCCACGATAAGTTGGAGAGTTCAATAGCCTGCATCCGCTCTTGAAGCACGACTTCCAACGCCGACTCCCACTTGGGCTCACAGGTAACCTGTCGCCAGAACGGGGTAAACGCATCAAGTCCATTGTCTTTAAGCCATTGCCCCAATTGGCCACGTTCACCCGCTTTTTTTGCCATCTGACGCAAGGCATCCAACCTTGACTGATGCTTAATGAGTGCCTCGCGGCATCCGTTTACGGCACTTTGTGCTGCTTCAACCGTCTGAAGCGCTTCTGGTAACCGGGCTTCAAGCGCCTGCAACTGTCCTACAGTTTCTTCAAGCCGGCAGGTTGTTTCCTCTCGCTCTGTAAGATGTTCCATTAAAAGCGCTTTGTCCGGAACGGTAAGCGCTTGGCGTTTAGCAACCAGATTTTCCCGCCGACGCAAAAGTCCATCCAATGCATCCCTTAAATTCTTATGGGTGTTGGCCGCGACAGCAATCTGCCGCTGAATGTCCTGGCAAACCGCCCTGAATTGCAGTTCTCCTTGACGCTTGGCTGCAAGATCCTTTTCCAGTTCAGGCAAACTACCTTGCTGCACTGCAAGCCGTTCTTCTGCAGCCTCTCCCAATACCTGCTGTTCAATACACTTTTCAGCAAGATCAGAAATCTCTTCTGTTAATCTCGGCATCTGGCTTTGCCATTCAGCCTTTTGTGCTTCAAATACCGAAAGTTGCGATTCAAGCCGTTTTTTTGTGTCCGCAATATAATCAATCTGCGCCTTTAAACTGCCTATTTCTGCATTGACTGCATAAAGCACTCCCTGGGCTTCATGCACAGCGCTATTGGCTTCCTCATGTGTGACACGCAAACGGTTAAGGTCGCTGTCACAGCGCACCATCTGTGCGCGGACGTTTTCCAACTCAGTCCGTTCCTTATCTGCTTGGCGACTTAACGTTTCCTGCTCTTTCTCGCTCATCTGCTTTTGGATGAGCCACAGGAATTGCTGCTGGCGGTCACGCCGCTCAGATAGCGTCTGGTATTTCCTTGCCTCTTCTGCCTGTACGGTCAGTTTTTCAAGCTGCTGCTCCTGTTCTACAAGAATATCCAGGACACGATTTAAGTTTTCCTGTGAATCCTCAAGACGCCTGGCAGTTTCACGCCTTCTTTCTTTGTATTTGGAAATACCAGCAGCCTCTTCAAGAAAAGTGCGTAACTCTTCAGGCCGCGCTTCAATGATGCGCGAAATCATGCCTTGGCCGATGATGGCATAGGCACGAGGTCCCAACCCTGTACCTAAGAAAATGTCATGGATGTCGCGTCTTCGAACAGTCGTCCCATTAATGGAATACGTTGATCCCCCTTCACGGGTTAAAACGCGCCGTACAGCTAATTCGGTATATTTTGCCCACTGGCCTCCAATACGACCATCACTGTTATCAAAGATAAGTTCAACCGATGCGCGACCTGCCGGCTTTCTGGTCGTGGTACCGTTAAAGATGACATCCTTCATGGACTCTCCACGCAACTCAGAGGCCCTAGACTCTCCAAGCACCCAGCGGACAGCATCCATAATATTGGATTTACCGCAGCCATTAGGCCCAACAATGCCGTTTAATCGTCCCCTAAATCGGACGATTGTCGGATCAACAAATGACTTGAACCCAGAAAGTCTGATAGACGTTAACTTCACGCAGAAACGGATGACTAGAAAAGGAATAATGATACCGCTTAATCAGCGCAAAAATCAGAAAATATCAGTTAAAACATAGAATTCTTACGGAATTTTACATTTTTTGGATTCTGATGAAGGTCAAATTTCTGTATACTTGAGTGTTTTCTGGTAGGAGGTATTTGGTTATGCAGAAATTCACAGTGGGATTGCTGTCCACATTGGCTGTAGGTGTCTTTGTCACTTCCCCTGTATCTGCGTCTGTGATGAAAGTCATGATGGCCGCGCCTGCCAAAAAGGCAGATGCCAAGAAAGCAGCCCCCCAAAAGGCTGACGCCAAGAAAAAAGATTCTCAAAAAACCATTGCATCAAAAGAAAAAACGCCAACAAAAGCATCTGTAAAGCAGGCAGATAAAGCCAAGCCTCAAGCAAAATCTGCAATCACGAAGGTAGATTCCAAAACATCAGCACAGGCCAAAGATAAAAAAAGCAACGCCAAACCGAAAGAAAAAGAAACCATTGCGAAAAACAGCCGGGATACCTCGAAGAAAACAGCCGTTAAACACGAAAAGGCTCAGCAACCCAAGACAGTAACAGCCAAGCACAATGCACCGGCAACGCATGACCATACAACTGCTAAAAAGGTAACACCAGCAAAAGCAACGACTTACGCTTGGAGCCAGCCTGCCCCTCAGAAGACCTACACACAGCCCACTAAACCTTCTTGGACTTCGACAAACGCCAATTCCGCCTTTGCCAAAACAAGCCCGACATTGACTTACAACCAGTCAGCACCGACTGCTTCCACACAGTCAGCCTCGGTAACACCACCAATCTCTTCATTCGGTAAGCGCAACAGCCTGCCAACCACCTTCAATGTATCGGCCATTGCGCCTGCTCCTGCACAAAAACCGATTTATGTAAGTGAAACGCCTAACGGCCCTGAAACACGTGCTAAAGCAGTCCTAGTCTTTGATGAAGGCAAACTACAGATTCTTTATGAACGAAACAGCACATCAAGTATGTCGATGGCTTCGATTACCAAGCTGATGACAGCCTTGGTCGTTGTTGAATCAAACCAAGACATGAGACAAATCCTGGAAATCTCCGAGCAGGACATCGACCATCTCAAGGGAACTGGCTCAAGACTTAAGATTGGCACACGCCTTTCTCGGGCAGAAATGCTTCACCTAGCCTTAATGAGTTCAGAAAACCGGGCTGCTTCCGCCTTGGGACGCTACTATCCTGGCGGACGGGAAGCTTTCGTCAATGCGATGAACATCAAAGCGGCTGTCTTGGGCATGACAAATACTCATTACGTCGACACCAATGGGCTATCACCCAAGAACGTCTCCTGCGCAAGGGATCTGGCAAAACTTGTCATGGCAGCCGCAGAACATCCCTTAATCCGCAAATACTCCACAGCTGAATACCATACCGTCTGGGATGGTGAGAAAAGCTTAAACTACGGCAGTACCAACCGGTTGACACACAGCTCTGACTGGAAAATCCAAATCCAAAAGACCGGCTACATCCGTGAAGCAGGCCAGTGCTTAGTCATGAAGACGACGATTGGATCACGTCCTATCGTGATGGTCTTACTAAATGTCGTAGGCCCTAAAGGCGCACGTATTGTTGACGCACAGCAGATTAAGAACTGGCTGACCCATAACACGCCCCGTTCCTCATCAACCTTTAGCCGCCCTACACCAACCCGCAGCACGTCATTCGGTGACGACGACTTCTATAACTGATACTTTACCTATGCAGGACTGGGCTAACGCAAGCAGATCATCCCCTATAATGATCTGAATTGAACCTGACCGGAGGATGCCATGGAATTCAGCACTGTTGTCCAAAAACGCAAATCTATCCGCGATTTCGACGGGAAACCCATTGACCCGGCAATCCTAAGAGACATTGTCCAAGAAGCCCAATGGGCGCCATCTTGGGTCAATTCCCAGCCTTGGAAAGTCTATGTTGCCATTGGCAAAACGCTTGAAACAATCAAATCAGAACACCTTGCCCGGATTACTGCAGGCGAAAAAGGAAACTCAGACTTTCCACATGCAGCCAGAGAATCATTCGGAACCTATCCCCTGAAAAACATGCAGGCATTGGGAGAGCATCTCGGCACCTTTTTAAAAGGTGACTTCTCCGAATTCAGTGCTGCCCAAAGCCGCCTCTACCGCTGTGGTGCAGCCGTCTACATTACGATTCCAAAAGACGCTCCCGAATGGGCCATCATGGATATGGGTGGTTTTGAACAAACCCTGATGCTCTCAGCAACCAACAAAGGCATTGCTTCCATCCCTGCTTACGAATTCGTCAAGTTCCCAGATATGATCCGCAAACACCTAGGCATCCCTAATGATGAACAACTCGCAATCGGCGTCGGACTGGGTTATGCGTCTGACAATCCAATGAACGCCTACCGCTCCGTCCGCGTGTCATTGGATGACATGCTGGTCATCAAGGATTGATTTTGCAATGCGACCTTCTATAACGATTGCAATTGCTTCGAGCATCTCCGCACTCACCTGCCTCCCCGCCCATGCGGCAGGATTGGCAGATGGCGTATTCTTAGACTACAACTGGGTCAAACAGCATGCCCGCCTAATCGACACGACAATTTCCAACTTCGTTTACTCCATCGTACCTACTCAACAGGACATCGAAGACCATACGGGGCTCTTCATTGAAGCGCCAGCCACCCCCAAAGAAGGCGATACGATGTACCTTGCGTATGAGCAGGCTGACTGCACGCAAACGCGGCTCATCACGCTTTCAGGGAAATTCTCCTATCTCGACGGAAAAGCGGCAACAGAATGGACGAACCAGAAACATACTTTACAAAAAGCGCAATGGCGCGGTTTGTCGGGAGATGCCTACAGTGATAGCCAGGTTTCGAAACGTGTAGACTTCCTCTGCGGCAGGAAAAACGAAGCGCCCGATTCAAAGGAGGTATTCCAGAAAGCGCAGCAAGTCCAGACTACCCCATAAAAAGAAGCCCACTGGCCAAGGCAGCGGGCAATGTAAAAAGACTGGCATAACGCAGACACACATGGACCAGAGGAGACGTTCTACCCCATGCATTTCAAGTCTACGGGACACATTCTAATGGAACCGTTCGATTAATACAAGTAAGAATCATTTTCATTTGCAAGATAGAACACTCAACGCAACACTTCGTGTAACGATAACTAAGATATGTAATATTCTGTAAAAAAAGACTTTTTCCTCTGACACCTGCAATTACATCAGGTATGATTTTTGCAATGGAGGTGATGAACTGCTGCTAAATACGACAATTCACCACTGCACTTTTAAGCTCAGACTTCAGAATGGGAAACATGATGAAAAAACTCGTTATTGCTATGATTGGCGCAGCATTACTCTCTGCTCCCGCTTTTGCAATCGAAGGCGATGAATCCTATGGCCAATCCTCAGACAGCCAAATGATGAACCGTGGAGAACGAGGGGTTCCTTCTGGTTACACAAATCGTGGCGACAGTAATCGTGAAAGCTATATGGGACGTGGTGAACGTTCCAGTAATAGTGAACATGGTGCTTATATGAGCCGTAGCGAACGGATAGACAGTGAACGTGGCAACTATGGCCGTGATAGCCGATCTGGTAACAGCGAACACGGAGGCTACATGAACCGCACTGAACGTTCGGATGGAGAACGTGGTAACTATAGCCGAAGCAACCGTTCAGGTGACAGCCAGCGCAGTGGTTTCATGGATCGCGGCAACGGAAATGGCAACGAAGGCACATTCAATCGCGGCGGTTACCGTGGCGATAGAAACGGTAGTTTTGACAACCGCGGAGGTTTCGACAGAAGCAGGCGCGGTGGTTTCATGAAACGCGGTGGCTATGATGGCAATCAGAACGGAGGATTCATGGGACGTAGCCGCAGTGGCCATAGGCCAGGTGGATTCATGGACGGTTACGGTGGTCCAAGACGTGGAGGCTTTATGGGCGGCTATGGTAATCATCATCACCATGGCGGCTTTGGTGGCGGATACAGTGGCCACAGGCATAGTGGTTTCGGTGGTTTTGGTGGCCATAGGTATGGCGGCTTTGGCGGCCATCGTGGTGGCTTCGGAGGCGCACGTCACGGCGGTTTTGGCGGAGGCCACAGGCATGGTGGTTTTGGCGGAGGCCACCACCGTAGATAAATCAGAAAAGCCAATACCTCTTCGGCTAGGTAACTACAACAAGGGCAGGAAAAATTTCCTGCCCTTTCTTTTTATGCCATTTTAGCCAGCGACCTATTCCTGGAATGGGTGCTGTAAAACCAAGGTTTCTTCACGGTCAGGTCCAGTAGAAACCATGGCAATAGGACGTCCGACCAACTCCGAAATGCGCTTGATGTAATTCTGGGCATTCTGAGGCAGGTCTTCAAAACGTTTTGTACCGATGGTGTTTTCTTTCCAGCCCGGCATTTCTTCGTAAATGGGCTCACACCGCACAACATCATCAGCATTGGATGGGAAAATATCAATCACTTTTCCGTCGACTTTGTACCCGACGCAAATCTTGATGGTTTCCAAACCATCCAAAACATCCAGTTTCGTGAGGCACAAACCCGTCAACCCGTTTAACTGGGCAGAACGGCGCAACAGTGCTGCATCAAACCATCCGCAACGGCGTGGACGGCCAGTTACTGTACCAAACTCCATACCTACGGTTGACAGATGTTTACCAATACCCTCATTCGTATCTAATTCGGACGGGAATGGACCTGCTCCAACGCGAGTCGTATAAACCTTGGTAATCCCCAGGATGTAATGCAACATCCCAGGGCCGATACCTGCCCCCGCAGCCGCATTCCCTGCAACACAATTACTGGATGTCACATACGGATAAGTCCCATGGTCTACATCAAGAAGACTACCCTGTGCCCCTTCAAACAACAGGTTTGCTCCTTCGGCATAAGCCTTATTCAGTTCAAAAGAGATATCTGCAATGAGCGGCTTGACGCGAGGCACCATAGCCATCGCATCATCCAATGTCTTCTTGTAATTGACAGGTTCCGCACCTAGGTAGTTTTCCAGAACAAAGTTGTGGTAATCCATGTTCTGGCGAAGTTTTTCAGCAAAAACATCTGGCTTCAGCAGATCAGCTACACGGATAGCACGGCGAGCCACCTTGTCTTCATAAGCAGGACCAATACCCTTACCCGTCGTACCAATTTTCGCGCTACCGCGTTTGAGTTCACGAGCCAAATCAAGTGCAACGTGATAAGGCAGAATCAATGGACAAGATTCTGAAATCTTAAGCCTTGAAACAACCTCAATGCCTGCTGCTTCAAGCTTATCAATTTCCCTTAAGAGATCTGGGATCGACAGGACACAACCATTACCAATATAGCAGGCGGTTCCTGGACGCATAATGCCAGATGGTACCAACTGGAGCGCTGTTTTCTGGCCACCGATAACCAACGTATGTCCTGCATTATGCCCACCTTGGAAACGCACAACACCTTGTGCATGGTCTGTCAACCAATCAACGACTTTACCTTTACCTTCGTCGCCCCACTGGGTTCCGACGACAATTACATTTCTGGCCATTTTTCAACTCATTATTTACTTATGGTTTTCAGTACCCAGTCACCACTGGATGGATCCTGTTCCAAGCGCTGGTCGCAGGCAAACTCATCCGTCCTATGGACAGAGTTCTGTAAATTATAAATGACTGTAGCCCCTGCTCCGCGCAGCTCCCGTACTTTTTTCGCAAGTTTAGGGTCATCACTCCATGGTGCCATAATCGCCTGACGCTTCTGCGCAGCTGGCAACATCCTGGCAAGTTCACGGATGTCTAACGAAAAACCTGTCGCCGGACGAGAACGTCCAAAGGCTTCTGAGACGCCATCATAGCGCCCACCACGAGCAATAGCATTCGGCAACCCTGGGATATACGCGGCAAACATAACCCCACTGTGATAGTGGTAACCATGGGTATCCGCGAGGTCAATCGTCACACGTTCACAGTCTGCTTGGCCGGCGAGATATTCCAATTCACGCAATGCGGTAGAAATACCATCAACAGGAGGCAATGTGGATTTCGCTTTTTCAAGGACTGACACATCACCATAAAGGTCGGGCAATGCTAAAAGCGCCTTTTTCGTGTCATCGTGGAAATCTTCGGTAAGTTCAATCAGCCCTGGCATATCCTTGGTTTCCAGCATATCAAAAAGCTGGGCTTCATGGGCTTTCGCTTGTGGATCCAGATTAACCAATGCCTTCAATACACCAACGTGGCTTAAATCTAGGCATACACCTTTCAGGCCAACTGCCTTTAAGGTTGAAAGTGCCAACTGTTGGACTTCGGCATCTGCCTGTACGCCTGCACAACCAAACAGTTCCGCACCAGCTTGCAACGGTTCACGCGTTGCCTGCAGCCCTGATGGGCGTGTATGCAGAATACTCCCTGCATAGCACAAGCGCACAACACGGCTACGGTTTGTCAGGTGGGCGTCGATACGGGCAACCTGCGTTGTCATATCCGCCCGGATCCCCATCGTTTTACCCGAGAGCTGATCGACTAACTTGAAGGTCTCCAGTTCCGTATCTCGACCAACGCCGGTTAAAAGGGAATCTAGATATTCCAGCATCGGTGGAATGACGAATTCATATCCGTAAGAACGAAATTCATCAAGCACTCTGCGACGAATATCTTCCATCTTCCTCGCTTCGGAAGGAAGAACATCCGCAATGAATTCTGGTAAAAGCCAATTGGCCATGGTTATCAAAGCTATCCAGCAAAAAGGTTAAATGATAATACAATCAAGGTCATCTGTTGAGTCCTTTTTCACCAGTCTTATGTTTTAAGAACTGAAAAAAAGGTGATGACGAATCCAGTACAAGGACATTCCTTTTATCGCCCTTGAAGCTTTCGCGATACGCCTGAAGACTGCGGTAAAACTTATAAAAACCTGGATCTTCGTGATAGGCTTGGCCATGGATTCGTGCTGCTTCTGCATCACCTTCTCCGCGGATCCTGCCAGCTTCACGCTGCGCCTCATTCAAAATAGCTGTGCGTTGCCGGTCACCTTCAGTACGAATCTTCTTCGCCTCTTCCTCACCTTTGGCCTTGATTTCAGCAGCAATCTTGGTTTTTTCGGCTTTCATCCGTTCATAGATGGCCGCTGCCGTCTCATCCGTGTATGTCATCCGCTCAAGCCTTGCCTCAACAATGGCAACGCCGGTTCCCTGCGTCTTTTCAGCTAGGAGCGTGGTCAACTCCCCTGGGATGCCCCCCTTTTCGCCAGCCAAGGTATCAGCAAACGTGTGACGAGCCATCACCTCGCTAATTGCGGACTTAGCGGCTTTCACAATACGGTCTCGTGCAACCTCTTCTTTTGCTTCAAAAGTGACATAGTATTGCTGTGGATCCGAAATACGCCACCGGATAACGGCGTCCGCCAAAATATGTACATGGTCAGATGTCACAATATGTTCCGGCTCCGTTGTCCCTGTGGTTTGAATACGGTTATCCAGATACATCTCGCGTTGAATTGGAACAGGCCACTTCATATAAAGCCCCGGCTCCATTGAAACTGCCTGCACCTGCCCCAAACCAAAAACCAGTGCATATTGCGTCTGATCAACCACATAAAAACCAGTATAAGCTTCCGTTGCAAGAACAATCAGAGCCACCAAGATACCGATGTATTTCATGAACGGCCTCCTCTTGAACGGTTCTCGCGGCTGCGTGTACCCATATCCATCCGATTGCGCTCATAACCAGGCTGCGCAACAGATTCACTTTGAGCTGGTTCACTTGCCTGAGGCTCAGCTCCATTCTCCCCTGCCGGCACAGGCTGTGGTTTACCATCTGGCAATGTGGCTGTCTGCGTCTTCTGGGTACATTCTCCTTGCTCTTCAGCGCGAACCGGATACCCACCACTATTGTAGACAGGCAGTCTAACGATCGGTTTTTTCTGGGAATCAATCAACACCTTATCGGTATTTGCATAGATATGCTCCATCGTCTCAAGGTAGAGCCTATCTTTGGTCACATCAGGTGCACGACGGTATTCAGGCAATATCTTCTTAAAGCGTTCTGTTTCTGCTTCAGCCTTAACGACCACTTCCCGCTTATAAGCTTCTGCTTCCGCCTTTATCTGTTCTGCCTCGGCATTCGTCTTAGGCACAATACTACTGACATAATTTTCACTTTCATTTTTCATTCGCTCAACATCTTGTGGCGCATGATCCGCATCCGCAAAAGCTTCCTCAACTGGCTGCGGCGGGCGAACCTGCTGTACCGTCAAACCAGAAACTTCAACGCCGATATGGTAGTTTTCAAGCAACTCAACTAAACGCGTTTTCGCTTGTGCAGCAGTCTGGTCATTATTTTCGTAAAAGAGTTCCTTAAATGTACGCTTAACAGCCACTTCACGGAAAGCCGTCTCCGCACAAAGTCTGATAATGTCTTCAGGATTCTTATTGTTAAATACCCAATCGGTCGGGCTCGTGATGCGGTATTGGACAGAAAACTGGATTTCAACCATGTTACTGTCAGAAGTCATCATCAACGCTTCTTCACTTTTCCTATTAGAAGGGTTTTCACGGTAACCGACCTCAACAGTCTGTATATGGCCAGTTTCGACAAATTGGTGGTTCTGAATTGGCCACGGGAAATGCCAATTCATGCCCGATGAGGTCGTCTTGCTATAACGCCCAAAAGTCGAAATCACAGCCGACTGGCCTTCGTCGACAATATAGATACCGGATGCCATCCAAAAAACCATAATCAACATGGCAAGCAGGAGCATAACAATACGGAAACCCCGCGCATCATTGTACGGGTCATCATTTTCTGGCTCTTCACCATCCCCGCCACTACCCTGCTTCTTTTTCTTCAGCCCTAAAAGGTTATTGAGCTTCTGATTAAAGTTTTTCCACGCCTTATCGACATCAGGCGGTTTCTCTTCATTGTTGAAACTACTCCCATGTCCGAAAAGGTCATCCCTTATCGGTTCTGGGTTGAAGATGTCTGCTGTCTTTTCCATAAGAAAACAAAAGGCTTTCAGGAATCCATTACATCGAACCTTGGATCGGATACATGCTGATCTGACCGAGTCTCTTCGCCTGCTACTTTGGCATTTTCCAGCGCAAACTGGGCTATCGCTTCACGCAACAGATCCAATCCTTCACCAGTCACAGCACTCACAAACACACGGTGGACTTTCCCCTCTTCATCCAACTCAGCATGTGGTTCGATACCAGCTAGGTCAATCTTATTCATCACAATGAGCTGTGGCACATCATCCGCCTCAATACCCTCCAACACCTCATTGACCTGCTGGATCTGTTCGTGGCGCATATCACTTGAGGCGTCAACAACGTGCAGGAGCAAATCCGCATGCACAGTCTCTTCCAAGGTTGCGCGGAAGGCAGCAACAAGCTGATGTGGCAATTCGCGGATAAAGCCAACCGTATCAGAAATGACTACGTTGCCAACAGGAGCTAAATAAATACGCCTTGACGTCGTATCCAACGTCGCAAAAAGCTGGTCGGCCGCATAGGTTCCCGCTTTAGTCAGCGAATTAAACAACGTCGACTTGCCCGCATTGGTATAGCCGACCAACGACATGGAAAACGTCCGACTCCGACTACGTGAGCGTCGCTGCGTCTCACGTTGACGCTGGAGCTTATCGAGCTTACTCCTAAGCATTTTGACACGCGCACCAATCAACCGTCTGTCTGTCTCCAGCTGGGTTTCGCCAGGCCCCCGCAAACCAATACCACCTTTTTGGCGTTCCAAATGAGTCCAGCCCCTGACCAAACGTGTCATCAAATGCTGCAGTTGGGCTAGTTCAACCTGTACTTTACCTTCATGACTTTTCGCACGTTGTGCAAAGATGTCCAGAATCAAACTAGTCCGATCTACAACAGAGCAACCCAACCGTTTCTCTAGGTTTCGCTGCTGTGCTGGAGACAAAGCATGGTTGAAAATCACCATCTCTGCACCATAAAGATGGACGGCCTGTATAATTTCGTCGACTTTACCACTGCCCACATAATAAGCAGCATCAGGCGAGGTACGCTTACCCGTCACTATCTGCAAAGGCTCTGCTCCTGCTGACTTAGCTAGAAGCGTCAACTCTTCTAAGCTTGCGTCAAAGCCGACCTTACCGAAATCAACGCCTACCAATATGGCGCCGACTTTAGCCTGTTCTGGAGTCCCCATCGTCTCAAACGCTGGCATTGTCCCCATTCAGGTTAATGGCCTTTGATGGCACGATTGTTGAGATAGCATGCTTGTAGACCATCTGGGTCACACTGTTGCGCAAAAGGACGACGTATTGGTCGAACGACTCAACCTGCCCCTGAAGCTTAATACCGTTAATCAGGTAAATGGACACCGAAATACGTTCCTTGCGCAGGATATTTAAAAAAGGATCCTGCAACATCTGTCCTTTGTTTGCACTCATATTCTTTGCCTCCCTATTTTTTGAAATGCCTACCTTAGGCACTTCGACCAGTTTCAACTGGACTCATTATTCATTAGGACGCTCAAACCTCGCTGTCTGAGCCCGTATTCATCATTTCTTGTCAAAAGGATTGTCACCCGATCGGAATTCAATACGCAATGGAGTCCCCGTCAAAGAAAACGCATCACGGAAATGCCGTTCAAGGTAACGCCTGTAGTCGTCTGCAATATGATCCAAACTGTTACCATGGATTACAATCACCGGTGGGTTCTTCCCTCCTTGGTGTGCATATCTTAGTTTTGGCCGGATACCTGCCTGGCGTCTCGGTGGCTGCTGATGTTCCACCGCTTCTTGAAGAACACGGGTTAGTTTTGGTGTCGCCAGTTTTGCCATAGCCGCTGCATACGCTGCATCAACAGAGCGCATCAAGGCTTCAATACCGGTCGATTTCAACGCAGAAATATAATGGAACTTCGCAAATGATAAGAAATGGAGCTTCCACTCCACATCTTCCTTAATCGTTCGGCGCCTTTCTTGAGACAGCCCATCCCACTTATTGACCCCAACCACTAATGCCCGGCCACTTTCAAGGATGAAACCCGCAATATGCGCATCCTGCTCTGAAATATCCTGACGCGCATCAAGCAACAGCAAAACGACATTCGCATCTGATATCGCCTGAAGCGTCTTCACAACAGAAAATTTCTCAACAGTCTGGAATACCTTGCCTCGCTTACGTAAGCCTGCCGTATCAATCAAGGTATATTGCCTACCATTACGCTCAAACGGGATTTCAATAGCATCCCTCGTTGTCCCAGGCATATCAAAGGCAATGACACGCTCTTCGCCCAGCAAGGCATTGACCATCGTGGATTTACCCACATTAGGCCTGCCGACAATCGCCAGCCTGATGGCATCCTTCCCGTCTGAGGCCGCATCTGCTTTGTCTTCTGCTTCTTCCTCTGCTGGCACTAAAGCAAGTGCATTTTCAATCAACGTATGAACGCCATCACCATGTGCGGAAGAAATGGAAGCGGGTTCGCCCAAACCTAATTCATAGAATTCAGAGACGGCAGCCGTATACTTCATGCCTTCGGATTTATTAACCGCCAAAATGACAGGACGACCGCAACGCCTCAAATACTGCGCAACAACGCGGTCGTGAGGAGAAAGGCCTTGCCTCGCATCGACCAAGAAAATAACAACATCAGCTTCTGCAATGGCCTGCTGCGTCTGCTTGGCCATCTCTTGAACAACGCCTTCCTTGACAACAGGTTCAAAACCACCAGTATCAATAACTAAGAAAGGTCGGTTCCCAATTTTTCCCTCGCCATAATGACGATCTCGAGTTAATCCTGGGAAATTGGCAACTAGCGCAGCACGTGTACGCGTGAGTCGGTTAAACAGCGTGGATTTCCCAACATTGGGGCGCCCCACCAGCGCAACAACGGGTTTCATTTCTTTTTATTCTTCTCTTTCTTATTCTTCTTATGGTGCGCAAAGCGTACAAACCGCCCCAATAACACTTAGGCTATCAATCCAGTGCAAAAGCCCTGAGCGATCCACCAGTTGTCTGGATAATCACACGGTCGGACATAGCAACAGGCGCAGCAACAATTGGGGAACCATCCGTGGAAACCCGTGCATTTACCGTCCCATCAAAACGTGACAAGAAATGGACGTAACCATCATAGTCACCCACTACAACCGTTGAAAGGAACGCAGTTGGAGACGACAAGCTACGGTACGTCAGTTTTTCATTGCGCCAGACACTGTGTCCCGAGGTATTAGCAAAAGCATAAACCTTATCTGCCTGATCAACTCCATAAACATAATCCTGGTCAATCGAAACCCCAACCTTACTTGCAAAATCCTTTACCCAGAACGGATTACCTGAGACAACGTCAAAACAACCAATACGGCCGCGCCAAGCGGTCACACAAACCCCTTGACCAAAAATGACTGGCACACCCGTCATATCGGAAAGCCTTTCCAGCTCACTCGTACCCTTAGGCAGTCCAACTGGTACTTCCCAGCGGATGGCTCCGTTATTTAACATCATCGAAATCATTTTTCCACCTGGCGTTGCAACCACCACTGTCGGCCCTACAGCAGCCATACCCGCCTCATGCCTCAGCATTAAACCAGGCAAGCGATAAGGAACGACCCAACGCCTTTCACCTGTTTCCGCATCATAAGCAGAAATCCGGTTATCCATGCTACGTGCAACAACAACTCCTTTTGAAACAATGGGACTTGCTGTCGCTTCTGTTGAAAGCTGCGCACGCCACTTCTCCTGTCCATCCGATCCCAGTGCAATCAAGATGCCCTTTTCAGCGACAACAGCAACTGTTTGCCCATCACTGCCTACTCCAGCGATTAAGTTCGTATCCAAATCCTTGCGCCAAATCACATTACCATTCGATGCATCGATTTTGGAAACCGTCCCGTCTGCGCCTGCAGCATAAATCACGTCATAAGACAACGCCGGCGCAAAAAATCCTGTTTCGGCAGATCCAACACTCACAGACCATAATTGGCGAACATTTTTAGGAGATTCAATTTCAGTCAACGCAGCAGGTGGATGCTTCGGCGGTTGGGACGAAAACCAACCAAAACATCCCGCCAGCGGCAGACACAGAGCCGCACAGGCTAAAAGTAACAACAGTCGCTGGACTTTTCTCACTTACTTACCCTTTGTTTTCTACAGACGCTTTCTTCGTTTGAACATCAACACCGACTTCTTCCAATTTCAGCTTAACCAACTGCCGACCCGGATTTTCTGGAGCCATCTTGTCATAAGCCGTGTTGTAAGCCGCTTTTGCCTCATCAATCTTGCCCTGAGCCAAATAGATGTCCCCCTTACGATCTTCAACCAGTGCAACAAACGCGTCTGGGACATTACCAGAGAGCGCGCTCAAAGCTTCGTCATATGCCTTTTCGTCAAGCAGTATACCTGCAAGACGGACACGGGCAAGCGCCTTGTAACCATCATCACTGCTGTTTTTAGTAACCCAATCTAACTGCGCCTTCGCAGTTGCAACATCATTGTTTTCATAAGCCATTTTTGCAGCAACCAACGTAATCATTGGTGCATAAGGGGTACCGCTAAACTTGTCTTGGACATCCTTAGCCACTTGCAAAGCCTTCTGGGAGTCTCCTGAGAGAACGGCCGTCTGCATTTCATAATACAAAGCCGAAGCCTGTGCCGTTTGCTTGCGCTGATACCAATTCCAGCCTTGGATTGCGGCATAGATAAAAAGGACGACAATAAGCGCCCACGTTGCAATATTCCCATAGCGCTTCCAGATGCGCTTTAATGAATCAATCTGTTCCTGTTCTTCAAGGTTAAAAGCCATCTTGTTTTCCTGAAAAATTCTCCGTTATCTTTAGAAGTCACAGACACCGTCTAGCGCTTCAGCCTGGACAACCTGTTCCAATACATAGTCTGCCAGCTCATTGAAAACGACTTGGGTCTGCTCGCCATCGATAGCCCCCTGACGCATTGCTTTGACAGTTGCCTTTCCACTTTCGACTTCTTCGTCACCAATAATCACTGTATAGAGCGCACCGCTTTCGTCTGCCCGCTTCATTTGTGACTTCAAACTCCCGCCTGAATTGGCCGCCTGACAGTAAAGCACAACATCCAAACTTGCATCACGTAATGATTCAGCTATTTCAGCTGCAACAACTCCAGCCGCTTCACCACGGTGTGCAATATAAACATCGGCTATGCTTGCTGGTTCCACATCACCGCGTGCCTTTAAGAGTTCGATAATACGCTCAACACCCATGGCAAAACCACACGACGGCGTACTCCGCCCCCCGAACATCTCAAAGAGTGGATCATAACGCCCTCCGCCGCAAATTGTACCCTGAGCACCCAAATCATCGCTGATCCATTCAAAGACAGTCCGATTATAGTAATCCATGCCACGAACCAGGCGCGGATTCACTTGGTAAGCAACCCCATTGCGGTCTAATACTGCCCTTACCCCATCAAAGTGCGCAAGGCTTGCTTCTCCCAGATAATCCAACAATTTAGGCGCAGCATTCACCATATCCTGCATCTCAGGATTTTTAGTATCTAAAATCCGCAATGGATTTGTATAAAGACGCCTCGTTGCATCTTCGTCAAGCAATGCTTTGTGCTTTTCAAAGTAGGCAATCAAATCAGCTCTGTGACGGTTCCTTTCTTCCGCATCACCGATTGAATTAATTTCAAGTCTAACACCTGTAAGTCCCAATTCGCGCCACATACGACGACACATCAAAATCATTTCAGCATCAATGTCAGGTCCCGGGAAACCCAATGCCTCACAGCCAATCTGGTGGAACTGGCGGTAGCGGCCGCGCTGAGGCCGCTCATGGCGGAACATCGGACCGGTATACCACAGGCGGCGCGGGCCATTGTAGGTCAAGTTGTGCTCAACTGCCGCACGGACAACGCCTGCCGTACACTCTGGACGCAAGGTCAGTTTGTCACCATTCATCGAATCTTCAAAAGAATACATCTCTTTTTCGACGATATCCGTGACTTCCCCCAATCCCCTAGCAAAAAGCGAGGTATCTTCCACAATCGGTGTGCGGATCTGCTGGTAACCGTAACTGACCAAGACAGACTCAACCGTCCCTTCCATAAAACTCCAAATATGCGATTCCTCCGGCAGAATATCGTTCATCCCGCGGATTCCTGGAATCTTCCTCACTTTTTTCTGCTTTTTATCTTCTGCCATGTTTACTTATCTTCTTGGGCCAAACACTTTAAGCCCCACTTCCATAATGTGTCTCAATATAACCAGCAATCATCTGCTGGAAACGTCCTTCAATATCTTCACCGCGCAGTACTGCCTTACGCAGGCCATCCTCGTAGACAACCGCAGTATCTGCTTCTCCGGCACCCGGTAAACTAATGCCAATATTGGCATGACGTGACTCCCCCGGGCCATTCACAATACACCCCATCACAGCAACTTTCATATCTGCCGATCCTGGATAACGCTCCTGCCACTGGTGAGCATTTGCCTCGATAAACTGTTGCGTACTATGCGCCAATTCCTGGAAATAGGCTGACTTTGTCCGCCCACATCCCGGACATGAAATCAACTGAGGGGCAAAAGACCGCAACCCCATTGACTGTAAAAGCGCCTTGGCAACCATTACTTCCCGCGTCCTCGCTTCACCCGGCCCTGGCGTTAAGGAAATGCGGATTGTATCCCCAATTCCAGCCTGCAACAACACAGCCAAGCCAGCCGTCGAAGCTACTGTCCCGTAAGTACCACCACCAGCTTCTGTCAATCCCAAATGCAAAGCGTACTGGCATCGCCTTGAGAGTGCCGTATTGACAGCAATCAAATCCTGTACCTGTGAGACCTTACATGACAAGACCACCTTATCTTCAGGCAATCCCAACCGAACAGCCTGTTTGGCACTGCCAATTGCCGATTCAACGAGTGCTTCCTGCATCACCTGTGCAACGGGTTCCGGCTTGGCTTTTGCCTGATTGGCATCCATCAACTTACCTAGTACCGCCTGATCCAAGCTCCCCCAATTCACGCCAATTCGGATTGGACGATCATAACGACAAGCGGTCTCTACCATGACCGAAAAGTGCTTTACCCCTGCATCCCCTTTACCCACATTACCTGGATTGATACGGTATTTCGACAACGCCTGTGCACAGTCTGGATACTGCGTCAACAACTGGTGTCCGTTGTAATGGAAATCCCCCACCAAAGGAACATCACACCCAATACAATCTAACCTTTCACGAATGACTGGCACCGCCTTAGCTGCCTCCGGCGTATTAACAGCTATTCGAACAAGTTCAGAACCTGCAGATGCCAACTGGGCAACCTGATCGACCGTACGCTTAACATCATGGGTTGGCGTATCTGTCATGGACTGCACGACAATGGGAGCACCACCGCCCACCAAGACACGTCTTTCTTGGTACGAAACCATCACCTGATGGGTTGGCCGGCGTACGACACAATCAACCATGAAATTTGCCTACGACTTGCCTCAAATCATTTCAACGGAATCTTAGCTGTATTGCCCTTGGAAACCGCATCCACATCCACTGAGGCATTACGGAATTCCATTGATGCAACACCCTTTGTATTGCCAATCACAATAACAGCAGGCGTCTGGATATCCATCTTCTTGATCTCACCAGGTTTCGATGTGAACTGCGCAATAGTCTTTTTACCATCTTCGCTTTGAATCTGTACCCAAGATGCCCCGCTAAACTTAATGGCAAGCGGCGCTGTTGCCGCATCTGCCTGTGCAACAGTTGTCTGTGCATCCTTTGGATCTACCTTAGGCACTTCCTGTGAAGCAGCTGTTACAGATGCTACAGGTGTATCCTTAACCAGCTCTGCCGCGGGGGTATTTTTTTCAACAACAGGTACCTTAGGTGTCGGCTTTTGCCATGGAATAAGCTTCATATACCAAGCTACACCCAACAAGACAATAATGAGTAAAA
>JAEEYE010000008.1 GCA_016291665.1 Oxalobacter sp. | reverse complement strand
CTGTCCCCATGCAGTTGCACCTATCCCAAATTCATCCTTCTCACCAGGTTCTCCTGCGTGATCCATTTCACTCAGCATCTGCCAGGTAGCTAGCCGGTCAGATTCATTCTGTCCTGCTGTTGTCAATATCCCCCATGCCGTTGCATCTGGCCCCATTGCCTGGGCGCTAAATCCATGGACATAGGAATTACTGCCGCTGGCAATCAGCTGCCCAGTACTTCCTTCGCCAATGGCGATTGCACCGTCTCCCGTCGCCTGTGCACCGTTACCGATAGCGATACTGCTAGCACCTTCTGCCACAGCATTTGGACCTGCGGCAATCGCATCGGCGCCGGTCGCCCCATCGTTGTTGTAGTTGCCTTGAGGGGTGCCGCCATCCTTGACAGAATAGTAATGGGTCAACCCTCCTGCTACCGTTTTCAACTGGGCAACATTGACTGCGTCGGTATCTGCAGAACCTGCGGCAACGTTGTGTATCTGTTGGTTGTTCATACTCACGTTGGTCGTCGTGATGGTCGGACCATTCTGGATGGTCATGCCGTTGTTATTGATGGTGGTGTTACCCGCCTTGATAGTGGTTGCTGTGACATTTGTCGAATTGACGTTGGTAGTCGTAACTGTATCACCGGTGACGGAAGTGCTGCCCACCGTCAGACTGCCTTCGCTTGTCAGGTCCACATTCTTGGACAGCTGGATGTCGTAGTTCGTACCCGCTTGTTCCGTCGCCTCGGTCTGGGTCAGCGTCAGGTTGCCTGCCGACGTATGGTCATTGACACTGACGGTCGTGTGCTTGGATGCCTCGGTCTTGGCAGCGGCCACATCAGCTGTCGATGCAACGCCTTCGATAACGATGTTCTCTGCCGGCGCTTCCGGATCCATCGTATCACGGACCTTCAGCGTCACCTTATTGTTGGCATCCACACTGTAGGCGCTCGCCTGATCACCAGTTTCGCCGTTAGCTCCGACTAAGCGGTAGTCCGTTGAAGAGCCAGCAAGGTCTGACAGTAATAGCTCATATGAATTACCATCATTGCGCGAGAAGACGGCTTTTTTGCCGCCCCCTTCAACGTTCTGGATTTCTACTTTTGTCGTGTAGGTGTTTTCAAGGGCAATCGATGGAACCGTATTGTTGTCCGCATCGGTCAGTGTCAGGGAAACTGCATTGTCTGTATCCGATGCCTTCGTCGCACTGCCACCTGTGACCTTGTTATGAGTTGCAGAAATAACCGCAATCTCCCTTGTGCCTGGTGTCCCGTTTGAAGTTGTATACTCTTCAGTCTCCTTACTGATGGCAATGTTTTTGCCTGCATTGATTGTCATGGTGCCGATAGGGTTTGTATTCCCTGTTGCAACATTCATGATTTTAAACTCAGTACTTCCGCCAGTATCCGAAGTCGCTGTAATTACAGTCTGTTGGCCCTCATAAGATTCTGGCATTACACCGCCGCCAGCTGCGCCTAAAATATAGTAACGTACTGGCGAGTTGGCTTGATAAATATAGTATTTACCATTCTCGTCTATATTTAATTTCAATGAAGCTTGAGTAGGATCTTCTTGTGCCATTGCGGTATTTGTAAATGCGCCCGTCCCCAACATCGCTAAGACGACTGCTGTGACTGCTTTGATACTTTTCTTAGCAAATGAACGTGCAAGCTCACTGACAACAACGTGATGACCTAAGACGCGATTGAATACAACCTTAAATATTCTGTTCATGGAAAGTCCTTCCAAACAAGTTCGACACAAAAAGTATTAAATGGTCTACAATGCTCTATGCTGGTTTATACGCATAAACGGATATGCAATCCGTAAAAAAGCGTCCCGGAATATTCGTTTTTGGAAAGAAGCAGCAAGAAAAAAATTATGAAACAGAATATTAATTTTTGGGCAGGGATATACCGAAAAGCCTTTATCCTATTGATAATGAATAGAAAATATTAGAAAAGAAAAAAGTGGATTTTTAAATAACAATTAGAAACAGAAATAGGATGTTATATTTAGTCTACATATTCTCAATATAAGGACGAATAACACCTTAAAATACAACCTATATTGGAATTTTATTATTTGGGCGCTTAGAGTAATACGATATTAAGTTTATAATTAATTTGTTGTTTATTAACGCAATATTTAATGTTACCGGAGATATGATTTGTAATGTTAAATGGGAGTCTACATTATCGTAAATCCTATCGATATGTATCGCACTTACATTACATATTTCGTTTCGAACATTTTAATTTTCCTCTAGTACTTTAAGGAAGGTCTGAATAACCGACCAAATTTCGTATTCAGACACTAATTTTTCAAATTTTGTTCAAAAATCAGTAAAAACAGACGTTTTCAGTCAGTTTCTCCCTCTATTTTTACTCCTGATTCAGGTTTTTTCCTGAATCAGGGCGCAATCATCCTACCAAGTACCGCTGTACCCGCATGAGGTTGGCAAATCCAGCCAGCATGTACAGCCTGTTGGCGTTCTTTTCGATACCCCTGTACCTGACCTTGGCATAACCAAACTGGATTTTGATTCGGTAGAACACGTGTTCAACCTTCGAACGGACGCTTGCCAGAAGATGCTGCAGACGGTCAGCTATGCTGCCTTTGGCGTGCTGCTTCCTTTTCCCTGGGCGTTCCGCTATATAGCACCGGATGTTCCTGCCCTGCATTTCAGGACGTTTCTCCAATCCGATATATCCTGCATCTCCGTGTACGGCTGATTCTTCACCATGCAGCAGTTTTGATGCCTGCGTGATGTCATGCTCGTTAGCCCCTGTAAACTCAAGGCTGTGGACAAGACCGTTTTCTGCATCAACACCGGCGTGCACCTTCATCCCGTAATGCCAGGTGTTTCCCTTCTTGCCCGAACTCATTTCTGGGTCACGTTTGCCATCCTTGTTCTTTGTAGATGACGGCGCTTCTATGAAGGTGGCGTCAACTATTGTCCCTTCTCGGACCATAAGCCCTTTATCCCTGAGCTGACGGTTGATGGTATTGAGCATTTCCTTGCCCAGGTTGTGGCGTTCCAGCAGGTGCCGGAAATTGAGGATGGTCGTTTCATCTGGTATGCGGTCTTCTTCTCCTATACCGGCATACTCCCTGACAGCGTACGTATCATAGAGTTTGTCTTCCATTGCAGGATCACTCAGGTTGTTGAGTATCTGGTAAACGTGGATACGCAGCATCATTGCCAGGGGGTAGGCCAGGCGGCCTCCCTGCGGTCCTGCCTTGGCGTAGTACCGTGACACCTTGGCTTCAAGCTTATTCCATGGCGTTACCCGTTCCAAGGTTTCAAGAAACATTTCCAACCTGGTTTTTTTCTTTTTACGCCGATGCTCTGTCTGTGCCTGGAAGAATGTCAGCTGGTCACTCATAGTTCAGTACCTTTGGTTATCTATGATAATATTATCATACTGGGCAAGGGTTTTTCAGAGTTTCCTTAACGGAAAGTATGTAATAATATAAAAAGTGATTACTTACTCACTTTTTATATAAGATAATCCGACGTAGAGCACAAACAACATCTATGCCCTACTTCTATCACTTCAAGAGGATAAAGCTAACGCTTCTTGACACGTTCTTGCAACGCACGGTTGACGAGGTTATCCAAGACCTTCAATGTCCCGTTAATCGCTTCCTGTTCAGTCATTTCCGTCTTGTTGCCTTCACTGATGATGGCGGGTGATGTCACAAAACGTCCATCTACGACAACCATCGGGACGCCATCAACCTTGTAGGTATCGAGGTATCCAACCCCCTGCTGGCACAGGGCGTCAACATAAAAGGAATTGAACATCTCAACGAATTTCGGACGATCAATACCGTTCTCTTCAATCCAACGGAAAACCTGGACATCCGTCCTGAACGGATAACGCTGCTCCTGCATTGCCTTGAAAATTTTGTGGTGCATACCGTTGGTCAACTCTCCCATGGCCGCCAGCGTATAAAACATGCGCTGCTGCATAGCCATTCCATCACCGAATTTCACATGGACACGTCTAAAAAGTACCCTGTTCTTATTCTGGCGCGCCCAATTGGTGATGGGCAGATCCAACTGATAGCAATGGCCACAAAAATAGCCGAAGAACTCGATAATTTCGACTTTTTTGCCCGCTTCTGCATCCTGTGGGACTGCCAACATCTGATAATCCACATTCAATTGTGGATTCGAAGGTTTGGCAGAAACCGTCGCAACGGCCAAGCCAAAAACCAATAGGACAACCAACTGCCTTAAAAATACCTTCATAACTTTATTTGATTACAGTTGTTGGGAATCCATTGCCACGGAGTCTGGACTGGATTTGGGCAATATGGGACTGCTGATAGGGTCCTAAACGGACGCGGTAGAACCTGTCAGACCCCGAACCTACCTGCAAAATCTGCGAACTATACCCCAAAAGTGCCAAATTACCGCGCATATTGTCTGCTTGTTCACGGTTTTTGAAAGCACCTGCCTGAAGGTAGGCTAATTGAGACTTAGTTGTCTCCTGTACCGTTTTTGAAGTTGTCTGAGTTGAGGCAGGCAATGCACGCGGATCAACAGCTGGTGAACGTTTCTCCACCTCAGGGGAAGGACGGTTCACTAGAGGAGCAGGCTTTTCTGTCACCTCAGACTCAACCTTAGTTTCAACAGGACGTTGCTGAACTTCCCTATACATAGGCTGATTAGGATCAGCATTCTGCTGGCCAGAGGGGGTAGCAGTCTGAACCTGCTGGACAGGTTGTTCTAGCTTAGATTCTTCCTTTTTGGCAAAAGGGGAAGATCGCATCAGAAAGAAAGCCACTGCCGCCGCAATTGCAAAACCTGTAATCAGACCGACAATGAAACCAAAAAAAGTACCGCCTCGTTGAGTAGCCATAACTTACATCTTTTCAGGACAAGAAACACCCAGTAAAGTCAATCCATTACGAAGCACCTGACGTACAGCCTTAAGCAACGCAAGTCGGGCCAGCTTCGTTTTTTCATCGTCTACAAGGAATCGTTCTGCATTGTAATAACCATGCAATTCACCGGCCAATTCACGCAGATAGAAAGCAACAAGATGAGGGCTTAACTCATCTGTCGCACGGGAAATCAGATCTGGATATTCCGCCAATTTGGTCAAGAGTGCCGTTTCATGTGCAGACGCCAATGGTGACAGGTCAACCATATCTAAGGAAGCCTCATCACCACCCCATTGAGAGAAAACAGAACAAATACGCGCATGGGCATACTGTACATAGTAAACCGGGTTTTCATCAGAACGGGCAAGTGCTAAGTCAACATCAAATACAAATTCCGTATCCGCTTTCCTTGAAATCAGGAAAAAGCGGACTGCATCACGCCCCCTGGTGATATCCCCTGCACCCGACCACTCAATCAAGTCGCGTACCGTCACATAGGAACCGGCACGTTTGGAAATCTTGACCTCGGCGCCATCCTTCATGACAGTCACCATCTTGTGTAACACATAATCAGGGAAACTCTTGGGAATGCCTTTGTTGACCCCCTGAAGCCCCGCCTTCACACGTGCAATGGTTCCATGGTGATCACTTCCCTGAATATTGATAACACGGTCAAAGCCACGATTCCACTTGTTGATGTGGTAGGCAACATCCGGCACGAAATAGGTATAAGTGCCATCCGTCTTCCTCATCACACGGTCTTTATCATCCCCATACTCCGTTGAACGCAACCAGAGCGCCCCACCATCTTCAAATGTCTTGCCTTCCTTGGTAAGGGCATCAACAGTTTCCTGAACCTTACCATCGGTATAAAGTGAAGATTCTAGGAAAAAATTGTCGAAATGAATGCCAAAAGCATTCAGGTCATTATCCTGCTCATTACGCAGGTAAGCGACAGAAAAAGCCCTGATTGAGGCCAAATCCTCGACGTCTCCCGTAGCAGTCACCGTATCGCAATTACGTGCAGATATAGTCTTTTTAGCAAGGAAATCGCGTGCGATGTCAGCAATATAGTCGCCGTTATAAGCACTTTCTGGCCAACCTTCATCACCTGGCTTCAAGCCTTTTGCGCGCGCCTGAACGGAGAGGGTCAGGTTGTTGATCTGCACACCAGCATCGTTGTAATAGAACTCACGCGTGACCTTAAAGCCTTGGGACGCAAAAAGAGCAGAAATAGCATCCCCCAAGGCACCCTGACGGCCATGACCAACATGCAGCGGTCCAGTCGGGTTAGCAGAAACAAATTCCACCATTACCTTTTTGCCGACACCGCGATTACTTGTCCCAAAGGCTTCTTTTGCAGTCAGGACTTCTGTCACAACCTGCTGCCTTGCTGCGGATGTCAAACGGATGTTAATGAAACCGGGACCTGCTACCTCACAGAAATCGATAACGCCTTCGTGTGCAGGGGAAGCCATTATGGATGCCACAATCGTATTAGCAGTTTCCCTAGGATTTTTTTTCAACGGACGAGCCAGCTGCATGGCAATGTTGCAGGCAATATCTCCATGGGAAGCATCGCGCGGACGCTCCAATGCCACTACTGGTTGTTTGACAAGTTCCTGGCCTGCTGTTAGTACGTCAACAGCGTCTTTAATCAAACCTGAAATCAGTTCTTTGTGTTGAGAAAGCATGAAAAACCATTCAAAAAACATTACGATGGGAACAAAGCACTCCTGTTCCCAGACCAATTGGAGATTATACCTGCGTTCCCAGAAAGAATAATAAAAAAGCACCTGAAAAATCAGGTGCCTTGAATCCCAGTAATTAAGTTATGTGAGTTTAATACTGTCCTGCATTCTGCTTTTTACCATAACCATCATAACCGCGGTGTCCACGTGGACCGCGACGATGGTGCGGACGATGAAAAACCGCTTCTTTATCAAAGATTTCCTTCTGCGAACTGTTCAGTTCAGCATAGAAAGCCTTTGTCGCGTCCAATCTTTCCTGAAGGTATGCTTCGTGACGCTTCATCCCCTCCAGTAGTTTTTCCAGACGTTCTGGGGCTGTCATCTTTTCGAATTCTTCGCGTGGTGGACGTGGATGTTCACCACGTAGACCATGGTGCTTGTTGACGACAGCGACATAGTCGTCCCATGCTTTTTCCTGGGAAGCTGAAAGATTCAAGCTGTCATGCAGTTTCTGCAAGCGTTTCTGTTTTGCTTCAGGTCCAAATTCTCCATGCTTCCATCCTTTGTGGCGAGGAGGAGGACACTGGCAGTTCTGATACGCATCATCGGATGGTGCCGGTGGGTAATCCCCAGCAGCCAGACAGGAAGCGCTCAGCCCCAACATGGCAGTGCCAGCAATAAGGCAACGGGTGAGTTTATTCATGGCCTTTCCTTTCAGGTAGTAGAACATAGTAGACAGTATAGCGGTTAAAGCATATTACTGCGTGTGAAAAGATGTAACAATTTCCCAAGACTGAAAAAAACGGCAGGCCTAAAATAAAGCCTGCCGCTTAAGCCCAAGCGAATTGGCTTACTGAGCAGATTCGACGAACTTATTGGACAGGTGGCCAACGCCATCAATGATGACTTCGACCGTACTATCCGGCTTCATGGAGCCTACACCCAGAGAAGTACCACAGGAGATGATATCGCCTGGTTCGAGGGTCATATCGTTGGAGAGCATAGCAACCAGCTTATGTGGACGGAAAATCATGTCAGCGACAGGATAGTTCTGACGTTCAACACCATTGAGGATGGTCTTGACAACCAAACTGTCAGGATTGTCGATGCCAGAAACAATACCAGGACCGAAGGAACCAAACGTATCAAAGCCTTTTGCACGCGTCCACTGTGCGAAGGTAGGGTCTTTCGTCAAAAGTTCGCCAGCGGTAACGTCATTGGAGCAGGTATAACCAAAAATGTAATCTTTAGCCTCTGCTTCAGAAACTTCCTTGCAACGTTTACCAATAACAATTCCCAGTTCGCCTTCATAAACAACCTTACCAGAATAGGTATTTGGCTTGATAACAGCTTCACCATCTGCAATAAAAGCGGTTGGTGGTTTCAGCATCCACAGTGGTTCTTCAGGGATATCTGGTTTTTCTTTGCCTTTCTTCTCAGCAATCTTTTTAGCCAGGGAATAGAAATTGTTCCACAGCAGAATCATCTTGCTAGGACTGCATGGAGTCATCAGCTTAACATCAGCGAGCTTAACGGATTCACCGGTAGCCTGTGGGTTGTTGAACATATCTCCGCTGTAAACTGCGATGGTATCACCATCGAGAGTACCAAACTTAACAGCATCACCCTGTTTGAAACGCACCCAAGTGGTTGTCATGTTATCTCCTTCGATAGGAGGCTGCCTTTTCGGCAACCTAAATTTAAGTCTGAGAAACCGGGCTGAAAAGAACCGTCAGCAGAGATACGTGTATCTGCGACAGGTTTCAGCACATATATTGCATGATAACCCAACAACGCCAGAATTGACATCCTCATTAACGAATTCGCTGAGAAACCGCCTGTTTCGAAACATTAGGCAACAAAATGGGAATCCGAGCCGTTAATCTCAAAATACGTAAAGTGTTGTGCTTTAGTTACAAAAATCCGAAAAACACCCTATTGGATCGTACCAACATTAACACAAAGGTAGCAAAAGATTAGAATTTTTAGGATTAAAGGTTTTTCAGGAATCAAATGGCTAGCAGGGAAGAACTTAGGTTGTTGCGCGAAGCACGGGCAGGAAACCCAGAATCACAGCTGACGCTCGGCAAACTTTACCTGTTTGGTAGCAAAGGTTTACCTCAAAGTGTTACGACTGCATTGCACTGGCTCGGGCGCTCAGCATCCCAGGGCCTACTTGCAGCAAAGCGACTAATTGGAGAGCACATCCCGTATGAAGTCGTCCGGACACACCCTGACCGCAGGCAGGCCGAAGGATGGTATCGTGATGCTCTAAAAGACGGTGTACCTCGCGCCGGCCTTGTCTTGGCACAAATGCTCCTAGCCGATACCCCTGTTAATCCCGAACGGCACCATGAAGCCATCAAGCTTTTAGAAGGAGCCGCCCACCAAAAAATTGGAGAAGCGCAATGGCTTCTGGCTGAAATTGCTAGCCAGCATGAGGCTTACACCGAAATGGACGACAAAACGGCATATTGGGTCACCCAAGCTGCCGAATCAGGTGTTCCAGATGCAAGATCTGCCCTGATTGAATACTCATGGAATCAAAAAGATTACAAAACATTCTTGCAATATGCACTGCCAATTGCGCAGGAGGTTCTTGAAACAGAAGAACGGCAGGGACGGCAGGTTGAACTGGATCCACAATCCGTCAAACTCCTTCTGCGCTGCGGCATTGCACTAGCCAATACGGATGGTGCATCAGATGTCATTCAAAACTTTTGGGAAACTGCGGCAGCACACCGTAATGCCGAAGCAGCCTACCAGTTAGGACTCTGGTTTGCGAAGATGGATGAGGACGGCCTACGTGTACAGCGTGGAGCAGGTTCAACCAGCTTTAAGAAGGCTGTCAAATGGCTTAAGCAAGCAGGGGATCAAGGCTCGCCCAAAGCTTGGTACGCACTTGCCCTTATCTACCAAAAAGCGGAATTCTCTCAACGCAGTATGGCTGATTCGCTGGATTACTTAGAAACAGCCAGCAACCTTGGGCACCCAAAAGCGCAATACGAACTGGGGCTGCATGCATGGCGATGTCGGCGTGACAACGAAACAAATGACATCAAGGCGATGTACTGGCTACAGAAGGCTCTGGGAAACGGCCGATCAGAAGCAGAAGTCATGCTGGGCAAGATTTCAGACCCTGCTGAACCCGCCCCTTGGGCAGTTTATGGCATGCAACATATGACGCCAGACATCACAGCAAGCTACCCCTTTCTGGCTGCCCGCATTGAGCTTGCTTCGATTTTCGGATTATCTCGCCCTGAAGCACTCCTTTTAGACGTCCACCAAGCCAACCAAGGTCATTGCCTTCTAGTTGACATTAGAAGCGTATACCGACATAGCAGACGGCGGCTAATATTAATCCGTACAAGCCGCCAAAGACAGGTTCTTGCTAAAATTACACAGCTTTTTGACAAAGTTGACTGTGGCCCCAAAGGTCCGGAAGGCAATTACCGCCAACGCCAATATCGACTCAAAACGCTTTTCCCAGATATGCCCAAAGAGTAGCCCCTACCTTAATCGGTAATGACATGCATCGGCAGCGCCTCAATAGCTTCCCTGTTAGTCCAAGAAAAACATTTCGCTGCGGCCTCCCTCCAAGGAAGCCACATTGCATTTAAGTGTTCTGTGGGTTCCAATACGACATCAAAAGTCGTCGGTACCTGCAATCCGAACACATGCTCCGTGTTCGTCGTAACACCAGGCGCAAAACGGTGACGCCAAACTGAGAAAATCTCAAACTCGTGCTCAATCTGCCAGTCAGTCAAATAACGCTTCTGAACCTGGCGAGAAGAAGGGGCTGGATCTGTAATGGTATCTACGACAGTTATCCCAGTTTCTTCAAAAATTTCCCGGATAGCCGTTTCTTCTAGTTTTTCTGAGAGGGAGTCCCGCGAGCCCGTTACCGACTGCCAGAACCCTGGACGGTCAGCCCGTTCAATCAAGAGGACATCCAAATCCTTGGTATAGATGACAGCAAGGATGGATTGCGGGATTTTGTAAGTAATATTCAAGGATGTTAAGGGGAAATCCGAAGATTCCCCCAATTGATTGTCCGTCGTCAGGCAGGCTCTGCCATATCGACCTTGCGAAGCCTGATATGCAATTCCTGCAACTGTTTTTCCGAAACAGCTGACGGTGCTTGGGTCAACAGACACTGGGCACGCTGCGTCTTCGGGAAAGCAATAACATCACGGATAGAATCGGACTTCGTCATCAGCGTCACCAAACGATCCAACCCGAAAGCTAGGCCACCATGTGGAGGCGCGCCATACTGCAAGGCATCCAGCAGGAATCCGAATTTTTCCTTGGCCTCATCTTCTGTAATCTTGAGGGCACGGAAAACTTTATTCTGGACTTCTTCACGGTGGATACGGATGGAACCACCTCCCAGTTCCCAACCATTCAAGACAAGGTCATAGGCCTTTGCGTAGCATTTGCCAGGATCGCTTTCCAACAGATCTTCATGGCCATCCTTTGGAGAGGTGAATGGATGATGACACGCCGTCCAACGGTCTTCTCCTTCATCATATTCAAACATTGGGAAATCAATGACCCAAAGGGGCTTCCAAGAATCTTCGAAGAGGTTGTGGCGTTGGCCAAATTCGGAATAACCAATCTTGTTCCTCAGTGCACCGAGTGAATCGTTGACAACACGTGCTTTGTCCGCACCAAAGAAAATCAAATCACCATTTTTTGCTCCTGTTCGCTCAAGGGTAGCGGCAATCGCTTCATCGGTCAGGTTCTTGATAATTGGAGACTGCAGCCCCGCACGACCTTTACTCATGTCGTTGACACGGATATAGGCCAAACCCTTAGCACCATAAATGCCAACAAACTGCGTGTAAGCATCAATTTCAGAACGCGGCATACCAGTACCTTCTTGGGATCCACCTGGAACCAAGAGAGCAGCAACACGTCCACCCGGCATATTAGCAACATTGCTGAAGACCTTAAATGGCACGTCCTTCATGACATCGGTCAACTCAGTAAATTCGAGCTTGACGCGTAAATCAGGTTTGTCTGAACCGTATTTCGCCATTGCTGTGTCGTACGTCATCACAGGGAATTTTTCAGGCAACTGCGTGTCCAGTGTATTCTTAAAAATCTGGCGGATCATTGTTTCAAACAGATCACGGATTTCCTGTTCTTCCACGAAGGACAGCTCACAGTCAATCTGGGTAAATTCAGGCTGCCTGTCTGCACGTAAATCTTCGTCACGGAAACATTTGGTAATCTGGTAATAGCGGTCAAACCCTGCGACCATCAAGAGCTGCTTGAAAATCTGCGGGGATTGCGGCAATGCGAAGAACGCCCCCGGGTTCACCCGAGAAGGAACGAGGTAATCGCGCGCACCTTCTGGTGTTGATTTCGTCAGCATTGGCGTTTCAATGTCAATAAACCCGTTCTCATCAAGATATTTACGGACTTCCATAGCGATGCGGTAACGCAACCGTAGATTGTTCTGCATCTGTGGACGGCGCAGATCCAACACGCGGTGCGTCAACCGCGTAGTTTCAGACAGGTGCTCGTCATCAAGCTGGAACGGCGGGGTAACAGAGGCATTAAGCACTTCAAGGGCTTCGCAGAAAACTTCTACCTTGCCAGAGACGAGATTATCGTTGTTGGTTCCTTCTGGGCGAGGGCGAACACGACCTGTAACCTTCAAGCAGTATTCGTTGCGGATGGATTCCGCTGTCTTGAAAACATCTGGCCGGTCAGGATCGCAGACAACCTGAACCAAACCCTCACGGTCACGCAGGTCGATAAAGATAATGCCGCCATGATCGCGGCGACGGTGTACCCAGCCACAGAGAGTGACTGTCTGGCCAAGCAGGGCTTCAGTTGTGAGGCCACAGTAGTTGGTTCGCATGGACATAGGTATTTTCTTTTCCTCTTGTTGGTCTTATGCCTTCACAGTCTTTGCTGTCAGGCGTTTTCTTCTGGAATGTCGTTAAGCGCAAGGCGTCCCACCAGGACCCGCCGCACAGCAGCAACTGCATGGGGATGGGACGCTTACAGGACTACTTCCCTTAGACTGAACCGCAGCCGAAGTGACCTGTTTTCTGAAAGTGCTTTTTCCACAAGATGGGCAGACATGCAACGGAGCGTCAGACAACTTCTGCAGAACATCCTTCGCAAAACCGCAGTCTTCACATCGGTAGGCATAGATAGGCACAGTACGACTCCAAAAACTTTCTACTAAAGCATAAGATTATAGAGCTTTTCAGTAAGAATAGCACTCTATTCGGCAGAGACAGCTGGCGGCTGTACGGGTGGCTCTGCTCGTTCCTTTAACAGCAGTGACCCAACAAACATGCCGATAACTGCTACAGCAAATCCATAGAGTTGCGGCGGAACAGTTCCTTCAGGATCAATAATCTCGAAAGCAATCCAAACAAGTGCTCCGCCAACCATCGATACTAACGCTCCCGCCCGGTTGGCCGATTTCCAGAAAAAACCGGCCATCAGAGGGACAAATGCAACAACAAGGGTAGATTTATAGGCATTCTCAACCATTTTAAAAATGCTTGAATCCGTGTACATCGCAAATCCCAAGACAAAGGCTGTAAATCCCAGGACAACTGTTCGCATCATAAAAAGGTGCTGACGGTCACTCATATTTGGGAAAAAGCCCTTAATGACATTTTCAGAAAAAGTAATGGAGGGAGCAAGAAGTGTTGCACTCGCGCTAGACTGGATAGCTGACAGTAACGCGCCAAAGAAAACTACTTGAGCGAACAGCGGCATATATTTGATTATCATAGCTGGCACAATCATCTGGGAGTCAACCTCAATCAGCTCAGCAACTAAAGCTGGATCAAGCAGGGTCGTTGCATAACAGAGGAACATCGGGAACAATCCGAATGCAATATAGAACGCACCGCCCAAAATGGATCCCTGTTGGGCGACATTTTCATTCTTAGCAGAAGCGATACGCTGAAAAATATCTTGCTGTGGAATGGAGCCAAAAAGCATCGTTAGCCCAGCACCAACAAAGGCAAAGATAGCTACAGCATTCATCTCGGGAATGAAGCTGAGCCTTCCCGCATCATAAGCATGACTGATTACAAAGCTTGCACCGCCGGGAACCATACCAGCAATTTCAAAACAAATATAGATAATGCCAACGACAATAATGATCATCTGGACAAAATCGGTAATGGCAACAGACCACATCCCGCCAAGCAGGGTATAAATCAGAACGCAGACCAAGCCGATGACCATACCAATGTTGACGGAAACCGCTCCGTCAGAAATGATGTTGAAAACTAATCCAAGCGCTTTAATCTGGGCAGAGACCCATCCTAGGTATGACACAACAATGCTGAGCGCAACAATAATTTCGACTGTCCTCCCATAGCGGTTGCGGTAGAAATCCGTGATGGTCAACAGGTTCATCCGGTACAGTTTCCTAGCAATCAGGAGACCAACCAGAATCAGGCACATACCTGAACAAAATGGATCTGAAATAACGCCGACGAATCCTTCTTCAACAAAAGTAGGCGGAATGCCTAAGACGGCTTCAGATCCAAACCAAGTCGAAAATACTGTTGCCGTAACGACATAGAGGGGAAGCGCACGGCCTGCAACCGCAAAATCACGCGAACTTCTAACAAACCGCGCTGCAAACACACCGATACCTACCGATACGACCCAGTACAGGATTACAAACCAGACCAGAGTATTCATGTGCGGGCATACGTGAAAAGGATTATAAAGATAGGCCGATTATAAATTGTACCGGGCGCTTTCGCCGAAGAATTACACATATCCATGTATTCTGGCGAAATGGTATAAGAACGCACCGATAACAGCGCCAATCACAAGCCACAGCCCTTTCGATCCATAATCTGGTGGCGCTCCAGTTTCCTGTCTTTGGGCTGTTGCCGCCTGCGCTACTATCGCATTTTTCTCTAGCGCCTGTTGAATTAAAAGTGGAAGCCTTGGCAAAAGGCGGCTGTAGCTGATGGACTCCATCTTGATACGTTCAATTAGCTTCCTTATATCAGGCTGGCGCTTCATCCAATTTTCCAGGAATGGCTTTGCCGTACGCCAAAGGTCAAGATCTGGATCCAGCTGTCGCCCCAGTCCTTCAATATTCAACATGGTCTTTTGCAACAAAATGAGTTGCGGTTGAATTTCAATATTAAAGCGCCTTGAGGTTTGGAACAGACGCATCAAAACAAGCCCAAAGGAAAATTCCTTCAAGGGTCGGTCAAACACCGGTTCACAGCAAGTACGAATAGCCGCTTCCAATTCTACAGCACGAGTCTCTGGTGGAGCCCACCCACATTCAATATGCGTCTGTGCTACCAAATGGTAGTCTCGCCGGAAAAATGCAATGAAGTTCTTCGAAAGGTATTCCCTATCAAAGTCATCGAGCATGCCAACAATCCCCAAATCCAGGGCAATGAACTTGCCCCACGAATCAGGCATAGTAGAAATTAGGATATTTCCTGGGTGCATATCAGCATGGAAAAATGCATGATCAAAAACCTGTGTCAGGAAAATATCCACGCCGTTTCGCGACAGTTTTTTTAAGTCAAACCCTGCTTTACGAAGTTCATCAATACGAGAGATGGGAATGCCCTCCATCCTCTCCATCGTAATGACCTCAGATGAGCAGTGTTCCCAGTAGATCTCAGGGACGACCAATTTATCCGACCCCTCAAAATTCCTACGCAACTGGCTGTAGTTCCCAGCTTCACAAAGCAGATCGATTTCATTATGCAACGAGTTGTCGAATTCGCGGACAACCTCACTTAAGCGCAAGCGCCTGCCGTCCATCCAGTATTTTTCGCCCAGGGCAGCGAAGGCATACATCAATTCAAGATCGCGCTCAATGCGGCGCAGGATGTCAGGCCTTAAAATTTTGACTGCGGCCTTGCGCCCATCTTTGAGTACGGCAAAATGCACCTGTGCGATAGATGCTGAGGCAACCGGCTGGGCATCGAATTCCGCAAAAAGCTCTTCGGGAGGCGCCCCAAGGCTTTTGGTAACTTGGTTTCTCGCAAGGGAGGCATCAAATGGCGGAACCTGATCTTGGAGTTTCGCCAACTCATCTGCAAAATCTTCTGGCAACAGGTCACGCCTTGTGGACAGGACCTGTCCCAGCTTGATGAAAATAGGCCCTAATTCTTCAAGAGCCCGTCTGAAACGCTCAGCTGCTGGTCTTGCCAATCCACGCCAAAAGAAAATACCGCGATAGAAGGAAGCAGCTCCCTGGCTAAACAGGTATGAAACGGCCATATCGTCAAGTCCATGCCGGAACATGACGAAGAAAATAGATATCAGTCGCCAGAGCTTACGCATGGCCGTTTACCGTTTCCTTAAGCCTGCTGGATACCCGCAAGAACCCACCCAGATTCCTTGGAAATTGGGCGGGTCATATTCCAGATTTCCTCAAAAGGCTCAGCTGAAGCATTGGGATTTTCGCGGATTTTCCCGGTAAAACGCACACTTGCCATATATTCATTCTGGAAAGTCTCAATACCCAATAAATCCGCATCTAAATCGATGACATCAGTAACATTCTGCTCGTTTCCCCTTTCTTCAAGCTGTAACCTCAATTCAGCAAACATTTCAGGTGTCGTGAACTGATGTAAATCATTGACGTCTTTTTTATCCCATGCGGCCTGAAGGCGGATGAAATTCGCTTTTGCCGCACGCAAAAAACTTGGTACATCAAAATCTGAGGGAATTCCCCACGCTCTAGTATCAGCAACAACTCCGCCCATGCCATTGATACCAGAACCAATTTCAGGCGTTTCAAAGTTCCCTGAACGACTGTCTACGGCATCGTTCCTATGATAATAGTGATAGTAGTCCTGTTGGTGTTTCTCCATACGTCGGTTGGCCAACCATCGCATCACGAAACGGAATCCAAAAAAGATGATGGCCAGCATCAGCATAGTACTGATGATGTTGGACGCCCCTTCACTAAAGCCCATATTGCTTAATAAGTAACCTAGGCCAAGCCCCATCAGCGCCCCTCCCAAAAGGCCACCGAATCCACTACGCCTTTGCGCCATAGCTCCGCTTTGGTTTTGCATATTCTGGTTCTGATATCCAGCCTGACGCGATTCCATAGAACGCGCACCTCCAGCATTTGGAGATATCATAGGTGCAGGACGGCCAATATTCGTTGACATACGTCCAAACGCGCCTCCTCCTCCAAGGCGTGCCGCAACAGCTTCCGTACCTACCATAAACAATAGGCTTAAAGTCATAAAGATGGCAATTAAAGTCTTTTTCATCGATTTCCCTGTCATATGGAATAAGGTTTCATGCCAGTGTGGAGCGCCACAATGCCAGCAGAAAGGTTATGGTAACGGGTCAGGACAAATCCTGCATCATTCATCATGTCTTTGAGGGTTTCCTGATCAGGATGCATCCGGATGGATTCTGCCAAATAGCGGTAACTTTCTTCACTATTGGCCACATGTTTACCAAGCCATGGCAAAACATTAAACGAGTAAAGGTCGTAAACAGATGCCAATGGTGCCCATATCCTAGAGAATTCAAGGATAAGTGCTTTACCACCAGGTTTCAGTACACGTAGCATTTCCGATAGCGCTTTATCCTTATGGGTCATATTCCTTAAGCCAAATGACACCATGACACGCTCAAACCAATTATCTGGAAAAGGCAGCTTTTCAGCATCGCAAACCGCCACCGGCAAAATAAAACCTTTGTCCAGCAACCTGTCACGTCCTCGCCTAACCATAGCCTCATTAATGTCCGTCAACCAGACTTCGCCGGTCTTGCCAGCACGCTTTACAAAGGCTTCGGCCATATCACCCGTACCACCTGCAATATCCAAAATCCGGAATCCTTCGCGGACAGATGCCTGATTGATAGCAAAAGACTTCCATATCCGATGAATACCAAGAGACATGAGGTCGTTCATCAGGTCATAGTTTTCCGCAACAGTGTTGAAGACCTTGGCAACCATACCCGCCTTTTGATCCTCATCAACCTGCGTAAATCCAAAATGTGTCTGCTTGGTCATGGCTTCCTACTCTGTAAGGCTTTCCCCAAATTGAAGAATCAGCCTATCAGCCAAACGGTGACGGAGTTCCGATAAGCGTTTTTTTCTCGCGTCAAGGACATCAGGTAAAACAACCCTTTTCTGTGGCGCCCAAATGGCATCTGGGAACGTCATATCATCACGGTACCTTGGGATAATATGCCAATGCAAATGCGGGACCATGTTGCCCAACGACGCTAGGTTTACTTTGTCAGGTTGCATCACTTCACGTACAACCTGTTCAACAATCCAGACAACGTCCATCAAAGCCGTTCTCTGGCGATAATCGAGGTCTGTCATCTCGGCAACATGGCCATTTAATACCACACGACAAAACCCCGGCCAACTGTCATCATCAACCAAGAGTACCCGCCATTTGGCAGAACGGTAAACGACTTCAGTACTGTCCGTCGTATTACAGAGCACGCATTTTTCCATTTTTGTTTTCCTTAACCCAATAACCCAGCCAGGGAGCGCCACGATTCTGTAGGAATATTAAGCAATACCCATGTCATCGTCAGGTACCTTGCAAACTTACCGATAGCCATATATGCGGTACAAGACCAAAATGGCAACTTGAGCCATCCCGCCAATGTACACAGGGGATCACCAATAGCAGGCATCCACCCTAGAAGCATCGTCTTGGGGCCGAAACGCTCAAGCCAAGCAAACCAGCGCGTTTTCCGCTCTTTGGCAAATGCCTGCTTAGCACCATAACCTATCCAATAATTCAGGAGCCCACCAAGGGTATTACCGATGGTCGCAACGGCAATAACTTCCCAGAACATAGACCGGTCTGCGGCAACAACAGCAAAAACTGCAGGTTCCGATCCCAATGGAAGCAACGTTGCAGAGACAAAGCAGATAACAAAAACAGCGGTCAGTCCGACACCTGGTACAGCAAGCCAATTCAGTAGCCAGTAAACGGCTGATTCAACCATGGATCCTATTCACTCCTCCAGCCAAGATGTGACTACGCTCAAGACTAGGAAATCCCCTAGACCAGGTTCAAGCATATCATCCAGAGATTATAATTGTGGCAATCTTAAGTTCTGTCTAGATTCTATTATGACCGATTATCTGAAAAAAATACTGACATCACGCGTTTATGATGTCGCCATTGAGTCCCCGCTTGAGGTTGCACCAGGCCTCTCTGCAAGGACGGGCAATACATTTCTACTCAAACGTGAGGATCTGCAGCGGGTTTTCAGCTTCAAACTGCGCGGCGCATATAACAAGATGGCGAACCTGTCGGAAGAACAGCGCAAACGCGGCGTCATCTGTGCTTCTGCAGGCAACCACGCACAGGGTACAGCGCTGGCTGCAAAAAAGTTAGGCTGCCAAGCGGTGATTGCCATGCCAGTCACAACGCCTCCGGTAAAGATCAACGCCGTCAAGATGCATGGTGGCGATAATGTTGAGGTCGTCTTAAGCGGCGAATCCTTCTCTGATACCTATGACCATGCTGTAAAACTGATGCAGGAAAGGGGATTGACATTCATCCATCCCTTTGACGATCCCGATGTCATCGCAGGCCAGGGAACCGTTGGGATGGAAATCTTGCGCCAGCATTCAGCGCCCATCCATGCCGTCTTTGTCCCAATCGGTGGCGGAGGGCTAGTTGCCGGTATCGCCGCATACATCAAACTCGTCCGTCCAGAAATCCGGGTCATTGGAGTTGAGACCGCTGATTCCTGCGCCATGAAGCAGAGCCTTGATGCCGGGGAGCGGGTCAACCTGACGGATGTCGGACTATTCTCAGATGGTACCGCCGTCAAACTCGTCGGTGAGGAAACCTTCCGGCTTTGCAAACAGTACGTTGATGAGGTCATCCTTGTTGATACCGACGATGTTTGCGCTGCCATCAAAGATGTCTTCTTGGATACGCGGAGCATCCTAGAACCAGCAGGCGCCCTTTCCGTTGCCGGCGCAAAAGCCTATATTGAGCGCTCAACCAAATCTGCCACCCCCATCCAGGGAGAAACACTTGTCGCTGTCACCTCAGGTGCCAACATGAATTTCGACCGCCTGCGTTTCGTGGCAGAACGCGCTGACGTCGGTGAGGACAAAGAAGCAATCTTAGCCGTCACCATTCCAGAAGAACGTGGGAGCTTCCGCCGCTTCTGCGAACTGTTAGGCCAGCGCCATGTCACCGAATTCAATTACCGTATCAGCAATGACAGAGATGCCCATGTCTTTGTCGGTATTGAGGTCCAAGACCGAAGCGAGACACAAACAATCATCAAAACATTTGAAGCCAGTGGTTACCGGACATTCGATTTGACGGATGATGAACTGGCCAAGATGCACCTGAGATATATGGTTGGCGGCAAAAGCCCCTATGCAGAAGATGAGCAACTTTTCCGCTTCATCTTCCCAGAACGCCCAGGCGCCCTGCGCAAGTTCCTGTCATCCATGGCACCAAACTGGAATATCAGCCTGTTTAACTACCGCAACCATGGTGCTGACTATGGCAGGGTTCTAGTCGGCATCCAGGTGCCAGATGCTGAAATGGACGCATTCCATCGGTTCCTTGCCACATTGGGTTATCCTTACTGGAATGAAACACGAAACCCCGTCTATAAACTATTCCTGTGAGAAAGGTGGCACATTAAATGGAAACAGAAAAAAAATCTATTGCTGATGTGCAAAGCACTGATTCCAAAGCATATATTGGCATTAAAGAATCGCCGTTAGGTAGGGAAATTGAAGCGCCTTCTGAATACGACCCGACTATCCTTTTTGCCTTCCCTAGGCAACCCATGCGTGCAGAACTTGGCATTTCAGGTTCCAATCCATTTTACGGGATGGACTTTTGGAATGCCTATGAACTCTCTTGGTTAAACACAAGAGGCAAACCGCAGGTTGGTATCATGCGCTTCTCGGTATCATCGGATTCCAAAAATATCGTAGAGTCCAAGTCGCTCAAGCTATACCTCAATTCCTTTTCGCAACACAAAATTGAAAAAGAGAATCTCATCCAGGTCATCAACAATGACTTAAGCAAAGCCTTTGACGCACTGGTCATGGTATCCATCATCCAACCGGATGGTTTTGAACAACTGAAAATCGAAGAAATGGACGGCTTATTATTAGACCGTCTAGACATCTCGACCGACATCTATGAACCGACACCAGGACTCCTCCGCAGCAACATAGAAGAAGCCCCTGTTGATGAAGTCTTGGTGTCCCACCTGCTCAGGACGAACTGCCCCGTAACCGGCCAGCCTGATTGGGCGACACTGCAAATCCACTATGCAGGGCCACAGATTAATCAGGAATACCTGCTGAAGTACATCATCAGCCTGCGCACGGAAAAAGCATTCCATGAGCAGTGTGTTGAGCGGATCTGGCTAGATATCAAGAAATACTGCCGCCCATCCCATCTGAGCGTCTATGCCCGTTATACACGACGCGGAGGTATCGACATCAACCCTTGGCGGACTAATTTCTCTACCCGCAAGCATCCACAACGGTCACGGACGGCACGCCAGTAGATCTGATATGGCATCAATCCTCTCAAAAATCATGCCTCTGGAAAATATCATCCTCAATATGACTGTAGAGGATAAGGAAGATCTTTTCCAGCACCTAGGCCAACTCTTCGAGAACAATGGTTTCATCCAAGCAGCCTTAGCAACCCAAGCATTTGGCGAACGGGAGGAAGCTGGCTCCACGGGACTTGGCTGCGGTGTCGCCATCCCGCACGGGCGCATCGCATCACTTCCCGCCGCCTCCGCTGCATTCATCCGGCTTGCCAGCCCCATTCCCTTTGACTCCCCGGACGGCAAACCGGTACAGCTTGTCATTGCCGTTTTGGTACCGGCAAACAAAGAAGACCTGCTTCTCCAAGTCCTATCTGAAGTCGCTTCTCGCTTCTCAGACAGCGATTTTCGTGAGGCCATGATTATGGAACAGGACAAGGCCATTATCCACACGAGAATAGCCGATAAACAATAGACAAGGCTCGATGACCTTGTTAGAGTCTATTCAGACTGCTTAGGTCTTATCGCTAAACAGCTTTCCAACTTGGACGGACAACCAATCAGAGGTGGACACCTTGGCTAACGAGACTTCCTTAACGATTCAGCGGCTTTACGCCAGTAACCGCGACCAACTCCAGCTAACTTGGTTTGCTGGCTTAGATGGCGGAAATAAGCAGATTATGCCTACCGCTACATCAGCTGCTGACTTGGTAGGTCACTTCAACATGATCCACCCAATGCGCGTCCATGTGCTGGGCGTACGAGAAATTGAGTATTACGAGCGGCTGGATCCCGTACAACAGGCTGTGTTGGTGCAAGAAATCTCTGACGGCAATCCCCCTGCACTGATTATTGCTCGCGGTCTTGATGTCCCAGCAAACATACGAAATATCTGCAACAATGAGGATATCCCACTCTTTACGACACCACTGACAGCAGCAGAAGTCATTGACTTTCTCCGTGTATACCTGGCAAGGCAGTTTGCACCAACAGTCATCATGCACGGCGTATTTATGGATGTCCTGGGGGTCGGTGTCTTGGTCACCGGCGAATCGGGATTAGGCAAAAGCGAACTGGGCTTGGAACTCATTTCCCGTAACCACGGGTTAGTTGCCGACGATGCGGTTGAATTTTCCAGGACAGCGCCCAACGTCATTGAAGGGCGCGCACCAGAACTTCTACAGAACCTCATGGAAGTCAGGGGGTTGGGCGTCTTGGATATCCGTGGTATTTTCGGTGAAGCGGCTGTCCGCCGGACTATGCGCCTCACCTTGATTGTACATCTAATCCGTAGCAGCACCGCAGGGGATGACCTTGACCGTTTCCCGCTGGGTCAACAAACCGAAGATGTCTTAGGGTTACCTATCCGCAAAGTCACCATCCCCATTGCTGCCGGACGCAATATCGCCGTTTTGGTCGAAGCGGCCGTCCGTAACACCATCATGCAGCTACGGGGTTTTGATACGATGCAGGAATTCATGGACCGCCAGCGCAAAGCTATGACAAAAAGCTGAGACTGCGTCTGAAAAATCAGATGCAGCCTAGCCTAAACAGTGGTAATGTATTCGCTAACGATTTTTTGAAGGTTGGTCGAAATGCAGATTGTTCTGATTACGGGTATTTCCGGCTCAGGGAAGTCGGTTGCATTGAATGCACTTGAAGATTCAGGCTTCTTCTGCGTCGACAATCTGCCTCCTGTACTTCTGACAGAATTGGTCAAAACCCGAATGGCAGAAAAAGCCGACCGCCTAGCAGTGGCCGTTGATTCAAGAAGTGCCGGTTCTCTTTCGAGTCTGCCTGATACCATTCAAAAGCTTAAAGACGACGGACATGAAGTCCATGTCTTTTTCCTGACCTCAGACACCAACTCCTTGATTGCACGCTTTTCGGAAACGCGCAGGAGCCACCCCCTTTCTCACAAAAACCATCCAGCAGTCCCTAATGAAGACAACAGGCCTTTGGTTGAGGCAATCAGAGCTGAACGCGAGATGCTGGCAGACATCCAAGACATCAGCAACGTAATTGACACCTCAAGTTCACGAGCAAACGATTTAAGAAACCGCATCAAGAAATTGGTGAACATCAAGCAAGCACCGATGATCCTGCAGTTTGAATCGTTTGGATTCAAGTACGGAGTTCCCCTCGATTCAGACCTCATGTTTGATGTCCGTATGCTACCGAACCCTCACTACGACTTAGCACTAAGGCCATTAACCGGCAAGGACAAACCTGTACAGGACTACTTAGACGCCCAGCCTGAGGTCGGACAACTTTTAGATGACATTAGGAAATTCATTGAGAAGTGGTTACCGACTTACCAACAGGACAACCGAAGCTACTTAACTATTGCCGTTGGTTGTACAGGCGGACAACACCGTTCTGTCTTTATCATAGAACGCCTCGCAACCTACTTCCGCAAAACATGGGAAGTAGTCATCCGTCACCGCGAACTCCCGACTGAATAACCGTCATCCATCAATTCAACAATAAGGCTGCGCACTGGCGCAGGTAGCCCTAATGCAAGAGCCTCTTCGCGCTTCGCCCAGAGATGCCCTTCCGGTAAGTTTCCAAAGGGCAGGCTGACAGCTACGGAAACAGGGATGATTTTCAGCCTAAAATGCGTAAATTGATGGTTAAACGACGGTAGGAGTCTACTGCCTTTGACTTCCCCGAAGGTTAGCGCTTTTTCTGTCGCAACCTTAACGATATCTGAATCCGCCATTACTGGGCACTCGGGCAACGAATAAAGCCCACCCCAGATCCCTTTCACCGGACGCTTACTAAGCAGGATAAGGTTCTTAGATTGGATGGCAACCATAATCGTTTCTTTCAGTGGTATTACTCTTTTAACTTTTTTGACAGGCAGACTATGTATTAGATCCAAACGTTGTGCCTGGCATTTGCCTCGAAACGGGCAATCTAAACACCGTGGGTTTGTTCGTGTACATAGCGTCGCCCCTAGATCCATGAGCCCCTGCGTATAACTTTCAATATCAATGTCCGGTAAAAATGTGTGCGCCAGCTGCCAGAATTGTTTCTTCCCCTCCGCCGTTGCCGCATGCTCGGTAACAGCAAAGACCCTGGACAGAACACGGATAACATTCCCATCTAAGATAGCGGCTTTCTTTCCAGCCGAAAAAACCGCAATAGCTGCCGCTGTCGATAGGCCAATTCCTGGCAATTCAGCCAACGCTGTTGGTTCTGTTGGGAAATTGCCACGGTATTGAGAAACAACCATCTGTGCACACTGATGGAGATGGCGTGCCCGTGAGTAATACCCAAGACCACTCCAGTATTGGAGCACCTCATCCAAATCTGCACGGGCAAGGTCTTGTACTGTTGGAAAGCGTTCAAGAAAGCGTTGGTAATAAGGAATAACCGTTGAGACCTGGGTCTGCTGAAGCATAACTTCAGAGAGCCAGATACGATATGGATCATGCGTATTCTGCCAAGGCAGATTATGGCGACCATACCTTTTCTGCCAGTCAACCAGTATCTGAGCAAAGGTTTTACCACCAGTAAAAAAAAGCTCGCATTCTTTGGTTTTATGGGTCATATCAGGTTTAAGTCGTTGGACTTGGCCATTGTGCATGAATTAGACAAGATTCTGAAATTATTGGACAAAATGCGCGACTTCTGCCAGACTTTGCAATAGCTGGTAATTTCCTCTTAGTGTATCCAATTTCTTCTGTAAAAAACACTTTGGTTGGAAATCAGTAGCTACTTTACTTATCAGGTGATTAAATGACTCCTACTATCATTACGAAAGGAATCAAGGCCGGAGAGGCCATGCAGGACTACGTAATGGAGAAACTTAAGGGAATGATTTCCTATTCCCAAGACAGTATCCGCTCTATTACTGTACGGCTGTCAGACACCAACAGGATCAAGAAAGGTTTAAAGAAACGTTGTCTTATCCAGTTGGAGCTGCCAGGGTTGCCGTCGATTGTCGTAACAAAATTCGCTTCTGACGTTCAGGGCGCCATTGACAGCGCGATGCATCATGCATCGGGTCTATTGAACAAGACTCTCTCCAAGGTCAAAGATATTCCGCACACATCTTTACCCTTGTATTTCAATAAACCATGGCTGTTAGCGGTCTGATCCCGCTTCATGCTCACCTGCCAGGTACTCCTGGCAAAAAAAGGGGACTTCGGTTCCCTTTTGTATTTACGGGTGTTGTCCGCCCCTCCACAACACCAACGACGGAAGTAACCTTTGGTATAGAATACTCTGTATTCCTGTGGACAGTTCTTTGCCTCTGCCTGCATTCCCTAAACTTTCCTGACAAAAACGCATGTATACCGGATTTTTCCGTTTCTGCCGCCTTGGCTTTCTCGTGTTTTCCGGCGCCTTCATCCTGTCTGGTTGTGCCAGTACTGATGGATGGCTCCAGAAAAAAGAAGAAGACGGCAACGCACCATACTTTCTAGAACAACAACCACGCACCTGTGTAGATACCGTCGGTATAAAGGGGCGTTTTTCCGTCTATTACAAGAAAAACGACCGTGAAGAAGGTGTCCATGGCAGCTTTGAATGGGAACAAAAGCCTGACCTGACATCAATTACCCTACTTACACCATTGGGTCAGGTTGCAGCAACAGTTGATGTCATGCCACAACTTACTACCTTTACAATCCCAGGAAAGCAACCGAAAACAGCGCCAAACGCGGAAAGCCTCCTTAGATCCCAATTAGGCTGGGATCTACCTGTCAATGGAATGAAGCAGTGGCTCCAAGGATGCGCTGTCGATATTAAGGGAAATTCTTTCATCGCTACTCCTGAGAAGAAATCTGTCATCACCAAGGAAAAATGGCAGATTGACTATGTGTCCTGGATAGATGGCCCGACCATGCCATTACCTAAACGCATCAACATTGCAAAAGGCAAAGATTCCACGAACCTGGATATTAATATCAAACTGGTGGTTGACGAATGGCGGTTCTAATAAACCAAGATGGATTAACTGGCTATCGGAACTGCCCGGCACCTGCCAAACTGAACCTTTTCCTGCATGTGGTTGGACGTCGTCCGAATGGATACCATCTGCTGGAATCCGCTTTCCAGCTGATTGATTTATGCGATTGTCTGCACTTTTCCAACCGCTCAGATGGCACCATTCACCGCATCAATGAAATAGAAGGCGTTCCAGAGGAAGCCGATTTGACCGTCCGTGCTGCCGCCCGCTTAAAATATGAAGCACAGATAAAAAATGGGCAACACGTGCCAGGTGTCGATATTTCCATTGAAAAGTCCATTCCCGCTGGAGGTGGACTTGGCGGCGGCTCATCTGATGCAGCAACAACCCTGATGGTCTTAAACAAACTTTGGCATTGTGGTTTCTCACGACAGGATTTAGCTAGGATAGGTGTATCACTTGGAGCGGATGTCCCTTTTTTCCTATTCAGACAGAACGCTTTTGTTCAAGGCATTGGAGAAATCATGACTCCCATTGAAACGCCTGTGGGTTGGTTTGTTGTGATTAAACCACCAGTCTTTGTTTCGACGAGCCTGATATTCCAATCACCTGAATTGACAAGGAACACAAAACCCATCAGAATGGAAAGCTATCCATATTTCTGTGATTCTTATATCAAAGAAGGAAAGAACGATTTGCAACCTGTAGCAGTCTCACTTTTCCCAGAAATACAGGAAGCATTGGATGACTTAGGACAGTATGGAAATGCCAGGATGACAGGGTCTGGAGCCTGTGTATTTGCCTATTTCGAGTCGGAAGGTATGGCAAGGGAAGCCGAAGAAGGACTATCATCTAGGTGGGAAGTCATGGTTGTCCGCTCCCTCAAGCAACATCCTCTTGATTTGACGGGAATCAAAACAGGATCTTGACTATCCATAAGCATCCCTAACAGGGTTTTGCTGACCAACTACAGGGGTATCGCCAAGTGGTAAGGCATCGGGTTTTGATCCCGACATGCGGAGGTTCGAATCCTCCTACCCCTGCCAGTATCCATAACGTTTTATGACGCGTTTGAACACAAATACGGTGGAATCATGTCGAACAGAGAGTTTATGATTTTTTCCGGTAATGCCAATCCGGAACTGGCTGGGAAAGTTGCTGCAAGGCTTGGCCTGCCTCTAGGCAAGGCACTGGTAACCAAGTTTTCGGACGGTGAAGTCCGTGTCGAAATCAATGAGCGTGTTCGTGGTAAAGATGTTTTCATCATCCAGTCCACCTGTGCCCCGACAAATGACAATCTGATGGAAATCGTCCTCATGGCGGACGCACTAAAACGGGCTTCTGCTGAGCGGATTACCGCCTGCATTCCCTATTTTGGCTATGCAAGGCAGGATCGTCGGCCACGTTCCACCCGCGTTGCCATCTCTGCCCGTGTCGTTGCAAATATGCTGGAAAGCATCGGCATCAGCCGTGTCATCATCATGGATGTACATGCCGCACAGATCCAGGGATTCTTCGATATTCCTGTAGACAACATTTACGCATCTCCAATCCTTCTTAAAGATATTGCAGAAAGAGACTATAAAGACCTGATTGTTGTGTCTCCTGATATTGGCGGCGTCGTCCGCGCGCGCGCCTTAGCTGAGCGCCTCGGCTGTGAGCTCTCTATTATCGATAAACGCCGCCCTCGACCAAACGAATCTGAGGTCATGAACCTAATCGGCAGTGTAGAAGGCAAAAACTGCATCATCATGGATGACATTGTTGATACCGCAGGTACTTTAACCAAAGCAGCAGAAGCCCTGAAAGACCGTGGAGCTAAGACCGTAGCGGCTTATTGCACGCACCCTGTCTTGTCAGGGCCGGCAGTTGAACGTATCATGGCGTCCTCGCTGGATGAACTGGTTGTCACGGATACCATCCCGCTGTCGGAAAGTGCCAAGAAAAGCGGCAAAATCCGCCAACTTTCGTGCGACGCCGTATTGGCAGAAACACTGCGCCGTGTCAGTTCGGGCGAATCCGTCATGTCCTTGTTTGACGAATTAGACAGCAAGGTCTGATAGAAAGATTTCTTATCGGGATCTCTGGTCGCGGAGATCCTGTTTACATTAGGGCATTTGCCCCCTTTTTTAATTTTTTATTTGGAGTAATCAATGAAAGTAGTAGCATCCGCAAGGGCAGAAGTAGGGACCGGAGCGAGCCGCCGCCTGCGTACTGCCGGCAGAGCACCTGGTATCGTTTACGGTGGCAACGAAGCCCCAGTCAACATTACAGTAGATCATAACGAACTGTTTTATGCACTGAAAAAAGAAGAATTCCATTCTTCCATCCTTGATTTGGAAATTGATGGCAAAGTCGAAAAAGTTCTGCTGCGTGATTTCCAGCCACACGCTTACAAACCACTAATCCTGCACGTTGACTTCCTGCGTGTTGATCCTAACCAGCCAATTACTGTCAAGGTTCCTCTGCACTTCACTAATGAGGATGCTTCTCCAGCAGCTAAAGCTGGTGGACTGCACCGTGCTGCATCCGACCTGGAAATTTCCTGCCTGCCAGCTAACCTGCCAGCATTTATTGAGGTCGACCTTTCTGGTATCGCTATTGGCCAGTCCATCCACCTAAAAGACCTGAAACTGCCAGAAGGTGTCAAGGCCGTTTCTCATGATGCTTCTTTGGCAATCGTTACAACTGAAGAAGTTGCAGCTCCTGCTGAAGAAAGTGAAGGCGAAGCAGCACCTGCTGAAGCTTAATCAAAATATTTTCCTAAAAAAGTGCCTGTCATCTTGGCAGGCACTTTTTTTTCGTATAGAATGATATCTTCCTTGATGTAGGGGAGTCGCCAAGTTGGTTAAGGCACCGGATTCTGATTCCGGCATTCGAGGGTTCGAATCCTTCCTCCCCTGCCAAGCATCTCCAAATCCCCACTGATAATCCCAAAAAAGTCTTTTAAAATCAATTATTATGCTATTAGTGTGCCAAAATGCTGGCTTTTGGGACACAAGTACACCACGAAAAATGGTATATCCATGAGATATCCTGCATTCCCACCCAACAAATATAATACTTGGCCAGAACGTCTAACAGACACCCAATAAATGTCCAGAATCACGCCTTTCTCCAGGCTAACGCCTCTTACGTTGGTGTACAGGCCAGCTATTTCGTATGACACGGTTGGCATCACCATTGCTAACGGTATAGACCATCTGATGGATCAGCTTTCTTGTTTGGGTTCCCAAGATCACTTCCATACGTCCGTCACCATTTAAGTCCGCAGTGTAAAGATCAACGACTTTACCATCGGATGGCTCAATGAGCATTGTCGTTGCCACATGCCCCTGCTGAATCTGCCTTAGCATCGCAAAAGGCGTTTTTCCACCGGCAGCATAACCCACCATGATGACTTCATCCGTACCATTGCCATCCAAATCCACCTTCTGAAGGCGTGTCAGTTCCAGGCGCTTATGGGGGAGTTTCCGACCAGCTAGGAAATCTGCCGCCATTGCTTTGTATTGCGCATTGTCAGGCGGAAGCTTTTCTGCCTTTCTAGGCATAACATTCCATTCAACTTCGTGAGTTATCACTAATGTATGGGAAGGATATGAGGCCGAACGGTATGTAGGAAACTGGATATCAAAAACAGGCGCATCCGGTTCATTGGCAGTTTCTTCCCCATTTTCCTCATCAGGATGATCACGATGGATGGCACAAGCCGTACCCTCATCCTGACGGCCATCAGGATAAAAAACATTAGCCTGCTCCCCACCCCAAAGCCACGTAGGGCCTTGCATCTTGTCCGGTGTTAACCATTTCCCGTCAAAATACCCACCAACAAGGATATTGTTCAGAGCAATATGGTGGTTGTCGGCAGAGGCAGACATACCAACCAATCCCAGTAACGCCGCCAGCAACCCCTTATTAAGAATGTTCTTCATTTTTCCACTCCAGACCAAGATACAACAACATTACACCCCAATACAGGAAAAGGCGGGTTAACCGCCTTTTCCACCAATACCCAGATACCAGGAAAATCAATGCGAGCGAATCATCGTGCCAAATGGCTGATCAGTCAACACTTCAAGCAACAGGGAATGTTCTATACGACCATCGATGATATGGACAGAATTGACGCCAGACTTTGCTGCATCCAAAGCAGATCCAATCTTAGGTAGCATGCCACCAGAAATGGTGCCATCAGCAAACAGACCGTCTATTTCCTGGGCAGACAGGTCAGTTAACAGATGGTTTTCCTTGTCCAGAACGCCTGACGTATTGGTCATCATGATTAATTTTTCCGCTTGTAAGATTTCAGCAATCTTGCCGGCTACCAAATCTGCATTGATGTTATATGCCTCACCATCATCACTGAAGCCAATAGGGGAAATCACAGGAATAAAATTACCTCCTTCCTGAAGCGCCCTAATGACCTGTGGATTAATTGATTTGATTTTCCCAACATGGCCAATATCGATGAACTCACCGGGACGTTCTTGGTCTGGTAGCTGCATTTTTTCAGCACGGATAAGGCCACCATCCTTCCCTGTCAGGCCGACAGCCTGTCCTCCGTAGTGATTAATCAACATAACGATATCCTGCTGAACTTCACCACCTAAGACCCATTCAACAACTTCCATGGTTTCATCATCGGTGACACGCATCCCTTGGACGAAATTACCGCTCTTACCGACCTTACCCAAAGCCTTATTGATTTGCGGACCACCGCCATGAACGACAACCGGTTTCATACCAATTAACTTCAGCAGGATAACATCCTTAGCAAAGCCATGTTTAAGCTTCTCTTCCGTCATTGCGTTACCGCCGTACTTAATAACGATGGTCTTGCCATGGAACTTACGGATATAAGGCAACGCTTCTGCCAGGATTTCCGCTTTCTTTGTAGGTTCGAGATTATTCATGTGCTTACCTCCGTCCACGAATATGGGGAAATAGACAAACTGGTTTTTAGAATTCTAACCGTTTTGGAGATAAAAAATCATTCGCCAAGGACTGGAATTCCAAAAATAGACCGGTAAGTCGGGTAAAAAGAACAATACAGCACAGTCGTTACTGTCACTGAGATGATATAGAGGACAAATGCGCCAACAACGCCTCCAAGCATAGGACCAATAATCCCACCAACCAAGGTCGGGATAATAAAACCAACCACTGCAAAACCTAATACATAGACGAGGAACGGACGCCAATTATGGGCAACCGTAAAAAAACTATAGAACATTGCCTTAGGCACCCCCATCTGCCGCCACCCTATCAATGGTGCAGCAAACCAAGTCAACATGAAAAAGGGGATATAAAGCACAATAATAGCCAAGGCCATATAACCCGCACGGGTCATCTGCTCATCCGTGAGTTGAGGCACACCTTCGCGGGACATCACCAGTGCAAACAATGCACCATCATCCAAGACGGCTGATATGCCTGCGACAATCATCCCAAATACGATATAACAACCGCTGAGTGCAAAAAGCCTGAAGAGCGTCACCCTATCAAGCGCTGCAAAAAGTGCCCCGAATGTCAAAGGCTGCTCCTGTTCCACCATCAACGTCGCAGTCATGAATATAAAGGTGAAAATAGCAATGGTAAAGACCGGCAACATCTGCCCGATCATGGGCACCATAGTCACCAGCACAACTGCCATCATATAGAGAAACAACAGGTTAACTAGGAAAAACGGACGCTTCTTGAAGATGGTAAAGCCGGCCTGAATCCATTCCCAACCGGTTCTTGCAGGTATACGGTTCATAATGTCAATTGAGGTGCAGGATCGGCAATCCGCAACTTGAGAATCCGTTCAAAGTGCTTCGGATCATGCGGTTTAAGCAATTCTGCCTTACGTGGCATATAAAAGTCGTATAAGCGGGAAAGCCAAAAACGAAGGGCAGCACTTCGCAATGTCGCCTGCCACGCCATACTTTCCGTTTCCGTGAAGGGACGTTCAGCTTGGTAGGCATCTAAAAAAGCCCTGACTCGAGGCATATCCAATACCCCTGTTTCAAGGTCGATACACCAATCATTGATTGCAACAGCCACATCAAAGAGCCATGTATCATCGCCTGCGAAATAGAAATCAAAGAAACCCGTTAATCTATCTCCATCGAACATGACATTGTTACGGAAAAGGTCTGCATGGACAGGTCCTTTTGGTAGCAATGCATACAGGGACGATTGCTGAAATTCTTTTTGGAAGGAGAGTTCTGACTGAAGTAGCTTTCCAGCATCTTCTGGAATATATGGCAGAACTTGCGGTACTACCTGAATCCACCATGACATACCACGTGGATTGGGTAGCGACATTGGATAATCCTTCGCTGCAACATGCATTTTGCCCATCATGGCACCAACCTGCGCACAATGGATAGGCTTGGGATTACGGACCCAATCGCCGGCCAACTTTGTCACAATACATGCGGGCTTGCCGCACAATGTATGCAGAATATTGCCAGCCTTGTCGGCAATCGGAGCTGGGACTTTCACACCTTTTTCTGCAAGGTGGCGCATTAGGTTCAGATAAAACGGCAATTCATCGTGGGTCAGCTTTTCAAAAAGCGTCAGAACATATTCTTCATCCTTTGTCACGATGAAAAAATTACTATTCTCAATACCTGAACTGATTCCCCTGATATCAATGACTGGCTGCAAGTTAAAACCAGCAAGTAGCGGTTTCAAATCCTCAAGTGTTACGGAAGTAAAAACTGCCATGATACCAATTGCCTATCTGATGCAAGGTTATGTTTATTCGCCAGCCGGCGGCGGAACATCTGAACTCATTGGGTCATTTTCGTCACCGATTTTCTTTTTACGTTTGGTAACATCAAATTCACCAACTTTCCACAAAGCAGGTCTTACCAGGTTGCTCTCAAAGGAATCTGGTACACCATTCTTACCGTTTGGATACAGGTAATAGGTACTAGGCCCACTGGTTACTTTGATTTCGTCAACCATCCCACCATTACGCCGTTCTACAATCTCTGCATTTATATCAGGTTTTCGAATAGTAATGGCCGGCTCATCTGTCTCATCGAGAATTTCCGCAGAAGCGATAGGCGCATCTTCCTGCGCATGCGCCATTGGCACAATGGACAAACTTGCCAAAAGCAGGAGATATTTCAGATAGAACCGTAAGCGCATTGCCAACACCCGATAGATAGTCTTTTCTGTATTTTAACAAAGACACATCAGAGATACATCAGCCTTAGCCGCTGTTCAGACGTTAAAGCGACCTGACTATCTTCATAATAATCGATGATACGGTCTACAACCGCATCAACATCATCTGTCACCATCATCAGATCGATATCCTCAGGAGAAATTGTTTTCTCGGCTAGCATAAACTCACGGCACCATTCGACGAACCCTTTCCAAAAACTGCTACCAAACAGGATTAATGGTACTTTTCGAAGGTTGTTCGTCTGCATCAGCGTCATGACTTCGCACAATTCGTCCAAGGTTCCGAAACCTCCTGGAAAGACAACAAAGGCGTTTGCATACTTAACCAAACCCACTTTTCGGGCAAAAAAATGGCGGTAGTTAAGCGATACGTTCTGCCATGGGTTTGATATCTGTTCACGAGGCAATTCGATATTCAACCCCACCGAAGGAGACTCTCCTTCAAAAGCACCCATATTCGCAGCTTGCATGATTCCGGGACCACCACCAGAAAAAACCGCAAAACCTGCATCTGACAATTTACGCGCTAAAGCACAACACTGTTCGAAATAGGGATTGTCAGGTTTAAATCTAGCAGATCCAAATATCGTAACGGCTGCCTGAATTTCTGAAAGTTTTTCCGTCGTTTCAACAAATTCTGACATAATGGAGAACATACTCCAAGATTCCCGTGCTTTAAGGACAGTCGCATACCTCACGTCCTTAACATTGTGCAGCAGCCGCACTTTTTTTTTGGTTTCTTCCATTTGAACTATGAATAAATGTCTATTGCTGGTTGATGGTTCTAATTTCCTATACCGTGCCTACCATGCCCTCCCAGACCTGAGAAACTCTGCTGGAGAACCGACGGGAACGGTCTATGGTTTCATGAATATGATTCATCGCCTTGAAAAAGATTATCCCACAGCCTACGCTGCCTGTGTATTTGATGCCAAAGGGAAAACCTTCCGACATAACCTATATCCTGATTACAAGGCTAATAGGCCTCCCATGCCAGAAGACCTCATTGCTCAGATTGCCCCAATACATAACCTAATCAAGATGCATGGTTGGCCACTGCTTTCCGTAGAGGGCATTGAAGCAGATGATGTCATCGGCACACTGGCTGTAGCCGCCCGCCAGCAGGGATTCAAAGTCATAGTCTCAACAGGCGACAAAGATATGGCGCAGCTTGTCGATGACCATACCTTCTTGGTCAATACGATGAAAAACGAAATCCTAGACCGTGAAGGAGTCATCAAAAAATTTGGCGTTCCTCCAGAACGTATCATCGACTACCTATCCCTCATCGGTGACACCTCTGACAACATCCCAGGTGTCAGCAAGGTCGGTCCCAAAACAGCAGTCAAATGGCTTTCCCAATATGGTTCTTTAAAAGACATCATAGAAAATGCGGCATCCATCAAGGGTGTCGTGGGTGAAAACCTCAGGCAATCCCTGGAATGGCTCCCACAGGCACGTACCTTGGTCACCATCAACTCTAACAGCGATCTCAGTGCTTACGTTGACTCTATTGAAACGAGCCTAAGAAAAAGGGACAAAGATACCGACGGACTGCAAAAGGCATACCAGCATCTCGGTTTCAAGAATATGCTGAGGGAACTAAACGGCGAAGAAGAATCCTTTGAACAGTTAAAACAAAAAAAACAAACTTCTCCAGTACAGGAAAAACTATTTGAAATGCCTGCCAGTTCATTCGTTTCAACGGGTAAATATGAAACAATCCAAACAATAGAACAACTCGACAAATGGCTGAACAAAATCAATGTAGCAGATTTAACCGCCATTGACACTGAAACGACCTCTTTAGACGCAATGACTGCAAGATTAGTCGGCATTTCACTTTCAGTCGAAGCAGGGAAAGCCGCTTATATTCCGATTGGCCACCAGGCACTAGGAGCTCAGCAACTTACGCTAGACCATATCCTTACAAAACTAAAGCCTTGGTTGGAAAACACAAACCAGCTAAAAGTTGGACAAAACTTAAAGTACGATAGCCATGTCCTCGCCAATTACGGCATCTGCCTAAATGGAATTGCCCATGACACGATGCTTGAATCTTATGTTTTGCAGTCCCACCGTCGCCATGACATGGATTCCCTATCTGAACGACTGCTGGGTCACATCCCTATCAGCTATGAATCTATCTGCGGAAAAGGAATCAGCCAACGTGGATTTGACGAAATAGACATCGAGACAGCTTCCCAGTACGCCGCAGAAGACGCAGATGTAACCCTACAACTCCACCACGTAATGTGGCAAACGCTAAGCCAACAAGAAAAACTCAAGGACGTCTACAGCAAAATTGAAATACCGGTTCTAACCGTCCTTAAGAAAATGGAACGAAACGGGGTACTAATTGACGCAAAACTACTCCTCAACCAGTCCATTGAACTTGGAAAAAAAATGGACGCCCTGACGAAACAGGCCTACGAACTGGCAGGAAAACCCTTTAACCTGAACTCTCCAAAACAACTGAGTTCCATTCTTTTTGACGAACTGAAACTGCCCGTTAATAAGAAAACCCCATCCGGAACGCCTTCCACGAATGAAGAAGTACTTGAAAAACTAGCACAAGACTACCCATTGCCAAAAATCATCTTGGAGTTCCGTGGTACAGCAAAACTGAAATCGACCTATACTGACAAATTGCCCAAAATGGTTAATCCCGCCACAGGTAGGATACATACCAATTATGCACAAGCAGTTGCCGTTACAGGACGGTTAGCATCCAACGATCCAAACCTCCAAAACATCCCTGTCAGGACTGAAGAAGGCCGCCACATCCGAAAAGCTTTTATTGCGCCAGAAGGGCACGTCATTGTTTCTGCGGACTACTCCCAAATTGAACTGCGCATCATGGCACACCTGTCTGGTGACAAGCGCCTGCTCGAAGCATTCCACCAAGGCGAAGATATCCACCGCGCAACGGCTTCGGAAATTTTTGACATTACCCCGCTTGAGGTAACATCAGACCAGAGGCGCTATGCAAAGACAATCAATTTTGGACTTATTTACGGCATGAGCGCCTTTGGCGTCGCCAGTAACCTCGGTATTAAGAGGGCAGATGCACAAGCTTATATCGACCGATATTTCCAACAATACCCTGGCGTTGCCGCCTACATGGATGACACTCGAAAGAAAGCCGCTGAGCAAGGTTTTGTTGAAACCGTTTTTGGCAGGCGGCTCTGGCTTCCTGAAATTACCGCAAGTGGACCTCGCCGCCAAGCTGCCGAGCGCGCTGCCATTAACGCCCCTATGCAAGGGACAGCAGCTGACATCATCAAACTCGCGATGATTGCCGTAGACAAGTGGATTTCCACTGAGAACCTCAAATCAAAAATGATTATGCAGGTGCACGATGAACTGATTCTTGAAGTCCCAGAAAATGAACTTGCCATCGTCCGCAAACGCCTACCAGAAATCATGTCACAGGCAGCGACCCTTGATGTGCCGTTAATTGCTGATGTCGGTTACGGTCTCAATTGGGATGAGGCACACTAAAATTCAGGAAAGAGGCTAAAAAAGCTTATTCATCACTATCTGAATTTCTCTAGACTGGTATAAAATGGAAAGTGGATATCTGTATTGGAATCCACAGGTCATCAACACAGATGCCAACCAGACTAACCAGAAGTTTTCCTTTTTCTGCAAGGAGACAGTCAGATGGGCAAATATGTCATCAAGCAAGCCAAAACTGGCTACAAATTCGATCTTGTTGCTACTAACGGCGAAGTCATTGCAAGCTCCCAGATTTACAAAAGCGACAGTGGATTAAAGAACGGTATTGCTAGCGTCAGGAAAAACGCACCTGTGGCTGCAGTTGAAAACCAAACAGTCGAAGGTTATACCGCTGAAAAACATCCAAAATTTGAAGTCTATACTGACAAAGCCGGTGAATTCCGTTTCCGCCTGAAAGCTACAAACGGTCAAATTATTGCGGTCAGTGAAGGCTACAAAGCATTGAAGAGCTGTTTGAACGGTATAGAGTCTGTTAAGAAAAATGCCGTAACAGATACGGTTTCACAGGCAAATAAATAATCCTTGAAACCTGAAAAATAATTTTCAGAGAAGCGGCGCTTTAACCATCGCTTCTCTGAAAGAGGGTGCTGTTTGCAATTAAAATCTACCTTCCTCGTCACAGGAAGGGAAAGAGTTTTTTCATCTTCGCCATCTCGACTCCCGATTACGTCTTTCCTTTAAGGGTCTTTTCTGTCTTCTTAGCCGTTGCACCAAAAAATGTCGCCGCAACACCGCTCGCAATGATGACAGCCATCCCCACCCAACTGAACCAACCGAATAAATCGCCCCATATCAGGATGCCCCAGATGCAAGAGAACACAATACCGGAATATTGCAGGTTAGCTGTCAACAGAGTTTTTCCGCGTGAAAACGCACGGGTATTTGCCATCTGGCCGATTGCAGCAGAAAGCCCCACCAATACTAAAAGGACTAATCCCCTTGGGCTGTGTTCATGAAATGCAATACCATCACTACCTGGCATGTAGGCTCCGATAACCGTCAGCATGCCTGCACCAATGGTACTAATGACACAAAAGTAGAAAACCACGCGGTATTCTGGCTCACCTAACTGCCCGAGCCGTCTGACTTGAAGACCTGCCAGCCCTGCTAGAAAACCTGAAGTCAACCCGATGAGCCCCCACAGGTACTGTTCCTGTTGGATGTTGGGTTGTAGCACCATCACGACCCCAACAAAGCTAATCAGGATAGCGCCAACCAAACGCCATTCGAACCGCGTCTTTCCCTGTAGCAATCCACCCACAAACAGAACAAGGGCAATCCAAATCGGTGAGGTGTAGTTCAAGGTCACTGCCGTGGCCAATGGTAGTCCCCTGAATGAATAGAAATGCAGGCCAAATGCCGTAGCACCGACAATCGCACGCCAGGCATGCTCAAACGGGAATTGGGTCTTTATGGAACCTTTCTGGTAGAGGGTGATAATCCCCATGAAAATAGCCCCGACCAGACTCCGATACATGACAATCTCAAGAGTGGAATACTCATCAGATACGAGTTTGACACACACTGCCATAAAGGTCAGGCAGAGTGAAGTAACAAGCATCCAAAGTGATTGCATCTGAAACCGGGAAAATGAAATGGAACCCCTGTCATACCCAATTGGCATGAAAAAAGAAGGCGTAAGCCAACGCCATCTCCCAGCATAATTTTCTTAGGGGAAACGAGGATTAAACCACTCATAGCGTATAATAGCAAGCACGGTCAAAGATACCCTTTACCTTCTTGTCCATAACTTGATTCGCAGGCGCCCCTTACGTCAAAAATCCATGAGTACTGTAGAAATTGGCCAACTTCCAGCTTCGTACGAAGAAGCAGTCAAAGAACTGGAACAACTGGTCGCCAGAATGGAAGCTGGCGAACTATCACTGGAACAATCTATTGAAGCTTATAAACGGGGAGCAACCCTGATCCAATTCTGTACGACCAAACTGGACAAGGTTGAACAGCAGGTGCGGGTTTTGGATAAGGACATTTTCAAACCTTTCCAACCTACAGACGAAACTGAAAAATGAGTAACCGTTTCAATCTGTGGGTTTCAGCCATTCAATCAGACATTGAAAATGCGCTAGCCACTTATTTACCCACCACATCGGATAGGCGAGGACAAATTGAACTCAACGAGGCTATGCGCTATGCAGTCTTAGGTGGCGGCAAACGTATCCGACCTTTACTTGTATTTGCAACAGGTTACCTCTTTAATGCACCCAAAGAAGTGTTGTTGCCTGTAGCTTGCGCAGTTGAGATGATCCATGCATATTCGTTAGTACACGATGATATGCCCTGCATGGACAATGACACGCTCCGTAGGGGGAAACCGACAACCCATATCCAATTTGGCGAAGCAATGGCTCTTTTAACCGGGGATGCCCTTCAAGCACAGGCTTTTGCAATCCTTGCCAAAACGGGAGATGACCCTACATTAAGTGTTGAAAGAATCGGCATTTTAGCTGTCGCTGTAGGTGCCAGTGGCATGTGTGGCGGCCAGGCTATTGATCTGACCAGTATTGGCTTTCCTCTCTCCTACAAAGAACTAGAACAGATGGATCAATTAAAGACAGGAGCCTTGATTAAGGCTTCTGTTGTACTCGGTGCATTGTCAGGACAGAAGAGACCCTCACCAAAAGCATTTGATGCACTATCGGCATATGCACACAGCATCGGTTTGGCATTTCAGATTATCGATGACATCTTAGATGTCACAGGTGATACCGATGGACTCGGTAAAACCGCTGGAAAAGACATACGGGATGATAAACCAACCTATGTTTCTCTGTTAGGATTACAGGAATCAAGAAAACTGACTGAAAAACTGCATAAGCAAGCATATGATGCCCTCGAACAGTTTGGATCAGATGCCGAATTGTTACGCGAAATCGCCGACTTAATCATCTATCGGAAGAAATGATGAAACTGCTCAATACCATTGACAGTCCAGCAGACCTTCGTAGGTTACAACCCCACCAGCTCCCCGAGCTGGTCGATGAGTTGCGTGAGTTCATCATCCAATCCGTATCAAAGACAGGCGGACACCTTTCCTCAAACCTGGGTACCGTTGAATTATCGATTGCCCTTCACTATGTCTTCAATACGCCTGATGACCGTTTAATCTGGGATGTTGGTCACCAATGTTATGCCCATAAAATACTGACTGGTCGGCGAGATCAAATGAAAACATTACGTCAGCTCAACGGCCTTTCTGGTTTTCCGAAACGGGAGGAAAGTGAGTATGACGCTTTTAGTACCGCTCACTCTTCTACATCGATTTCCGCTGCCCTAGGCATGGCCATGGCTGCAAAATTCCAGCATAGCGACCGGTGTGCCATCGCCATCATTGGCGACGGAGCAATTACGGGCGGCATGGCTTTCGAAGCCATGAATAATGTTGGAATCTATAAGGACATCAACCTGCTTGTCATCTTGAACGACAATGACATGTCCATTTCGCCACCCGTTGGTGTACTGAATCGTTATTTCACGCAACTTATGGGCGGTAGCTTTTACGCAGCAACCGAAGCAGCCAAGAACATAGCAGAGAATGTCCTTCCTTCACCAGTCATTGAATTAGCCAAGCATTTCGAAAAGGATGTGAAGGGTCTGATATCACCGAAAACCTTGTTTGATGAATTCGGTTTTAGTTATACAGGACCCATTGACGGGCATGATGTAAGCAACCTCATTAAAGTCCTCCAGACCCTGAAGCGCCACAAAGGCCCTAGGTTCCTGCATATCGTCACAAAGAAAGGGCATGGTTACAAACTAGCCGAAGCTGATCCGACCCTCTATCATGGCTTGGGAAAATTCAGTCCAGAAGAAGGCCTAAAATCTAAACCAGCTGCCAAACCTACATTTTCCAACGTGTTTGGCAGCTGGCTTTGCGAAACCGCAAAACGTGACCCTAAACTCATTGCAATTACGCCAGCCATGAGTGAAGGCTCTGGAATGGTTGATTTCTCCAAACAGTTTCCAGAACGTTTTTTCGACGTCGGCATTGCTGAACAGCATGCTGTAACATTCGCTGCCGGACTTGCATGCGACGGTTTCAAACCGATTGTCGCTATTTATTCAACCTTCCTGCAACGTGCCTATGACCAACTGATTCATGATGTTGCCCTGCAAAATCTTGATGTCACCTTTGCCATTGACCGCGCAGGCCTTGTCGGTGCGGACGGCGCAACTCACGCAGGAAGTTACGACATGGCTTTCTTGCGGTGCATACCCAACATGCTCATCATGGCACCAAGTGATGAGAATGAGGCATGGCAAATGTTAGTTACTGCTTACTATCATAAAGGCCCAGCATCTGTGCGCTATCCGCGTGGAGCAGGCATTGGCGCTTTTATAAAAAAAGAAAATGTTCCCCTTTCGATTGGCAAGGGAAATATCCTAAGAAATGGATCATCCACGGCAATCCTAGCTTTTGGTACGATGGTAAATCCCGCCCTTGAAGCCGGTAACCGTCTAGATGCCACAGTCGTCAACATGCGGTTTGTCAAACCAATAGATAAAGAGTTGATTATCAAAACAGCTAAAACCCATAACCTCATTGTGACCGTTGAAGAAGGCACTGTTGCAGGTGGAGCAGGTTCAGCTGTATTAGAAGTTTTAGCACAAGAAGGACTCACTAATCCCGTTGTTCAACTGGGTCTTCCTGATCACTTCATTGATCATGGTGATGTGCAAGCCCTGTTAGCAATGAACGGGCTTGATGCACAGGGCATTGAAAAATCCATTAGGAAACGCCTTGAAAAGAAGACAGGCCAGTAAGATACTATGCAAAAATTTGCATCAGTTATAGATTAAGGTTCGATAAATGAATTTGCGCAATCCAACTTCCATTGATACAAATCCTGACGAAAGCCTCTCATGTATCGCTTCATCAGATGATGGTATTAATTCAGGTCTACACACCATACCTGATATCCAGAATACCATTGATACGCGCAAGATTACTATTCAGAAGGTTGGCGTAAAAGGTGTAAAACATCCCCTCAGAGTACAATCACGTGATGGTGTCCAACCTTCCGTCGGCACATGGAACATGTATGTACGGTTGCCTGACTATCAAAAGGGCACCCATATGTCGCGCTTTATCGACCTGCTTGAGAACTTCACCAGCCTTGATGCTGCGCCATTGGATTTTGATGTTTTTACGAAGTTAATCTACGACATGCTGACGACACTAAACGCCGAATCAGGCATGATTGAAGTGTTTTTCCCATTCTTCATGACAAAAGAAGCTCCTATCTCTGGAGTGAAAAGCGTGATGAACTACGAAGTTGGCATGAAAGGAGAAGTTGACAAAGGAGAGCTTAAGACAACCCTTTCTGTTCAAGTTCCTGTCACCAGCCTCTGCCCGTGTTCCAAGGAGATTTCCAAATATGGTGCGCACAACCAGCGTTCCCATATCACAGTCAATGCCGTCCTAAGAAAAATCCTACCTATAGAGGAACTGATTGCAAACATTGAAGCTCAAGCTTCTTGTGAACTCTTCGGTCTTTTGAAACGGCCTGATGAAAAATACGTGACAGAACATGCCTACGATAATCCCAAATTCGTGGAAGACCTTGTCAGGGATGTAGCCGGTATGTTGAATAACGATGATCGTATTACAGCGTATTCCTTGGAAGCTGAAAATTTCGAATCTATTCATAATCATTCCGCTTACGCCTGCATAGAATTTAACAAGAAAGAAGAGTAAGTACTTACTTAATATTTTATTCTTTCTTCTTCTAGACCCATGATATGGTTTGTTACACGAGCCATAACGAAGAGCAGATCCGATAACCTGTTCATGTAACGGACGAGTTCATTACTGGCTTGCCGCGTTTCATAAAGCTTTACAATAGTCCTCTCAGCACGTCTGCATACAGCCCTTGCAATATGTAACTGTGCAGCAGGAATACTTCCCCCAAGCCGCACAAAACCACTTAATGGTGGAAGGTTAGCATTTAAACTTTCTATCATGCCTTCTATCATTGCTGTTTCTTGGGTGCTTATACGCGTACTACTAGATAATGCAATTTCCCCACTTGCTTTAAACAGATGATTCTGGATTTCTTCCAATGTTTTTCCAATTGGCTGGGGCAGGTTCAGTGCTACAGCATAGCCAATGCACGCATTCAATTCATCGATTTCCCCTAGAGCACATACCCTGGGATTTGACTTTGATACGAGCTTTCCATCCGCAAGTGTTGTTTTGCCAAAATCACCCGTTTTTGTTACAACCTGCTTTATAACTACCATGATGCCACCATGCATAAGAAAATCATCACACAAAAACAATATAATAAGCCTATGAACAACTGACAGGCAGCCAACCATGACCCAGCAAAATACCAAGACACTAACCATTATTCAGCCTGATGATTTCCACCTTCATCTCCGTGATGGGAAAGTACTTCAGTCCACCGTTACACAGGCTGCAAGACAGTTCAGGCGTGCCATTATCATGCCTAACCTAAAACCTCCTATCACAACAACCAAACATGCTACGGAATACAGGAAACGAATTCTTGCGCAATTACCAAGCAACACTGATTTCCAACCTTTGATGACGCTTTACCTGACAGATAACACGCCACCTGAAGAAATTGTTAGGGCAAAAGAAAGTGGCATCGTCCATGGCATCAAACTTTATCCTGCAGGTGCTACCACAAATTCGGACGCAGGTGTAACTTCACTTTCAAACTGCATCAAAACCTTAGATGAAATGCAAAAGCAAGGTATTCCTCTCCTAATGCATGGTGAAGTCACTGATCCTGATGTTGATATATTCGACAGGGAGGCAGTTTTCATAGATAAAGTGCTCATACCACTCAGGAAGATGCTACCTGATTTGAAGGTTGTTTTCGAACACATAACAACAAAGGCTGCAGCAGAGTACGTTACCGATGCAGAAGGCTTCATTGGAGCAACAGTCACACCCCAACACCTACTTTTTAACCGCAACCACTTGCTAGTAGGCGGTATCCATCCACACTACTATTGCTTGCCTATCCTTAAAAGAGAAGAAAACAGACAGGCACTGCTTAAAGCAGTGACCCAAAACAACCGTCGATTCTTTGCTGGTACCGATTCAGCTCCCCATGCAAAAGGTGCAAAAGAAAATGCTTGTGGATGTGCTGGATGTTACAGTGCATCCCATGCAATTGAACTCTATGCGACTGTCTTTGAACAACAGAATGCCTTGGAACACCTTGAATGGTTTACTGCCATCAACGGACCAAAGTTCTACAACCTTGCCGTCAATAGAACAACTATCACCTTGGAAAAGAGGGATTGGCAAATCCCTGAATCATTGCCATTTGGTTCTGACAAAGTGATCCCTTTGATGGCGGGAGAAAACCTAACCTGGAAACTTGTTTAAGATGATGTCATCAACCATTAAAAAGCTGAGCCCAATACTGGTTATCTTGAGCTTGTCAGGAGTCTTATTCGGTTGCACATCTGCATCCAAACATGAAAAGACAGGCTCAGACCGTGACCCACACGGATGTATCGGCTCAGCTGGGTATTCTTGGAGTCAAGTCAGGGTAGAATGTATCCGAATTTGGGAACAAGGAACCGTATTGGAAGATTCCACTCTCAACATCGATTGGGCAAAAAATTATGTTGTTTTCTCTGTAGACGAAACAAAAGCGGAATTGCATCTGGTCGGACGCAAAGACCACCCAATCTTGGAAAAGAAAGGACAGTTTTTTGAAGATGCTACTTTCCGACTTGAAAAGAAAGGTGATTCTTGGCATCTCATTCACAAATGATTCAGCCAATTTGCATACAAGAATGCCCTGAAGGACGCGCAATCCGACAGGGCATTGTTTTATCGGTTATGTCTTATTTCTTTTCCATAGAAATAGCGTGCAGCTTTGCAACATATGCTGCCATATCAGTGATAGGAGCCTGTGCAACACCGGAATCCATTGCTGCCTGAGCAACCGCAGGTGCAACCGTTTCCAACAAACGATAGTCAAATTGCATAGGAATCAGATATTCGCGACCGAATTTGAATTTCTTACCATACATTGCTTCAAGTTCTGCTGGAACTTCTTTCTCTGCCAAACCTGCAATAGCACGCAATGCAGCCAATTCCATTTCGCGGTTAATTGTCTTAGCACGGACATCCAATGCGCCACGGAAAATGTATGGGAAGCAAAGTGAATTGTTAACCTGGTTTGGATAGTCAGAACGACCAGTACCAACAATTGCATCATCGCGCGTTGCATGAACTACTTCTGGCAGGATTTCTGGAATTGGGTTTGCCAATGCAAAGATGACTGGATTTTTCGCCATCTTCAATACCATTTCAGGCTTCAGCACATTACCCGCGGAAAGTCCAAGGAATACGTCAGCATCAGGGATGATATCCATCAAGGTACGCTTGTCGGTATCCTGAGCATACTTCGATTTTTCAGGATCCATTAATTCTTTACGACCCTTGTAAACAACACCCGCAATATCAGATACCCAGATATTCTTGAGCTGGAAGCCAAGAGATACCAACATATCCAAGCAACCCAATGCACCAGCACCTGCGCCAGAAACAACAAGCTTAGCGTTTTCTACTGTTTTACCAACTGCCTTCAATGCATTCAGAATAGCTGCACCAACGATGATAGCTGTGCCGTGCTGGTCATCGTGGAAAACAGGAATGTTCATTTTCTTACGCAGTTCGCGTTCAATAAAGAAGCATTCTGGTGCCTTTATGTCTTCAAGGTTTATACCACCGAAGGTAGGTTCCAAGGATGCGATAATGTCTACCAGCTTTTGAGGGTCTTTTTCGTCAATTTCAATGTCAAACACATTGATGCCTGCAAATTTCTTAAACAGGACACCTTTACCTTCCATCACTGGTTTAGATGCCTGTGCACCAATGTCACCCAGACCGAGAACAGCAGTACCATTGGAAATAACTGCGACGAGATTGCCCTTAGTTGTGTAAACATAGGCATTCTGAGGATCAGCTGCTACTTCCTCGCATGCACATGCAACACCTGGGGTATAAGCTAAAGCCAAGTCGTTCTGATCTTTAACCTGTTTGGTTGGTTCAACACTGATCTTCCCAGCAATAGGCTGGCTGTGGAAAGCGAGTGCATTCTTCTTCAGCAATGCTTTTTTCTGTTCTTGGGAATCCATATTTTCTCTTTAATCAAAATGGTATGAAGTAAAGGTACTATTTTATCAGATGTACATACCTTTTCAAGTTGCGTTAGAAAGCAGTCAAGAATAGGTTTTCTTAATAATTTTTTTATATATAAATTGTAATAATAAAGGTTCTTTGTTCGGTGTATAGGTCTGATTAGGTAAATTTAATCAATAACTTAGTGTTTACATTAGCCTCTGGAAAAGATGAGCACTTTTTATGAAGAACTTTTAGGCTTTGTTGCTTACATACTCTTTTTTCTAGGTGAGTAACAGCTTATCAACATACCTATCCACAGCCAGCTGTTGTATTTTGGTTTGTGCCTGTTTTTTATGTAAAAAATTCCATAAAATGGCCGATAGAAATCTAAAAAATTCAATAAAAGAATAAATTTAAGAGGGCTGTATGTTCCACGTGGAACGTTGAGGGCGTAATATGCGCAGGCACATTTTTTGGATGGTATAGTTTTCAAGAATTTTATTAGTTTAAGTAACCTGATTGAAGTCATCTGTTGTTTATGATTTATTCTATTCATTACGATGTGATTGTAGTAGGTGGAGGTCACGCAGGGACGGAAGCGGCCTTGGCAAGTGCTAGGATGGGGAAAAAAACGCTTCTGGTAACGCATAGTTTTGACACACTTGGTCAACTTTCATGTAATCCTTCTATAGGTGGTATTGGTAAAAGCCACCTTGTTAAGGAAATAGATGCCTTAGGCGGAATAATGGCTCTTGCTGCAGATAAGGCAGGAATCCAGTTCCGTATTCTTAATTCTTCCAAGGGGCCTGCTGTAAGGTCGACCCGTGTACAGGTTGATCGTTCACTGTACCGCCAATTCATCAGGCATACACTTGAAAATCAGGAAAAGCTTTCTCTTTTCCAGGACCAGGTGGACAGATTGGTTTTAAAGGGAGATGAAGTTAAGGGAGTTGTAACGCAGGGGGGTGTTGAATTTAGTGCTTCGTCTGTTATTTTGACAGCAGGCACTTTCTTAGATGGAAAACTATTTGTTGGATTAAATGTTTATGCTGGGGGGCGTTCTGGTGACCCACCGGCTATTGCACTGTCTTCTTTTCTGAAGGAAGTGTCATTTCCACAGGGTCGCTTGAAAACGGGTACACCACCTCGGTTGGATGGAAGGACAATTGATTTTTCTGTTATGAAAGAACAGAAAGGTGATTCAGATCCAATACCTGTATTTTCCTTTATTGGCGATGCTTCTATGCACCCTAGACAAATTTCATGTTGGATTACCTATACCAATGAAAAGACACATGAGGTGATACGTTCTGGTCTTGACCGTAGCCCATTATTCACTGGGGTGATTGAAGGGATAGGGCCACGTTATTGCCCATCTATAGAAGATAAAATTCACCGCTTTTCTGGAAGGTCGTCACATCATATATTTTTGGAACCAGAAGGGCTTCATACCCATGAATACTATCCCAATGGGATTTCTACAAGTCTTCCTTTTGACATCCAAGTTGGATTGCTGAAAACAATAAAAGGATTGGAACATACACATATCCTAAGGCCAGGATACGCTATTGAATATGACTACTATGACCCAAGGTTCCTTAAATCATCTCTTGAGACACGGCAAGTGAAAGGGCTTTTCTTTGCTGGTCAAATCAATGGAACAACGGGTTATGAAGAAGCAGCAGCTCAGGGAATTTTGGCAGGTATAAATGCTGTGCGTTATTTAAATGGCGATGAAGCTTGGGTTCCTAAGCGAAGTGAAGCTTATATTGGCGTGATGGTTGATGACTTGGTAACACGTGGTGTGAATGAGCCTTACAGGATGTTTACCAGTAGGGCTGAATACAGGTTGAGTCTCCGGGAGGACAATGCGGATTTGCGTCTGACTGAAACAGGATACAGATTAGGATGTGTAAAGGAAAGTCAGTGGGAAAGGTTTGCTCTTAAACGTGAAAAAACAGCATTGGAAATAGAAAGATTGAGAAAGACTTGGATACAGCCTGGGCAGCTTTCAAAAGAAGAATCCGAAAGAATATTGGGAAAATCAATAGATAGAGAATATTCGCTGGCTGATCTACTGAAACGGCCAAGAGTAACCTATAGAAAATTAGAAGGTATGAAGGGCATCGATGGAAGGCAATGGTGTTCGATAGAGTCAATGCCAGATGAAGTGAAAGATCAGGTAGAGATTCAGATTAAATATGCAGGGTATGTTGATAGACAGTTAAGGGAGATAGAACGCCAATCAGGTTTTGAGAATACGAAGTTACCGCAAGACTTTGATTACGGAACAGTGAAGGCTTTGTCTATTGAAGTGCAACAGAAACTAAACAAACAAAAGCCTGAAACTTTGGGACAGGCGTCGCGCATATCAGGTATTACGCCAGCTGCTATTTCTATATTGCTTATTCATTTGAAGAAGAATGGATTTGAAGGAAGGGCGGAATAAGGTTTCTAAATAAAGGAATAGGGCAGATGGGGAGAGAAGAATTAGAGGAAAAGCTCGAAAGTGGACTAAAAGAATTAAACATTAAACTTGATAAAGAAAAAATAAACCAACTGATTGAATATATATTTATATTAAAGAAATGGAATAAGGTATACAACCTAACTGCTATTCGAGATATAGAACAGATGATGACCCATCATCTGGTGGATTCTCTTTCTATTATTCCTTGGGTAAAAGATTGTAAAAAAATACTTGATGTTGGATCAGGAGGTGGATTACCAGGGCTTGTGATAGCAGTTTCATGTCCACAGGTTATGGTAGAGATGATTGATGTAGTAAGCAAAAAAACATCTTTCATACGGCAAGCGGTTATTGAGTTGGGATTAAAAAATACAAAAGTCCATACAGGCCGAGTTGAAGACCTTCAGCTTGATTATAGGTTTGATGGAATAGTGTCGAGAGCTTTTTCAAGTATTAAAGACTTTATAGCTTTGTCTTCACACTTACTGGCTGAAAACGGGAGCTTTTACGCAATGAAAGGATTGATTCCTGAGAGTGAAGTAAGTAACCTTGACACTCGTTGGAAAGTGAAAGATACCATTGCGTTGTCTGTACCTTATCTTGCAGCTCAGCGTCATTTAATTATTATCCAAAGGAATAAGGTTATTCTTTGAGGTTGACCTTAATATTCTGAATATTGAAGTGAGAAATTCTTATGGCCGCTGTACTTTGCATTGCCAATCAAAAGGGCGGAGTTGGTAAAACGACTACTGCAGTTAATCTTGCCTCTAGCCTTGCACATCTAAAGAAAAGGGTTCTGCTTGTTGATCTCGATCCACAAGGCAACGCAACGATGGGAAGTGGTGTGTCAAAATTGGATCTTGAGAGATCAGTTTATGAAGTCCTGTTAGGCTTAGCAGACATTAAGGATGTCCGTCAAAGACCAACAGTCATTCAGTTCGACATTTTGCCTGCTAATAGGGAACTATCAGCAGCGGAAGTCGAAATGGTAAACCTTGAACGTCGAAATAAAAGATTGAAAGAAGCGTTAGATGAGGTAAAGGAAGAGTATGACCTTATATTAATTGACTGTCCTCCTGCCCTTTCGTTGCTTACATTGAACGCATTTTGTGCTGCGGATGGTGTCATTATTCCTATGCAATGTGAATATTTTGCTTTGGAAGGGCTGTCTGATCTTTTGAATACTGTGCGCCATGTTCATTCCAATATGAATGCATCTATTAATAATATTGGTTTGCTTTTGCTTAGAGTCATGTTTGACAAGAGGGTTACGCTTTCACTTCATGTATCTGAACAATTAGAAAAACATTTTGGGAAGCGGGTATTAAAAACAGTTATCCCTAGAAATGTGCGTATGGCAGAAGCCCCTTCTTATGGTTTGCCGGGCGTGGATTTCGATCCTTCTTCTAAGGGAGCCAAGGCATACATGGAATGTGCAAAGGAACTGTTGGCATCTTTAAAGATGGCATGATTCATACCAAGGAAGTTATTAAATGACAGAGTTATCAACAGCTAAAAAAAGAAAAGGTCTTGGAAGAGGACTTGAGACTTTATTGGGTCCTAACCTTTCGTCTGAATCACCAGTTGTCATGTCTCTATCCATCAATAGGCTAAGGTCTGGGAAGTATCAACCTCGTGCTACCATGGACGAAGGTGCTCTTAATGACCTTATAGCATCCATACGTGAACAGGGTGTCATGCAACCTATTCTAGTAAGACCTGTTTCTGATGATAAAGGTGGAAAAAGGTACGAAATCATTGCTGGAGAAAGGCGCTATCGTGCTGCTAAGATGGCTGGGCTTAAGGAAATTCCGGCTATTGTAAAAGATGTTGATGATAAGTCAGCCGCAGCAATGGCACTGATTGAGAATATCCAACGGGAAAATCTCAATCCGCTTGAGGAAGCTTTCGGTATCCAGCGATTGATTAAGGACTTTAGTTTTACACATGAGCAAGCAGCTCAGTCTATAGGGCGCTCTCGTAGTGCTGTAACGAATTTGCTTCGGTTGTTGAACCTGACAGAACCTGTCCAAACGATGTTAAAGGCCGGTGATATTGAAATGGGCCATGCGCGCGCACTCCTGTCTGTCAATGGTGCAACACAGATTGCACTGGCAACACAGATTGTTTCGAAAAGGTTGTCTGTACGCGAAGCTGAAAGACTTGTAGCAGCAGAGATGGAAAAACAAAAGGATACTCAGAAAAAGGCGGCTACAAAGTCGCAGGATTTGGTGAACCTTGAGACAGAACTATCAGATTTATTGACAACAAAAGTAAGTTTAAAGATGGGCACTAAGGGTAAGGGAAAGATGATTATTGATTTTGCAAATCTTGATGTGCTTGATGGTCTTCTTGCTAGGATTAGGCAGTCAATATGAAGTGTTATCAACAGAGATATCCACAGAGCAGCCGGCATAATCCGGCTGTTTTTTTATGGGTGGATACAATGTTTCACGTGAAACATCCAATACAGAAATCTTCTACTCTAATTTTGCTTGGTGTGCCAGAAGTGTCGGTTAAAATGTCAGAAATTAAATAAAAGGAATGAAGATGACTTCCAGTCAAATAAAAGACCGTATCCAAAATTTACGTAAAGCAATGAAAAGGGCATCAGTTGATGTATTGATAGTGCCCAGTACCGACCCCCACTTATCAGAGTACATACCTGACCATTGGAAGTGCCGAGAATACTATTCAGGATTTACAGGATCAGCTGGAATACTCGTTGTTGGAAAGGAGCGAGCCTCATTATGGGTAGATAGCCGCTATTGGGTGCAAGCAGAAAAAGAACTGGCTGGTACAGAAATTGAGATATGTAAATTGCTGGGGGCAGGTCATAGGGATTACGGAGATTGGATTGTTTCTTATTTTCCTGCAGAAACAAAAGTAGGGATAGATGGGCGGTTAATTTCCATCAAACAGGAACGGGAGCTAAGGTCAAAATTGGAGATGTCGACAATATCGCTCATTTCCGTGACCAGTCCTATAGAAGAAACATGGTCAGATCGACCACCGATGCCTGATGGGATAGTTTTCGAGCATATGGAGAAGTATTGTGCCCTTACACGCAAGGAAAAAATTGCCCGGATACAGGATAGGCTGAAAGAGGAAGGTGTAGAGTGGATGTTCACTGGTAGCCTAGATGAGATAGCTTGGCTTTTGAATCTCAGGGGAAATGACATAGAGTATACCCCTGTGTTTGTAAGTTACCTCTTAGTTGGGCTACAAAGTGTCAGACTCTTTATATCGGAACAAAAGATCCCATACACAGTCCAACAGAAATTAATTGGAGAAGGTATTGAAATTGTTCCTTATGTAAGCGTCATGCAGACCATCTCAGAATTAGAAGGGAATACAGCCCTCTTGATTGACCCACAATACACCTCGTGGGAGATGGTTTCTCAATTCCCTAAGGGAGTAAAGGTTGTAGAAAAAATAAGCCCCATTTCTTTGATGAAGGCAAAGAAAGCGCCAGCTGAATTGGACTTTATTCGTGATGTCATGATAGATGACGGTGCCGCATTCTGTGAATTTCAAGCATGGTTTGATGAAGTACAAGAAAGGGGGGTTGTTATATCTGAGGTGACAGTTGCAGAAAAGATAGAGGTATGCAGATCGAGACGTGAAGACTATATATCACCGAGCTTTGGAACTATAGCAGGATTCAATGAAAACGCAGCACTTCCTCACTACCAAGCATCTAAGGAGTCCTTTTCTATTATTAAAAACAATGGATTGCTCTTGATTGATACGGGGGGACAGTACTTAAGGGGAACAACAGATATGACCCGTGTTATTCCTGTTGGTGTTCCGTCTAAGGAACAAAAACGTGATTTCACAGTGGTTCTGAAAAGTGTGATTGCCTTGTCTACAACACACTTTCCCCGGTCTGTTCCTGCGCCGGTTGTGGATTCCATTGCAAGAAAGCCATTATGGGATAAAGGGTTAGACTTCGGTCATGGAACAGGCCATGGGGTAGGCTATTTCTTGAATGTTCATGAAGGACCACAAGCTATTTCTTATCGGGGAAGGAATAAGCCTGATAACACGCTAGAAGAGGGAATGGTGACCTCAATAGAACCGGGTATCTATCGCCCTGGAAAATGGGGAATCCGTATTGAAAACTTGTCTGCAGCCATAGCAGGCGAAAAGACGGACTTTGGTGATTTCCTGCAGTTTGAGACATTAACACAATGCCCAATTGATACACGTTGTATTGAAGTCGGGTTACTGGATGTTGCTGAGCGTGAGTGGTTAAACAGTTATCATGCTGGTGTTAGGGAGAAACTGCTACCGAGGATTGCCATAAAGGCAAGGGATTGGTTGATTGAAAGAACACAGCCTATTTGAATATTCAGCAGTCCAATGTGAGCAGTACTGCTAAAGTACTGCCCGAATCAAAGGGAAATTCAAGCTGTTGCAATCAGAAGAAGAGTTGTTTCTGATACAACTCCGATCAGATATCAATGTTCCCAGCTAAGAGTGCGTTACTTTCAATGAATTTGCGGCGAGGGTCGACTTCTTCACCCATGAGGGTCGTAAAAATCCGGTCTGCCTCAATGGCATCCTCAATGCGGACACGCAGCATACGGCGGGAGGCTGGATCCATGGTGGTTTCCCAAAGTTGTTCTGGGTTCATTTCGCCAAGACCTTTGTAGCGTTGCTTTGAGACTCCTTTTTCCGCTTCTTCACGCAGCCATTGCATGGCTTGGTGGAAACTGCGCACCGTTAGCTGGCGTTTCTTGTCGCCTTCTCCGCGGCAGATTGTAGCGCCGCTACCAATAAGGGCTTTGAAGTCAGCTGCCGCTTGTTCTAGAAGCCGATAGTCATTACCTTCTGTGAAGTCGCGGTCAATCTGTGTCACGTGGACATTGCCGTAATTGGTGCGTTTGATAGCAAGAGCAGGATTGCCATTGCTGTCTCTTGTGACTTCAACAGCGGTGTTGGGATTGTTAAGAGATTTCGATAACTGTAACGCAGACTCGTTAGCGTTTTCGATTGAATCAAGCCTTAAACAGACTCCATCCATAATAGCTGCCAGGACATCTTGTCCAATAAGGCGCGCAAGACGTCCGATGATGTTGTAAGCAACGGTATGACGGTCAGCCATTTCCTTGAGGCGTTCACCTGTAATTGGCGTACCACTATCCTGAGGGATGAGGGAGGCATTCTGAAGAGCGATATCCATCATGTGGTTTGCTTCTTCCAGATCATCCTTCAGGTAACGTTCATCTCTGCCGTTTTTGATTTTATAAAGAGGAGGTTGCGCAATATAGACATAGCCGCGCTCAATCAGTTGCGGCATCTGGCGGTAGAAGAGTGTGAGTAGCAGTGTCCTGATATGTGCACCGTCTACGTCAGCATCGGTCATGATAATGATGCGATGATACCGCAGTTTGTCAATGTTGAATTCATCAGGTCCAATGCTCGTACCAAGCGTTGCAATAAGGGTGGTGATTTGTTCTGAGGAAAGCATCTTTTCAAAGCGTGCTTTCTCAACATTCAAGACTTTCCCCCTTAACGGCAGGATGGCCTGGAATTTCCGGTCTCTTCCCTGTTTGGCGGATCCTCCTGCAGAGTCGCCTTCCACTAGGTACAATTCACATAGTGCTGGATCTTTTTCTTGGCAGTCAGCGAGTTTTGCAGAGAGTCCAAGGCCATCTAGCACGCCTTTGCGGCGAGTCAATTCCCTTGCTTTCCGTGCAGCTTCGCGGGCACGTGCTGCTTCTACAATCTTAGTGCAGATGATTTTTGCATCGTTTGGTTTTTCTTGCAGGAAGTCAGTAAGTGTTTTTGTAATAATATCTTCTACTGGGCCGCGCACTTCGGAGGAAACCAGTTTGTCTTTTGTCTGCGAACTGAATTTTGGTTCTGGTACCTTGACTGAAAGGACGCATGTGAGACCTTCTCGCATATCGTCCCCAGTGGTGTCAATCTTAGCCTTTTTGTCTAGGCCATTGTCCTTGATATAGCTGTTGATGACCCGAGTCATGGCGGAACGAAGCCCCGTCAGGTGGGTTCCACCATCCCGTTGCGGGATGTTATTTGTGAAGCACAGTACCTGCTCATTATAGGAATCGTTCCATTGCATCGAAATATCGACGGTAACGGGCGTTCCCTGTTCACTAATCCTTTCTCCTGTTGCCTGGAAGATGGTTGGATGGATAGCATTCTTTCCACGGTTGATGTACTCGACGAAGCCGCGGGTACCGCCTTCATAAGCAAAAACTTCTTCCTTGCCAGTTCTTTGATCTAGGAGTCGGATGCGGACACCGTTGTTCAGGAAGGAGAGTTCGCGGATCCGACGTGCTAGGATGTCATACTGCAGTTCGACAGTGCTGAAAATCGTGGCATCAGGCCAAAATCGGACGCGTGTCCCTTGACGGTCGGATGGGCCCATTTCCTTAATCGGTGCGCATTCCACACCGTTGATGATTTGGGTTTGTGTGCGAATAGGCAGGCCACGCTCGAATTCCATGTAATGTTCTTTGCCGTCGCGCCAGATGGTGAGCTTCAGCAAAGTTGACAGCGCATTGACACAGGAAACACCGACACCGTGCAGGCCGCCAGAAACTTTGTAAGCATTCTGGTCAAACTTGCCACCAGCATGGAGTTCTGTCATCACGATTTCAGCAGCGCTACGTTTGGGGTCATGTTTGTCATCAAACTTGATACCAGTTGGGATGCCGCGGCCGTTGTCTGTGACGGAGACAGAGTTGTCACTGTGCAATGTAACCTGAATTTCAGAACAGAACCCGGCTAAAGCCTCATCAATAGAGTTGTCGAGCACTTCGAAAACGAGGTGGTGTAAACCGGTTCCATCAGATGTATCACCAATATACATCCCTGGCCGTTTTCTGACAGCTTCAAGGCCTTCTAGTATCTTGATTTCACTTTCCCCGTATTTTTTTGGGTCTGTTTCTGTCTGTGGCATGGAAAAGCTTTCCTTAAAAATACTGTAGCTATCGAATCTTGGTATACCGTTCCTGTTTTAGATGCGCATTGGCATCACAACATATTTGAAGCTGCTGTTGTCGGGGATGGTTATCAGGACTGAAGAGTTCCCGTCTTTAACTTCAATTTGGATGATGTCATTTTTCAGTGCGGCTACGACATCGATCAGGTAGGTAATGTTGAAGCCGATTTCAAAGCCTTCACCATTGAATGCGGTTTCAAGTTCAATGACTGCTTCTTCCTGGTCAGCATTGGTCGAGCTGATTTTAAGACTTCCAGGAGCAAGGATCCAACGGATGCCCTTGTATTTTTCGGTGGTCATAATGGCAGCACGCTGGAGAGCTCGTTGCAAGGAATCCCTGCCGATGGCAAATTTCTGGTCATAATTCTGTGGAATGACGCGTGTGTAATCCGGGAATTTACCTTCCACCAGTTTGGAAATCAGTTCTACGGAACCAAAGGTGAAGCGGATTTGCGTTTTTGCGAAGTCGATTTTGACGGGTGTCTCATTGTCTTCCAGAAGGCGTTGCAGTTCGATTGCGGTCTTACGCGGGATGATCAGATCCTGTTTCAGCGTTTCATCGCTAGACTGGATTGAGCAGGTGGCCAAACGGTGTCCATCGGTTGCTACGGCATTGATTTTTCCTTCGACGAATTGGAGTAGTACGCCATTGAGATAATAGCGGAGATCTTGCTGTGCCATGGCAAAGGAAACCATGCCAAGCAGTTCTTTGAAATCCTTCTGGGGTAAAGAGATGGAACCGAGAAATTCCTCAGGCTGGTTAACAATCGGGAAATCATCGCCTGGAAGGGTCTGGAGTTGGAAGCGAGAACCGCTACCTGCTATGGCCATTTTCTTGTCGTTTAACGAAAGGCTCACATTTGAATCGTCCGGCAGGGAGCGCAGGGTATCCAAGAGTTTTTTAGCGGAGACAGTAGTGGTGATGTCTTCTTCATCCGTACCTATTGGAGCATGGGTGATGATTTGGATTTCTGTATCCGTTGCCAGGAAAGAGACATCATTGCCCTGTTTCCTGATGAGGACGTTGGAGAGAATCGGCAATGTATGACGGCGTTCCACAATGCCGCTGACAATTTGCAGGGGGCGGAGGACCTCATCGCGGCCGGTTTTTACCAATTGCATAGTAACTCCTTGGATATCATTCTTCTTCGTTTATCAAAATCTGTCATCCCATTGTGGATTTCAGCGTTTAAGGGTCTGCTCAAGCACATGGAGCTCATGGTTGAGTTTGATGTTTTTCTGTCTTTCTTTGGTAATCTTTTTCACTGCGTGCAGGACAGTTGTATGGTCGCGTCCTCCAAAAAGCTCGCCAATCTCAGGCAGACTTTTCTGCGTCAGTTCTTTGGCAAGGTACATCGCAATCTGGCGGGGGAGGGCAATGTTGGCAGGACGGCGCTTGGAATACATGTCTGCAACCTTGATCCGGTAATACTCAGCAACAGATTTCTGGATGTCCTCGACCGAAACCAAGTTGGAAGGAATGGTACTTTTCAATACTTCCTTAGCCAGGTCGACTGTAATTTCTTGGTTCATGAACCGCGAATGTGCGACAACCGTACTGAGCGATCCTTCCAGTTCACGGACATTAGTCTGGCGCAGGTTAGCAATAAAGAAAGCCACATCGTTATTTAGAATGACGCCCATCTGTGCGGCCTTCTTGATTAAGATGGCAACACGCATTTCCAGTTCTGGTGGATCAATGGCAACTGTCAGACCCGAAGCGAAACGCGACGTCAAACGGCTCTCCATACCGTCAATATCCTGTGGATAGGTGTCACTGGTAATGATGATTTGCTTGCGTGCAGCAATCAGTGCTTCAAATGCGTAGAAAAATTCTTCCTGGGTTCTGTTTTTGCCGGCAAAGAACTGGATATCATCAATGAGTAGCATATCCAACGAATGGTAGTTGCGTTTGAAGCCGTCGAAATCCTGACGTTGGTAAGCGCTCACTACGTCTCTTATGTACTGTTCTGCGTGAATGTAGCGAATCTTTGCAGAGGGGCGTTGTTTGAGAACCTGGTTGCCGATGGCTTGGATTAGGTGGGTTTTACCTAGGCCGACACCGCCAAATAAATAAAGTGGGTTGTAGGCTGTTCCAGGATTGTTTGCAATTTGAATGGCTGCCGCTCGTGCCAGTTGGTTTGCCTTACCCATCACAAAATTGTCAAAAGTCATCTCTGGGTTGATGCCTGAGTTGAGGAGCCTTTCTTGGGCTGAATCGTCTAGGTCAATGTTGGACAATGGTGCGTTTTCGGGTTTGTCTTGGTGTGTTGGCTGGAGGGGAGACTTCGAACCCTCTGGCTGTTTGGTTGGGTTTTTTCTCTTGGCTACAGAGATTTGGACAGTGACAGGGAACCCAGCGATACCAGAGGCAATTTCTTCAATGCGTGGAGCGAATTCCTGTTTGACCCAATCTCGTTTCATGAAATTCTGGGCGGCAATGTGCAGTAGTCCGTCATGGTATTCCACTAGGGTTAGTGGTTTAATCCATGTGGCGTATTGCCGTTCGGCTACTTCCTTTTCAAGCTGGGAGAGGCAATTTTGCCAGAGTGATTCCATGGTTTAGCGATAAAATGGCTTCGAGATTAGGCGAAAAAACATACCTAGCATCAAGTTTCCTGAAAGAGGAAAACATTGTAGCTATAGGGATTTTTCAGTCAGAAATTCGTTAACTATAAAGTCCGATTCTACCCTGAAAAAGACAAGTTATCCACAGGAAAGCCTATTTTTTTAGAAGATTTTGGCAAAGTCTCGTATTTGCTATTGACAGAACATAGCATGATACGGTTTAATTCTTGATTCCTTACGCTTAAGGTGGTGCTCTGTTTGGAACCAGTTGCCGTTGGTGGCAATATGCTTGTCCTCACTGGAAGTACCGAAACCGGAATTTATTAGCTGATTAATTAGCGAGACCATCATGAAACGTACTTACCAACCATCCGTTGTCCGTCGCAAACGTACCCACGGTTTCCGTGTTCGTATGGCAACCAAGAATGGCCGTGCCGTATTGAATGCACGACGTGCCAAAGGCCGTAAACGCTTGGCAGTCTAAGCGGGCAACATTGAAGCTGATTGTGTGAACGGGGCATTTCCTTCCGGTCGGCGACTTCGCAAAACGGATGATTTCTCATCCGTTTTTCGTATGCGTCCCTGTGCAAGAACCCAACATTTTGTGATGTATGCTCGTCCCAACCGGCTCAATAGGGCGCGTCTTGGGATTGTGGTAGCCAAGCGGTTTGCACCAAGGGCAGTAACCAGGAATACGGTGAAACGTCTTTGTAGGGAGGTTTTCAGGCAGACTGTCTTGCCTAGTATGGATTGTTTAATCCGTTTATCAGCATCTGTCTGCAAGCGAACCCAACCAGCTACGGGATCTTACTTGAGGCAGCCCTTGCATAAGGAATTGATTCAGCTCGTAAGGATATGCGTAACGGCACAGGAAAAGAAAGCTTCATCAAAGGCTTTCTGAGTTCACCGCTGAAAAGCCTCTTCATTCTCTTGATAAGGGGTTATCAGTTGGGAATCAGTCCGCTTTTGGGACCAAACTGCCGTTTTTATCCAACGTGCTCTGCTTATGCCATCCAGGCGCTTTCGGTGCATGGTTGCATTAAGGGCATTTTCCTGATATTGATACGCCTGTTGAAGTGCCATCCTTTCCATCCTGGCGGTTACGATCCTGTCCCGAAAAAGGGGTGGGAGTGCCGTTGTGGGAAATGGTTTAAGAAAAACAGCAGTTGATACACAAACCTGACAATTATGGACGTCAAAAAACGCACGACTCTGATTATCATCCTGCTCATTGCGTTGTTTATGCTCTGGGACAACTGGGTTGTCTATAACGGCGGCTCTTCGTTGATTTTCAGTTACCGCAGCACCGACAAGAAGGAAGAAGCGAAAACGGCTGAGCCTGCTGGACTCCCAATGGAAAAGGTGACCAAGGCCAATGAAGAAGCAGAAAAAACCAAGCAGGAAGAAGCAAAACGTCAAGCTTTGTCAGACGTCATTACCGTCCAGACTGATGTCTTTAAACTGGCAATCAATGCTAATGGTGGTGTATTCCAGAACCTTGAATTGCTGAAGTATCCTGATAATGATTTCCAAAAAGACATGGTGCTGTTTGAGAATAACCCGCCACGTGTCTATCTGGCGCAGACAGGGCTCTCGGGTGGTCTTTATCCAAACCATGCTACCCATTTCAATATCCATCCTGGTAATTTCACCTTGGAAGATGGGAAAGATGAAGTCAAGGTTGTCATGGATGCAACCCAAAATGGTGTTCGTTTGGTAAAAACCCTCACGTTTAAGCGTGGCAGCTATACAGTTGATGTCAATCACCAGATTACTAATCTAAGCGGCGAACCGATTAATGCCAAACTCTATATGCAGTTGGTTCGTGACAGTAGCCGTCCGGAAGGGCAGTCGCGGTTCGTCAGTACCTTTACGGGGCCTGCAGTCTACTCTGGGGAAGAAAAGTTCCAGAAACTTAAGTTCGACAATCTGACCGAAAACGGCACAGGTGAGAAATTCGTCCGTGATACCAAAAATGGTTGGATTGCGATGGTTCAGCATTACTTCGTTTCTGCGTTCATCCCAACAGACGGATTGAACCGCGAAAATTATGCGAAGAAATTGGGTGAAGACCTTTACTGCGTGGGTACGGAACTCCAGGTCACCGAAGGTGGTGCGATGATCCAGCCCCAGCAAACGGTCTCCAATGACACTGTCCTTTATATGGGACCGCAGGATACCAAGATGCTTGAGAAAGCAGCACCCGGTTTAGATTTGGTTAAGGACTATGGTTTCCTGACGGTTGTTGCAAAACCGATTTTCTGGCTGATGAACCGTATCCAGGACGAGGTGCATAACTGGGGTTGGACGATTGTCATCCTGACTATCCTGATTAAACTGGTACTGTCCCCACTGTCCCACATGGGGTACAAGAGCATGGCCAGGATGCGTAAGTTCACGCCGGTCATTCAGCGTATGAAAGAACGCTACAAGGATGATCCTCAGGCCATGAAGACGGAAATGATCAGCCTCTACAAGCGCGAAAAGATCAATCCGGCGGGCGGGTGTTTACCGATGATTGTCCAGATTCCTGTGTTCCTGTCTCTGTACTGGGTGCTTTTAGCGTCGATTGAAATCCGTAATGCACCGTGGCTTGGTTGGATCCAGAATCTGGCTGCACCGGATCCATGGTATATCCTCCCGGTTCTGATGGCTGGTACCATGTTCCTGCAGCAGAAGATGAGCCCGCCTCCGCCAGATCCAACACAGGCAAAGATCATGATGTTTGTGCCGATTGCCTTCTCGATCACGTTCTTTTTCTTCCCGGCTGGGCTAGTGCTGTATTGGCTTGTTAATAACGTGCTGTCGATTGCACATCACTACTATATCAACAAGCAGGCCGATAAGATGGTTGCCGAAGAACAGGCTGCGGCTGCACAGTCCAAGCCAGTGACATCCAAGACAAAACGGAGATAAAGAGCCGGGATTGGCAATTTAGAGCTCTGATGCATAAAACCCCCGTTTGGCCATGCGCCCTACGGGGGTTCTTTCAAAGTACTGAACCATGACGCTGGAGAAACCCCCTGTCTGGCTTTTTGACCTTGATAACACCCTTCACGATGCGGCTCTTGAGGTTTTCCCCCAAATTAGCCGGAATATGAATAATTGGATTGCATCGAACCTTTCACAGGGAAGTACCAGGCTCTCCGATGCACAGGCAGATGCACTGCGGCAGGTTTTCTGGCGGCGTTATGGTGCGACATTGCTGGGAATTAGCCAGATGCCTTGTGATAAGGCGACACAGTTCTTGAAGGCGGCTCATTGTTTTGATGATCTGCCTTCATTGATTCACGCTGAAAAGGGTCTTAGACGTATTTTCCGAAAGCTACCAGGTAAGAAAATATTGTTGACGAATTCATCCGTAACGTATGCCAGGCAGGTCTTGAAGATTTTAGGACTTGTACCCTTTTTCGACAATATTATTTCCATTGAGGCGATGTGCTTGGCGGGGCGGTATACACCGAAGCCATCACGGCGTTTCTTTTGGCATTTGCCTGCCAAGCTTAAGGTCAGTCCATCCCGGTGCATCCTTGTGGAAGATGATATTCGGAGCCTGAAAGCGGCTAAAATAACGGGCATGAAAACCGTGCTTGTCACGCAGTACTTGAACCGAAGTTTTCAGTCTCATCATGCCTATGCACATCCTGGCAGGAAAATTGCATCTGGGCGGCAGTCTTATGTCGATACCCGAATTGGTTCTGTTCGTTGGCTGGTAAGGGTTAACGTAGTGAAGTAGGTCAAATAGTATGGTAAGGAAAAAATCAGGAGAGCGCAAACAGCAGATCCTTCAGGCCTTGGCGATGATGCTTGAAGAACCGCAGGGCATGAAAGTGACCACAGCGGCATTGGCAGCTAAAGTCGGGATTTCTGAAGCGGCGCTGTACCGGCATTTTGCGAGTAAGGCTCAGATGTTCGAAGGGTTGATTGAATTCATCGAATCCGGTGTGTTTAGTGTTATCAACCGTATCTGCGAGAATGAGGAACGCGGCCTTACCCAAGTCCGTAATATTGTGCGTCTGTTGCTGGGATTTTCGGAAAGAAACCCGGGGATGACCCGGGTAATGATGGGCGACGCATTAATCTATGAAAATCCGCGTCTACAGAAACGAATGAACCAGTTTTTCGATAGGATTGAACTGACGTTGCGCCAATCGATGCGGCTTGCGGCTACGCAGGAATCCCATCTTGATGAAAAATCGGCAATCATGCGCAGTAACCTGCTGATGAACTGCCTGATTGGTCGGATGACGCGTTTCGTAAAAGGCGGTTTTTCGAATCCGCCAACGGCAGGTATACAGGATCAGGTTGCTTTCATCTTATCGTGATTTGGGAAAGATGATGGATTACACGCATTTTTCAATTGGTTTGACGGGCGGTATCGGTAGCGGTAAGACGTTTGTATCGGACATTTTTTCGCAATTGGGTGCTTCTATTGTCGATGCAGATGTTGTTTCCCGGGGGTTGACGGTGTCAGGTGGTGCTGGGATTGAACCCATACGGGATGCTTTTGGTGACGATTTCATCACAGCAGACGGGGCGCTGGATCGGGCTAAGATGCGTGAACGGGTTTTTGGAAATCCTCCGGAACGCTTAAGGCTCGAGGCAATCCTGCATCCTTTAATCCGGGATATCTGCTTCCAGCAGGCAAAGGATGCGACGGGTGACTATGTTATCTTTGCTAATCCGCTTCTGCTTGATTTGCCTGTTTGGCAGGGGATGGGTACCCGCGTTCTCGTTGTTGATTGTCCTGTGGAACTGCAGATCCAGCGAGTGATGCAGCGTAGCGCCCTTTCCAGGGAACAGGCTCAGGCCATTATTGCAGCGCAGGCATCACGAGAGAAACGACTTGCCAAGGCCGATGACGTGATTGTCAATGACCGTGAACCCAATGAGATACTCAAAGAAGTGTCACGGTTACACGTGATTTACCTGAAGATGGCAAACGGGTTGCATTTGTAAGTTTCGAGATTGTGTGAGGGTGTATGGTTTTGACGGTCAAATGTCCAATCTGTGGTAGGCCGGTCACATGGAATGAGGAAAGCCCATTCCGGCCTTTTTGTTCTGATCGATGCCGTCAGGTTGACCTAGGTGCATGGGCGGCAGAATCCTACCGTGTCCCTTCCAGGCAAGAAGACGAAGACGGTGGGGAAGACAACAGATGATTCTTAAGGCTTGCCAATCGCCGAGTCTTGGGCAATAATTCCCAGCATATGTATAAAGCAATTTTATCTTCCATCTATCTGATTCCTTTGCGTTGGCGTTGGCGTATGCCAAAAGCCTAATCTTTCTGCGCTCTTGCGCGACTTCCCAAAATTCACCCTGCGCTGGACTTTTCCGGCGGATTTGTGTCATATCTCAAGCTAAAAGGTGGCAGTCATGTTACTCATGATAGACAATTACGATTCTTTTACATATAACATCGTTCAGTATTTCGGCGAACTGGGCGCTGATGTCAGAACTTATCGCAATGACCGAATTACGATTGAAGAGATTGAGAAATTGAATCCGGATCACATTTGTATTTCTCCTGGTCCCAAAACGCCTTATGAAGCAGGCATTTCTATGGCTGTTCTGAAACATTTTGCGGGAAAGAAACCGATATTTGGCGTGTGCCTTGGCCATCAGTCGATAGGTGCCGCTTTCGGCGGGAAAATCGTTCTTGCTAAACAGGTTATGCATGGAAAGGTGTCCCAGGTGTTTCATAAAGGTGTTGGCGTATTTGCAGGGTTGCCTAGTCCTTTTACGGTAACACGTTACCATTCACTGGCAATCGACCGTGATAGTTTGCCCGATTGCTTGGAAGTCACAGCATGGACAGTAGATGGTGAAATCATGGGAATCCGTCACAGGGAATATGACATTGAAGGGGTGCAATACCATCCAGAATCCATTCTCTCCGAATATGGGCACGAACAGCTGAAGAACTTTCTTGAAAGGAAAGCATGATGACTAGCATTTCAGCACGTGAGGCTTTGGTTCGTTGTATTGAACATCGTGAAATTTTCCATGACGAGATGCTTGATCTGTTCAGGCAGGTGATGAGCGGTGAAATGTCTCCTGTTAAAGTAGCGGCTCTGGCTATAGGGCTTCGTGTCAAGAAGGAATCGGTTGGGGAAATTGCGGCAATGGCAGAAATAATGCGTGAATTTTCCCTGAAGGTGCCGGTAAGACACCCAGAAAAGTTATTGGATATCGTGGGTACAGGGGGGGATGGTGCGCAGACATTTAATATCTCAACGACAGCGATGTTTGTTGCTGCGGCTTGCGGTGCAGAAGTGGCTAAACATGGCTCCCGGAGTGTTTCGTCTTCTTCGGGCAGTGCGGATGTATTGGAGGCTTTGGGTGTCAATCTGGCCTTGTCCCCTGAACAGATAGTCCATTGCCTAGAGTCAACGGGTCTTTGTTTTATGTATGCGCCGGCCCATCACAGTGCTATGCGTCATGTTAAGGGAGTTCGGGAGGAATTAGGCGTACGGACGGTATTCAATATCTTAGGGCCTCTAACTAATCCTGCGTCCGCAGCCAATATGATGATGGGAGTTTTCCATTCTGATTTGGTGGGTATCCAGATCCGTGTCTTGCAGCGGCTTGGGCTCAAGCGGGCACTGGTAGTCTGGGGACGAGACAATCTCGATGAGATTTCATTGGGGGCTTCCACCCAGGTTGGCGAACTGATTGGCGGCACGGTTCGCGAATATGACATCCATCCGGAGGATTTTGGCCTGCGGATGTATGCGAGCCGGAATTTCAAGGTATCCAGTGCCGAAGAATCCAAGGAAATCATTTTGGATGTATTGGATGGTAGGTCTTCGCCGGCATCAGATATTGTGGCTTTAAATGCGGGGGCAGCTCTCTATGCGGCTGGACTTGCTCCATCGATTGCAGAAGGATTGAAGCGGGCGCAGCGTGCTTTGGGCGATGGAACGGCGAAACGCAAACTAAACGATTTGGTTTCATTTACGCGTCAGTTTGCCTGATTTTGCATGTGTGGAGAAAGAGATGTCGGATATCCTTAATAGAATACTTGAAGTCAAGGGCACTGAGATTGAAGAAGCGAAGCGCCAGCTGCCCTTTACAGCCCTAAAGCAGCAGGTTGAGGACAACCCTCTGCTCCGCCAGAACCGTCGGCGTTTTGCTGAGGCAATTAGGCGCAGTATTGCCGATGGGGGGGCTGCGGTTATTGCTGAAGTGAAGAAAGCATCTCCCTCAAAAGGCATCATCAGATCGGATTTTCATCCTGCGAGAATTGCAAAAAGCTATGAAAAACATGGCGCTACATGTTTGTCAGTACTTACTGACATAACGTTTTTCCAAGGTCATCCGACGTATCTTCAGGAGGTAAAGGATGCCTGTATGTTGCCTGTTCTGCGAAAAGATTTCATTGTTGATTCCTATCAGGTTTATCAGGCTGCAGCTTGGGGGGCGGACTGCATCCTGTTGATTGTTGCCGCTTTGAGTGATGCGAAGATGGCGGAACTGGAGGCATGTGCATTCGGTTTGGGTTTGGATGTTTTAGTTGAGTCTCACAGCCCACAGGAATTGGAAAGGGCATTAAAGCTTAAGACGCCGCTAATGGGCATTAACAACCGGGATCTCAGGACATTTGAAACGTCAATCCAGCATACTTTGGATATGTTACCAATGGTACCGACAGATCGGATTGTTGTTACAGAATCCGGCATTAGGACACCTGATGATGTTGCAGTGATGCGGAACAATCAAGTTAATGCTTTCCTGGTTGGCGAAGCGTTTATGCGTGTAGCAGAACCTGGTGAAGAGTTGGAACGGTTGTTTGCTTGAGCCTGTTTCAGCTACCCAGCCAGGCCTTCCTTGCAAGGAGGCTACTTTCATCTGCGGACGTGTTGGTTGAAAGCTTGTAGTCTGGTGCTTCCTCACTGATTAGTGTTGCAGGCAGTTCAATTAGCTCGTCGCGGCGGAACACGTGGATGGTGATGGTATCGCCCAAAGCATACCGTGACAGTTGGCTGTCAACCGATTTGCCATCGGCTGAAACGCGTAGTCCATCGATGGCAAGTAGGACATCGCCAGCGGCAATCCCTGCAAAATGGGCTGTGCCATTTTCATAGACATTGGCTACCATGCAGTCTCCGCCCTGTTGCCTGAGACGGGCATTCAGGCGAGGTTTGCGGTCTTTGATGGTGTTTTCTAGGGAGATGCCAAAATCTGCGAATGTCTCACGTAGCGGCAGGACGGTCGTGCCATAGATATAGCGGTTGAAAAAGTCCGTAAAGTCAGTCCCTGCTGTTTCTTCCAGAACCGCTTTGGCATCTTCGTCGGTCAGGCCAAGCGGCTGTCCATTATCAAAAGGCCTGCCAAAGCGCTGCCACAACGTGCGCATGACATCATCTAGGGATTTTCTGTTCTCTGTGATACGGCGGATGTTCAGGTCTAGTAGCAAAGCAGTTAACGAGCCCTTAGTGTAATAGCTGACCAAGGCGTTCGGCGAGTTCTCATCCTGCCGGTAATATTTGATCCATGCGTCAAAACCAGCATCGGAGATACTCTGTCTCAGGTATCCTTTGCCACGCATGACGCCTGTGATGGTCTTTGCAACAAGGTTCAGGTAGGTGGGCGCATCAATCAGACCGCTTCTTAAGAGAATCAGGTCATCGTAATAACTGGTGAATCCTTCGAAGAGCCACAACATTCGGGTATCGACTTCCGCATCAAGGTGATAGGGGATAAAGGAAGTCGGCTTAATGCGTTTTACGTTCCATGTATGGAAATACTCATGGCTGCACAGACCTAGAAAGCGTATGTAACCTTCAGAGTATTTACCCGGTGTTTCGGGACTTGCAGTATTGGGTAGATTGTCACGTGCACACAGGAGTGCCGTTGAGGCACGGTGCTCTAGTCCTCCGTAACCGTTTCCGATAGCCATGATGAGGAAGACATACCGATCAACAGGCGAACGTTTGGTGTCTGGTTCGAAAAAGGCAATCTCGCTTTCACAGATGGTTTTGAGGTCTTTCTGAAGCTGTGCCATATCGAGGTTTGGTACGCGCCCAGTTACTGCGATCTCATGTAAGGTGCCATGTGCCTCGAACTGTCCTTGGGCGAAGGTTCCCATTTCAACAGGGGAATCAATCAGCTCGTCATAATTACTGGCGCGGTAAGTGCCAAAACCATAGCGTTTGGCTTCCAGTTCGGGAAGGGCTGTCATGACTTTCCAGTTGTCTGCCCATTCCCCAAAGGGACGCCTGATGTCGATGACCAAAGGACAGTCTGTGTTGCCCATTGCTTCAAGGAAGACACTCGAGCCATTGAAAAAGCCATGTGTTGGATCTAGGTGAGCTGTCCTGACAGAAAGGTCCCAGGCATAGACGTCATAGCTGATGGTCAACGGACCGTCGCAAGGGGATGCCTGCCAATGGTTCTTATCTAGTTTTACTAAGAGGACGGGGATGTCATCGCAGGTCGCTTCTATTTGGATGATGTTCCGTGAAAACTCGCGGATCATGTAGCTGCCCGGAATCCAAGTTGGCAGAGCGAAGCGTTGGCCTTCTGGAGTTGGATGGGTGACCATCAGGTCAACATGGAACAGGTGGCCGCTGGGGTCAACAGGTTCAATGGCGTAACGGATGGATTGTGTCATCTTGTTGTCAATCAATTGTGGGACGAGTTACCGCAACATGGGGGCAAGCCATTTTGAAAGGTCGTCCTTGGATACATGCCGACGTTTGGCCATGTCGTCGACCTGGTCTTCTCCGATTTTGCCGATTGCAAAATATTTTGCATCAGGATGTGCAAAGTAGAAGCCGATGATGGAGGCTGTTGGTAGCATCGCATAGTTTTCAGTCAGGGTCATGCCAATTTGGTCTGCCTTCAGGAGTTTGAATATATCGCCTTTGACGGTATGTTCAGGGCAGGTGGGGTAGCCTGGCGCAGGTCGGATGCCTTGGTATGGCATCGTCCTGAGTTCTGCAGGGGAGAATGCCTCATCGGGTGAATATCCCCATAAGTCTTTCCGAACCAGGCTATGTAAGTATTCAGAGAGGGCTTCAACCAAACGGTCAGCGATGGCTTTGAGCATGATACTGTTGTAGTCATCATTTTCTTTGCTATACGCCTCGAGCCATTTTTCAATGCCGACACCTGCAGTTACCGCAAAGAGTCCAAGGTAGTCCGGCGTGCCTTTGGGTGCAATGAAGTCTGCTAGGCTCATATGAGGATGCTGGGAACCCTTGATAACGGGTTTTTCTTCCTGCTGGCGAACGCAATAATACGTGAAAGCGACTTCAGAGCGTGTTTCATCTGAATAGATTTCAATATCATCGTCACCGACACGGTTGGCAGGCATCAATGCAAGGGAAGCATTGGCTGTGAGTGCCTGCGATTTGATGAGCCTATCCAACATAGCCTTTCCGTCGGCAAATACTTTGCGTGCTTGCTCTCCGTGTTCTGGGTCATCCAGTAGTGCTGGGTAAGAACCCGGTAAATCCCAGACGCGGAAGAACGGTTGCCAGTCGATGTATTCTGAAAGCATTTCAAGACTGATGTTCCGCAGGAATCGTTGTCCAAGGTAGACGGGTTTCTTAGGTGTCTTATCACCTTCAAAAGAGAGGTCCGGGCGGTTTGCACGTGCCTCACCAAGCGGTAGAATCTTACGGCCTTTCTTGTTGGCATGTTCTTCGCGTACCCGTTCGTAGTCTTCTTTGACGGATTGGATGTAAGCGTCGCGGGTGTTTTCCGATAGTAGCTGTTGGATGACGGTGACTGTGCGTGAGGCATCGGTCGCATGGACGACTGGACCTTCATAATTAGGCGCAATCTTGATGGCCGTGTGTGTTTTGCTGGTTGTCGCTCCGCCGACAAACAGGGGGATTCGGTGGCAGCGGCAATATTCATTGCGTTGCATTTCACTTGCCACATGTGTCATCTCTTCTAGGGAAGGGGTAATCAGACCAGAGAGGCCAATGGCATCTGCTTTCACTTCTTCGGCTTTTGCCAGGATTTCTTCGCACGGCACCATGACGCCCATATTGACGACATCGAAATTGTTGCATTGTAGGACAACAGCAACAATGTTTTTGCCGATGTCGTGGACATCCCCTTTGACAGTGGCAATGACAATCTTGCCTTTTGATTGGGTGTTACCGCTGGCGCGTTTATGTTCTTCGATATGGGGAACCAGGTAAGCGACAGCCTGCTTCATGACGCGGGCGGACTTTACGACCTGAGGGAGGAACATTTTGCCCTGCCCGAACAAGTCACCAACGGCATTCATCCCAGCCATCAACGGACCTTCAATTACTTCAATCGGTTCACCGCCACGGTCAGTGACGTTTTTCAATGCTTCTGCGGTGTCTTCAGTAATGAAGTCAGTCAGGCCATGCACAAACGCATAAGTTAGGCGTTTTTCAACGGATTCTTCACGCCATTTAAGTTGGTCGCTTTCTTTTTTGGCGCCAGACTGGAACTCATGAGCCACATCGAGTAGCCTGTCTGTTGCATCTGGCCTGCGGTTTAAGACCACATCCTCCACGCGTTCACGAAGGTTTTCAGGGATTTCATCGTAAACGCCAATCATCCCTGCATTGACGATACCCATGGTCATCCCTGCTGCAATGGCATGGTACAGGAAAACGGTATGGATGGCTTCGCGGGCAGGGTTGTTCCCCCTGAGAGAGAAACTCACATTAGAGACACCGCCGCTGATTTTTGCGTATGGCAGGTTCTGCTTGATCCAGCGGGTTGCTTCAATGAAGTCAACCGCATAGTTGTTGTGTTCTTCAATACCAGTTGCTACGGCAAAAATGTTGGGGTCGAAGATAATGTCTTCCGGAGGGAAGCCGATGCCCATTAGCAAGTCGTAAGCGCGCTTGCAGATGTCAATCTTACGCTGGTAGGTGTCTGCTTGTCCGACCTCATCAAATGCCATGACAATGACGGCGGCTCCGTAACGGCGGCACAGCTTGGCTTCGCGCAGGAATTCTTCTTCACCTGCTTTCATAGAGATTGAATTGACGATGCATTTTCCCTGCAGGCATTTCAGGCCGGTTTCGATGACTTCCCACTTGGACGAGTCAATCATGACAGGTACACGGGCGATTTCAGGCTCAGAAGCGATGAGGTTTAAGAATTTGCGCATGGATGTCACGGAATCCAACATCGCGTCATCCATGTTCACGTCGATGATCTGGGCGCCGTTTTCAACCTGTTGGCGGGCTACGGACAGTGCTTTGTCATACTCCTCGTTGGCAATCATGCGGGCGAAAGCGCGTGATCCAGCGACATTTGTCCGTTCACCGACATTCACAAAAAGGGACTTGTCATCAATGACAAAAGGTTCGAGCCCTGCAAGGCGTAGGGTTTTCGGGTCTTCTGCTAACTTGCGTGGGGGGATGTCGGCAACGGCTTCTGCAACTGCTCGGATATGGTCTGGTGTTGTCCCGCAGCAACCACCCACCATGTTTAAGTAACCATGTTCTGCGAAATCTTTCAGGACGCGGGCCGTATCTGCAGGCAGTTCATCAAAACCGGTCTCGCTCATAGGGTTGGGTAGGCCAGCGTTTGGATACAGGCAGATATGGGTATCGGCAATGCGGGAAAGTTCTTCAATATAAGGGCGCATCATGGCTGCGCCTAATGCACAGTTCAATCCAATGGTGAGAGGTTTGATGTGGCGTACCGAATACCAGAAAGCGGCAACAGTCTGGCCTGACAGAATGCGGCCTGAGGCATCAGTTACCGTGCCGGAAATCATAATTGGTAGTGTTGAGCCGGATTCCTCGAAATAGGTATCGATGGCAAACAAAGCAGCCTTACAGTTCAACGTATCGAAGATTGTCTCAACAAGGAGGATATCAACACCAGCTTTTGCCAGAGCGCGAACCTGCTGTAGGTAGGCGACCATCAGCTCATCAAAAGTCACATTGCGAGCCCCAGGATCATTTACGTCAGGAGAGATGGAGGCTGTCCTAGGTGTCGGACCAATGGAACCAGCTACAAAGCGGGGCTTATCGGGAGTCGAATAGTGTTCACAGGCTTCGCGGGCAATTTTTACGGATTGCTCGTTCATTTCATCCACCAGAAAGCCCATATGGTAATCGGCTTGGGCAATGGTGGTGGCACTGAATGTATTTGCCTCAATAATGTCAGCCCCAGCTTCAAGGTACTGGTCATAGATTTCACGGATAATCTGCGGCTGGGTGAGAGACAGCAACTCATTGTTGCCTTTTACAAATAGCTCCCGTTCTCCTTCTGCCAAGTCATCTGGCTTCCAGTTAATGAAGCGCCCGTTTGGGCCGCCACGGTAATCTTCTTCTGTCAGCTTGTAACGCTGGATCATTGTTCCCATCGCACCATCGAGTACCATGATGCGTTTGGACAGAATCTCACGGAGACGGCGTTCCGTCTCGCTCATAGCAATAGCAGTCATAATCGTCAGAAAGTAGAGCCGGAGATTGCCCGAAACCGGCAGAAGATGAAAAAAATCAGTTATTAAGGATAGACGATAATCTTATCCGAATAATTCCGCAAAGACAAAAAAGACACCCTTCATTCCTTCGCTTACAGGAGGATGTCTTTTTTCTTAAGTTTTTAGCTTGTATCAGCGCAGTGTCTTGAGTTTGAAGTTGATATCCTGTGCTTCTATAGCGCCCGGTACGCGTGTGCCGTCGGAGAAGAAGATGGTCGGTGTTCCTCTGATGCCTAGGTCATCGGCGAGTTTCTTGATTTCTTTTTCAGGGTATGAACAGGTGACTTTTGTCTTGACCGGTTTCACGCCGCCTAGCATCCAGTTCTGCCAGGATTTTACAGGGTTGTCTGAGCACCAAGCATTTTCTGAAATGGTTTTAGAATTGTCAGAGAGCATTGACATGGTGAACATATAAATGGTGACGTCGTTCACTTTCTGGAGGTTCTTCTCTAGGAACTTGCAATGGCCGCAGTTCGGGTCGGAAAATACGGCCATTTTCGCAGAGCCATCTCCTTTGATAATTTTGATGGCATATTGGGTTGGCAGGGTATTGAAATCAATCCTGGAAACTGCTTCAGTTCGTTCTTCTGTCAGGTTCTTTTTCGATTGTAGGTCAATGACATTGCCGGCAATCAGGTAAAGGCCATTGGGGTCAGAATAGACGATATCGGTTCCGATACGGACTTCGTACAGGTTGCCGTAGTCGGTTTTCCTGACTTCATCTGGTGTTTGGCCAAGATACGTCTTGAAGTGGTTCTTGATGATGTCTTCGGATGATGGCGCCGCCCAGGCGATGGAAGTTGTGGCAAGTGCCAGCAACGCGGTATTGCGTAGAAAACGTGAAACAGAATAGGTCATGGCAATCCTTGGTTAGGTGATCAATGGAAGCGAAAATACCAGAAAATAACGTCTTATGGAAAGGGAATTGGTGTGTAGTCTTAGATTTCGAAACACTTTTTTACGTTTTTTTGGTAGAATGATGGACTCTGTGTTGCTGATGTAGCTCAGTTGGTAGAGCAACTGATTCGTAATCAGTAGGTCGGAGGTTCGACTCCTCTCATCAGCACCATCCTGATAAAAAAATAAAAAGCTCTGGCTATCTATTGGTTCCAGAGCTTTTTTGTTTTGCAGAAATACTCGGCAAGCCATGAGCAACGTCTATTCGGCATTTTCGTCCATTGTCTCTAAGAGGAAGCTGACGGGTCGAAAGCCATCGTTGCAGGAAATCATGGCTGATTTCTTATTTTTCATCCATCCGTTGTAGAAATCTTCGCCGCCATGCGCAAGAGCCATGACAAATGGGGATATGCTGTCCCAGGCACTATTGCAGAACCCGTCGGGCTTCTGCCAGCCGTTTGCAATGAAAACGTGGCCGAGTTTCATGTTGCAAGGATTGGTCAATGGGTTTTCGTACAGTTCAATGAGGTCTTCGTAGCAGGCCTTTTTCATGACTGTAATCCGAATCTTTTTCATCTGCCGTAAATCCAGTAGTGGTCTTTCACTTGATTGTTTATCTTGATGGTCATGTCGCCCCAGACTTTAGTAGGTGCTTTAGGGGAAGATGCGCAACGAGAGCCAATATTCTCATCACTACCTTGCATCCTCAGTGAGATATTGCCCTTGGTGAAGGTAAAGGTGTCACAGCTTGCGAGACAGTGATTTGGGTCGGTACAGTCCCGCATATAACCAAAGCCGACAACGCCTTGTATGGAGAAATCAGGTTTTCCCTGGCCAATCTGTTTGGGTTTGTTCCATGACTCATATGTACAGGTGTTGGCATTATCCGTAAAGGGGCAGGAAATTCGGATATTGTGCTTGCTTGTCTGGAATACAGAGGTTCCTGCTATGACGTTGCCAGTCATTAGTCCTAGAGCAACAGCGGCCAATAGCGTTTTTGTCATCATTTGACCTCATATAACCGAAAAAGGCTGCGCAGGTTTCCATGGATATGGACGGAGAGATCGCCCACGGTACCTGGACGTTTTTCATAGCAGTCTGGGCTGTTGCTGTAATCACGTGTGAGATGGATGTCAGTATTTCCTGTGTGGAAGAAGAAGCGGCGGATTAGGCAACGGACGCCTTTGACTGGGAAATAGTTTTCCAGATTCGAAGTGCCTTTAGTAATTTCTAGATCGGGTTTACCATCGCCAATCTGTTTTGGTTTGTTCCAAGCCCGATAGGTGCAACTGTCAGAAAAAATCGCTGGCGCATCTCCGCCGCACTGAATCTGGATATCGTGATTCTGAGTCTGGAAATGATGTGTCATTGTTTCTGCCATTGTTGGGGCAGATAAAAGTCCCACGGCAATGGCGGCAATGAATAACTGTTTTTTCATAGTATGCACCAATCAGATTAACGGCAGATCAGACCCCGGATAGCATCGGCCTTGTAAGGGTTGTCCACGGCATCAAAATCTGTTTTCCGTTTAAGGAAACCGAGTTTGACTTCGATTTCCGTATCTTTGATGACTGGGCCACCGGCGCAGTCTGCGCGGTAATGCTTGTACTCAGTATCCCTATCGTCTTTATCGACCTTCTTCAACCAGATACCCGTCTTGCTACCGACATCTTTTACGCGGTAAGAGACGGACTCTTCATAATTGTTTTTCCAAGGCGTCCATTGGACATTTGTCAGCTCTTCTTTGGGGATGTTGATTTCTGATGCGCTTGAGGGTTGTTTTATATCCTGTACAGGCTGTTGCTGCGATTGCGCCGTCTGCGTTGGTTGAGGTGGCTGGGCAGGCTGTTGGGGCTTCTGTTCTCCTTTGCCGCCACAACCTGCTAGAACTAAAGAGACAAGACCTGCTGTTATAAGCTTTTTCATAAGACATCCCTTTCAAAAAGATTGAGACACATGATTAAGGGGAATAGCAATCACTTATGATGGTTGATATTCCCTTATTGTTGCTGCGTAAGGTTTTCTTCATGCAGGGCTGAGAACCTCCTCATAGTGGTTGAGGAAAACATCAACCGTTTTGGCGTACTGTTCTCTGAATCTAGCGGCAGATTAATCCACGGATGGCATCTGCTTTATATGGGTTATCTACGGCATCGTAGTCTGTTTTCCGTTTATAGTAACCGTGTTCGACCTCGATTTCTGCATCCTTAATGACGGGGCCGCCAGAACAGTTGGTCTGGTAGTGTTTATATTCGATATCACCATCGTCTTTGTCGACTTTTTTCAGCCAGATACCCGACTTGCTACCGACATCTTTCGCGCGGTAAGAGACAGACTCTTCGTAGTTGTTTTGCCAACCTGTCCACTGAACATTTGTCAGCTCACTCTGAGGAATGTTGGCGGGTGAAGCATTGGCATGGATGGCAGGTAGCAGGAAGCCTAGGCCTAAGGCAGAAGCAATCAGTATTTTTTTCATGGCAAGTCTCCTATAAGAGCCGTTGTGACTGAATACAGTATGATAAAAAAGCTACTTCAGTAGATTATAGAACGCATTGGAATAGCAGAGCACAAATTTCAAGATGGGTTGTCATCGTGCCTTGTTGATCCAATAATTTGTTCTATTCTTTTAGCTGTCCAAGGTGTTCATGCAGGATGCGCCGTATTTCGATGATAGCCTTTGGTGTTTCCTGAACGCTGTGTCCTGATTGGATAACCAGTTCGGATGCTGCCCCATCCCAGTGCGAGCTGCTGTAAGGGACAATACCATCTGAGGATTCTGCCAAAGGGACATCAGGTGTGTTGTTCCCCATGATTGAATGGAAGGTAACATCAGGCGAGATTTTCAGCTTGGCAAGTGCTTGGATGGTTGGATCCTTTTCGCTGAGGTTGTCTACACCATTGATTTTCGGTGTGTCAGTTACTTTGCCGCCGAAAACAGATCGGGTTGTATCGCTGATTTTCTGAACGATGTTGATAGGCAGTTTGACCAGTGATGCGATAAACCGCGCGATGGTTTTGTCGGCAAATGGTGTGCCACGGTGGGGAGCGGCAATGAAGATAGCGCGGGAGATTTCAGGTAAGGGGCTGAAGTAAATATAGTCATGTAATTTTTCCCTTGCTTCAGTTTGCTGTTTATTGTCCATTTGACGGTGTTCTTTCAACGTTTCCCAAAGGACGTCACTGCTGTTTGAGACCATCAATCGGGAAAGGATCCCGCCCATACTATGGCCAATGATGACGGAATTGTGGCTCGCGGGGTTTTTGCGGTCTGGGTCGTAATAGTCAAAGGTCTTTTCAATGGCTGTGGCAATATCGTAGCGGTTGATGGCCAGAGGGACACTCGTAGGATAATAAACCTGCCAGATTTGATAATTACGGCGTAACGTTTCATCGCCCATTATTTCGTTGGCGGCGTTGACCCAGGCTTCTGGACTGCTGGCAAGGCCATGGACAAGAATGACGGTCTTCCGTTCAGGGTGGTAGGGTTGCATCAGGTAGATGCGGGGTTCTTCCAAGATGTTACCCCGGCCGAAAAGTGAAAGGATGGATTGGCTTGAAAAGTCTGAGTTGGCAAGCCAGAGGCCGTAGGCGGCTGTGTAGTTGGCGGCAAGCGGGACATGGTGTCCCCTGATGGTGACATCATGATCCTGCCAGGTATCATAGGTAGATAAGACGGCGTGATCCGTAGAGAGGACTTCGTCGAGGTTGTTTCCTGGGAACTTCAGCAAGGCCGTAACAGAAATATAGTGCATCGGTTTCCAAGGCTTGCTGGCGTTGTTACTGTGTGTTGGTGTCGTACTTTCTTGGTTTTCCTGAGTTGTGCTAGGGGTAATATCAGATTTATCCTTTGGTGTAGGCGAAGTGCTTTCAAGCGATGCAACCATTCGGGCACCCAGTCCATCTTGGACATACTGGTTGCGCAGCCCGTCAAAGTTCAACCGATAATCAGGTGTTAGAGCACTGACTGAGAGAGCCTGATCATCGGTTGTCTGCATACCAGTTGTATCAAATTCAATCTGCCAATTGTCCAGTGTTCGTTTGGGAAGGTGGCTTTTGCCAGAAATCTGGCGGAGTTTGCGGTGCTTGGCCTTGTCAGACATGATGACGATGGCGCGCTGAGAAGCATAGTTGTAGAAGTCCCGAACTTGGTTCTGTCGGTCTTCTAGGGCGCGTTTATCAAGGGGTCTGTCCGTGTAGAAAAGGTAGGCGTAAGCCTGGCGGGCCGCTTCTATGAAACTGTCAAAGCGGTGGGGGCGCCTCTCTGTTTGTACAGGTTCTTCTGGATCCAAATTTGCGTGGTGCTCTTTTTGTAATGCACGCATCAGCCAGAGTTCTGAAGCGGAAGATAAGCGTTGCTCGTCATTGAGGGCTTTGGTTGTGCTGATGGCCTCAATGCAGGTTTTTGGGTCTTTGTTACAATCGTCAGCATCAATACCGATGACATGTAGAGCGGAAGTGGTCTGCTGGCTGAGTTTTCCGGAGCTGATGATGTCGCCCCTGCGCTGGTTCATGTATTTTGCGCTGTCCTGAGTCGAGACAGTGATTGATGAGCAAGCTGTCAGAAACAGGGCAGGTAACAGCACCAGATACCGTCTAAGCGATGTTAGGAATGGCAGTCTGGCAGTTATAGGTGGCATGGTCGCAGGGAGAGGTTTTGTTCGGACTTGGCCATTGTACTGTATTGTCGGCTTTGTTGACGGTCAACCAAAAAGGTTCATTGACGTGTCGTCAGCTTTTTTTTGCCGCAGTACTTTGGGAGGACGTTTCCTGTCAGCGGCTTTTGTTGGTGTAGACAAAGGCAGTTGCCAGTGGCTTAATTCTTGGTTGATCCAAGTCATGATCAGCTTCGTGACATAGTGTTGTTGGGCATGTGTGAAAGCCATGCCGGGTTCAATGTGATGCCATTTTTTCAGGCAACTTCGGCAACAGGTGCCTGTGGCATGCTGAGCGATGAAGACAGGATGGCCTTTCATCGGGGTCTGGCTGCCGTCATTTGGGATGACGGCGGGAGCAAGCCGCAATGCAATCATTTCATCGCAATGTCTTGCAATCGTTTCAAGGCCTTTTTCCTGGATGTATTGCACCTGCTGGCGCTTGAGGTGCCAGCTCATCCGGAAGTTGGAGTGGGTTAATGCCCTGAGCCTCTCGTCAATCCGCTCCGGTTCGTTTTCAAATAAAGTGGAATCCATGAGAGGTTTGGCAGGTTTCTCTTCGGGCCATAGGCTTGCTTGCAGGGAGTCTGACATTTTAGTTTGCTTGGTGATTTGGCGGATTCATGTGGTTAAAGGCATCAAGGATTCTTTGGATTGTCGAGAAATGAAGCAGTTAAGTGAAGCATTTCAAGGTTATAATTCCAGTTTTCACATGGCCAAGGTACTGACCGGCCGTCTATTGTATCAGTTATAAACAGGAGCCAAATGGCGAAGAAGTCTAGGAAAGAGGTTCAGCGAACCTGTCAGGAATGCGGTAATAAATTCAAAGGCCATCCGCTGGCAAGGTATTGTCCAGAATGCCGTCAGGCAATTGTAAGGGACAAGGAAGCATTGCAGGCGGCGCGTCCGGCTAAAGGCGTCCGTGGCCCAGTAGCTGTTGCCCAGCAGAATCAAGGTGGTATTTCAGACTTCATTAAGAAAAACCTGACCTTTACCCGCTTGGCTATTGCCAATGTGGTGGTTTTGGCGTTGATTCATGGTATTGCCATGTTTATCTCGAAGTCGGACTCTGTTTCGCTGGAGATGATTGCTAAGGCTGAAGATTTCCAGTCGTCAAGCTTTGCAACAGCCCTTATCTTGGTTTGGGGGTGTGCATTACGTGGATTTTATTGGTGGCGTGAGACCAAGGGGCATGTTGAGTGGAAAGATAATTACTGGAAACAGCTTCTGACTTGGTTTGTCTGCCTGGTATTTACAGTCGGTTTCTCGACATTCTTGCTGTTGCGCCCAGTCTGATAGATGGATGCAGCACACAGAACGAAAAGGACGGTCAATTGGCCGTCCTTTTCCGTATACCAAGCCAGAAATCAGTTTTCCTGAACCACGTAATCGTCGTTAGAAGGTGCCTTTTCACTTCGGATGTCAGGGACTACATAGTCATCTGGTGGTGGGTTTGTCGTGCGTGGTGGCGGAGGCGTGTAGCTGTCGCGCTGTCCCCTGTGCTGACCATAATTGCCTGCCATTGGGACGCTATGACCTTTGGCGTACATACACTGTGTATAAGCGTTGTCATACTGTACCTGAGCAGCGCGGTATGCTTCGCTTCCTTTGCCTGAGCCTGCTAAGGTGCCGAGTAGTAAGCCTGCGCCTGCACCGACGGCAGCACCTCTTGCGTGTCCATGGTCAAATGCAGCACCGGCTGCTGCGCCGATGGCTGTGGTAACAGCTGCACTTTTGATGGTTGAAGCAGTATCGTAACTGCTTGGGTCATCTCCGATACGCTCAACTGCATATTCACGGCAGACTTCGTCGTCAGCCTTGAATTGTTCAAAGGTTGCGTTCGGCCCCGGCATGACATTGACAGACGGTCCAGTTGGAACAGAGGAACATGCCGTCACGAGCAATGGGGCAAGTAAGAGTAGGTATTTTGGTTTGAAGGACATGTTTTTTCCTTTCGTCTGTTGGTTATTCTCTTCAGTTTCCATTATCGCTGGGCGTCAGCAGGGAAAGGCCTAACCTTTACCCAGCGTGCGTTACATTTCTGTATATAAGGATAATAGCCTTTTGGATTGTGACAGTAATACCAATAATGATTGTTTACGCCGTCATCCCGGCTTACATACTGTATCGGTTGTTGTACAACAACTGTTGGAAAACCATAGTATGGGTAATATGGGCGATAGTACCACGGATACCAGAAAGCTGGGGTCAGATCCATATAGAAACCATATGAACCATGCCAGCCATGTCCATGATGATGGTGATGCCCTCCATGGTGATGCCCTCCATGGTGATGGCCGCCGCCTCCATGATGTCCACCTCCGCCGTGGTGCCCGCGGGCAAGCGCTGGTGAGGAAACAGTACCAGCCAAGCTTGCTGCAAGTGCTATCGCGAGGATTTTTCCAATGGTCTGTTTCATGGCTGCCTTTCGATTATTAAATCTTAATGTCAAATTCTCTATATCGACAGATATAGCTTTTAAGACATTCTATTATCAGTCAGATTCAAAAGGGGTATTGATTTTGTAACAATTGTTGTCTCTTTGTAAGTATATTATGATGCGCTATCGGATGGTTGGATGTTCCATCCGAGAACCACTCTTATTCTTCCAGCTATGCAAAGCGCAAATTGGTTCCTTTTGACTGGTGGGCTATTGCTTGTCATTGGGATTTCATCGTCGGTTTTGAGGCGGTTGCCGGTCTCTGCAGCCTTGTTATACCTAGTTGTTGGCATCGTTATTGGACCGACTGGATTGAACTTGTTTCACTTCAATCCGCTGAAACAGTCCGAATTCCTTGAAGCATTGACTGAGGTTGCAGCCCTTATTTCACTTTTTTCGGCTGGGGTTAAGATGCCTATTCCAGTCAATCTCCAGCGTTGGAAGGCTCCTATCCTTTTGGCTTCAACATCAATGGTGGTTAGTGTTGGACTGACAGCTGTTTTTGGCTACTACATCCTGAAGCTACCTTTGGGGGCAGCCATCCTTTTGGGGGCAATCGTAGCGCCGACTGATCCAGTTTTAGCGACAGATGTGCAAAGCCGAAAGCCCGGTGATTCTGATCGGCTCCGTTTTACGCTGACATGTGAAGCAGGTATGAATGATGGGACGGCGTTTCCTTTTGTAATCCTAGGAATGAGCCTTCTGACCTACCAGAAGTTCAGCAATTGGGTATGGAAATGGGCGTTGTACGATGTCTTATGGGCAACGGTTGCGGGTATTGCGATTGGCTGGGCAATTGGCTGGGGTATGGGGCTTCTCGTAAGCCGGGTACATCAACAGTACCGTAGTGGGCTTTTGGACGATTTCCTAGGGCTTGGTTTGATTGGCGTTGTTTACGGTATTTCTGAAATATGTGATACGTGGGGGTTCCTTGCCGTTTTTGCTGCGGCTGTCTCCTTGCGGCAGACAGAAGCTGGCGCAGCAAAGCGTATTGCCAAAGGTGAAGGAGTCTTTACGTTTAGGAAATCAAATGAAGGGGCTACTCAGAAAACGCAAGTTGTACAAGAGATGTCTTTGGATGTAAAGCAACAAGTTTCGATTCCAATGGTAGGAAAAAGTCCCCAGGCGTTGCCAGATGGTCAGCCATTTGTCAGTTCCAGTTCGTTGGTTTTCCATGAATACATCGAAAGGCTTTCAGAACTGGTGCTGATTTTGCTGGTTGGCGGAACGCTTTTCCTGAACTCGTGGAGTTTGAGGGCTGTTGGACTGGCGTTTTTCCTTTTCTTCATCGTTAGGCCACTTAGTGTATTTATTGGGATGCTGCCCCAGCGGGGGCTGTGGCGTGTGAAAAGCCTTTCTGGGTGGTTTGGTGTCAGGGGGATTGGTTCTCTGTATTATCTGATGTACGTTATCAATAATGGGTTGTCAGAGGCGTTGGCTTTGGAACTTATCCACTTAGTGCTGATTGTAATTACGCTGTCGATTGTGATGCACGGTTCAAGCGTGAAGCCAATATTGGCACGTTTTTGGCATGATGACGAAGAAGTAGAAAAACAAAAGGGATAGGGAGCTTGGAGGGGAAGTCGTTTTCTGGATGCCGGATTTTGTAACTTCCCCAGGTGCTTTTGGTTATTGGTCAGACCAGAGTTTACCAGCAGTTGCCCAGTTCTCTTTTTTGACATCAGTCATAATGATGTCCACAGCAGATGGGCTGCATTTCAGGGTGTTGACGGTTGCTTCAGTGATGGCTTTGGCCAGTTCGCGTTTCTGTTCAACGGTGCGGCCTTCAAAGAGTTGGATGTTGATGGTAGGCATAGCAAGTTCCTGTCGAAAAATGTAGATGAAAGCATTATATAGGAAGCCTTATTGGCTCTGCGATGGCGTTTAAGCTACCGTGATTCCGATGGTTTATTAAACGTGCTTGTCTAATTGTGTTGATTTACTTAAAATAATCGGCTATTTCTCATCATAGATTTAGGGACGGTCTTAGGATCGTTCAATTATTTCTCCTTTTGCAATATATAAGATTTGGAGCAGAAATGTTTGCTAAAGACCACACAGTAGCCAAGGTTGACCCAGAGCTGTGGGCTGCCATCCAGCAGGAAAATCGCCGTCAGGAAGAACATATTGAAATGATTGCTTCCGAAAACTACACTTCCCCTGCAGTAATGGAAGCCCAAGGAACCAAACTGACCAATAAGTATGCTGAAGGCTATCCTGGCAAGCGCTACTATGGTGGCTGTGAATTTGTTGACGTTGCCGAAGCATTGGCAATTGAACGTGTGAAGAAATTGTTTGGCGCTGATGCGGCTAATGTTCAGCCGAATTCTGGCTCTCAGGCTAATCAGGCTGTTTTTCTGGCATTATTGAATCCAGGAGATACCGTTATGGGGATGTCCTTGGCCGAAGGTGGCCACTTGACCCATGGTATGGCACTGAATATGTCAGGCAAATGGTTCAACATCGTTTCTTATGGTTTGGATGCCAATGGTGTTATCGACTATGACCAGATGGAAAAACTGGCTCGTGAACACAAGCCTAAACTGATTATTGCTGGCGCTTCTGCTTATTCCCTGAAGATTGACTTCGAACGTTTTGCTAAGGTTGCAAAAGAAATTGGCGCATTCTTTATGGTTGATATGGCACACTACGCTGGTTTGATTGCGGCAGGAGTCTATCCTAGCCCTGTTCCTTATGCTGATGTGGTGACTTCAACTACCCACAAATCTCTGCGTGGTCCACGTGGTGGCTTCATCCTGATGAAAGCAGAACTGGAACGTAAGATTAATTCAGCTGTTTTTCCTGGTTTGCAGGGCGGTCCTTTGATGCATGTGATTGCTGGTAAGGCAGTTGCATTCTTAGAGGCATTGCAGCCTGAATATAAGGAATACCAGCAGCAGGTTGTAAAGAATGCTAAGGTGCTTTGTGAAACACTGATTTCCCGTGGTTTCAATATTGTTTCAGGCAAAACCGAATCCCATGTCATGTTGGTTGATCTGCAGAATAAGGGTGTTACAGGTCGCTTGGCACAAGATGTCTTAGGCCAGTGCCATATTACCTGTAACCGTAATGCAGTTCCTAATGATCCACAGTCTCCATTTGTGACTTCCGGCATCCGTTTGGGTACACCAGCAATGACCACGCGTGGTTTCAAGGAAGAGCAGACGGTGCTTGTTGCGAATCTGATTGCAGATGTTATCGAAAACCATTCTGATCAGGCAGTCTTAGAACGTGTAAGGGCAGAAGTCAAAAAACTGACGGATGCATTCCCTGTATATCAGGGATAAGACTGTTACCATCAGACGATGGTAAAAAAATAGAAACCTGCGGAAGAAGTGCAAAAACCGCAGGTTTTTTTACTCAGCGTAATGCTTTTTCGGGAGAAAAGCACAATGGAGAAAAAGCGAAATCAGGGCGATATAGCTGAAACGGAGCATGATTTCTTCATGCGTCAAGCACTGAGTTTGGCAATGCGCTCTCCTTTAACAGCATCACCCAATCCGCGGGTTGGGTGTTTGATTGTGAAAGAGGGACGCATTGTTGGAGAAGGTTTTACTCAAACCGTGGGAGGAAACCATGCGGAAATCCAGGCGCTTGCATATGCTACTGCGCAAGGGCAGGATGTGAAGGGGGCAACTGTCTATGTTACGTTGGAACCGTGTTCTCATTTTGGGCGGACGCCTCCTTGTGTTGAGGCTTTAATCAGGGCTGGTGTTGGGAAAGTGGTTGCGGCCATTAAGGATCCTAATCCACAGGTAGCTGGTAAGGGAATTGCACGCTTACGGGATGCAGGTATCGACGTGCTTTGCGGGGTGCTTGAGGACCAAGCGCGTGAGATCAACCTTGGCTTTTTTTCTCGCATGGAGAGAAAACGTCCTTGGGTGCGTGTCAAGATTGCTGCGAGCCTTGACGGAAAGACAGCATTGCCCAATGGGGAAAGTCAGTGGATTACGTCCGAAAAAGCGAGAATGGATGGGCATTTTTGGCGGATGAAGGCTGATGCAGTGATGACGGGAGTTGGTACTGTATTGACTGACAATCCGCGACTGAATGTCCGTTTGCCTGATGTTGTTAGGCAACCCCTCCGTATTGTGGTGGACAGTCATTTGAAAACCCCGTTAGATGCCAATGTATTGGCTGATGGGAAAGTTTGGTTTTTTTCTGCCAATGCTTCCCCAATTCGCATTGATGCCTTAAAGGAAAAAGGGGCGGAGGTTTTTTCGGAAATCAATGATACGGGGCTCGTTAACCTGAGAGAAATGATGGCTATTTTGGCTGAACGTGAAATCAATGAAGTACATGTCGAAGCGGGGGCTACCTTGTCAGGTGCGTTGTTGCAGGCAGGGCTTGTTGATGAACTGCTTCTCTATATGGCTCCCTGTTGCTTGGGTCGAGGTAGGGATATGTTTGGGATTCAGGCGCTGTCATCTTTAGAGGAAAAAATCCGGTTAGATCTACGTGAAGTTACTCAAATAGGAGATGACTTGCGGATTGTCGCAAGGGTTATGAAATGACAGGAAGGGGTAAGCGTGTTTACAGGTATTATTGAATCGGTTGGGAAGATTCGCTCTGTCACACCTTTGGCGGGCGGAGATGATGCAGGTGTCCGTTTGGAAGTCGAAGTGGGGACACTATCAATGGCTAATGTACGTATCGGTGATTCCATTGCAATTAATGGAGCCTGTATGACAGTCGTAGAAAAGGCTACAAATACTTTCAAGGTTGATGTTTCTCGCGAAAGCTTGAGTAAGACTTCGGGGTTAGATCAGATTGGGGAAGTGAACTTGGAAAAGGCTCTGACCTTGGGTGACAGTCTTGGAGGGCATCTTGTTTCTGGGCATGTGGATGGGATTGGGACAGTCATTGAGTTTGCCCCAGTGGCGGAATCACATGAGTTGGTTATTGAAGCGCCGACTAGTTTAGGGAAATTTCTGGCTTATAAAGGATCCGTTGCAGTCAATGGCGTATCGCTTACGGTCAACCGTGTGGAAGATCTGCCTACCGGTTGCCGTTTTTCCATTAATTTGATTCCCCATACAGTTGAAGTTACCGCTTTAAAACACTTGAAGCCAGGTTCAAAAGTCAATTTGGAAATTGATTTGATTGCTCGCTATGTAGAGCGTATGTTGGGAGTGAGGTGATGCAGTCATAGTTGGAATGTTGCTAAAGCGTGCGAAAATTGATGAGGCAAGCAGAAATATGTGACTGAAGTATCTTTTATGTGACTGAAAAAAGACATATAGCAACTACCAAAGGATTAGTAACTGTTGTTTTTTGGCACAAGTTGTATTTTTTGTTGTGGTTTCATAAAAACCGTTTGACACGGAAGAGATGGCAGGGGCATAATTCCAATTCTCCGCTCACGAGGCAGGCACAACGACCTGCGGAGGCGGACAGATCTTTAACAAACCAGTAGATGATAGGTGTGGGCGCCCGGCCTTTCCTGGAGCAGGAAAAAGAAGG
>JAEEYE010000022.1 GCA_016291665.1 Oxalobacter sp. | reverse complement strand
GAGTCATGCCATGGGGAAATTCAAGACACTCGGCGCCGTATCGGCGGCAGTCCTCTGTATGTTGGGGTGTACTAGTGCGCATGAGTTAAAACCGACGGTGACCATCCAGACGCCAGGGTATTTTATCCAGAAGCTCGAATATGACAGGCCGTATATCGTGCCCGATGATACCGGTAAAGGGACGAAAACCATCATTGTCCGCTATACCAAAACGGATAAGATGAAAAAGAGGGGTTACCATATTGCTTATGGGGAAGATAAGGAATTCTACAGCGATTATGTCCTTCGCCAAGAGAACCGCATACCGTATTTTGTGCACAGCAAGTATGGCAATATCATCTACCTTTATGAACCAGAACCATCAAAATTGACCCATTCTTCCATCTGGTATTTCTCCTTGCAGTCCAATTATCCGGGGACAGGGAATTCCTATCAGGCAGGCTTTCTCGGGGAACCGAAGAATCCGGAGAAAGTTGAAATGGTTATGGGTGCCGGAGGCGTCGGTGTTTTTGTCGTTCAAAGGGCGATTGAAATCACCGAAAGGGGTACGCCTAAACTGATTCCCCCGAAGGATGGCTTTATCTATGCGTTGCCTCAATACAATGCGAAACTGACGCTAAAAAGGGATTACGAGTTTGACGTTTTCCCGTCAAAGAAAGCGTCAAAAAGTACCCGTGAGACCTTGCCTGCAGGTACCGTCATGACGCATTGGCGTGTCCATGACAAAAACGATACCGAAGATCTGCTGCTTGAAGATGGACGCTTTATCCGCGTTGGGTTCCATGCGTTTTTCAGCGAACCCTATCCGTACTATGAGGTGGAACGCGTGTCAGCGAAGGGGCTGTTTGAGGGGATGCGCGATCACTGACATTCGAGCATACCGCCGATACTGCCGACCTGTATGTGGGCAATGGGGACATTGCGGAAAAAGCGGAGCCCTTCTTTGCTGTACTTGTAGTTGGCAAGCGAAGACCAGTTGTCTTTCTTGTAGGCCGCCCCTTCCTTTTTCTGGATGAAAGCTTCCCATTTTGAGGCTGCTTGACGGGTCTTCCGGGAGGTCAAGTCATTGGTGACGACGATGGGCGGGGCGCCAGGGATGGTACCTGATCCCAGCCAGGTCAGCGTGAACGCTTTCTGATAGATGGGGCAATCGGTCGTATCAGGAGCGCAGGATGAAGGGCAAAGGAGGTTGGTTGGCATGATCTGCCCAAATTTCCCGAAGGTCAGTTTGTGGACATATGTGCCTTTGGGGACTTTGACTACCCGGCTCAGGTCAAAGGTACAGGTTGGGCTGATGTCCATCGCGATTTCCTGCACGATATCAGGTGTATCGTTAAGGGAATCTGCATAAACAGCGACCTCGCATTGCCCGACCTTAAAAATGTGTTCTTCCCCATTGGAGGAAACCGGTTTTCCGGCAATCTTTTCGATTTGCGAGATTGGGGCATAAATGTTGGCTCGGGAAAAAATCCTGTTAAGTTTTCCTGAGTCAGCTTGTGCAATGCCCCCAATCAGGCAAAGGGGGATGGAAAGTGTCAGTAATCGTTTTATCATGGGTTGCAGGCATCCAGGAAGCAGTAGCCAATCTGGATGGTTGAGATTGGGATGTCCTTGAAAAAGCTCAAACCCCGTTGGTAGTGCTTATCGGTCCAGGCAATGCCATTGGGATGGTATTTTTCGCCTTCGAGCTGCTTTGTATCCTGGATCCATTTGTCGGCTGCTTCCCGGCTTTGTGCATCGTCGATTTCTTTCTCAATGTCAATCTGCAGGTATTCCTCATCTGCGCCTCCCTGCCAGGACATATGGACGTAGGGATGAGGTGCGCTGCATAAATCTAGGCAGGGAATCGCCATGGCTCCCACTTGCTTGATGCGTGCGAACTTCAGGAAGGTCAGCTCATGCGCATAGGTGCCTTTCGGCGCCTTGACGAGCTGGCTCAGGTCAAAGGTGCAGTCAGGCGTGACCGTCAGTTTGAGGTTGTTGACGGTTTTGTTGTCGCCGTCGGCGTTTTCTGCCTGGATGTGGCATTGGCCGACTTGGTAGTGGCGCCTGCCGGGTTCAACGGCAACCGGTTTCCCTGTCAGCCGTTCAAGTTTCTTAAACGGGACGTTGAGGTTGGCATGGGTGAAGATTCTGCCCACTAGCGCAGGGTCTGCCTGTGCCGTGCCGCAGATGAAGGGGAGTGTGATGATGGCTGGGAGTATGCGTTTCATGGATTGTCCTTTGGAACGGTTATTCCTCTCCTTCGTCGTGGCAGCAGTCAAGCATGCAATAGCCGATACGGATGCTGGAGATTGGGATGTCTTGGAAATAGGCCAAGCCTTGCTTTGTGTGTTTGAGTGTCCAGACGACACTGTTGGGTTTGTACTGTTCCCCTTCCTGCTCTTTCATGAAGGTCACCCATTTGGTAGCCGCCGCCTTGCTCTCAGGGGAGGTCAGGTTGTTACGGGTGATGATTTCCAGATACTTTTCTGATTCAGGAGCCTGCCAGCTGATGCTAACGGATGTCTCTTCATCCGGACAGCCTTCCAGGCAGTCCGCACTGATGCCATCGTCATGTGCAATTTGGGCGAACCGGCCGAATGTGAGTTGATGGACGTGGGTGTCCTTGGGGACATCGATGAGGTTGGCGAGGTCAAAGGTGCAATCTGGGGTGATGGTTTCCAGTTCAATGGAACTGGTCTTCTTACCGTCATAGGAGTGGACGGTGACGGCGCATTGGCCAATCTGGTAGCGGCGCACAGAGCCTTCGTCTTTGATGGCCGTTGGTTTGCCGGTTATCTGTTCCAGTTTCTCAAATGGGACGTTGATGTTTTCCCGCGTGAAAACCTTATCCAGCTGTGCTGGTTCCGCATGGCTGGTTCCGCAGAGCAGCGGCAGGACAAGCAAAGCGGCAGACAGTGGTTTTTTCATGGTTGACTCCTGTTAACTTAAGCGCCGTAGCCATTGGACATGACGCAGCGCCAGCCTTTGTTGTCATGGTAATAGACGTTGTAGCCCACGCCCTCATACATTATGTCGGTCAGGATGATTTCCATGTTGCCGTCTGCGTTCAAGTCTGCGAAAGCTTCCACCTTATGGATGTGCGGTGGCTGCCAGTCGATTCTTTCAGGCGATGATCCCTTAAGGGAGATGTAGGAATCTAGGATGTGTTCCTTGACAACGCCATTTTCAATCTGGCGGACGATGACGAGCGAATAGCTCTTGGGATTGGCGCCTGGCATGACCCCATAGCTCGGGAATTCACTGCCTGGGTTCCAGGCGGCATCGTCACCACGCTGTGACGGGATGTTGGACGCGACAATGACGATATCGTTGTAATCGTGTCCCGTGATGCTGAGCTGTCCCCTGAAGAGTTGCACGATCTTGGGTTTGACGCCTTTGAGCCCTTTCTTTTCGAGAATCTTGCGGACAATGTCGAGGTAGACCGGGTTGTTGTTGGAGAGTTTCTCCATACGCCGTGGCATCGCATCCAACGGGCTGTCAGTCGCCAGGATTGGTGTGCCAACCCCATACTGCTTCCCGTTCTGATCCTTGATGGTATACATGATGGTGTCTTGGGCGTCTTTCTCGACGCTGGTTATCGTCCCTTGACCGATTTTGCCGGAAAACTTGTAAAGCGTGAGCTTATCGCCTTTTTTCAGGGCAGGCACCTTTTCGCCTTTCTGGAGCGTTTCTGCATCGTACCAAGTGGCATAGCGCTCAGCCCCTAGCGGGAAACCCGCAAAACCCGAGCGGATGCCGCGTTTCATGGCTGCGTTATAGGCGTCATAGTCGAAGTTGGGATCAGCCTGTGCACAGAAGGGGGTGCCAAGGATAGAAAGGGCGAAAAGGGAAGCAAGCAGTCGTTTCATGGAAAACCTCGCTGGAAGTCAGGTGGTGATACCGGCTTTTTTATGCCAATTCCTGAATTTAAGCCTTTTGTCTGTTATAGTTTAACCGCTATCTTTTCATGGAAGGAGGCTATCTTGAAAAAATTCTTTTGTTCCGTGATGGCAGTCGTTGTGTTCTGCTTTGGGGCACTCGCACCTGCCTCTGCTGCAACACCAGCGAAAGAAAAGGTCATCTTAAGTGCTGATATGGTGGATCTTTTCGATGATGGCGTTGCCATGCTGATGTTGGCAAAAAGTCCGAAGGTTGACTTGCTGGGCGTTGCCGTAGTCATTGGTAATACTTGGGTTGAAACAGGCACTGCCAGTGCCATCCGCCAGCTCGAAGGCATCAAGCGTACCGATATCCCTGTCATGATGGGGGTTAACACGGTACACCGCGAAGGCCGTATGGCAGCTATCCAGGATGAAAAGACGCAGTTTGGCCGGGGACCTGACACCCATGATGGTGCTGCTGGCTACCCACAACCCAAATCTTGGAAGGACGCTTACCGTGCTGCATATAATGCGGAGCCTACGATGGAGCCGAGCAAGGAAAATGCTGTTGACTTCATCATCCGCCAGGTCAAGGCCAATCCCCATGAAGTGACCATTGTTGCAATCGGTACCTACAACAACCTAGCAGCGGCTGTTCAGAAGGATCCAAGCATTGTCCCACTGATTAAACGCGTCGTTTACATGGGTGGCGCCTTCTTCTGGAACGGTAATGTCACGCCACAGGCAGAGTTCAACATTTGGTTTGACCCTGAGGCAGCGCGGATTGCTTGGCGTACCCCATTCAAGGAACAGGTCATCTTCCCACTGGATGCCTGTGAAAAGATCAAGTTCACCAAGAAGCGCTATGATGCGTTGGCAGCCCGTCTGAAAGACCCGCATTTCCAGACGATGTTTGCCAACCACTGGACAATGCCGAAGTTCAAGGAGAATCCTGAATGGAACACCTTCGTCTGGGATGTCCTCTGCGCCGCTTATGTCATTGATCCAACTATCATTGAAGAGGAAGAAACGTTGCCAGTCGATGTGAACACGGTTTACAGCCCGAATTATGGCTCAACCCTTGCTTACCGTGGTATTCCTCCTAATGGTACCCAGAAGGCACGCATTGTCTTTAAGGTCAACGAAGAAAAGGTCTGGAAACAGGTCAACGACCTCTTTGATACGATGTGATCGATATCATTTCCCCAGTCTTGCAAAAGGGCATCTCCTGTTGGGGATGCCTTTTTCGACTCATGGTTCTCAATGCCCTATGATGGCGCACGGCTACATTTAAGCGCTATCCTGATGCGGATTTTGGACTTTAGACAGGGTGCATATGTCGTGAGAGAAGCAATAACTTGTTGATTGATATGGAATCATTGATGTTGGCACGTCTTTTGCTTGCTATTCGTCTGTGAAAGTGGCACTTCTGATGTGTTCACAGGGACTTGGCATTTGGAAAAAGGAGGATGACATGGAAAAGAAGCGCTTGGCAGTCTTGGTTTTGGGTATTGGGATGGGTTGTGCTTGTGCACAGACGAATGTCACTATCTATGGACAGGTCGATACCGGCATCATCAAACAGACCGGTTCAGACACGGAGATGGGTAACAATGAAAACAGCCTGATCGGTTTTAAGGGGGCGGAAGCACTGTCCTCTGAGACCCAGGCGGTTTTCAGGCTGGAGCAGCGTTTCAACGGCAGTGATGGCACGAAGTATTCGGACAACAATGCGTTGGATAAGCTCCAAGGTAGTGATGGTGCCGAATGGCAGGGAGCCGCCTATGTTGGTCTTGCCAATAATACGCTAGGTACGGTCAAGCTGGGGCGTGTGGACAACCTGGCTATTGAAAATTACAGTGCAGTCGACCCATTCAGTTACTTCAGTGTTGGGATTGCAGGCTCTGGCGTCAACCTACTCTATTCCGAACAGATGCCTAATACCCTGCGCTACGATAGTCCGGAAATGGGTGGCTTTTCCGTGTCGGCAAGCTATACGGTGGGCAACGACACGCATGAAAAGGGGTACTACCACAGCTATGGCAATGACGGGTTCAGTGCGGGCGTGAAGTATACCAACGGCGGGCTATGGCTCACAGCCAACTATGACCGGTTGGCGGACTCAGACAAGTCGTGGCTCTGGAATGCGGGGCTTGGCTATACCTATGAAGGGTTGACGCTCACTGCGGGGTATCAGGGGACGTTGGTTAAGCGGGCTGCCGCTGATGTGCTGGAGATTGATGACAATGCCATCCGCCAGAAGGACTGGATTGTCGGGCTTGTTTACGATACCGGTCCTCATACGTTCAAGTTCTCATACAACCGGGGTGACTTGAGCAGCAAAGGCGACTATAACGGCAACATGAACCGCTATGCATTGGGTTACGTTTATTCACTGTCCAAGCGGACATCGCTCTACGGCATCGCATCCTATACCGATAGTGAAAACAATGCGGTCGGTTCGGTCTACAACACCAATGGGGCGTTGTGTGATTCGGTTACCGGAGTCCAGTTTGGTATCAACCACAAGTTTTAGGCTTGCTGAGGTGCTGTGACGGGGAGGGACTGTCGGGGTAGAATCACCTTATGGCAGATACCTTTTCCCCAGAAGCGCGGCACCGTGTGATGTCAAACATCCGGGCTAAGAACACCAAGCCTGAGGTTTTGATAAGGAAAGCCTTGTTTGCCCGGGGCTTCCGGTACCGGATTAACGACGGCCGTTATCCTGGCAGGCCGGATATTGTCCTGCCCAAGTACAAGGCAGTGATTTTTATCAACGGGTGCTTCTGGCATGGGCATGCGCACTGTCCGATATTCCATATCCCATCTACCAATACCGACTGGTGGCAGGCCAAGTTCAGGTGTAACCGTTCACGTGACGCCCGCGTGACCCGAGCCTTGACGGTGATGGGCTGGCGGGTCTGCCACGTCTGGGAATGTGCATTCCGGGGAAAAGGCCGCCTGTCGTTTGGGCAGGTCATCGATACCATTGCGGCATGGCTGACCTGCCAGGTTGGACAGACGGTGGAAATCCGCGGCAGGTATCGGGAATAGCGGTTCCTGCCAAAGCGTTTCCTAGAGACTGTCGACTATTTCAGGTTCATCTTGAAGAAGTTTTCCATCTTGTCGAACGGGATGACATCTTTTTTGTCATACAGGTCTGTATGGACAGCGCCCGGGATAATCATCAGTTCTTTGTTATCGCCTTTCAGTTTCTTGAATGCATCTTCACTGAAATAGCGGGAATGCGCCTTTTCGCCATGGATAATCAGGACTGCACTGCGGATTTCGCCGCTGTAGGCGAGGATCGGCATATTGGCAAACGAAAGGGATGACGTCACATTCCAACCGTTGTTGGAGTTCAGCGACCGTTTGTGATAGCCGCGTGGTGTCTTGTAGTAGTCGAAATAGTCTTTGACAAACCAAGGTGCATCACTTGGCAAGGTGTCTGGTACGCCACCAGCGAGCTTGTAGGTGCCGTTTTTGTAGTCAGCTGTCCGTTGGGCGTTCCAAGCCTTACGGGCTTCGTAACGGGCATTGGTGTCTGTCTGGTCAAAGTACCCGTTGGCAGTTACCCGGCTCATGTCATACATCGTGGAGGCAACGGTGGCCTTGATGCGGGTATCCATTGCAGCGGCGTTGATGCCCATGCCGCCCCAGCCACAGATACCGATGATCCCGATGCGTTCCGGATCCACATTGGGCTGGATAGACAAGAAGTCCACTGCCGCAGAAAAGTCTTCGGTGTTGATGTCAGGTGATGCCACATAGCGGGGCTTGCCGCCACTCTCACCCGTATAGGAAGGGTCGAATGCAATCGTCAGGAACCCACGTTCAGCCATTTCCTGGGCATACAGGCCAGACGACTGTTCCTTGACTGCGCCAAAGGGGCCGGATACTGCAATCGCAGGAAGCTTGCCTGTTGCGCCCTTGGGGACATACATGTCGGCTGCAAGGGTGATGCCGTAGCGGTTTACGAAGGTGACTTTGCTGTGGGTGACCTTGTCGCTTTTGGCGAAAGTCTTGTCCCATTCGTTGGTAAGGTTCAGTTTTTCCGTTTCAATCATTTTGGCTCCGTCAGTCGGGTTGTTTTTTATCGGCTTGGTATGTGCCAATGTGCTGGCACTGGCCAAACTAAAGAGCAGTGTTGCTGCCAAGGCGGTTTTTTTGAAAAGGTGCATGGTCGTTCCCTAGGGCTGGTTTGCATCAGGCATCGTTTCCGATGGTGTGTCCGCATTATAGGGTGTATGCTAAAAACACAAAAATACTTTGTTTTTATGCAGTTCAATGCCTAAAAGGCATGACAAGGTTGTGTTAGGATTTTTTCGACTTAGGTGCGTAGTCGCGCATCTCGGGAATTGCACCACCAGCCACTGCCCAGAGGTAGAGGCTGGCCACACTGCCATAGGGGCTGTAGCGGCGCCGGTATTTTTCAAACAGTTTCCGGTCGATTTTTCGGTGGTGGTAGACCATCCTGAGCCCTTTTTGGATGCCAAAGTCGCCAAAGCTTAGGATGTCCGGACGTTCCAGGCAGAAAAGGAGCATCATTTCAGCTGTCCAGATGCCGATGCCTTTAAGTGATGAGAGGGCTTTGATGGCCTCTGTATCAGGCATCTGTTTAATGGCTTCCAAGTCAAAGGTGCCTGAATTGACTTTAGCGGCAAGATCGACGATGTTCTCTGCTTTTTTAAAGGACATGCCGCAACTTTGCAACGTATTGGTGCCTGCAGCGAGGATATGGGGCGCATCTATCGTGCCGACCTGAGCCATCAACCTTGCCCAGACTGTCTCAGCGGCTTTGCCGGAAATCTGTTGGGCAACGATGCTGTTTACGAGTGACGCAAAGATATCGGGATGCACGGTGCGTTTGACGTGCCCGAGCCGCTCAATGATGTCGCCCAGTTTTTTGTCCTTGGCCTTGAGGTACTCGGTTTCGGTCTCCCCATACTGGAAATACATCGCATCTCCCAAATCATGACAAGTTGCGCCATCTTACCGCACAACAGGCGCGGTGTCCGTCTGGCGTTTAAGAAGGATGGATGCTGCCAATCCCAAGGCCATCAACGGTGGATAAAAGAGTCCCGTGATGATGTCGATGGGACTCAGCCCAAGGGAGGCCGTCAGGCTGGCGGCAATCAGGATCTGGGCGCCATACGGGATCATGCCTTGTACGATACAGGAGGTGGTATCCAGGAGGCACGCCGCGCGTTGCGGGGTGATGTGTTGGCACTGTGCCATTTCCTTGGCTACGGGACCAGCGGTAATGATGGCAACGGTGTTGTTGGCTGTGAAAAGGTTGATGGCACCTGCTAGGAAGCAGAGCGCTGCTTCACAGGAGCGTTGCCCTTTGACCCAGCGGCTCGCGTGTTCAAGCAGGAAGTCGATCCCCCCATTAAAACGGGTGAGTGCCAGGAGGCCTCCCGCCAAGAGTGCAACAATCAGCGTTTCCGCCATGCTGATTGCACCCTGTCCCAAGGATGTCAGCGCGGCAGCGCCATCGACAATGTCCAGGGAAATGCCAATCGCAGTGTTCAAAACGGTACCAGCCAAAAGGAGCACCATCACATTGATGCCTAAAGTACCCAAGATTAACAGGAGTATGTAAGGCATGGTTTTCAGGATATCGTCCATGCCAATGGGGGCAAGTTCCGGAGGGATTGTACCGGCAGAGAAGGCGGGCAGCAGGTAAAGCACCAGGCAGGCCAAAGCTGGGATGACCACGATTTTGAGGTTGCCGATCATCTTGTCGCGCATGGAAGCGCCCTGTGTGCGGGTTGCGGCAATCGTCGTGTCTGAGATGATGGAGAGGTTGTCACCGAACATCGCACCACCCACGGCAGCGCCCACAGCCAGGGGCAGGTCGGCATGGACTGCCTGTGCTAAAGAGGCGGCAATCGGGACGATGGCGGCAATCGTGCCGCAGGAGGTGCCCACTGCCAGCGAAATCAAGGCGGATACCCCGAAAAGGCCGGCGATCAGGTATTCGGTGGGTATCAGGTGCAGCGTGATGTTGACGGCGGCATCCACACCACCTGCAGCTTTGGCAGATGCTGTGAAGGTCCCTGCCAGGATGAAGACCAGGCACATGATCATGATGTCCTGGCTGCCCATGCCGCGTGCGAAGGTTTCGGTTTTGTCGGTGAGGGACGCCTTGCGGTTCATCAGGAGGGCGGCAGCTGACGCGGCGATGAAGGCCGTTGTCATCGGTACTTTCGAGAGGCTGCCCATGACCAGCGAAAAGAGCAGGTAGACCACGGCCAGTACGGCAAAGGGCATCAGTGCCCATCCGGATGGTGGTGTGGTAGGTGTTTTGGTTTCTGGCATGGGAAAAATAAGCGTCGTTGGCAAGAAAGCAAGTATACACAATGGGATTTTTTCTTTCCCGCTACGGTTGGGGGAAAGAGGGCTTGTCTATCCGAAAAATACCAATCAGAATATTGCTTAGGAGACTGTGCATGGAAAAAGAGAAAAACAGGCTGCGGGCGGTTGATTGGTGGAAGAAAACCGCCATGGATGGGCTTGTCATTTCCCAATACAACTTGGGTGTGATGTACCGCGATGGTAGTAAGGGTGTGGAAGAAGACCCTGAAGTGGCGGCGGACTGGTTTTTGCTGGCAGCGCAACAGGGGTACGCCCCGGCACAGTATGCTTTGGCCTTACTTTGCCTGGCGGGCAGGGGTATGGTCGTCAATAAGGAAGAAGGTGTCTCTTGGCTGCAGAAGGCGGCGGACCAAGGTTTCTTACCGGCAGTGAGCCGCTTGGGCGAAGCGTATTTCATTGGGGAAGGCGTTGCCCACGATACGACTAAAGCGGTCAAACTCTGGCAGAAAGCGGCGTTTGGCAATGATCCCAATGGTTTGTACCACCTCGCGATGCGGTTGTATGACGGCGTCGGGATTGAGGCTGATGAGCGCAAGGCTTTCAAGTTCCTGTTGGTTGCAGCTGGCGCCGGGCACGCAGAAGCCCAAGAAATGCTGGCGTTTGCCTACCAAGGTGGGATTGGTACGGAGAAAAATGATGAGCGGGCTGTTTACTGGAACCTGAAAGCGGCTGACCAGGGTAATCCCACAGCCCAGTTTAACTTAGGGTGTGCCTTCATCCACGGCAAGGGCGTTGAAAAGAACCCACGCACAGCAGTTTATTGGTATACGTTGGCGGCTCAGAAGAATTTTGCACCTGGTCAGGCGGCTTTGGGTGAAATCTACCATACCGGAACTGGTGGCGTACCGCAGGATGATGTCGCTGCCGTTGTCTGGTGGCGCAAAGCGGCTGAGCAGGGACATACCGAGGCACAGTTCCAGTTGGGCTGTGCTTTGGCACTTGGCAAGGGGACGAAGGCTGATACGAAACAGGCTGTTCACTGGTGGCTTTTGGCGGCAGCAGATGGCCATGTGCCTGCGCAGTTTTCGTTGGGTATGGCCTACAACATGGGTGAAGGGGTTGAAGAAGACCCCTTCCAGTCGACATTCTGGTTCAGGAAGGCTGCTGAAAACGGGGACTTGGATGGCCAATACAGTTTAGGTGCTGCGTATATCGAAGGCTATGGTATCGAAAAGAATGAACAGGAGGGCTTAAAGTGGATAAGGCGTGCTGCGGAACACGGGCATGCCACATCCCAGTATGTGTTGGCTGACCTCTACATGCGGGGGGATTTGGTACCCTTCAGCCCAGAGAATGCCTTCCGGTGGTTTAAGGAAGCAGCCAAACAGGATCATGTGGAAGCACAGGCTGTCTTAGGTACGGCAGCTTATACTGGCAAACACATGGAAAAGGACGTGAAAGCTGCTTTCAAGTGGTGGCTGCGTGCCGCAGAGCTCGGCCACACGTCCTCGCAGTTTTATGTTGGACGGGCCTATATCCTAGGTGAAGGTGTTGAACCGGATTATGACAAGGCCCGCTTCTGGTGGGAAAAAGCTGCAGCAGGTGGCCATACACGGGCGCAGTATTGCTTGGGTCGGCTTTATGTGACTGGTGAAGGTGTCGAAGTCGACTTGGAAAAGGCGGCCAGATATTACAGGAAGGCGGCCATGGGTGGCGATGCAGACGCCCAGTACTGTATGGCCGTCATGACGTACCGGGGCGAAGGTGTTCCCAGGAATGCTCTGCGTGCCGCGGCGTGGGCGCATATGGCGGCCAAGCAGGGATTGTTGGATGCACAGTTCAGCCTGTATTCGGCGTATACCAAAGGGCTTGGTGTCAAGCCTGACCAGAAAAAGGCGACCCGTTGGCTTGTGGCCGCAGCGCGTGGGGGGCATCCAGTTGCACAATACTTTTTAGGTCGTGCGTATGAATCTGGGACAGGTGTTAAGCGCTCGCTTTGGGATGCAGCCCGTTGGTACCGCAAGTCGGCCAAGCAGGGGGATGCCTATTCACAATATGCGTTGAGTTTCCTGTTGCGTGACAATCCGCATATGGGGCGTGAAAAGCCGCTTACCCTCTTAAGGAAGGCCGCCAAACAGGGGTTGGCTGAAGCCATCAATGCCTTAGGGATTACCTATTTCTATGGGTACGATGTCAATCCCAATCCCCGCAAGGCAGTTGGCTACTGGCGTGAGGCAGCAGAAAAGGGTTTTGCTGAATCACAACGGCGATTGGCGGAACTCTACTTTTCTGGTGAAGGCGTGAGAAAGGATGATAAGGCTGCCATCCAATGGATCCGTAAGGCAGCAGAGCAGGGTGACGAGAAGGCTTTGATCCGCCTTGCTGGCTGGTACCGCGATGGTGAGATTGTCAAACGTGATGGGAGTGAAGCCAGGGCGCTTTTCAATAGGGCGATAGCGAAAGGCAGTGCGGATGCAATGTACCAGTTGGGGATGATGTATTACATGGGCGACGGGATTGAAAAGGATCTCAAGCGTGCGCAGAAACTGTGGGAAGATGCGGCATCTAAAGGCCATAAAGAAGCCAAATCGCGTATCGCTTCAGGCAAGCAACCGAAAAAGGGGCGCAAAACACCCGCTTGAGGAGGCTGCTTTCAGGTAAAATCGCAAAGGTGCAAAAAAAACCTGCCACTTCAGGCAACCATCAAGGATAAAACATGCAGACATACACATTAAACAATGGGGTCAAGATTCCGGTTATTGGTTTTGGGACATGGGAAACCCCGAATGACACATCGGGCGTCGATGCCATCCTCTATGCCATTACCCAGGCTGGATACACGCATATCGATACGGCAGCCGCTTACCGTAATGAAGAAAGTGTCGGTAAGGCCATCCGTGAAAGCGGCATTTCACGTGATAAGTTTTTTGTGACCAGCAAACTCTGGAATACCAAGCGTGGTTACGACAACACGATGCGTGCTTTCGACAGGACGCTCCAAAATCTGCAGATGGATTACCTGGACCTGTACTTGATCCATTGGCCAGCGATTGAAACGCAGTTCCCGGATACCTGGAAGCAGATCAACCTTGATACATGGCGTGCGATGGAAAAACTCTACAAAGATGGACGCATCCGTGCTATCGGGGTCAGCAACTTCATGCCGCACCACCTGCAGCCATTGTTGGATGCCTGTGAAGTCGTACCAGCTGTCAACCAGATTGAAGTCCATCCTGGTTACCAGCAGGTCGAAGCGGTCAAGTTCTGTAAGGAAAAAGGCATCCAAGTTGAAGCATGGAGCCCATTGGGCAGGGGTGATGCGTTGACCGACCAGACAATCATGGATATTGCGGCACGCCTTGGTAGAACGCCTGCCCAGGTCTGCCTGCGTTGGGTCTTGGACAAGGGGCTGTTGCCGTTGGTCAAATCGGTGACCCCATCGCGCATTCTGCAGAACATCGATGTCTTCAACTTCAGCCTGTCGCCAGAAGATACGGCTGTCATTGATGCATTGACCGACTGCGGTGGTATGTGCCTGCACCCGGATAAGGTCAAGTTCTAAGTCCAGTTGATACGCACGCCTGCTGGTGGAGTCTGCCAGCAGGCCTTGTGTTGAGACCTAAGGTTTCCTGTCAGAATAAGAATACGAAGAAGGACGTTGCCGCATGATTATTGCAATTCTTATCGGGTCTGCCCTGGTATGGCTGATTGCATGGTGGCGTGTCTACGTCTACAACCAGAAAAAGGGATCGCGCCGCATCATGTCCCATATATTGGGATTTTTTGTGGGGCTCTTCCCCGCGTACTTCGTACTCCATTCGTCTGCGATGACGTTTCTGGCCTCCCCTAATGGGGTGGAGCCTTCCATCGGTGACCTGATCACTGTCTGGGCAATCTGTCTTGCCACCATCTTTGGCGTCTTTTATATGACGTCGCGACCGATTCCCAAGCAGGACGGTCCTAAGACCCTCTTCGAGCGCCTGGCGATGCGTTCTGATGGAACCATTGACGAGGGATCCCCGGACGACCATGGGGAAAACCTGAAACGCGACGAAGGTTTCTAATCGCAAAGGCCGCAGTTGCTGCAGCCGTTGCAGACCATCTTGCTGCCGCATTCCCGGCAGCTTTCCCGGTACCAGCGCTTATGTAGCACCTCTTCAGGGATCGGCAGTCCCAGGCTGTCATGCAGATTCATCTGGATGGGTTTGCCCTCGTAAGACGTCTTGGACTTGAACGCCATCACGCTCTGTAAGCGCTTGTCCGGCATCGTATAGGTCCTACCGTCCTTGACGAATTTTGTGCCTGTTTCGATGAAGCAGAACGTGACATCGTGCTCCCGGCATTGGCGTGATAAGTCCTGCACCCATTCGAAGTGGCACGGCCTTGCGCCGTCATAGTTTTCCCCACCGCAGAGCACCCGCTCAATCTGGCCGGTTGCCAGGTATTGGGATGCGTCGATAGCACCCAGGAGCGGCGCGGCCATGAAGCCCTTGTGCCGGAAGGGGAGTTCCAATAACAGTGGCAGCCGTTCATCAGCGCGTTTCTGGTTCTCGCAGGTGACGTTGAAAAAGATGTTTTCCCAGCCGTCGCCCCAGTTCCTTGGCAGGCAGGCGGCGACACGCTCGGGACGCTTGGTCAAGAGATAGAACGTGACGTCGGGGCGCAGTGAGATGATCCGCCAGGCTTCCTCACGCCAAGGGTCAGCTTCTTCAATGAAAAAGTCCGACGTCATGCAGACGCGCAGCGTCTCGCCGGATTTGACGACGTAGGAACCGTCCCGGCGTTTTTTCAGCGGATAGGTGAATCCCGCCCCAGTCCTGAAAACCTTCGCGGGATCGATACCGCGCTGCCGGTCTAAAAAATACATGTAGCAGTGCCTGCATCCTTCGCTTACCTTGGTGCAGCCGTGCCACGGGTTCCAGATGTCATGCATGGAAGTGCCTTAACGCATCCGCTCCAGGAATGCCTTGAAAATCTGACCCAAGCGGTCAATCGAGTTCTTCAAGCGGTGTTCGTCGTCCAGAAGGTGTAGCGCACAGCGTTTTTCATGGGCAAAGGTGACTGCATTGGTATAAGGGATCAGGCTATCGTGCCAGCCGTGGACAATGTCGATGTTGCTGCCATCCACACCGACTTGGAAAGGCGGGTATCCCGGGATGCCGATGGCAGGGGCCATCAGGAAAAGGCCTTTTAAGTGTTGGTCTGGGATTTGGCTCAGGTGGGCACTGGTTTCCAAGGCGACCCAGCCGCCCATGCTGGAGCCAGCAAGGAGGTCTGGTGGACGTTTTTCGCAGGAGGCAACGAGCGTTTCAACACGCTTTGCGGGATCGAACGTGCTGGAATAGTCTAGGCTTTCTACGTCGTAGCCCATCTCACGGGCAATGGCGGCAAGTGCGAGGATCTTGCTGCCCCAAGGACCGCTTTCTTTACCGTGCACAAAGTGGATCAAGGGTTTTTCCATCGGGAACCTCTCGGGGTGGTCTGCAATGCGCCTATTATATCGGGCGCATCATTCCAGGCGAAAAAAGCATTGCCTTGTTGTACAATGCACGTTATCCGAAACAATACATTCTAAATTTCCATAAATCTCAAATAGAATCAAAACATCTCTTTTTCGTATATTACTCTTAGGTGATAAAAGGGAATTGGGCAATCATACAGACTCACACAGCTAGCGTCAATAAGGTATAATTTCATGTCAAAAATGTATACAGAAGTGGATATACAGCAACATCACATAGGAGTTTATACCCATGTCAGACGATACGAACAGTGGCTCTAAGTGGAAAGTCAACGCCTTAAGTGCCAGACAATGCGAGTCGCTGAAGACTGGAGACAGGACAAAGCTGGTAGATGGCCGTGGCCTGTATCTGGAAGCAATGAAAACCCGAAAGGTATGGCGGTTCAAATCAAAGCTGAAGAATGGCACTCAGGTTCTGCTTACGTTGGGCGAATTTCCAACAATGACCTTAAGCCAGGCACGCAATGAGCGTGAGCGGCTCAGGGCAATGATATCCATAGGTGAAGACCCCCGTAAGGTTGCCGAGCAACAGGAAGCCGCATCTAAGAACACGCTGGAGACCGTTGCTCAGGAATGGTTGCATCTTCGGGCAGACAAGGTGACACCAATCACACTGAAAACCCTTAAACGCATCCTAGAAAAGGACGTGTTCCCAGTGTTGGGCAGTCGCCCAGTCAGTGAAATTTCTGTCGCTGATGTACTGGAGTTACTAAGGGGTATTGAAGTCCGGGCAGTGACAACATGCCATCTATGCAGGAACATCTTATCCAAGATTTTCGCATATGCTCTCAGGACAGAAAAATGTACCACTAATCCAGCGGCCTCGATAATCCCATCCGAAGACCTGAAGCGACACAGAATCAGAAGTCGTAAGACAATCCCACTGGAGGAACTGCCCAACCTGATGAAGGCCATAGAGAATGACATCTGCACCATTCAAGCTAGGACAGCAATGGTGCTGATGCTGATGCTGTTTCCAAGAAAGATGGAACTGTGTACGGCTGAATGGTCTCATATTGATTTTCAGGCAGGAACTTGGACAATTCCCGCTGAAAACATGAAAAAACGACGTGAACACGTTATCCCACTTCCTAGGCAGGCCATGATGCTGTTGCGTCAGCTATGGGCAGTCACGGGGCAAAAAAAGTATGTATTCGCTACTGGAACGTATCATGATGATTCCCCGCTAGGCAGTACGGCATTGAATGGTATGTTAACCCGGATGGGGTTCAACCGAAAAATGACTGTCCACGGCTTCAGGGCATTGGCGGCGTCTTGGATGGATGAGCAAGGGTTCAACCGCCTGGCTATTGAGCGTCAGTTAGCTCATCTGGAACAAGGCTTGACAAATCAAGCGTACCACCGTTCTGATTACATGACCGAGCGGAGGGAGATGTTACAGGCATGGGCTGATTACCTAGATCAGCTGAAGGCAGATACCACCAACACTGAAGAATCCTTGGAGGCGGTCGGGAAAGCGGCTTAGAATCGTTTTAAATGCAGGGGGCTATCTTTGGCCGGAGAACGCAGGAAGGTCCAACCTGTTGCCCTCTGCACCCACCATTGGACGCAATGATGCAGGACACATCATGACAGAGCATAGCTTTGATCCAGTAAATTTGAAGGATGCAGTCAAGCAGTCTGGTTTAAGTAGATTGCAGATTATTCGTCTAGCCAAGGAAAACAAAATCAGCCTTTACTTTGGTTATGCGGCTGATGACTTAGAGAATCAGAAAATAGAATTTACTTATTCAATAACCGATAAGAATGGTAAAGAATGCCTAGAGGTGAAACGTTTTGTTAATACAGTTAATGGACGTGTATACCGGCCTTTAGCGATTCCAATCTATCGAATACAGAGCAAAGAGCTTGCAAAATATATATGGTTATCGAGAGATGACATTGCATTATTAAAAGAATTGTTTAAGGGAGAATCCGATTCTACAGGCCAACAGAGTGGAGATGTTGGATCTGAAGAAATTGAGGATGAAGGAAATAAATATACAACAGCCTCAGTAGATGTCACAGCTAAAGTTAAATCAGCTTACGATTCACTGCTAGCAAAAAACGAGAAAATATCATCACGAAAACTATCTGAAGAGACAGGGTATATATACGGTAAAGAAAACAAAGTTTCTCATACAACGTGCAATAAACTGCTTCCACAAATAGAAGATGTAGAGAGCACAAGAGAGAATTATTAAACTGTAAACTAACTGTAAACTGTAAAGAGTGTAAAACTAGTCCATGAAACAGTAAAAAACCATCAAAGTTTAGCCATGTTCCTACTGTTGCTCAGTTAAGCGCAGTAGGGTTTTAATAATCTCTAAATATCAAGGAGGTTAGTATGGCTAACATAATCCAATTTCCTGTTGACCATTCTCAGGTCGACAATACGCCTACTCAGAAACCCCGAGCCGTCAACAAGCACGAAGTTCTGTTTGCGTTGGGAATCTCTTCCCCGACACTGTATAGGCTGATCCAAAAGGGGCTGTTCCCGAAACCAATCAAGATTGGTTCCAAGGCATCTCGCTGGCTGGAATCCGACATCCAAGAATACTTGGACAAGGTATCCGCAGAACGCAACGCAGCATGATGGGGGCAGATATGATGCAAATCTCAGTATATTTCCAACCGTGGATGATTGATGGGGCAGTCAATCAGTTTAATGAAACCAACGGCGTGGCCACCCAGCAAGCATTATCAGAACTAGGCATTACTCAGGAAGAATATTCCCAGGTCGTAATACCGTTTATGCATGAATTGGGGGTTATATGATTACAGAAAAAGAAACCCCTGAGAACAAATCAGGGGTAACAAGAATAAACCAATCAAATGAGATTATAACCGAAACGCCCGAACAGAAGGCAGTCAAGACCCGAATACTGGCATTATGCAAGGCAAGTGAGTCGGCGCCTGTTGGGTTTATCCCATTGTTTAACGTCAAGTCTAAAGCGGTTCAATGGCTGATACCTAATGTAATACCTTTGGGAATGTATACAACGGCCGGCGGTGAATCTGGTATTGGTAAATCCAATTTATTTGGCGGTTATTTACCGTCCTTGGTGACAAAAAAGGATTCTACTTTTAATGGTCAGCCGGTACCGTGGGGACGGGTGATTATCTGGAGTCCTGAAGAATCTCTAGAATATTCAGTTGCACCACGGCTACGGGCATTCGGGGCAAAAGAAGGGCTTGTCCATTTCATCAATAATAAAGTTTGGAGTGGTGAAGGTGAAAGGCAGCTATTCAATTTCGAGGAACATCTCACGAAATTGGAGCTCAGCATCAAAGAGCGCAATACAGAGGCTTGTCCTTACCGGCTGTTGGTTATAGATCCAATTACTTCAGGCATAACAGGTGACATGAATCAAGCCAACAGGGTCAGGCAATATCTTGAGCCACTCAAGGAAATGGCCGAGCGGTTGAATATCGCCATTGTTGGTATCACTCATTTCACTAAAGGCAGTGGGATGGCAAGCAGTCCTCAAGACCGTCTTCTTGGTTCTCAAGCGTGGTCAGCGGTTGCACGAATGACATTAGGGCTGTTTCGGGATAAGCAGACCGACAACAGGCGGTTGGTGATTATGAAGACCAATCTTACTGATGATTGTGTTGGGTACGATTTTTCTTATCAATTCGAACAGACCCCGGATGGGAATACCGTACCGAAGATTGACTTTATCGGACAGGTGCAGGGTGATGCCAAGTCTCTGATAAAAGATGTTTCGTCTGATGGAATGTCACAACATGAGCAAGCAATGGGGTTTTTGCGAGGAATCTTGCATGATGCGCCATTAACAACAGACCAAGTAAAAGCTGAATCTGAAGGGGCAGGTTATGCATGGCGTACCATTGAACGAGCCGTAAGTGAAATGAAAGAGAAAGACGAACTGCTAATCAAAAAAGATACAGGACGAACTTATAAATGGTATCTGCTGTGACCGTTTCTCCGCCAAAGCCGCCAAGACCGCCAAGATATTGTGTGGAGAATTTTTGGCGGAGTTACAAGACCGCCAATAGCTCCGCCAATGTTCACCCACTCAAAAACATGGCGGAGTTGGCGGAGATGGCGGAGCTCCCACACACATGGTGCAATACATCCATCTCATTCTTGGCATACATTCAATTAGGACATTTTTGGGATGAACATCAATTTCACTATCCAAGGGAAGTCGATTCCCAAGGCCAGGCCAAGGCTTACACGCCAAGGCATGGCATACACACCCAAGACGACTCGGGATTATGAACGGCTGGTAGTCAGGCGGCCTTAGCAGTCAGGCAGGCGTGGCTACGCCCATGGCTGGCTTTAGCTTTAGGCATGGGCGCGATTTTTCAGGGGCTTGCAGGCCTTGCGCTTTAATAGTTGGGGTACGTTTACTCATTGGCAGTACCATGGGTAACGGATTTCAGGTGTTGATATGCTTTATCAATGTCGGGGCCTGAAAACCCATCCCATGTAGTTTTTGACTGAATGAAAAGTCTGATTCCTAAGCCAAACTTTTCAGTCTTAACCCGTTGGATGTCTTGTAAAGACTGTTTGTAAACGATGTTGTATTCCTTTGAATTATCGTCCCATTCCATGAAATAAACCGCTTTGTCTGTAATTGTTAGATTGCCATCAAGCATTGGTGGCATTGCAAAGACTGGGCGGATGACAATTTTTGATTGGTTCGGATACCAGACACCACGGTTGTTAAAAATGACTTTTTCGTTTTGAGTGACTGCGCTGACAGCGGCCTGGTAGGCAGAGTCATCACTTGGCCTTGTGTTTGCACATCCTGCTAGAAACAGGGCGAAACATGTCGCTAACAATATCTTTTTCATAATCTGTCTCCGTGTTGTAGGTACTACGTCTGCATTGTCCATGATGTAGCGTCGCATGTCATCATTCATATTTGATGCATACCCAATATGCAGCCGCTTGTCCTATCCTTGTAGGGGATGGGGGGGTATAAAAAAGTAGAATACGAAAGTCAATTATTGACCGTCCGTCCCCTTAAATTTGCTACGAAAGTGAATTTTTAGGGGGAGGGGATGCAGGTGGAAGCAAAAATCATGCCAGAATTGTTCAGTTGATTTCCTGTTTTAGTATTGAAAACCGGAGAGGGGGCACATTTTTCGCTGTGTAACCCCTCTTCCTTTTTGTTGGTGTGGGTATGTACCATTGTCACTTGGATTGCCTATTTTTTTAGGCAATTTCTGTTAATTCTCGGCCTGTTTCGTCATTACTGTCTTGGCAGAACTTCAGGAGTGCGTTGCTATCTTGTGTCAACAGGATGTAGGCCATGTGCCAAGATGGGGTATGGACCCTCATAATCTTATCAAGATGTGCAACCCATTTCTCTGTCATGGCGGCTCAAATCATCATTGAACGGGTGTATGGTAGCCCCGTCAGAAATTGGGATGGAAGTATCACGGGACGATGCCCAAGGCCTTCAGATACCTTGAATGGCGGTTTTTTGTTGGTGATGTCATGAATGCATATTTATAGTTAGTTACAATTTCAGAATAGAGTATTGCATAGCAGTACAAATCAGAACCCCAGGACCTGAACATGATAAGACCCCGTAAAAAGCAAATGTTACAGTCAGAGTCTGAACCATCAGATGTGGGGGAAGTCGACTGGAAAACGTGTATTGCCAAAACATGGATTTCATCAGATGGTCAGATTCTGTTTGGTCGAACGGTCTTTGATCATTGCCAGATTGTCGGTCGTGTGGCTGAGGCCATGCTTGATGTCTTATGGCCTTTTGGAGTAGCAAAGCAGTTATTTCCCTATAACTTGCCTTTATTGGCTGCTCTGCATGATATTGGCAAAGTTTCGCCACTTTTCCAAAAGAAAATTGCACTGGCTCTAGTGGGAGCTAAGTTGGATGAGGGTGATAGTATTCTTGAAGCCAGTTATGGGTGGCACGCAGGTGCTTCACGTCTGGCGATGCTTTTAGAGCACATCCCGGAAGCTTTTGCCTGGGTTGTTGGCGCTCATCATGGAAATATGACGCGTGATGTCCAGTGTTTTGCGGATAACAAGGCTTTGGGCGGCATTCAGTGGGCTAAGGCACGGCGAGATTTGTTCGTTGCTTTGCATGAACAGTTTCATGGGAAGGCCTTTGATGCGATTACTGATGAATGGAAAATACGCGTCGGCGGTGGTTTATTGACAGTTGCTGATTGGATTGGCTCGGGGCAATGTTTTGATAACCCTTCCGTTCCTTGGCAACCATTGATTGATCAAGCTGTTGCCAATGCCGGTTTCCATAAACCGAAAATTGTTAAGGGATTGGATTTTCAATCAGTTTTTGGATTTGCTCCAAGACCTGCTCAGATAAGGCTGATTGACTCAGTGAATGGTCCTGGTATCTATATCCTTGAAGCCCCAATGGGAATGGGAAAAACAGAAGCAGCATTGTATGCAGCTTATAAGGTATTGTCAGAGGAAAAAGCTCGAGGGGTGTATTTTGCGCTGCCTACCTGCGTAACTTCCCAGAAGATGCGGACACGGTTTGATGAGTTCCTTCAGAAAATTATTGCGGATGATGATATATGGAAGACCCAATTATTAGTTGGCTCAAGGCATCTTGAGGAAGCAGACCTTGGTGGTGATGCAGGGCCCGGACAGGAATGGTTCAGTGTTGGCAAGCGGAAGATACTTGCCCCTTTTGGTGTTGGGACAATTGATCAGGCTCTTTTTTCAGTAATGCTGAACCGTTCATGCCTTGTTGGATTGGCTGGGCTTGCGGGCAAAGTGGTTATTTTGGATGAAGTCCATTCATATGACCTTTATACAGGAACGCTTTTGCAACGGTTGGTTGAAAAGCTCAGTCAACTGCAGTGCACGGTCATTATCCTCAGTGCAACCCTGACAAAAAGCAGACGGATTGAATTGTTTGGTTTTGAAAACAAGTCTTCTATTGATGTTTCGGATGCCTATCCCTTGATAAGCAGCCAACCTTTTTCAAAGCCATTGACTGAATCACCTGTTTCAGGTGTTGAGCAAAGTTCCACATCAATCCGCTTGGAAACGGATGAGACAGCTGTTTTGGCAGAAGCAATTGATCGAGCAAGAGGTGGGGAACAGGTACTATGGATAGAGAATACCGTTCGTGAAGCGCAGGACAAGTATCAAGCGTTTGTGGATTGTCTGGATGGTTCTGGTATTGAAATCGGTTTATTGCATTCCCGGTTCCTGCCTCGACATAGGCGCGAGCAGGAAGACTATTGGGTTGCAATTTATGGCAAAGAAGGAAAGCCACTCAGGCAGAAACATGGTCGGATTCTGGTTGGTACACAGGTTCTGGAACAGTCCCTAGACATTGATGCAGATTTCTTGGTTTCAAGATTGGCGCCAACAGATATGCTCTTGCAACGCATAGGGCGTCTCTGGCGGCATAAAGATACGGTAAGACCTGACTTCTCCAGCAGGCAAGCCTGCATTCTGATACCTAACAAACCGGTAGAGGATGTGATGGCTTCCATTCCTCAGGCTTTTTCTGGAACTTTCAATGTTTATTTTCCTTATGTCCTTTTGCGGACGTTGGAAGCGTTCAAGGATCATGGTGCGCAGTTGAATATGCCGGAAGATATCCGCCCATTGCTAGAGACAACTTATCAGGACCGGGAAGAAACAGGAGTTTTTGCACTGGCGAAACGTCAGATGACTCAAGGCAATGGAAGACGGAAAGGGACAGAACAGCAACGTCAGCTGGCTATGATTGGGGCGGTTACTGAGGGGCACATACCGACAAGACTTGGCGATGACAGCATAGACGTCCTTCTACTGAAGAAACTCTTCACAGTCGGGCAGGATAGCCAAAAGAAAACGGTGATGGAAACTTTGGATGACGAACAGATTGAATTGCCTTGGTCAACAGCGACGTCCCGTACAGTAATCAGACGTCTTTCGGTCAGGTTGGAAAAAGAAATCCTGCAGGTCCCAAAGACGAAAGGACTTCCTCCTGCTGATCCAGGTTATTACAGCAACGTGTTCCATCTTGATCGGTATCTTTACCTTGGTGATGCAGATGACAGTCAATCAGGAATACGGATTATGCTAATGGACAAAAATGGAAAGTTGAAAAAAATCCATTCCTCCGATGCAATGTCACGCTTTGCTTATCATTATGGAAAAACGGAAGGCTTTATTGGATTTCAGATACTCAAAGGGGAATGAATATGGGCTTTTCTTTAATCGATGAACCTTGGATTCCCGTTATCGGCGATTCAAGGAAAAGTCTGTGGGAGATTTTTTCCGAGAAAGATATCGTTGGTCTCGGAGGGAGCCCCTTGGAAAAGATTGCATTATTCAAACTATTGCTTGCCATATCGCAAGCAGCCTCCACCCCCAAGGATGAAAAAGACTGGCTGGCATTACAGCCAGAAGGACTTGCTTCGGCGGCCAAAGAGTACTTGGGAAAATGGAAAGGATCTTTCAATCTCTATGGCGATAAGCCATTCTTGCAGCTACCCGCAATAGCTGCCGCTAAAACATTCCCGATCCAGTCGTTGAATCCGGAAATCAATATGGGCAATACCACTGTGTTGTTCGACCATTCCCGTGAGAGAGCCCTGACTGACGCAGACCGTGCTTTATTGCTTCTGATGATAGTCAATTTTGGATTTACGGGGAAATTAGATAACACTGTTGTCCTGTCATCTGGATATTCAGGCAAGTTCAATGACAAAGGAAAGCCTAGTGCAGGGGCAACAAGCCCAGGTCTTGGTTATTTGGGTTATCTTCATACCTGGATGCAGAGTAATTCCATTTGGAAGACACTTTGGTTGAATCTTTGGACATTGGCAGCCTTGAAACAAGAAAAACTTCAGGCACGATTCCCTGTTGGGCTTGGCAGGGCACCATGGGAAAGCATGCCATCAGGAGAGGACGATGAGATTGCGAGGCAATTGAAAGGAAGCTTATTGGGCAGGTTGGTTCCTTTAGGTCGTTTCTGTCTTGTCAAAGGCGCAGAAATCCATTGTTCCGAAGGAATTGCTTATCCTTCCTATAAAGAGGGTCACGCAGACCTGACTTGCGCACTGAAACAGGCAAAGGATGGTTTCCAAGCTTTATGGACGAATCCTGAAAAGAAACCTTGGAGGGAACTGACTTCGTTACTGCGGTTCAGTGATGACAAGAATGAGTTCGAATGTCTGCAATCCAGAATGTGCTTGTTCACCCATATCAATACCCTTAAACAGCATAGTAAAAATCTCCCTCTTGAAATATGGAGCGGAGGCTTGCGGGTCAGTCCTGGAACTGGAAAACAATTTCTAAAAGGTACCGATGATTATGTTGAATCTATCCTTTCCTTGGATATGGAAGACCTTTCGGAAATCTGGCTCATCAAGCTAAAGTCAGAAATGGAACATCTGGATAAGCGGTCGAAACAACTTTTTGCATGTGTTGCTGGTTATAGCAAATCACTTAAAAAAGATAGGGGTTCAACAGAAGAAGCTATAAAAGTTGCTATCAGGACTTACTGGGAAAACTGTGAAAAATACAGTCAGGAACTGGTTGATACCTGTTTTGAGGATACATCAGCCTCTGACAAGGATTCTGATACAGAAAGCGGCGGCATAGAATTATTGCACCGGAAATTCTACCGGATGGCTTGTGATGCATACGATGCCATTTGTCCAAGAGGAACTGCAAGACAGATGGCGGCATGGGTAAAAAACCGCCCTGGATATTTACTGAAAGGCAAATGAGATGGAAAAACAGGAAATAACCAAGGAAGCCTATTTCGTCAACAGTGTTTTTCTGGCGAAAGCAAACAATGGTTTGAAAGCGAAGCTGAAAAGGGCTGACATACCTTCAATGGCATATCAGAGTTGGGAATTTCTCTTGAGTCACCGTATCAATCTGGAATATGAAGATGAACGTCAGAGTGCCGCATTGATTGCTGCAGCCATAGCCAAGTCTGATGCTGCAGGAAACGGCACCCTGTCATTGGGTCAGGCTCTTGCCGATGCTTTTAAGGGTGACACAAATAACGTTGAAGAAGACTCGCCTGCCTCCCAACGGTTGAGGCGGCTGATTGCCTGTTCCAGTGTTGAAGAACTGTTACAGGTTTTAAGACCAATACTGCAATTGATTGACGGTAGGTTGCCTGGCAACCATTTGGATTATTCCCGTTTGCTTCGCCAGTTATGGAATTTCCATTGGGAAAATCAGCAGGAGCGCATAAAAATCGAGTGGACTCGTGAATTCTATGGTCGGAAGGGTAAAACGTTATGAATTACCTCTCTTATCTCGAAGTTGGCCGACGTGATTTGAACCGTTTGTCTATCAAGGATCCTTATTCAGTTCATCGGCTGATATATGGTCTTTTCGATGATGTCAGGACTGAAGAGGAGAAACAAAAATCTATCCCTTCCAACTTCTGTTATGCAGACTTGGGGGGCAATACATTAAGGCGGCAGTTTCTCGTTTTGTCAGACCGTCTTCCAAAACAGCAAGAGTGGCATGACAGCAGTATATCCGTTAAGAAGGTTGAAGATTGGTACCTTAATGCAGAAGCATATCGGTTCAATGTCATCATCAATCCCACAACGCGTGATTCCACCAGTCAAACATTGAAACCTGTCAAGGGACGGGAAGCTATTGCAAATTGGTTCCTGCAGAGGGCGGAAAAGAACTGGGGAATCAGACCAGCCCCTGAGAGCTTGATGGTCGATAAAGTTGAAGTACTGACCTTTACTGCCAAGAACAACCGCAAAGTTACCTTGGCACAAGCACATCTATCAGGTTGTTTCGAGGTCACTGACAGAACCTTGTTCATTAAAGCATTCCGGTCAGGTATCGGACGTGGCAGGGCATTTGGCTGTGGGCTGTTGCAGATTGTACCGATTAAATGATTTTTAGGATTTTTAAAGGAAATAGAAAATGGAAAACCGATTTCTGAAAACACGTGTTGAATTCCACATTCTCCAGAGTTTCCCTGTTACCTGCCTGAACCGGGATGACTTGGGTAGCCCAAAGACAGCGATTGTCGGTGGTGTACAGCGTGCACGCATCAGTTCCCAGTGTTGGAAACGGCAGGTTCGCATGGGGCTTCAGGAGCAAGGTGTCAAACTGGCTGTCAGGACAAAACACTTGGACGCCATGATTCAAAAAGCCTGTCTGGATAAGGGGGCAACAGAAGAACAGGCTCAGAAGACTGGCGAGATGATGGCTAAGTGTTTAACGGACAATGCCTTGATTTTTGTGTCGGAAGGAGAAGCATCTGCGTTTGCAGATTATGCTGCCGAACAAGGATTTTTTGAATCAAAGGATGGTCAGAAAGCCAACGTCAGTGAAAAAGAACTGACCAAAGCCATGACAAAGATTTCCAAGACAGTTTCAACCCGCTCAGTAGATGGACTCGATATTGCTTTGTTTGGCAGGATGGTGGCAGCATCCCCGCAAATGAACATTGAGGCTGCTGCCAGTTTCTCCCATGCGATTTCCACTCATAAGGCAAGCCCTGAGATTGAATTCTTCACGGCGCTAGATGATATGCCGACTGAAGAGGAGCAAGGGTCATCCCATATGGGGTCATTGGAATACACTTCTGCCACTTATTACCGCTATATCTGCCTTGACCTTGGCCAGTTGGCACAGACATTAGGAACGGAAGATTCCGCAGTACTGGACAACGAAATGAAAACAGCCATAACAGCTTTCATCAAGGCATTGTACACAGCCGTTCCCTCAGCACGCCAATCCACGCAGTCAGGCGTCTGCGGTTGGGATTATGCCCGTGTCCTGATCCGTAAAGGGCAGCCGTTGCAGTATGCCTGTGAAACACCGGTCAAGATTGCCAATGGTGGTGGGTATCTGGAATCAAGCATCAGAGCGCTGGATGAATTCCTTGCTGCTAAAGAAAGGATGTCAGGGTCTTTGTTTGGCAAAATTGGCGAGGCAGTATTGTCTGCGGAGCAAGGTTCCGTTGATGATGTCATTTCTAAAGTTCTACAGTCGGTTGGATTAGGCAAATGACAAGATATGTCCTAATGTGGTTGGAAGGGCCACTACAGTCATGGGGTGTGGATTCGAAGTTCAATAGACGCGAAACGCTCCCATTTCCTTCCAAGTCGGCAGTTTTTGGCATCATATTGGCAGCAATGGGTGCAAGAGGCGAGCAGAAGGCATGGTTGTCTGAAAATGTGAAAGGTGATTTTGTTGTTCTTGCTTTTTCTGGTACGGAGCCAAAGGTAGTTCCTCAGCTTCGTGATTTCCATATGGTTGGTAGTGGCTATGATGCTGATGATGCGTGGCAGCGTGAAATGATTCCCAAGACCAGCGAGAGGAAGGCGGCTGTTGGAGGTGGAACCAAGATGACTTATCGTTATTACCTGCAGGATGCTTGCTTTGCTGTATTGGTCGAGTTGAATGGAGAGGTGGCTGCTGTGGTTGCAGATGCATTATCTAACCCTGTCTATACAGTCAGCCTTGGCAGGAAATGTTGCGCACCTTCTGAGTTCATTTATCAAGGCGTTTTCGACACGGCAGATGAGGCAAAAAACCATGCGATGGTGTTATCCAAACAGAAAGGAAAAAAATTGGCGTTTGAATGTCTGCAAGGAGCTTTCCCGGATGAAGGAGAGGTTTTGTCAGTCAACGATGTGCCGGTGGAATTTGGACTGAATAAGCAGTATGTCCAGCGGAATGTGACGGTGATTGGTTATGGCAGTTGAGAAGAAACGTTTGTTCATAAAAATAACTAGAGAATATTTACCCCAACATAGTGATAGACATCCGTTCATATATCTTGAAAGGGGAAGATTGGAAGTCGATGATAGTAGTATTAAATGGATAGATAGTGACGGAAATATCGTCCCAATACCAGTTGCCTTAATTGGTGCGTTACTGTTCGGTCCAGGAGTATCTGTTACCCATGAAGCAATAAAGGTCTTAGCAGCATCAAATTGCTTCGCAGCATGGGTTGGGGAAGATTCTTTATTATTTTATGCGGCAGGGTTCATTCCTACTGCTAATACTTATAATTTAAATAGGCAAATCCAGTTATATGCAAATGAAACTAGCCGTCTAGAAGTTGCAAAACGAATGTTTATGGAACGCTTTCCTGGAGTTGATCTAGAAAATAAAACACTACCGATGTTGATGGGGATGGAAGGAGGAAGAGTTAAAGCGTTATACATCAAGATGTCCAAAAAATATCAGATCGATTGGAAAGGTCGAATGTTTATTCCAGGGAGGTTTGAGAGAAGTGATATGACAAATAAATGTATAACGGCTTGTAATACAGCTCTTTACGCAATTATATGTTCCTGTTTACATGCAATGGGATTTTCGCCGCGTATAGGATTCATTCATTCTGGAAGTCCGTTGCCATTTGCATATGACATTGCGGATCTCTATAAAGAATATTATTGTATTGATTTGGCGTTCTCGTTGAGTCGTGAATTGAACGGACATTATCAACGCGAAAAAGTCCGTGAGGCTTTTTTGAGTCGTGTTATTGAAGGAGATTTGATTGAAAATATAACTCTTGATATAACGAGAATCCTTGGATTGAAAGATGCTTGTACTTTTCGCTAATAATTTGCCATCAGCGTGTCGCGGTCGTTTGAAACTATGGTTTATTGAAGTCCGCCTGAGTATTTACGTTTCAGGATTAAATAATAATCTTGCTGAAAAAGTTGTTACGTATCTTTTATCGTATCAGTGGGATGCTGGAGCAATCTTGTTTAAGTCCAAGTCTCAATCGCCTGGATATGAAATTATTACATTAGGAAAACCAGATAGAAAAATTATACGTTTATCAATGTTGCCGTTGACCATGCATTCCCTAAAAAGTTAAATTGCATTGAAAAAGCGCTAACATCTGATAACTTGGTGCTAATTGCAGTTAATTCTGCTGTCTTCCCCATGTGTATGGGGGTGTTCCCCAATGCAAGCGTAAACATCAAGGCGAATACAGAGTCTTCCCCATGTGTATGGGGGTGTTCCCCATGGCTTATAACAACCCTTGGATGTACCTGAGTCTTCCCCATGTGTATGGGGGTGTTCCCTACCTCGAGCGGTGGGTGACAACAGCCCATATG
>JAEEYE010000039.1 GCA_016291665.1 Oxalobacter sp. | reverse complement strand
CATTGATTGACGGAAAGGAGATTTGGCGTAATAAAATAGACAACCTAAACTGATAATCTGAATCTGACAGACAGATACCTCTCGAACTGGAAAATGTCAGATGAAGTCGAAATTAGTACAAATAAGGACATCCTCTACTGAAAATTAGCCGCCGCAAACCAGATGGCAAACGTAAAGAGCACCAAGAGCCCCGCCAAGAGGTTCGCCGTCAACGTCACCGGTAAAAACGGCAGGCAGACAAAAAGCCCCACCGCAACCGTCACTGCATGGGTGGACGAATAAAACACGGCAGGATTGTCAGACTGCCAGTCATACTGCTTCCTGGCACGCACTGCCAGCCCATCAACCAAGGCAGGCACCGCCAGGCACAGGACCGGAACAAAAAAGACCGTCGATAGGGCTTTGAGCCGCCAGATGGCCCGGTAGACCATCATCCAGACCCCATAGATCCACTGCGAAGACACCTTCGTCCCTTCCTTGGCAGCCTTAAGCGTCGCCTTCCCCGCAAAGAACGTCTCGGTCGCAGAGACCACCTTCGTATCGACAAACCAGCGCTTGAAGGCTCTATCGGTCTGATGGTTCAACCCCACCACATCGCCCCCTAAGTCATTGACCATCGCGACTTCCGCTTTCTGGATGCTTTGGTCTGGCCAGACAAGCGGTACAAGGATCATGGACAACAAGGGCAGGAAAAGCCCCCAGAAAATGAAATGGCGCAGGAACGAATTGCTGACTGCGGCAGGATGGACTGCCATCAAGCGTCTCCCGCCATCCAGCCGGTATCCTTGATGACCGGCCAGAGTGCAACGGGAATCGCCTTGATGAAGACAAAGGCCTGCATGAAAGATTCAGGGAGTTTGCCCATCCCCCGGAAAGAGCGGGTCTGGGCACGCCATGCCTTGACCGACGGGTGCGCCGCCATGAAAGCCAACGCATCGCTATTGCTGATGTCCCATTCATAAACGGTGCCATTGGCTCCTTGGCCGACATAATGCAGGTCACTCAAGTCACGGGCGCTGCCAAGCAGGGCCTTGCAATAGGCGGCATTGGCGGCATCCATGTCCGGCAGGCAGTTGCGGTAGCTGCCGATGGCCTCCCCTAACACCGCCGGTAAAAGCGGCTCACCGTTTCGCTTGACGGCGTCAAAGCCCACCCATTTCACATAGGCATTGAGTGAGCGCCAGACTAAGGGGTTCTTGCTTTTGATTTTTTGGACAGCGCCTAAGACGGAGGCCTTTCTGGCAGCGGCAAAAATGGCGTTTTCGATTTTCTCTTCCATTTGGCTTCACACATCAGTTAAGGTTTGGGTGCGTGGGCGTGATTCTAGAAGAAACCAGGCAAGCGTCCTGGCCAAATGGTGGCGGCAATGGAGGGCTTTCTCGCAGGGCAAAAGCCAAAGCACATGTATCACGAAAAAACTGAGTACAAACAGGTGGTTGCAAGCGATTGTTCAAGCCATATCGAGACAAGTGCCCCACCCGTTGCAAGGCCTTTTTGCTGATGCCCGATTTTTAGGCCTGCTCCCTACTGGACAATTTTCCGGATTTTGAAAAATTGTCCATTAGCAATGGACAATATCATCACAAGGAACAAAACTGTCCATCAGGGAATGGACGGCAAAACACTCAAGACACGCTGTCTTTTTCCTGGCAGCAGCACTCATGCCCCTGACAGCATGACGCCCTGCCAGGTGGTTTTCCCTGCCCTTTGCCAGGTTCCTGGCTTTGCACCCAATCCTTGCAGCCGCAGTCACACGTCTTGCTGTTGCAGAACACCGACTGTCCCCTGCGAAAACGACGGACCAAGTTGCCAATGATGATCAAGACCACCAAAGCCAGCAGGCCACCGACAACGATTGTGCCCATCAGTTCACCTCACGAGACCGCCTGACAAAATGCACAGGGACTGCCTGATTGGGACTGGCCGCAGGACGCGCTGCACGGCAGATGCCGTGCGAGGCACAGGTTGTGCACCCCACCGCATCACAGAGGATCGGCTGGCCCTGCCGGTGCCGCCTGACCAACGAATAAACAATCAGTCCCACAACCAGGGCCAACAGGCTGCCAACAAAGAGTGTGCCCATCGTCACCCCCTTAGCCTACGGTTTTCTCAACAGGCGAGCTGTTTGCCATCCGTTCAGCATAGCCTTTACGGAAGAGCATATACCCGCATAAGACGACCAAGGCCAAGGCAACCACCGTCCAGAACCCGAAGGCACCGGTCGTCACCCACAGACCCAACTGGTAGAAGCAAAGGGCCACACACCAGGCAAAGCCGCACTGGTAACCGATGGCAAAACAGAACCACTTCCAGTTGTTCATTTCGCGGCGGATCGTCCCCATCGCGGCAAAGCATGGGGCGCACAGCAGGTTGAACACCAGCATCGACCAGGCGGAGAGCCCCGTGTAGCTGGCAGCGAGCTGTGCCCAGATTTCGTTGCCCGCTTCTTCGACCTCTTCAAAGCCATAGAGGATACCGAAGGTGCCCACTAGGTTTTCTTTGGCAATGAGCCCTGTGATCGTGGCGACGACGGCTTTCCAGTCACCCCAGCCCAGCGGTGCAAAGAGGAAGTTGACGGCATTGCCCACACCGGCCAAAAGGCTTTCTTCCATGTTTTCAACGGCGCCCCAGCCTTCTTCACCGAAGCCGTAGGAAGACAGGAACCAGATGAGGATCGTAGAGAGCAGGATGATGGTCCCGGCTTTCTTGATGAAGCTGAAACCGCGCTCCCACGTTGTCCTGGCCAGTGCCCCGATCCTTGGCCAGCGGTACGGCGGCAGTTCCATCACAAACGGTGCCGACTCGCCCACAAACATCCGGGTTTTCTTTAACATGACGCCGGAAATGATGATGGCGACAATCCCGGTGAAATAAGCAGCCGGTGCCACCCACCAGGCTTCGTGGAAAACCGCCCCGGCAAACATCGCAATGATCGGCAGCTTCGCACTGCATGGGATGAACGTCGTCGTCATGATCGTCATCCGGCGGTCAGCCTCGTTTTCAATCGTGCGCGACGCCATGATACCCGGGACACCACAGCCGGTACCGATCAGGATCGGGATGAACGATTTACCGGAAAGCCCGAACCGGTGGAAGATGCGGTCCAAGATGAACGCAACCCGGGCCATATACCCGCACGACTCGACAATACCCAGCATCACAAAGAGCAGGAAAATCTGCGGCACAAAGCCCAGGACCGCCCCGACACCGGCAACAATCCCATCCAGGATCAAGTTGGAAAGCCATTCATCGACTTCCCACGCTTCCAGCCACCCACCGACCATCTCCGGCACCATCTCGCCAAAGAAGTCATCATTCATCCAATCGGTGATGAACGCCCCGATCGAATGCATCGCGACATAATAGATGCCGGTAATCACTAGGATGAATATCGGCAGCGCCAAAAAGCGGTTCGTCACCACCTTGTCAATCCTGTCTGACGTGGATTCTTCCTTCGGAGCCGCATGCAGGCTCGATGCCACGAGTTTGCCGACCCAGTCATAGCGCTCGAGCGACATGATGGTTTCGCTGTCGTTATCGAGCTCTTCCTCACAGGCGGCGATATCCTTTTCGATATGGGCAAGTTGCTGCTCGGTTAGGCCGAGTTTTTCAGCAATCTTACGGTCGCGCTCAAAAAGCCTTATCGCATACCAGTGTTGGATGTTTTCCGGCTGGTCGTGCAAGACGGCTTCCTCAATATGCGCCAACGCATGCTCCAAGGCGCCGCTGTAATGGTGGCGTGCGACTTTGGGCTTTTTATCTGCCGCAAGCATCGCCAGTTCCACCGCATCATCAATCCCGGTTTCTTCCAGGGCTGAGACGGCAACGACCGGACACCCCAGTTTGGCCGAGAGTGTCCCGGTATCCAAGATGTCCCCGTTTTTCAGCAGGATGTCGAGCATGTTGATGGCCACCACGACCGGCAGCCCCAGTTCAACGAGCTGCGTCGTCAGGTACAGGTTGCGTTCCAGGTTGGTGCCATCAACGATGTTTAGGATGACATCGGGCTTGCCTTCGACCAGGTAGGTACGGGCGACGATTTCCTCGGGCGAATAAGGCGATAAGGAATAAATGCCCGGCAGATCCACCAGCGACACATCGGGGTGGCCTTTTAGGCGCCCTTCTTTTTTCTCAACGGTCACCCCCGGCCAGTTCCCGACCGACTGGCGCAGCCCGGTCAACGCATTGAAAAGCGTTGTCTTGCCGCAGTTGGGGTTGCCTGCAAGTGCGATACGGATAGCCATGGCTTAACCTTCCACTTCAATCATGGCCGCATCGACCGACCGGAAAGAGAGCTGGTAATTCTTGACCGAGACCTCAATCGGGTCGCCCAGTGGAGCCACCTTCAAGACCTTGATTACCGTCCCCTTGATGATGCCCATATCCATCATCCGCCGGCGTGTCGCCCCTTCGCCGTGCAGGCGTTTGACAACTGCCGATTCACCAACTGCCACATCGTTCAATGTCTTCATGATTGCTCACTCCTTGACTGCAGGGGTTTAGAAGTTGTGCGTAATCCCCAACTGGACACCGGTAACGGAATCCGCAGCGACACCATTGTTGTTGTAGACGGAGCCGACATCGTCATTGCTGCTGTCGGTGTAAGACGCCATCGCATAGAGCTGGGTGCGCTTAGAGAGGTCATACGTATAACCCAATGAATACTTGTTGGCGTTACCGCCCTTCAAGTAATCATTACCCTTCATGGCGCCATGGCTGTAGCCGAACTTGACGGTATTCGCGCCAAATTCATAAGAAACACCTGCCTGCCATTCCTCCTGGTTGATGCCGGTTGTTTCGATGAAGTCATCGTCTGCCCCCAAGCGCCAGTCGCTCATGTCCTTGACCTGTGACTTCTGGTAGCCCAGGGAGACGCGCAGGTCACCGAACTTGTAGGCACCGCCGGCGTTCCAGACCCAGGACTTGGCCGAATCCGCGATACGCGTGAAGTTGGCGGTCAAGAAAAGGTCTTCGCCTTCATAGCGCAGGGACGCGCCAAAGCCGTCATTCCTGACACCTTTTTTGTGGGAATACGTGCCATCCTCGTTCTCAACACGCTGGTGGGTGTTCGACCCCAAGGTATAGGTTGCCCCAAAAGAAAAGCCCGACCATTCTGGGGAGTCGTAACGCAAGGTATTGGAAATCTGCTCAGACCGGGTCAGGTTGTATTTGGCCAGGGTGGAGCCGGTTGCGCCCTGCTCGAACGGGTCAACTTCCGTGAAATACTCAACCGACATTTCGTTGACGCGGCCTAAGCGGACCTTGCCGAACGGGCCTTTGATACCGACATTGGCAGCCCCCATCCAATCGAGGTGGCTGTCCCCTTTCATGCGGCGTTGCAAGACATCATGGAAATGCGATGCATCATCGATGTCCTTGTAGCCGCCATCGTCCAAGAGGAACTGCTTTTCCAACTGGAAAATCGCTTTGTAGCCGCCGCCTAAGTCTTCGGAACCTTTGAAACCAATGACGTTCGCCGCGTTTTCATCCATGCGGGTGTCCGTCCCCGTTTCCTTGACGAACCCGGTATCAAGGGTTCCATAAATCTGGACATTCGTCTGTGCATAGGCGCCCGCGCCAAGCGCCCCTAACAAAGCAGCAATCAGTATTCTCTTGTGCATCTTTAAACTCAAAAAGGGTTAATGAAAATGTGATGCTAGCACTTTTTCATTCTAATGAGAATAATTATCATTATGATTCGTATTTGCATATAAGAAACGTTGCGCCCAGATAACGGCAGTGCATGATTGATGATGGGCTACGCTGATCTGCAAAAATCCTCCGCGAAAAGCCACAAACAGGATTCCTGCCCATCCTGTCATAGAAACAGGATGCCCCAAGCCCGCGTGTTATACTTTTTCAGGTCAACGCACAACAGGGGTATCCGATGAAAACAATCCGGCTTTACAGAACAATCTCCTTTATGTTTTTGGCATCAGCCGCCAGCCTATTGCCCCTCACAGCAATGGCAGATTTCCCTGACAACCTGAGTATCGTCTGGGCGCGTACAAAAGGGAAAACAGGTACAACTGACGACAAGGCGCCTATCTACAGGCAGAAAAGTACGAAATCGAAGGTCATCAGCAACTTTCCGCACGGACGCACACTCCTGATTACCGGTATGGAACCTGACAAGAATGGCGAAGACTGGTATGAGGTGTCTTGGCCGTTCAAAGGTTGGCTGCAGCCATCCAAAACGTGGTTTGCCCCACAGGTTAAGGGATACTTTCCAGAGAACCTGCCTTTGCCTCATCGCCTTTTTATGCGTGTCACGATTGATGTCGGCAATTATCCTGAAGCAAGCCACAAAATCTTCGGCAAACCCCGGGATGCCAATTATTCGGTTCAGTCTGGGATTTCAGTTACCCAGACACTCTGGTGGAAAGGGATGACTGTTGAATACCTAAACTTTAGCCGTAAGATCGAAGATGCAGAAATATCCCGGATTACCCTTTATAAAGGCGCAAAAACCGGTTTTGGTCCCATCCATATCGGCGATCCAGTGAAAAAACTGACCCTAATAGGTGTTGAGGTCCCACAAGAGCCCACCGGTGAAATCATTGCGGGAAACGAAGAATACCGCTACCGCTTTACATTCGATGACGGAAAAATAAGCACCATGAGCTACTGTTACCGCGATAAGGGGTTCATTGACGCGCCTTAAGGCAGCACTGTGAAACCTCACTCGACTTCAGTCGAGTGAGGTTTCACTATGACCTACATAGTCTGCCAAGTGTCCGCGAACCAGAAGGCCAGTCGGGGTGTCAAGAGTGTAGGCCTGTCGAATATCATTCTGATGGTGTCCGTTATTATTTCCATAGGGCTGATTCGATATCTGATGGCGAT
>JAEEYE010000038.1 GCA_016291665.1 Oxalobacter sp. | reverse complement strand
GGTTGAAACGCTTTACGGCTTTCATTAGGCCGATGTTGCCTTCTTGAATCAGGTCTGCGTGTGGCAGGCCGTATCCCAAGTAAGAACGGGCGATGGAAACTACCAAACGCAGGTGCGACATAATCAGTTGCTGTGCAGCCATTAAGTCGTTCTTTTCTTGGTAGTCCCTGGCCAGCTTGTTTTCTTCTTCTTGCGTGAGAATAGGCAGGCGGTTGACTTCTGCGATGTATGCTTCAAGATTTCCAAGCGAACCTGTATAAACGGGAGTCAATGCACGGGAGGTTGATTTTGCCACTGGCAGGTTTGCTGGCTCGTCGTTCACTTCTAAAATCTCTGGTTCTTGATTTTTCTTGGGAATCGTTGACATACAGAAAAAGACCTTTTAAATGGAATATTTTAGCACTCTTTCGTGGAGGGTGCTGAACGCTATATACGCAAAACCCGTGCCAGTTTATGCTGGCACGGTCTGAAAAAGAGCTTTGTGTCTCAACTTAAGAGAGCCTTCGCAAAAGATTGTGCTTTGAATGGCTGTAGGTCTTCGATTTTCTCTCCAACACCGATGAAATAAACGGGTATTGGATGTGTTTTTGCAATGGCAGCAAGAATGCCGCCCTTAGGTGTGCCGTCGAGTTTTGTGACAATTAGTCCGGTGAGGCCAATGGCTTCATCAAATGCTTTGACCTGAGCCAAGGCATTTTGCCCTGTATTACCGTCAATTACCAGAAGGACTTCGTGTGGCGCAGTATCCATGCCTTTACCGATGACTCGTTTGACTTTCTTGAGTTCTTCCATGAGGTGTAATTGGGTTGGAAGACGTCCTGCGGTGTCCACCATGACGACATCAGTGTTTTTAGCTTTTGCAGAATGGACTGCGTCGAATGCGACAGCTGCAGGGTCTCCTGATTCTTGGGCTATGACACTAACATTATTTCGTTCACCCCAGATGACTAGTTGTTCGCGGGCTGCGGCGCGGAATGTGTCTCCAGCAGCAAGGACAACGGATTGGCCGTGGTTTTGCATATGCTTGGCTAGTTTACCGATAGTGGTGGTTTTACCAGCGCCATTTACACCTGCCATCATGATGACAAGCGGTTGGTGCCTGCCAAGTTCAAAGTCTTTTTCAAGCGGTTCAAGGAGCTGGATAAGAAGTGTTTCGAGTTCTTCCTTGATTTGGATAGGTGTCGTCAGGTTTTTTTCTTTGACAGCTTGGCGGAGCTGATCCAGCAGGTATTCCGTTGCTGGCATACCGGCATCGGAAATGAGAAGGGCTGTTTCGAGCTCTTCGAAAAGTTCCTCATCAATCTTTGCGCCGCCAAATATGTTGAGGGCGGAAGCTGTTTTTGCCAGTCCGGACTTGAGCCGCTCGAACCAGGATTTTTTCTGCTCTGATTCTGGTTGCTGCTCCAGGGTAACTGAGGCGGGCTGGTTTTCTTCCTCGCTTTTTTTCCTTTTAAAAAAACTGAACATGGTTTACCGTTTTAGCTAAAGTTGGGACACAATGACGGGAAAAATAAATCTCCCTCATTTTATCAGAGCGCAAAGTTATGAAAATCCAAAAATTCATCTTACGTGCGGCCTTGATGTTCGGCATTCCGTTTGTCGCACTAGCTGAGCCGCCCCAGGTTTTCAATCTAGATAATGGGATGCGGGTGATTGTCCGTGAAGACCATCGTGTGCCTGTGGCGGTGAACATGGTTTGGTACAGGGTTGGCTCTATGGATGAGACCAATGGGACAACCGGTGTCGCGCATGTGCTTGAGCATATGATGTTCAAGGGTACGGATAAGTATCCAGAAGGAAGCCTCAGTAAAACCGTCGCTCGGTTGGGCGGAAAAGACAACGCTTTTACGAATACCGACTATACCGGGTACTACCAGCAGTTACCTGCTGAGAACTTGGAAAAAGTCATTGAGATGGAAGCAGACAGGATGAATGGTCTGCTGTTCCGTAAAGAAGATTTCGATAAGGAAATCAAAGTCGTGCGGGAAGAGCGACGCTGGCGTACAGAGGATAGGCCGGAAGGTTTGTTGGTTGAGTCGCTACGTGCGACTGCTTTTACAGCACATCCTTACCATTGGCCTGTCGTAGGATGGATGGATGACCTCAACCATATGACGCTTGAGGATGCATCAGCCTGGTACAGGAAGTGGTATGCGCCAAATAACGCCACCATGGTGGTGGTTGGTGATGTAAAGGCACAGGATGTCTTAGCACTCGCAAAGAAATATTTTGGTTCTTTGCCTAGGGAAACATTTAGTCGGGGAAAACCGCAGGCTGAACCACTCCAGCGTGGTATACGTAGGGTGACGGTGAATGCGCCTGCAGAAAATCCGACGCTTGTGCTGGCTTATAAGGCACCGGCATTACGTGACGTTGAAAAGGATGATGATGTCTATGCATTGAGGGTACTGTCTTCTGTCTTGGATGGCTATGAAAATGCACGGATGAAGTCGGAATTGGTATTAAATGAAAAGGTGGCGCTTGATGTTGAAACAGAATATACGGCCTTGGCTCGAGGCCCATCACTTTTTGTTATCAGTGCAATCCCTGCCAAAGGCGTTTCTGTCGAAAAACTTGAGAAACGGATGCGCAAATCTGTTGCAGACATTGCGGAGAAAGGTGTATCTCCTGCAGAACTGAAGCGGGTAAAAACACAATTGGTGGCGTCACAGATATACAAACGTGATTCCATGTTTGGCCAGGCCATGGAGATTGGCTTGTACGAAATGTCGGGTATTGGATGCCAGCAGGCTGACCGTGTCATTGAAAAGCTCAAAGCAGTGACGCCGGAACAGGTCAAACGTGTTGCAGGCCAGTATTTTCATGAAGACCAACTGACGGTTGCAGAGTTGGTACCTGTTGCTTTGCCAAAGCAGCCAGAAAAGAAATAGGGTGGTGGTGATGAATCAAGCGAGAATATTGCTGAAATATGGGGGTGTTGCCTTGCGTCGTTTTTGTCTCTTTTTTGCCGCCAGTGTGTTGCTTGTGGTGCCGGCGTGGGCGGGCTTGCCATTGGAACAGTGGAAAACGGCCAATGGGGCAAAAGTCATGTTTGTCGGCACTTCGGCTATTCCGATGATAGATATCAGTGTGGAATTTGATGCGGGGTCGCGTCTCGATCCGGCAGGAAAAAGTGGTTTGGCTGCGCTTACTAACGATATGCTCGAAAAGGGGATTGCCGCAGAAAATGGACAGCGTGGTATGGCTGAACCGCAGATTATGGATGCGTTAGCTGATGTCGGAGCCATACAGTCATCGAAAGTGGGTATGGATCGCGGAGGGTACCGCCTACGTATATTGGCGCACCAAGATGGATCAGATGGGGCTGTCAAATTAATGACCCGGTGGCTTTCACATCCATCATTTCCTGTTGATGTGATGAAGCGTGAAAAAGCGGTTATGGTTGCTGCTATTAAGGAAGAGCTGACCCGTCCACAAAACATAGGTAGTCGAGCATTTAAGAAAATAGTTTATGGCGGGCATCCCTATGGCGTGAGTCCGACAGAAGCCTCTGTTACTGCTATTTCTAGGGATGACCTAATCGCTTTTCATAAGGCTTATTACACTGCTGATAGGGCAGTCATCGGTATTGTGGGTGATTTGACGAAGGATGAAGCAAAGGCACTGGCTGAGGGTATCAGTTCACAATTGTCCGTATCTTCCAAACAGATGCCAGTCATTCCAGAAGTCCCTTTGCAAAAAGGCGGACGTGAAGGATTGCCGCATCCTGCAACGCAGGCACATGTCTTCAAGGGGATGGCTGCGGTCAAACGTGGAGATCCTGACTTTTTTCCGATGACGGTTGGGAATTACATCTTAGGGGGCGGAGGTTTTTCTTCACGGCTCATGAATGAGGTTCGCGAAAAACGGGGGCTGACGTATGGGGTTTCGAGTAGTTTCCAGACCATGGTTCAGCCAGGACCTTTCATTATTGGATTATCAACGGAGAAGTCCCAGGTTAACGATGCACTGAAGGTTGTTGATAGTACTGTGGCCGCCTTTTTGGAAAAAGGTCCGACTGATGCTGAAATGGAAGCCGCAAAAAGCCATTTGACCAGCAGTTTTGTCATGAATATGGAAGGTAACCGGAAGGTCTTGGAACTGATTACGATGGTCGGGTCGTATAACTTGCCAATGGATTATCTGGACACTTGGACGGATAAAGTGAAGGCGGTGACTGCGGAAGATGTACGCACTGCGTTTGGTCGTAAATTGTCCTTGGAAAAAATGGCGACAGTTGTCGTTGGTGAGTAATTGGTGGCGTAATGGTTGCAAAAGAAAAAACATTATCCCGGCAATATAAACCTTCGGAGCAGAGGCGTAAGTCGGGCGCTGACCGTTCGCATTTGGTTAGAATCATCGGTGGGCAATGGAAACGTACACCGATTATCGTGATGGATGTCGGGGGATTGCGGCCGACACCTGACAGGGTGCGCGGCACACTCTTTGATTGGTTGAACCATCTTTGGCCTGACGGTTTTGCTGGTTTGACGTGCTTAGATATGTTTGCGGGAACGGGAGCTTTGGGATTTGAGGCTGCTAGCCGTGGTTTTTCCCAAGTCACCATGGTTGAGCGAAACCGCTCCGCTTTCAAGCAATTGCTGGCGCTTAAGGACAAACTGAACGCTATGCAGATTGACGTACTTTCTGGCGATGCTTTTTTAGTTGTAGCTGGCTTTGAGCGCTCAGGAAAGCGCTTTGATTTGGTTTGTCTTGATCCACCGTTCGGTGCGAATTTGCTACCCAAAGCATTATCCCAGGCTTTAGGTGTGTTGGCTGAAGGGGGAATGATTTATGCAGAGTCTAATGCGCCTGTTGGTGAGTTTCTTCAAAATGATACAAACATTGCAGGGCGCCTAAGGATTGTACGGGAAGGCCATGCGGGGCAGGTTTATTACCATCTGCTGCAAAAGCAGGTATGATAGGTGCCGTTATTTTTTAAATAAGGATGAAAGGGGCAGGAATGGTTGTTGCTGTTTATCCAGGCACATTTGACCCGTTTACTCGTGGCCATGAGGATATCGTGCGTCGTGCATCGCGGCTCTTTGAAAGTCTGGTGATTGGCGTGGCGGACAGCCATGCGAAGGCTCCTTTTTTTACAACCCAGGAACGTGTTGAGATTGCGTCTGTTGTGTTGGCAGACTATCCCAATGTTACCGTTAAGCCTTTTTCTGGACTTTTGCGTGATTTTGTCCGTGAAATCCGTGCATCGGTCGTTATCCGCGGTTTACGCGCAGTTTCCGATTTTGAATATGAATTTCAGATGGCGGGTATGAATCGGCATTTGATGCCGGAGGTAGAAACCCTGTTTATGACGCCATCCGACCAGTTCCAGTTTGTATCAGGGACGTTTGTCCGTGAAATTGCTTATATGGATGGCGATGTATCCCGGTTTGTTTTTCCATTCGTAGAGGAAAGACTGAAACGGAAAGTGGCAGAGATTAAGGCAAAAAAGCAGTAAAACAGAGGAAGGCGGTGGATTAAATGGCTTTTATCATTACTGACGATTGCATTAGTTGCGAAATCTGTGTCCCTGAGTGTCCAAATGAGGCGATTACGATGGGGAAGCGTTTCTGCGAAGTGGATTACAACCGTTGTACCGAGTGTGTTGGGCATTATGATGAACCGCAGTGTGCTGCAGTTTGCCCAATGGAATGTTGTAAGCCCGACCCGGCTCATCCTGAGACACGGGAACAGTTGATGGAAAAATTTGAGCGGCTCCAAGCGGAGAACTAAAAAGGGACAACGAAAATTCGTTATCCCTCCTTCCAAACTTTGGGGCTTTATTAGAATTAGACATTGAACAGGAAGTTCATAACGTCACCATCTTTGACGATATAGTCTTTTCCTTCTGCCCGCATTTTGCCTGCTTCTTTTGCACCGTTTTCGCCCTTGTAAGTGATGTAGTCTTCGTAGGCGATGGTCTGTGCGCGGATGAAGCCGCGTTCAAAATCTGTATGGATGACACCGGCGGCCTGTGGGGCGGTATCGCCAATATGGATTGTCCAAGCTTTGACTTCTTTGGGACCTGCAGTAAAGAAGGTCTGGAGCCCCAGTAGGTTGAAACCGGCTCGGATTAGGCGGTTTAAACCAGGCTCATCCATCCCCATGTCCGCTAAGAATTCTGCACGGTCTTCTTCTGGCAGTTCGACAATTTCAGCTTCAGTGGCAGCACAGATGGCAACGATAGGAGCATTCTGCGCTTTTGCGTATTCGGTCAGTTGATCAAGGAGAGGATTGTCTTTGAAACCATCTTCAGCGACGTTTGCCACATACATAGCAGGTTTTGCCGTAATGAGGAAAAGCGGTTTCAGGAGAGTCATGTTTTCTTCTGAAAGTCCCATTGTTCGGATAGGCTCCCCCTTGTCCAAATGGGCAGAAACATCTTTGAGCAGTGTACAAAGTTTTGCGGATTCTTTGTTGCCAGAGCCTGCTTTTTTAATTTCACGCTGGTAGACGCGTTCAACAGTACTCAGGTCGGCCAAGGCCAGTTCCGTTTGGATGACAGTGATGTCATTGATTGGGTCTACCTTACCGGCGACATGCACGACATTAGGGTCTTCGAAGCAACGGACGACGTTGACTATGGCATCGGTTTCACGGATATGGGCGAGGAACTGGTTGCCAAGCCCTTCACCTTTTGAGGCGCCTGCAACAAGTCCTGCAATATCGACGAATTCAACGACGGCAGGGACGATTTTTTGAGGGTTAGCGATGGCCGCTAGCTTTTCTAAGCGGGGGTCAGGTACTTCAACAATACCGACATTGGGTTCAATGGTGCAGAACGGATAATTTTCGGCAGGGATTGCTGCCTTGGTTAGTGCATTGAAGAGGGTCGATTTACCGACGTTTGGCAGACCGACGATACCGCATTTTAGGCTCATGGAATTCTTTCTGGATAGATAGGAATAAGTGCAGTTCATAACTTTAGCAATTCTGTTTCTGATGTCAAATGCTTAAAATTGAGAACTTGAGTGTCGAAATCTTTAGGTTAAGACAAAGGAGGGGGCATGAAGTTGCAATGGGAGGAAGGATTCCAAATTAATCTAGCCATCCAAGATACGACAGTGACCATATCCGCTAACAGGGAAGGTTTATTGTCTTTGGCGAATCATTTGATTGCTTTGGCGAAAGAGGATGTGGGAAGTCATATCCATCTCGATGAACACAATGCGCTTGAAGATGGATCAGTGGACTTGATTCTTGAAAAGTCAGAGTGATTGGTAGCGGACGCATTGTGACTTAATTTGTTCGCGTGTTTAAGAAGAGGGAATTTCTTAGATCTGTTGTTTTTTGGAACAAGTTGTATTTTTTGTTGTGGTTTCATAAAAACCGTTTGACACGGAAGAGATGGCAGGGGCATAATTCCAATTCTCCGCTCACGAGGCA
>JAEEYE010000007.1 GCA_016291665.1 Oxalobacter sp. | reverse complement strand
CTGGTAGAAGGGACAATCACTCGTGAGGGGGAAGTCATTAGCAAAGCGGTGGCATTTAATGAAGTCGTGATTTCTAGAGGTGCTGGTGCTGGGATGATTGACCTTCGTGTCCATGTTGATGGACATTTTATGTACCAACAACATTCGGATGGTATGATTATTTCGACACCGACTGGCTCAACAGCGTATTCCCTGTCAGCTGGTGGGCCTATGCTTCACCCGAATTTGGGCGGCATTGTCCTTGTCTCCATTGCGCCCCACACATTGTCGAACCGTCCCATTGTTATCCCAGATACGAGTGAAATTGTGGTTGACGTTGTCCATGCACGGCAGCCGAGCATCAGTTTCGACTCACAGTCGTTTGCCAATTTGCAAAGTGGTGATCAGGTGACTGTACGCAGGGCGCCGCATGTTGTGACGTTCCTGCATCCTGTTGGCTGGAGTTATTACGACACATTACGCAATAAACTGCATTGGAATGAGGTTTCAAGGAAGCTTGATTGATTCCGTGCATATTAAACTCCTGCAGATTTGAATCTTGGAAGGTAGTGGGTCATGTTGCGTGCCCTGAATGTTCGCGATTTTGTCATTGTTGATAGTCTCTCCCTAGACTTTGCATCGGGGTTTTCTGTGATGACAGGGGAAACCGGTGCGGGTAAATCCATTATGATTGATGCGCTCCAACTGGCGTTGGGTGGCCGCGGAGAGTCGTCTATGGTGCGTGAAGGGGCAAAACGCGCAGATATTACGGCAGAGTTTTCCGTCGATGATCAGGCCAAAGAATGGTTGGTAGTTAATGAGATTGACAGCGAAGACGACGGGGTTTTGTTACGGCGGACGATTGATGCTGAGTCGGGGCGATCGCGCTGTTTTATCAATGGTGCTCCGGTTACCGCTATGCAGATGCGGTCCTTGGGTGAACTGTTGGTAGATATCCATGGGCAACATGCACATCAATTATTGATGAAGACAGGGGAACAAAGGTTGCTCCTTGACCGTCATGCAGGACTTACCCCAAAGGTTGCTGAATTGGGCATCAGGTACCGGAAGTGGAAGCAGCTTGAAGAAAAGATTACGCAGGCTACGGCGAATACTGAAAGGATGCAGGAAGAGCGCGAGCGCTTGGAGTGGCAGCTTAAGGAACTTGAAAAGGTAGCGCCAAAAGAAGGCGAATGGGAGCAGGTCAGCCAGGATTATGACCGCTTATCTCATGCGGCGAGTTTACTGGAAGGTATTGGTAGTGCAGTTGATGAACTTTCTGAATCAGACAATCCTATGCTGTCTAGGTTGGGAAGCATCAATCAGACATTATCTGGACTGGCCAGTGTTGATCGAGAACTGGAACCGGTTATTGAGATGCTTGAGAATGCCAGGATTCAGCTTCAGGAAGCGGTCTACTCACTGCGAGATTACTTGGCACATACAGACTTGGATCCAGAGCAGTTGAATGTAGTGGGGGAGCGCATGGAGGCGTTGCACACACTGGCACGTCGGTTCAAGGTCGATCCGGACCAGCTTCCCGAAGAATTTCTGAAGCGTCGTGAAGCACTTTCACAGTTTGAGCAGGATCACAATCTTAAGGCGCTGCAGGAGGAGGCTCGCAAAGCAGAAACAGCATACCAGGATTTAGCGGAACAGGTTTCAAAGGCGCGCTGTAAGGCTGGAGAGGCGTTGGGTCATGCTGTAACGGACATCATGCAGGAACTGCATATGACAGGAGGTAGCTTTGCTGTTGATATTCGCAAAGGAGAGCCTGCGTCCTATGGTACGGATATTGTCGAGTTTTTGGTGTCGGGGCATGCGGGTGCTGCCTTAAGGCCATTGGCTAAGGTTGCATCGGGTGGTGAGTTGGCGCGGGTGTCTCTGGCTTTGTCTGTGATTGCCTCTGATGCGACAGCAACGCCGACACTTGTGTTTGATGAAGTTGATTCTGGTGTTGGCGGTGGTGTTGCGGAAGTTGTTGGTAAGCTCTTAAGGCGCTTGGGTAATGACCATCAAGTATTGTGTGTGACACATCTCCCGCAGGTTGCTTCACAGGCAAAGCAGCATTTTCAGGTCAGTAAACAGGCGGTTGCTAATGTTGCTCACCCCGTTTCCCGTATTACGGAATTGACAGATGATGCTCGTGTGACCGAAATTGCCCGTATGCTGGGTGGTACAGAATTAACGGAAACGGCAATGGACCATGCCAGAGAAATGTTGGGTCAACCGACATTCCGTTTAGTCTAAAAACAGCAATTTTTTTGCCCCTCATCTCTTGAAAACGGTTTGACCGTCCCCATATCTGGAGAATTGTTAGAAATCCATAGGGAGGAAACCGTGTCAGATACGAAACCAGAAAACGAGAACCTGAATCCAGAGACTGCAGAAGTTTCTGCTGAGGCAGAGACACCCGTTGAAGAAACGGTTCAGGAGGAATCTCTGGAATCCAAGTTGGCAGCTGCAGAACAAAAAGCAGCTGAGATGCAGGATGCTTTCCTGCGCGCCAAGGCTGAAAGTGAAAATATCCGCCGTCATGCACAGGAAGATATCGCCAAGGCGCATAAGTTTGCTGTCGAAGGATTTGCTAAGGCAATGCTTGCCGTTAAGGACAGCATGGAAATGGCATTAAAGACAGATGCGCCAACCGTTGAATCCATTAAGTCTGGTGTCGAAGCGACCCTGCGCCAGTTGAACCAGGTGTTTGAGCAGAACCGGGTTGTAGAAGTTGAGCCACAGCAGGGTGACAAATTGGATCCTAACAAACATCAAGCGATTTCGACAGTCCAGGTTGACCAAGAGGATAACACGATTGTTTCTGTGCTCCAGAAGGGGTATACCCTGTCAGATCGCCTGTTGCGTCCAGCAATTGTCACGGTTGCAAAAAAAGCGTAATTGACTGCTTGAAATCTAAAAAGCCATCCCTATCTACAGTCCAGAACTGAATGGACACCTCTGGTTGGAACAACCAAAGGTGTCCAGATGCAAAGAATCCAAAGATTGAAAGGAAAAGCAAATGTCCAAAATTATCGGTATTGACCTAGGAACCACCAATTCCTGCGTTTCCGTTATTGAAGGTGGTCAGCCAAGAGTCATTGAAAATACAGAAGGTGCTCGCACCACGCCATCTACCATTGCTTATATGGATGATGGTGAAATTTTAGTGGGCGCTCCTGCAAAACGTCAGGCTGTTACGAATCCAAAGAATACGCTGTATGCAGTTAAACGTCTGATCGGTCGTAAGTTCAGTGATGCAGAAGTTCAGCGCGATATTCCAGTAATGCCTTTCTCTATTGTCGAGGCAGACAATGGTGATGCATGGCTGTCTGTCCAAGGAGGTAAGAAACTGGCGCCACCTCAGGTTTCTGCAGAAGTTCTGCGTAAGATGAAGAAGACTGCAGAAGACTATCTGGGTGAAGAAGTGACTGAGGCAGTCATCACAGTTCCTGCCTATTTTAATGACGCGCAGCGTCAGGCAACCAAGGATGCCGGTCGTATTGCTGGTCTGGATGTTAAGCGTATCATTAACGAACCAACGGCTGCTGCATTGGCATTTGGTCTCGACAAAGCTGGCAAGGGCGATCGAAAAGTGGCTGTCTATGACTTGGGTGGTGGTACTTTCGATATCTCGATTATTGAAATTGCGGATATCGATGGGGACAAGCAGTTTGAAGTTCTGTCTACCAACGGTGACACTTTCTTGGGCGGCGAAGATTTTGACCAGCGCATTATTGACTTCATCATTGATGAATTCAAGAAGACCAATGGTCTTGATCTGAAGAAAGATCCGATTGCCCTGCAGCGTATTAAGGCATCTGCAGAACGTGCGAAGATTGAACTGTCTTCTTCCCAGCAGACAGAAATCAATGAACCGTACATTGCCATGGTTAACGGTGCTCCAGCTCACCTGAATGTCCGTTTGACCCGCGCAAAACTCGAATCTCTGGTTGAAGATTTGGTTGACAAGACAATTGAACCTTGCCGCATTGCGTTAAAGGATGCTGGTCTGAGTGCTTCTGACATCAATGATGTTATCTTGGTCGGTGGTATGACCCGTATGCCGAAGGTTCAGGAAAAGGTTAAGGAATTCTTCGGTAAGGATCCTCGCCGCGATGTCAATCCTGATGAAGCAGTTGCAGTTGGTGCTTCCCTGCAGGGGTCTGTTCTTTCCGGAGACCGTAAAGACCTGTTGCTCTTGGATGTGACTCCGCTGTCCTTGGGTATTGAAACCTTGGGTGGTGTTATGACCAAGATGATCAAGAAGAACACCACGATTCCGACTAAGTACAGTCAGGTGTTCTCGACCGCTGATGATAATCAGCCTGCAGTGACAATCAAGGTTTGCCAGGGCGAACGTGAAATGGCTGCTGCGAATAAGGCACTGGGTGAATTCAATCTGGAAGGTATTCCTCCTGCACCACGTGGTATCCCACAGATTGAAGTGACTTTCGATATTGACGCCAACGGTATTCTGCACGTTAGTGCGAAAGACAAGGCAACTGGTAAGGAAAACAAGATTACGATCAAGGCGAATTCCGGTCTGACTGAAGAAGAAATCCAGCGCATGGTCAAGGATGCGGAAGTCAACGCAGAAGAAGACAAACGCGTCCGCGAATTGGCTGAAGCACGTAACCAAGGTGATGCCTTGGTACACGCAACGCGCAAGTCTATGGATGAACATGGTGACAAACTTGATCAGCCGACTAAGGATGGCATCAATGCTGCTATTAAGGAATTAGAAGAATCATTGAAGGGCGATGACAAGGCGGCAATCGACGCCAAGATGCAGGCCTTAGCAACGGCAGCCCAGAAACTGGGTGAAGCGGTCTATGCAAGCCAGCAGCAGTCTGCGGGTGCAGCAGGCGGTACAGGTGCAGCCGGTGCGGGAGCAGCAGATGCAGGTGCAGCAGGCGCTGCTCCTAAAGACGACAATGTTGTCGATGCTGACTTCAAGGAAGTCAAGGACAAAGAATAATCAGTCCTTCTAGATAGGCAGACCGCCGGGCAGTATATGGTTCCGCCATTAGCCCGGCGTTCTGTTTGGTCAGTACATACATCCGGCTGCTGTAAAGAAGGCAGCCGTTTTGAGGATGAGGAACAACTAAATGGCAAAACGGGATTTTTACGAAGTTCTTGGGGTGGCCAAGGGTGCATCTGAGGATGAAATCAAGAAGGCTTACCGCAAGCTGGCGATGAAATACCATCCAGACCGCAATCCTAATGACAAAACGGCTGAAGAAAAGTTCAAGGAAGTCAAAGAAGCTTACGAAGTTCTGTCAGATGATAATAAGCGTCAGGCTTACGACCGCTTTGGACATGCCGGTGTCGATCCTAATGGTATGGGCGGCATGGGCGGTGGTATGGGAGGAGACCCATTCGGCAGCGTTTTCGGCGATATATTTGGCGATATATTTGGTGGTGGCATGGGCGGTATGGGTGGTATGGGAGGACGTGGTGCTTCCCAGGCATACCGCGGAAGCGACCTGCGCTACAACCTTGAGATTTCGCTGGAAGAGGCGGCGAAGGGTTGTCAGAAGACCATCCGTGTTCCGGCTTGGAACAAGTGTAGTTCATGTGGTGGGAGTGGTGCCAAGAAGGGAACGTCTCCAACGACCTGTACAACTTGTAATGGTCAGGGGCAGGTTCGAATGCAGCAAGGATTTATCCAGGTCCACCAGACTTGTCCACATTGCCATGGCACGGGAAAAACCATTAAAGAACCTTGCCCGGACTGTCATGGACAAGGTTACACGCGTACAAACAAGACCTTGGAAGTCTCTATTCCGAAAGGCATTGATGAGGGAATGCGTATCCGGTCTGCGGGCAATGGTGAACCTGGACAGAATGGTGGACCGGCAGGGGATCTATTTGTCGAAATCCATATCAAGCATCATCCGGTTTTTACACGTGATGATGATGACCTGCATTGTGAAATTCCAATTTCATTTGGTAAGGCTGCATTGGGCGGCGACATTGAAGTGCCGACTTTGGATGGTAAGGTTTCGTTCCATGTTCCAACAGGTACGCAGACAGGACGGACTTTCCGTCTGAAAGGCAAAGGTATCAAGGGTGTTCATTCTTACCACCCGGGTGATCTTTTCTGCCACGTGCGTGTTGAAACACCAGTCAATCTCACAGAAGAAGAAAAGAACCTCCTTCGGAAGTTTGAGGAACTGATTGCCAAGGATGCCAAGCACAGTCCGCAGCATAAATCGTGGATGGATAAACTCAAAGATCTGTTCAAATAGAGCCGAGGATTCCAGGAAAATCCCCTGTTAGGTTGATGCCGCCCAGGGGATTTTTTTTTGAGGTTGCCCTTTGGCTAGATGCCGCCTTTAAATGCATTCTGGCGCCAGGCTTCATAAACAGTGATGGCAACGCTGTTTGATAGGTTGAGGCTCCGGTTCTCTGGCATCATCGGTAGCCTTAAGCGGTGCCCTTCTAAGAAAAAACGATGGATTGACTCGGCGAGTCCGTGAGTTTCTGCGCCGAAAATAAACCAGTCCCCAGGCGTGAATGTTGCATGAGTGTAAAACGAACTGCTGCCGTGCGTTGTCATGGCGTACATTTTGACCGGATCCGGGTGTTCTGATTCAAGGAATGCCTGCCAGTTCTTATGGATTTTGATGGAGACGAATTCATGATAATCCAAGCCGGCGCGGCGCATCTTTGCGTGGTCGATGGGGAAGCCAAGGGGTTCAACGAGATGCAGTTGGCATCCTGTGTTGGCGCAAAGGCGTATGATGTTCCCTGTGTTGGGTGGAATTTCAGGCTCGACCAAGACAACATTGAACATAGGATGCTCCAGTCAGTTTCTCCAGTGCGCGATAGCGTTGTAAAGGGTTAACTCAGCTAGAATCGCATAAAATACAATAGATGGTAGTAGTTTTGGTGCTATCGTAGCGAGAGTCCTTATTCTATCGCCCAGCAGAAAGGACATTGTAGGCAATTTCTTTGGAATCTGACAGTTCATGCATCCTTTGCCGCAAATCGTCAGGCGTCTGTTTGAAAACCTGCCCCGTACAAGAGGAGGGGATTTCCTGTGTCGTCCGGTTGCTCAGAGGCTGCATGATAGATTGTCTGTCATCGAGTTGTCGGTTGATTCCTTGATAGACGTTGGATGTGGTCGAGGTTGTGATTTGGAAGCCTTAAGGCAACGTTTTATAGGTGCATTTGTTGTTGGGATGGACTGTGCTTATGCGCCTTTGGTAGCAGCGCAATTCTCAGGTGTCGGGCATTCAGCGGTTCTTTGTGGCAATGCAGAGGCTATGCCTTTTAGTCCGGAGTCCTTTAATCTTGTCTGGTCTAATATGATGCTGCACTGGGCAGGGGATATTGGTACTGTTCTTGCCAATTGGCATCAAATGTTAAGACGGGATGGACTGTTGCTTTTCTCGTGTCTTGGGTATGGGTCATTGCATAACCTTTATCAGGCGTTTACGGGTATTGATGGTTATGACCATCTGATTAGCTTTCCGGACTTCCAACAGTTGGGCGATGCGTTGGTACAGGTGGGGTTCCCTGCACCAGTTTTGGAACGAGAATGGTTGGAATTCACATATCAGGATGTAAGAGTTCTGCTACGTGATCTTCAATCGTTAGGAGGAAATCCTTTGGAAACAAGACGTTTGGGGCTTATGGGGAAGGGGACTTTTGCCCGGTTGCTCGACAAATTGGAAGCTCTGCGTAATGGTGATGGGCTTATTCCTTTACGTTTTGAAGTCATAGTTGCCCATGCGTTTAAGGAAAAACTTCAGGATAAAGTAGGGGATATCGGACATGAAAGGACGGTAACGTTTTACCGTTGAAAAGGGGTTTTTCTCAACTGAGCAGGGAGGAGCAAAACATGAAATTGGGGAAATGGGCGATTTGTGCGGCTTTGATGTTGGGCGGTCTGCCGGTTTATGCAGGAGAGTTCTGCCAAACTTTGAGCGCCTGCCAGCGCCAGGCAAGTTCAGGTAGTGCGGTAGCACAGGCGGAACTTGGATTAAGGTACCAGCAGGGTGAAGGCGTAGTCCAAGACGTTAAGAAAGCGTTCTATTGGTTTAAGAAAGCAGCGGAACAGGGAAATCCAATTGGATTGGAAGAGGTAGGCACTGCGTATTATCGTGGTGATGGTGTTGCGCATGACAACCAAAAGGCCATCTATTGGTGGAAACAGGCTGCAGAAAAAGACAAGTCCAGTGCCATGTGGTGGCTTGGATATATCTATTCCCGGGAGAATGACCATGTGACCATGGACAAGAAACAGGCTTGTGAATGGTTTAAGAGGGCAGCGGAATTAGGCGGTGATCAATGGACGGATGGCGGCAACCCTGCCTATTACGAGCTGGCGAATTGCTACGAACGAGGCGATGGTCTTGCAAAGGACAATGCCAAAGCCATCTATTGGTTCGAGAAGGCTCGTGAACATGAACAGGAAGATGTTGATGAAATCGACGAGCGTCTAGCCAGACTGCGTCAGGCGCATGGGAATGAGTGACGCAGTTCGTAAAGATGGTTGGTCAGCCGTTTTTTCTGTTGGCCAATAAGCCGCTGGCAAATGCAAGTCTGTAGGCTGGATGCAGTTTCGCATCAGGCAGGTAGGTACCTTATCCAGATGGTGCCATTGTCATACTGTTTGACAGTTCCTGTCAGTTTCAATTTGACGGGCGGACGGCTCTGATCCTGGATGCCATCAAAAGCAGCCGTCCAGCCTGCCCGGCCATCGATGCCAGGGGCATACATCATGCTGATTTCATCAAGGAGTCCTGATGCAAGGAAGCTGCCGTTAAGATTGCCGCCCCCCGTCAGGACAAGGCGGTCAACACCAAAAGAGTCCTTAAGGATTTCCATGGCTCGCATCAGGTTAATGCCAGGCCTGCCTGTTGCAATGTAAGAAATACCTTTTTCCTTGAGGTAGGCTAAGTAGTCCTGTGTCGCGTACTCACTGACAAGGCAGACTAAGGCTTTGCCATCCAAGTTGTCTGTTTTCCAGAGGAGGGAGCCTAGGGTATCGGTTATGATGTGGTAGCTTCCGGATTTCTTTGCGCAGTACACAGATTCTTTGCCGACAGGTGCTTGGCTCTTTGGTGTGAAAGTTCCCTTGTCTGCGTAATGCATTTCAGCCGTAACCCTACCATTGATCATGGAAGGGCAATTGAGTTCTTCCAGTGCTTCGTAATATTCGTTACCGCATATCTGGTCAGTCATTGCGCAGTCAATACGACCGTCAAGTGAAGCGAGCATGTGGCAGATGATGTAAGGCCGTTTCATGGTTGTCCTAAAAGGGTATGTTGGTGATGACTATTGAATTCTATCTTTTATAAGCAAAAGTCCAAGACTTTTGCATTGATATTTTATTGCCTGTCGCTTATGGCTTAATCTGTACTAGTTCAGATTTCATCTGACAGTTAGGACTTGCGATAAGTGGGTTTTTCCAGTTTGATAGAGGTGTGAATCTTTATCAATAAGGCGTAAGCCGGAAAGGAAAAACCCATGAGCAGTATGTCTCAAAACATCATCAAATACAAACTCGGTCTACTCAATCTTGCCCAAGAGCTTGGCAACATATCAAAAGCCTGCAAAGTGATGGGGCTGTCCAGGGATACCTTCTACCGATATCAGAATGCTGTCCAAGAAGGAGGTGTTGAAGCATTGATAGATGCCAACCGCCGGAAGCCGAACCTTCAGAACAGGGTTGACCAAAGCACAGAGGATGCTGTTGTCGCATTTGCGTTGGAACAGCCTGCATTCGGTCAGTTGCGGACATCCAATGAGTTGCGCAAGAAAGGCATATTCATATCAGCATCGGGTGTCAGGTCAGTATGGCTCCGCCATAACCTTGAGAATTTCAGGAAGCGCCTAGCCAACCTTGAACGGCATGTAGCTCAGACAGGGGAAGTTCTGACAGAGGCACAGGTTTCTGCCCTTGAGAAAAAGAGAGACGATGATGTTGCATACGGAGAAATAGAGACAGCGCATCCTGGCTATCTTGGCAGTCAGGACACCTTCTATGTCGGCACCATCAAAGGGGTTGGCAGGATATACCAGCAGACGTTTGTCGACACCTACTCGAAATGGGCAACCGCCAAGCTGTATACCACCAAAACACCGATTACAGCAGCTGATTTGCTCAATGACCGTGTACTGCCATATTTCGAATCACAGGGCATGGGAATCATCAGGATCCTTACTGACCGTGGAACAGAATACTGCGGCAAGGCAGAAAACCACGATTACCAGCTCTACCTTGCAGTAAATGATATCGAGCATACGAAGACAAAGGCGGCACATCCACAGACCAATGGCATCTGCGAACGGTTCCACAAGACAATCCTGCAGGAGTTTTATCAAATTACCTTCAGGAAGAAAATCTACCGGTCGATAGAAGAACTCCAGCATGACCTTGATGAATGGCTTTGGTACTACAACAATGAGCGAACCCATCAAGGGAAGATGTGCTGTGGACGTACCCCTTTAGAGACATTGATTGACGGAAAGGAGATTTGGCGTAATAAAATAGACAACCTAAACTGATAATCTGAATCTGACAGACAGATACCTCTCGAACTGGAAAATGTCAGATGAAGTCGAAATTAGTACACGTCCGGAAACTTTCACTTGGGGCCACATCCAGATTTTTTGGATGTGGTTTTTTCTATGTGTCTTTTAGACGAGATGATGAGGTAGAATAGTAGAGTACACGTATCAAAAGGTTTGAAAAGTCATTAAGAACGGTGATTTTTAACTGGATAACGAATGGTAGGTACTGAGGTGTAAAGTTGTGAATATCTGCCAAACTAGTTGATTATTAACGTGTAACAGGTGATGGTGCTCCACCTTATCTCGTATAAAACCGCTGCGTAGTAGCTGATGGCGCCTGTCTGATCACTGGTTTGGTGAGGACTGGCGTTTTTTCTTTCTCTTCCTTTCCTCACCCAGCCAAAATCTGTTTTGTCTACTTTTGAAAGGTCAATGATGGCTTGGGTTGCTGTTGGTGTTGGTGCCGCATGTGGCGCTTGGTTGCGTTGGATTTTAGGCAACTGCTTGAATGCATTTCACGGTTATATTCCATTAGGGACGTTGACGGCCAATCTTGTGGGGGGGTACTTGATTGGTGTGGCTACGGCGTTTTTCAGTTCCCATGCAGGGATAAGTCCCGAATGGAGGCTCTTAATTGTCACGGGTTTTATGGGTGGGCTGACCACGTTTTCCACGTTTTCGGCTGAGACGATGCTACTACTGCAACGTGGCGAATACTTGTGGGCGGGTGTACAGTTACTTTTGCACGTTGCCGGTTCAATCCTCTTGTGCCTTGCAGGCTTTGCCAGTTACCGGATGCTTTCAGGCGCATAGTTATTTTGGCGGTTGATAAGGTGCGTTGTTGTCTTTTTCTGAAAAAATCCAAAATTTTGTTGTAAAAACCCCTTGAAAGTCCTGTTTTGCACCTTATATGGGACTTAGTGAAACAATTTGGAGGTTGTCATGCGTCAAGACAAATTAACAACGAAGTTACAGGAAGCCATTTCAGACGCGCATAGTCTGGCAATTGGCAATGACAATCAGTACATCGAACCGTCCCACCTGCTGCTGGCGATGATCCAGCAAGGCGATGGTGGTACTCGTTCCTTACTGCAACGTGCTGGAGTCAATGTCGGTAAGCTGGAATCGTCTTTGAAAGCGTCCTTAGAACGGTTGCCGAAGGTTACAGGTACTGGTGGAGATATACAGATTTCCCGCGAACTCTTAAATCTCTTAAACCTGACTGAACGCGAATCGATCAAACGCAAAGATGAATACATCGCGAGCGAGATGGTGCTTTTAGCATTGCTGGAAGACAAGTCTGAAGCTGGGCGTTTGGCTCGTGAAGCGGGTCTGACCAGGAGTGCGCTTGAATCAACAATTAACGCTGTAAGGGGAGATGCAACAGTGAATTCTGCAGATGCTGAATCCAAACGCGAAGCACTGAAGAAATATACGCTAGACCTGACGGAACGCGCCAGGAGCGGCAAGCTTGATCCCGTCATCGGACGTGATGACGAAATCAGGCGCGCTATCCAGGTGCTCCAGCGCCGTACCAAGAACAACCCGGTTTTAATTGGTGAACCAGGGGTGGGTAAGACAGCGATTGTCGAAGGCCTGGCTCAGCGTATCGTCAATGGCGAAGTACCAGAAAGCTTGAAAGGCAAACGTGTGTTGGCCTTGGATATGGCTGCACTCTTAGCTGGTGCGAAGTATCGTGGTGAATTCGAAGAACGTCTGAAAGCAGTTTTGAATGAACTGGCTAAAGACGAAGGGCAGGATATTGTCTTTATCGATGAAATCCACACGATGGTGGGAGCCGGTAAGTCTGAAGGTGCGATGGATGCAGGTAACATGCTGAAGCCAGCACTGGCTCGTGGCGAACTGCATTGCGTTGGTGCGACGACTCTGGACGAATATCGTAAGTACATCGAAAAGGATGCCGCACTGGAACGCCGTTTCCAGAAGATCATGGTCGATGAACCATCTGTCGAAGACACGATTGCGATTCTGCGTGGCTTGCAGGAAAAATATGAAATGCATCACGGGGTTGAAATTTCCGACCCAGCGATTATTGCTGCAGCAGAACTGTCACATCGTTACATTACGGATCGGTTCTTACCAGACAAGGCGATTGACTTGATTGATGAAGCTGCATCCCGGATCAAGATGGAAATTGACTCCAAACCGGAAGTCATGGATAGGCTTGACCGTAAGATCATCCAGTTGAAGATTGAACGTGAAGCAGTTCGCAAGGAAACCGACGATGCATCCAAGAAACGGATGGCATTACTCGAAGAAGAAATTGCGCGCCTTGAAAAGGAATATGCTGATTACGATGAAATCCTGAAGGCTGAAAAGGCCTCGGTTGAGGGCTCCAAGCATACGAAGGAAGAAATCGAAAAAGTCCGACTGCAGATTGACGAAGCCAAACGTCAGGGCAACTACCAGAAGATGTCTGAACTGATGTACGGTATCTTGCCTGAGCTGGAAAAACGCCTGAAAGCGGAAACAGGTAACAAGGATGGGGCAACAGACCGCCCAAGGCTTCTGCGTACTGAAGTGGATGCAGAAGAAATCGCGGAAGTTGTCTCCCGTGCAACCGGTATCCCCGTTTCCAAGATGATGGAAGGAGAAAGGGCAAAACTTCTGCGTATGGAAGACGAACTGCATAAACGTGTCGTCGGCCAGCATGAAGCGGTTGTAGCGGTCTCTGAAGCGATCCGACGCTCACGTGCCGGTTTGTCCGACCCGAATAGGCCTTATGGTTCGTTTATGTTCTTGGGCCCAACCGGTGTCGGTAAGACAGAACTGTGTAAAGCGTTGGCTTCCTTCCTGTTTGACACGGAAGACGCGATGATCCGTATCGACATGAGTGAATTCATGGAAAAACACTCGGTGGCTCGTTTGATTGGTGCGCCTCCAGGATATGTCGGTTACGAAGAAGGCGGTTACCTGACTGAAGCTGTCCGTCGTAAACCTTACAGTGTTATCCTCTTGGATGAAATTGAAAAAGCACATCCTGATGTCTTCAATGTTCTCTTGCAGGTCTTGGATGATGGTCGGATGACCGATGGTCAAGGCAGGACGGTTGACTTTAAGAATACCGTCATCGTCATGACGTCTAATTTGGGTTCGCACCTGATCCAGTCGATGGCTGGTAGTGAACAGAAGGAAATCAAGGATGCTGTGATGGGCGAAGTCCAGCAGCACTTCAGACCTGAGTTCATCAACCGTATCGATGAGATTGTGGTCTTCCATGCCTTAGACAGCAAGAACATTGGTGCGATTGCGAAGATCCAGCTGGATCTGTTGAACAAGCGTTTGGCTGCGATGGATATGTCTATGGAAGTATCTGATGCTGCGTTGAACAAGATTGCCGAAGCTGGTTTTGATCCACTCTTTGGGGCACGTCCTTTGAAACGGGCTGTCCAGAATTTGATCGAAAACCCATTGTCCAAGGAAATCTTGGAAGGCAAGTTCGCACCAGGTGATGGCATTGGTGTTGACGTGGCTGACGACCGTCTGGTCTTTACGAAGCAGGCTAAAGCGGACTAATCTGTCAACATACCCAAAAACAGGAGGCCGGGGTAACCCGGCCTTTCTGCATTTAAAGCATTTCGCCTGCGTAATCAGCCAGACGGGATCGCTCACCCCGTGCCAATAAGATATGGCCGCTGTGGCGCCATCCTTTGAAGCGGTCAACTACATAGGTTAAGCCACTTGATCCTTCAGTCAGGTACGGTGTGTCAATCTGCGCAAGGTTCCCCATGCAGACAATCTTAGTGCCAGGTCCTGCTCTGGTAATTAATGTCTTCATCTGCTTGGGCGTTAAGTTCTGCGCTTCATCGATGATTACGAATTTCCTAATGAATGTCCTACCGCGCATGAAGTTCATCGATTTGATGGAAATGCGCGATTCAATCAGATCTCGTGTAGTCTGCCTTTCCCAAGAACCGGCATCTTTGTTGCCCGAGGTGAGCACATCCAGGTTGTCATCTAACGCTCCCATCCAAGGCGACATTTTCTCTTCTTCAGTTCCTGGCAGAAAGCCGATGTCTTCACCAATTGGGATGGTCGGGCGCGTGACGATGATTTCGTCAAACCGCTGGCTTTCAAATACCTGGGATAGGCCCGCTGCCAATGCTAAAAGGGTTTTTCCGGTACCAGCCTGTCCCGCCAAGGTCACAAAGTCGACTTCAGGATCCATCAAGAGGTTCAACGCGAAGTTCTGTTCACTGTTTCGTGCATGTATCCCCCAAACATTGTCTTTTCCTTCCGTGTAGTCGTGCAGTGTCTTAATCGATGCTTTTGTCCCGTTGGTTGCAACTACTCGGGCATAAAAAGGCGGGAAGTTTTCTGTTGCTTCTAGGTAAACGAACTGGTTCACAAAAAGGTCAGGGACGGCAGATCCCCCAAACGTATAGACCGTCTGGCTGTAGCTGTGATGGTCGTTTTCGTTTTTGGTGGTTAGCTCCGTTGCCTGATCCCAAAAGTCATTCTCCAGCTTTAATGTACCCGTGTACAGGAGATCTTGGTCATCCAACACTTGGTCGTTGAAGTAGTCCTCGGCTGAAAGGCCTAAGGCACGGGCTTTCAGCCGCATATTGATGTCTTTGGAGACTAGGACGACGAGTCTGTCAGGCTTTTCCTTTGAAAGCGTCGTAACGGCATTCAAAATGATGTTGTCTGCAATTGCGTCTTGTGGAGCCAAGAGTTGGTCGGTTGCAGCCTCAAGGTAGAGCCTGCCTTTCGCTTCGATGTTACCGAGTTTGTCCAGGGCAATGCCTTCAGATAGGATGATGGTACTGTCCACATCAGCGATTAAACGGTCAAGCAGACGTGAGACTTGCCTTGCATTGCGTGCTGTGTCCGAAAGCCCGCTTTTATGCGCATCGAGCTCTTCCAAGGTTTTCATCGGGATGAAGAGATCGTGTTCTTCAAACCGGAAAAGCGAGGTTGGGTCATGTAGTAGGACGTTGGTGTCGAGCACAAAGATTTTCGGGATGCCGGATAGGCTTGCCGCCTTACTTAGTGGCGTGAGACGGTTCGTACCAGTGAGTTTCCTTTTAGGTGGCTCCTGCGGTGGTTTAGGGGGTGCCTTGGACGGCGTTTTAGCTGCTTTTGGGGCAGGTTGTTTGACTTTTTGTGCAGGCGTAACCGACAGGGTGACCCTATCGGCAAGCTTGGTGGGCATACTGGGTAGTGGCATTGGGGCTTCCTGTCTTTTGTTTTGGGGGGCGGGTGTTTTTAGGCTTTGGCTAAGTCCGTAGCGGCCTGCAGTACTTCGTCGACGTGCCCGGCGACTTTGACATTGCGCCATTCCCTTGCGATATTGCCTTTGGCGTTAATCAAGAATGTTGATCGTTCAATCCCGCGGGTCATTTTTCCGTAGCGCTTTTTCTCTTTTATTACGTCGAAGAGGTTACACAACGCTTCATCAGCATCGGAAATCAAAGGAAAGGGGAGTTCAAGTTTTTTCGAGAAGTTTTCATGTGACTTCAAGGAATCCCGGCTGATACCGACAATGGTAGTGTTGGCGTCAGCGAAGGCTTGGTGGGCGTCCCGGAAACAGATACTCTCTGTTGTGCATCCTGGCGTATTGTCTTTCGGATAGAAATAGACGACGACATTTTTGCCTTGGTAGTCGGAAAGCTTGAAGGTTCCCGTTGGGGTTTCACCGGTAAAGTCGGGTACTGCTTGGTTAAGGGCAATGTTTGACATGCTATCTCCCATGTTGCTGCCAGAACATCCTGGCAGGTCTAAAAACGTTTCGCCAAGTCGAATTGGCACTAATGCCCATCATAATGGGTTGGATGTACCTTGGAAACAGATAATGTGTGGTTTTTCCCATATTTAATAGGCGTGTGTATCGATTGACGGAATACGTCGTTTTTGGGGATTGTGCTTGATTATTCACTCCTGAGTCTTCACAATAACTATTTTGCGCCTAATGAAGGTGCTGTTTCCAAAAAACATCCTAAGAGGGAATGAAATGCGTTCCATTGGTAAATCCAAGAAGCTGGACAATGTCTGCTATGCCATCCGTGGTCCTGTGCTGGATCGTGCAAGGCAGATGGAAGACGAAGGTCAGAAAATCATCAAGCTCAACATCGGTAATGTCGGTGTTTTCGGGTTCGATCCACCGGAAGAGCTTGTCCGTGACATGATCCGCAATATGCAGAATGCGTCGGCGTATTCTGATTCTAAGGGGATGTATTCAGCGCGTAAGGCGGTGATGCAGTATGCGCAGCATAAAAACATTGCAGGTGTTACGATTGATGACATCTATCTGGGTAATGGGGCATCTGAACTGATTATCCTGGGGATGCAGGCACTCTTGGACAATGGCGATGAAGTGCTTGTGCCAACGCCAGACTATCCGCTGTGGACCGCATCGGTGACCTTGGCTGGCGGCAAGGCTGTCCATTACGTCTGTGATGAAAATAATGATTGGATGCCAGATATTGCCGATATCGAAGCCAAGATTACCCCACATACCAAAGCGATTGTTATCATCAATCCGAACAACCCAACTGGTGCGGTGTATTCAGAAGAACTGTTGAAGCAGATTGTTGATGTTGCCCGTAAGCACCAGTTGATTATCTTCGCGGATGAAATCTATGACAAGTGCCTCTACGACGGTGTAACCCATACCTCCATCGCATCGCTGGCCAATGATGTGCTTTGTTTGACCTTAAACGGATTGTCGAAGAATTACCGTGCCTGTGGTTACCGGGTAGGCTGGATGATTGTCTCCGGCGAAAAGCGCTATGCAAAAGACTATATCGCTGGGCTCAATATGCTCTCATCGATGCGCCTTTGCTCCAATGTACCCGGCCAGTTTGCTGTGCAGGCGGCTTTGGGTGGTTATCAAAGTATCAATGATCTTGTCGCCCCGGGAGGTCGCTTGGAACGCCAGCGTACATTGGCCCATAAGCTGTTGACGGATATTCCGGGTGTGACTTGTGTGAAGGCAAAAGGCTCGCTTTACCTCTTCCCTCGCTTGGATCCTGAAATCTATCCAATCAAGGATGACCAGCAGTTTGCTTATGACCTCTTGGATCGTGAAAAAGTCTTGATTGTCCAGGGTACTGGCTTTAACTGGATTGCGCCGGATCATTTCCGCGTCGTGTTCCTGCCGCCATCGGATGACCTGAAGCTGGCGATTGGGCGCTTGGCAAATTACCTCGCTTATCTGCGCAAGAAGTTTGGCACTGAAGAGCTGGCTCAGAAGAAATATGGCAAGGCTAAAGTTGAAGAGCCGGTTTATGAAGAAGTCACCGTTTGACGTTTTTTGAAAGTTGAAAAAGCATGAAGCCAGTTAAAGTTGGTATCTTGGGTCTGGGAACCGTTGGTTCCGGAACGTTTAATGTTTTAAAGCGTAACCAGAAAGAAATTTTAGGGCGTGCAGGCCGTCGCATAGAGGTTGTGATGGTGGCGGATCGTGATGTCGAACGGGCACAAAGCATTGTCCGGGGCGACTGTGAAGTGGTCTCAGATGGTTACCAGTTGGTCAATAACCCAGACATTGATATTGTCGTCGAACTCATTGGTGGTTATACCGTTGCCAAGGACTTTGTCTTAAAAGCGATTGAAAACGGCAAGCATGTTGTGACGGCGAACAAGGCTTTGCTTGCTGTTCATGGTAATGAAATCTTTGAAGCAGCCCAGAAAAAGAAAGTCATCGTTGCCTTTGAAGCTGCTGTTGCTGGTGGTATTCCTATCATCAAGGCATTGCGTGAAGGGTTGACGGCAAACCGTATTGAATGGATTGCCGGCATCATCAATGGTACGACGAACTTCATTCTCTCCGGAATGCGTGACAAGGGACTCGAATTTGCAACTGTCCTGAAAGAAGCCCAGCAGTTGGGTTACGCAGAAGCTGACCCGACCTTTGACATTGAAGGTGTTGATGCAGCGCATAAAGCAACAATCATGTCTGCGATTGCGTTCGGTGTGCCTGTCCAGTTTGATAAGGCTTATGTTGAAGGAATCAACAAACTTGCATCTATTGATATTACCTATGCGGAAGAATTGGGCTACCGAATCAAACTCCTGGGGATTACCAAACGCATGGAAAATGGCATTGAACTGCGTGTGCATCCGACATTGATCCCAGCTAAACGGTTGATTGCCAATGTCGAAGGTGCGATGAATGCCGTGTTGGTCAACAGTGATGCAGTCGGGGCAACGCTTTATTATGGCAAGGGAGCCGGTTCTGAACCAACGGCCTCTGCTGTAATTGCCGACTTGGTGGATATTGCCCGTGTTGATACGGTTGATCCTGAACACCGCGTCCCATACTTGGCATTCCAGCCTGATGCGATGAACGACACGCCGATCCTGCCGATTTCCGAAGTGACGACTAGTTACTACCTGCGTATGCAGGTCAAAGACCAGCCGGGCGTGTTGGCTGATATCACGCGTATCCTGGCGGACCTGAAGATTTCCATTGATGCGTTCTTGCAGAAAGAACCATTGGAAGGTGAAACGCTGGTTGACATCATCGTCCTGACCCATCAGACGCAGGAAAAGAACATGAATGCGGCTATCGAAAAGATCGAGCAGATTCCAACCGTCATGGGCAAGGTGACCCGTATCCGTCTGGAAAACTTACTATAAATCTTCGTTGGAAGGCAGAAAGGGGGAGGGGGACCTCCCTTTTTTGTTTGTTAGCTGACTTCGACAATGCGCCACCCAAAAACGGTGTTTGTCCCGTTTTTAGGCATTTTGGGCAATAAAAAACCGGAGGGGTTTCCTCCGGTTTCATCAAACAGCCGTTTGAATTAAGCGTGTTCGCCCAGGACTGAAACGGTGACGTCAACGATAACGTCGGTGTGTAGTGCGATGGAGACTGGGTAGTCACCAACAGCCTTGAATGGGCCCTGTGGCATGCGAACCTGGGACTTGTGGATTTCGAAACCCTGTTTGGTCAGTGCTTCTGCGATGTCGTAGTTGGTGACAGAACCGAACAGACGGCCATCGACACCGGACTTCTGCAGAATCTGGACAATCAGACCAGAGAGTTTTTCACCCTGTTCCTGAGCGGCAGCCAGTTTTGCTGCTGCTGCTGCTTCCAGTTCAGCACGCTTGGTTTCAAATTCCTTGACAGCTTCTTCAGTTGCACGGCGAGCGATACGCTGTGGGATCAGATAGTTGCGTGCATAGCCGTCTTTAACTTTGACGACGTCACCCAGGTTGCCCAGATTGACGACTTTTTCCAACAAAATAACTTGCATGTTTTTCTCCAATATCCTTTTGTTTGATCAATGCAATCAGGCAGAATGCAGGGAGGTGTAAGGCAGCAGAGCCAGGAAGCGGGCACGCTTGATGGCAGTGTCCAGCTGACGCTGGTAGTGGGCCTTGGTACCAGTCAGACGTGCTGGCATGATCTTGCAGTTTTCCTGGATAAAGTCTTTCAGGGTGTCGATGTCTTTGTAGTCGATCTGTTCAACGTTCGCTACGGTGAAACGGCAGAATTTCTTGCGCTTGAACAGAGGATTCTGCTGTTTGCGTTTGTCTTTGCTTTTATTCTTGTCGAATTTCTTACCAAATGCCATTTTTGGCTCCTGTATAAAGTTTTGTTCTATTCAATCAGGGTAAATCCAGTGATATGGAACAGCGGTCTCTGGTTCTTCAAGCTCTTTGCTGCGATGAAACCTTCAAAGTGGCAGAGCTTATCGGACGGCACATTCAAGATGTTGTTTGCGATATCACCAATGCCTACAGCATCGATGGCGACTTCTACATCCCTTACTGAGCCAGCTTCCATCTGCTTAGACTGGTGTTGTAGTGTCAGCGTAATGACCGGTACACCGGCTGGGGTGTAGCGAATCGCTGACCGCTCGATAATCCAGGCAGTAAGCTCGAAGCTGTTTTTAGATGCCAGAGTTGCCTCCTTAATCAGTGGTTTCCCGCTTAGTTAGCAGCGGACTGTTCAGCAGCAGGTGCTTTAGCAGCGGTTTCCTTCTGTGCAGATTTCATCATTGGAGAAGGACCGGTTTCAGCACGTTTCATCTTGACAGTCAGGTGACGCAGGATGGCATCGTTGAACTTGAATGCAGTTTCCAGTTCGTTCAGGGTTTCGCTGTCGCATTCAATGTTCATCAGGACATAATGTGCCTTGGCAAACTTGTTGATCATATAGGCCAGCTGACGGCGGCCCCAGTCTTCAACACGGTGGATTTTCCCGCCGCGAGAAGTAACACTGTTTTTGTATCGTTCAATCATTGCCGGAACCTGTTCGCTCTGGTCCGGATGAACGATGAAAACGATTTCGTAGTGACGCATGCGTACTCCTTATGGACGTTAAAAAATATGCCCGCCCCAGCGTCAAGTCAGGTGCGGGAAGAAGAAAACACAAGATATTAGCACGAGGTCTGGTTCATTGCAATATTTTGAGGTGTTATCTGTGTGATGTTGCACGAAACCAAAGGGCGCTAGATTATCAAGTGGAAACCTTATAAAATCCATGACCATACCTACAGTCTAGAAAGATGGACAGTTTCTTAAGCCCTTATTCGTCCATCCTACTACCATCGAAAGGCAAAGCACTATGATTAAACTAACGCAAAGACAAGCGCAGATCCTGAATATCATTCATCGGTCCTTGCAACAGACTGGTTTCCCACCGACGCGTGCTGAAATTGCGGCTGAATTGAAGTTTAAGTCTGTGAATGCTGCTGAAGAACATCTGCAGGCGCTGGCGAAAAAGGGTGTGATTGAAATTGTGCCAGGGATTTCACGTGGCATTAAGCTTGTGAAAAAGAGCGGTAGCTTGGTAGGTGGCGAAAGTTATCTTGGTTTACTCGTGTTGCCTTTGGTGACTAAGGTCAAACCTGGCGACAAGATTCCTGACGAAGTCAAGGCTGAGAAAACCTTCCAGGTGGATGTTGGTCTTTTTTCTGACAAACCAGATTATCTCTTGAAAGTTTCTGGTGATGCGATGAAAGGTGCGGGTATCTGTGACGGGGACTATGTTGCCATTAAGAAGGCAGATACGGCCAAGAATAACCAAATTGCACTGGTAGATCTGGGTGAAGAACTCGCCATCAGGCGCATGGTCAAGAAAGGTAAAGCACTTACTGCAGTTGCCGAAAATCTGGGCGCTTCGGTTGGTGAAGCCGTTTCTGCCGCTGATGTCATGAGTGTTGAAGGGGTTATGGTTGGCCTGATCCGGCGTTCTGCATAAACCCCTTTGCCTTAACGTTTGGTTTTGCCAGCCAGTTCTTCAATCTGGTTGGCAATGCCACGCAGAATATTGATCTCTTCTGTTTCAAGGTGGCTCCGCGAGAAAAGGCGGCTTAGCCTTGGCATCAGTTTCTTGGGGGTTTCGGGATCGAGATAGCCTAGCGCAATGAGCGCACGTTCCATGTGGCTCAGCATACCGTTGACTTGGTCGATGGTCGCAGGTGTTCCTTTAAAGCCGATGTGGCTTGTTTCTTTTGCGATTCCCTTTCCGGCTAATATGGCCATTCGGCATTCGTAAGCGAGGACCTGAACGGCTTGTGCCAGATTCAGTGAAGAGTGTGCCGCACTTGCAGGAATATTGATGAGTGTGTCGCAACGGCTGACGATATCATTGGGCAGCCCGTAGCGTTCACTGCCAAAAACGAGCGCCTGTGGCATCGCATCGGCTTTCAGTTGTGTCTCTGCAAACTGGCGGGGTGTCAGAATCTTTGCTGAGAATTCGCGTAACCTGGCGGTTACTGCTGCTGCTCCCACGCAACCATCCAAGGCTTCATCGATACTATCGACGATTTGTGTGTTTTCCAGCACATCCAATGCACCACTGGCAAAGGCTATCGCTTCAGGATGGCTTTTGACGGTGGAGTAACGGGGTGAAACGAGGACGAGCTTTGAAAAGCCCATGGTTTTGATGGCTCGTGCAGCGGCTCCCACGTTGCCTGGATGGCTTGTTTGGACCAGTACAAACTGAAGGCCTTGGAAAATGGTATCGGATTTAGACGCGTTCATTTAAAATTGAGGATTAAGGTAAGCTTCCCTAACGGACGTTTTTTTCAATCATTATGACATCGGAAGCCTTTTGTGGTCATCTCCGGTGTGTATGCTTTTATTCAGGAACGCCATGCAGCATCCTATGCTAAACACTGCGGTGAAAGCCGCCCGCCGTGCGGCATCCATCATCAACCGCGCCTCATTCGACTTGGAACAGATTAAAGTTGAACAAAAGGATAAGAACGATTTTGTGACCGAAGTCGACCGAGAAGCCGAGGCGGCTATCATCGATGTCCTTCTGTCGACTTATCCGGATCACGCAATCCTTGCTGAAGAAACGGGTGCTTCCAATGGACTGAACGATGAGAGTGAAAATGTGTGGATCATCGATCCGTTGGACGGTACCACCAACTTCATCCATGGCTTCCCATGCTACTGCATTTCAATCGCCCTGCAGCAAAAGGGCGTAGTGACCCATGGCCTTGTTTATGACCCGGTTGCCAATAATCTCTATACCGCATCCAAGGGTGGTGGGGCATATATGAATAACCGGCGTATTCGCGTGAGCCGCACGGAACGTCTCTCCCGTGCATTGATTGGTACGGGCTTTGCTGGTCGTACGAAAGACCCTGAAGTATTGAAAGAGTTCCTGTCGATGTTTGAGACGATGACCTTGAATGCGCAGGCTGTACGCCGCCCAGGTTCCGCGGCATTGGATCTGGCCAATGTCGCTTGTGGCCGCTATGACGGTTATTACGAAAAAGATCTCAAGATTTGGGATATTGCTGCGGGCGCCTTGTTGGTTTCGGAAGCGGGTGGCATTGTGTCTGACTTTAACGGTGAAGCCGGCTACTTGGAATCAGGCAATATCATTGCGGGTTCTCCGCGCGTTTTCGCCCAGATGCTCGCGCTTTTGAAATCTAAATAAATGGGCAATCCGACCTCCGGAAAATGGCGTGCCGATATGCGCATCGACATCTTCTGCGAGGTCGTCGATAATTTTGGTGATGCGGGCGTCTGTTGGCGATTGGCCCGCCACCTAGCCAATGAGCGTGGTTGCGACATCCGTCTCTGGATTGATAAGCCGGATGTCTTGCAACGCATCTGCCGCAACTTAAATCCCGATTTGCCAGTCCAGCACGTTTGTCAGGTGACGGTCTGCCGTTGGCCGGAAAACCTCGAGTCTCAAACTATCGGTCAGATTCCTGACGTTGTTATTGAAGGCTTTGGTACGCGTCTGCCTGAAGCCTATTGTGAGATGATGACAAAAAGGGCAGTTGCCCCTGTTTGGGTCAACCTGGAATATCTAAGTGCCGAGCCTTGGGTGGAAGGGATGCACAAAATGCCTTCCCCTCATCCGCGGTTGCCGTTGACGAAATATTTTTTCTTCCCTGGATTTACTGCTCAGACGGGCGGCTTAATCCGTGAGGATCGCCTGATTGAGACAGCCAATGCCTTTAAAGAAGATAAAGCGAAGCGCAATGATTTCCTTTCGTCCCTTGGCGTGGATGCCAGTGGCTTTACCCGTATCGTGTCACTCTTTTGTTACCCGATAGCACCGGTTGAAACCTTGTTGAAGGCATTTTCGATATTGGATATACCTGTTCTCTGCCTGGTGCCTGAAGGTGTGGCTGTGGATCAGGTTACGCGGTTTTTGGGCGCTATTCCTGTCGTGGGTAAGCTTTACCGAAAAGGGAACTTGGGCTTGCAGGTTATCCCGATGATGGAGCAGGCCCAGTATGACCTGTTGCTTTTTTCGTGTGACCTGAATTTTGTCCGAGGGGAAGACTCTTTTGTCAGGGCACAGTGGGCAGGTAAGCCTTTTGCCTGGCAGATATACCCACAGCAGGAAGATGCACATTTCGAGAAGCTCGATGCTTTTATGCATCTTTATGCCCAAGGACTTGTACCAGAAGATGCAACCACTTTACGAACCTTTGTAGATGCCTGGAATGGCCGCAAAGGTGCCAAAAGCGTTAGTGAAGCATTGCTGTCCTTCATGGCACTTTGGCAGAAACTGGCGCAACATAGTCTCTTTTGGCGCCAAAAACTGACACAACAAGACGATTTAGGCACAGCTTTAGTTCGATTTATCGAATCTTTGCGTTAGAATATTATGATTTTCCCAAAATCGGTGGCATTGCTGGCGTCTTAGCTACCGGGGGCTTTGGTTTTAATTGTTCAATCCACTTAGATTTATTTTTTATGAAAACAGCACAAGAAGTACGGGTCGGTAACGTTGTCATGATCAACAATGACCCAATGGTTGTCCTGAAGTCCGAATATTCCAAATCCGGCCGTAACTCCTCCGTTTGCAAGATGAAGATGAAGAACCTGTTGACGGGGTCTCCAATGGAAGCCGTTTACCGTGCCGACGAAAAGTTTGATACTGTAGTTCTCGATAAGAAGGAAGTCACCTATTCCTACCAGGCTGACCCTTACTATGTCTTCATGGATGCTGAATACAACCAGTATGAAGTTGAAGAAGACTGCATGGGCGATGTCCTGAACTACCTCGAAGATGGTATGGCATGTGAAATCACCTTCTACAACGACAAGGCGATTTCTGTTGAACTGCCTAACACCGTTGTCCGTGAAGTTGTCTATACTGAACCAGCTGTTAAGGGTGACACCTCTTCTGGTAAGGTTATGAAGTCTGCCCGTATCGCAAGTGGTAAGGACGGTGGTTATACCCTGCAGGTGCCGCTGTTCGTTGAAATCGGTGACAAGATCGAAATCGACACCCGTACTGGCGAATACCGTAGCCGTAGCAAATAATTCCAATCCGTTTGGAACAACAGGCGGCACGCATCTCGCGTGCCGTTTGCGCATCTAACCCCAAGACAAGGAGGCAACATGGCTGTACGCAGTATGACGGCATATGCGACAACCACTGCTGAGACAGTGGCTGGGACGCTGACCATTGAACTCAAAAGTGTCAATTCGCGCTTTCTCGACCTTCAGTTCAGGATGAATGACGAATTCCGCCAGTATGAAAGTGCTTTCCGTGAAGCCATCATGCAGCAGGTCAAACGCGGTAAGGTTGAGTGCCGTCTTTCCTACGGGAAGGGTGAGCGGAATGTTTCATCGTTGCGTTTGAACCGTGCCCTCTTTGAGGAACTGATGAAGCTTCAGACGGAAGTTCAGGACTTGGATGGTAATGCAATCAACATGCGGGTCAGTGAAATCTTGGCTTGGCCTGGCATGATTCAGGAGGCTGTTCCCGATCAGGATCTCTTAAGGGTGCAGGTCAACAGCGTCTTGGCAGCGACGGTCAAGGCCTTTACCCAAGAACGTGAAAGGGAAGGGCAGGCGTTGTCAGAAGCACTGCTTGCTAAAGTTTCGGAAATGCAGGCGATTGTTGCCCGTATTGAACCGTTGTTGCCGCAGGTTTTGGAACAGTTCAAGCAAAAGTCGATTGAACGGATGCAAGAAGCGTTGGGCATTGCTATTGAAGGTGCTGTGCCACAGACGATGACCCAACAGGAAGCCGCTGAGCGGATTCGCCAGGAAGTCACCCTTTATGGGATGCGAATCGATGTGGCTGAAGAATTGGCACGCCTTAAGATCCACCTCGATGAAATCCATGAAATCTTCAGTAAAGGTGGGTTGGTTGGCAAGCGCTTGGACTTCATGTTGCAAGAACTCAACCGTGAAGCCAATACCTTGGGCTCGAAAGCCGCAATTAAGGAGCTCTCTGACGCATCGATTGACCTGAAGCTTTTGATTGAGCAGATTCGCGAACAGGTTCAGAACCTTGAGTAGTGCCTAACCCAGCCATCCAACCAATTTCCATTAAACAGCTTTGTTGAGTCGTATTGGTAACAGGCGGTTTTGCTTCCTTTAAGTGGCATAGGCATCCCATAACAGAGGTTGATTGTTGGGTTTGTTTTCCTGTAATATGAGAACGGTTCTCAAATTTGTCTTTTGTGTATGGCACAGCGTTCAAGCTATCAAACCAAACAGCTCCAGCAAATGCTCTCGTATATGGCATCCAAAGGGTCACAGCATGTGACGGCAGCGGATATCCGCCAGCATTTCCAAAGTGCCGGTATTAAACTGTCAACAGCTACTATTTACCGGCATCTTGGCCGTATGCTCAAGGAGGGGTTGGTTGCACGGTATACGATCGATGGCAACCAGGGGTATTGCTACGAGTTCCTGGGTGGTACGCATGCGCAGCATAAAACGTCTTGTTTCCATTGTAAGTGCGAGCACTGTGGTATTTTGATCCATCTGGCTTGCCATGAGATTGAGGCATTGTCTGCTCACTTGAACCAGTCCCATCATTTTTCGTTGGATCCTGCGCGGACCATCTTTTATGGCCGGTGTAACCGCTGTGCGCTGGATCATATGGCTCCTTTAATAGGGCAAGGTTGCCATCATGGATGAATGGATCAAAAAAAAACATGGTTGGATTGGCCTGATAGCCGTTGCCTGCCTGTTTTTTTTCCAATCTCTCTTGCCCTTGGTAGAGAGCACTCACCAGTGTGATGAAGACCATTGTGTGGTCTGTTGTTGTCTGGCAGGGGCGAACCACACAATGGAGAAGATGGGGCCTGTTCCACCTTCGTCTGGAATCCTGCCACCAGTACCTCCCGTACTTCTACTATTAGGACTGGTTCCCATCTGTTTGGTGTCCCCGCGCACGAGGACACCGGTGACGGACTGGAATCGTATGAACAATTAGCCTGACAGCTACCTATGGCATATTCCCAGCCATATGGGAAGCAATAGGTTGCCCTTCTACCATTAATCGGTTTGACACCTATGGCTTTGTATAAGCCTAGATTGAAAGTTTTGTTGTACAGCCATTATCTTGGGGGGCATGACTTTAAATTGATTGTTTTTAGGCTGTTTAGGTTATGTACAAGAAAACACTTGTTACCACGCTGCTTTTCTTGGCAGGCCCAGTGGTTTATGCACAGACCCATGTGCAGGTTTATGGGGCTGTCGATACGGGATACGTCAAAGAGACCGGTACGGATGCCCGCATGGATGAGAATGAAGATAATGCCATCGGTATTAAGGGTTATGAAGATTTGGGTGGTGGTTATCAGGTCACTTTCCAGCTGGAAAAACGTTTCCAACTCTACGATGGCGGCTATAAGGAAAGTGAAGGCTTCTACGATGCACTGGCGACCCGGCTTAGGGGAGAACAGCGTGTCGACTGGTTAGGCGCCGCCAACGTCGGTATCAAGGGGGCGTTTGGTAGGATTCGCCTGGGTCGGGTCGATGAGCTGTCATTTGAATATTTCAAGGAGATTGATCCGTTCGAACAGCTGTCGACGGGGTCTGCATTGGCAAAATATAACTTGGCTCGTTCTGAGCAGGTTGCCAACACCCTACGCTATGACTCTCCAGAGTGGTCGGGTTTTTCTTTTGGGGCAGCCTATACGTTGGGTACGGATACTCACCAACGTGTGGAAAATGCCGACGGAAGCTTTTCGTATAAGAAGGGAGTCCGTAACGATGGTTTTGGTGTTTCCCTGCGCTATGAAGGCGAAGACCTCTTTTTGACTGCAAACTTCGCCCGAGTTGCGGATTCGGCGAAGTCCTGGGTTTGGAACGCCGGCGGTGCCTATTCGTTTGGCGACTTGCGCGTTTCTTTGGGATACCAGAAATCACAGGTCAAGGACATGAGCGACTGGCGTTTGGAGCCAGACGACGACTTCATTGAAACGACCGGCATCAACCAGGAGGAATGGCAGGCAGGCGTTTCCTATGGTTTTGGTGCGAATACCGTCAAGTTTGGCTACAGCCATGGCGCGATGAAGGGTAACGACTACCTGAAGGGCGGTAATGCCAACAAGTATGCATTGGGTTATACGTATGACTTCTCCAAGCGTACACAGTTCTATGCGATGGCGTCTTACACAGAGAGCAGTAATAACGATGTAGGTGCCATCTACAACAATAATGGTGTGGCTGCTGATTCGGTGACTGGCGTCCAGGTTGGGATTACCCATAAATTCTGACCCGGCTAAAAACGTTTGGCCCTCTTGTCTGGTTGGTTTCCAAGATGATCTGTTATGCGGAATACGAAAGGGGCGGCGCTTTAGCCTCAGGAGACGACCTCTATCATAGGGCTCTTATTCCAAGGTGATGATTCAAAATGAAAAAAATCCTCCGTCTGCTGTTTGTAGCTGTTTGTGCCATCAGCTTTATCTGTGCTTGTTCATCCAATACGGATAAAACAGGCAAAACCGTTAAAAAGGTCAGGATTGTCAGTACCATCTACCCGGCCTATGATTGGGTCAATCAGATTATTGGTAAAGACAACCCCAATATCCAGTCCAGTCTTCTGGCTACCAATGGTGTTGACCTGCACAGTTACCAACCAACTGCCCAAGACATTGCTAGCATCTCCCAGGCTGATATCGTCATTACGGTCGGAGGTTCCTCCGATCAATGGGTGAAGGACACCATTGACAGACTTTCTGGGAAAAAGCCTACCTTAGTGGCACTGATGGATATTCCCGGTATGACCCTGCTTAAAGAAGGACATGTCGGGGAGGACCACCATGGCCATGAGCACCACGTAGCCCACCACCATGATAGTGGGACATATGATGAACATGTCTGGCTTTCGCTGACCAACGCCATTACCAGCGTCAAGGCTATTGAAAAGACAGTTATAGACATTGATAGGGTAGGGGCCAAGACTTACAGCAACAATGCAGCCGATTATGTCGGAAAGCTCAAGGCGCTGGATAAGGATTACCGCAACACTATTGCACGCTCGCCCGGCAGGACGCTGGTTTTTGCAGACCGCTTCCCTTTCAGGTATCTGGCCAACGATTATGAGTTGATTGCCATTGCAGCATTTGATGGCTGTTCAACCGAAACTAGAGCCTCGTTTGAAACCATCAGACGGCTTGCATCCGCATTGGATTCCCATGCGCTTGATGCTGTTGTCATCCTGGAGGAATCTGATGGCAAGATAGCCCAAAGTGTTCTGTCTGCGTCAAAACAGCCTGGGCGGAAGGTCTTGGTCATGAACGCCATGCAGTCAGTCCGACCTGGTCAGAAAAAAGGTTATCTGGAAACCATGGGGGAGAACCTAGCTGTTTTGACTCAGGCATTGATAAAAAAGACGGGACTACCTGAATGAATCGTGCGAATTTCCTGATGGCATGCCAGGATCTTTATCTTGGTATGTCAGGACGTATCCTGGCAGGTCCCTTGGATTTCGCTGTTGAAGCGGGAGATTACATGTGCATTGTCGGTGAAAATGGTGCCGGCAAATCGACCCTACTGAAGACGCTTCTGGGGCTGATTGTTCCTGCCAGAGGCCACATCCTGATGCATGAAACACTAAAAGAACAGGGAATCGGGTATCTGCCCCAGATTAGTGCGGTACAACGTGATTTTCCAGCTAACGTTGCCGAAGTCGTCTATTCAGGCTGCACAACAAAACACTGTTTCTGGCCGTTCCTGAATGCAGCCATGCGTCAGAAAGCCCATGACTGTATGGAGAAAACCGGAGTACTCAGTCTCGCTTCCCAAAGCTTTGCAGCACTGTCAGGTGGGCAGAAGCAACGCGTGCTATTGGCGAGGGCTTTGTGCGTCAGTCAGGAACTGTTAGTGCTGGATGAGCCTACCGCCAGTTTGGATCCTGCGGGACGCGCCCAATTCTATGCATTGGTTGAAAACCTCAACCGTCAGGGAACTGCCGTTGTCATGGTAACCCACGATGTCTATCCGATCATCCATCATGCAAGGCATGTCCTGCATGTTGGGCGTCCTGCCTGCTATGCCTCAGCAGATGGATATCTGGAAAGCGATCTGGGCAGACTTTTCACCTATACACGCAAGGATGCCTATGATTGACCTTCTCAAGAATTTTGCCGCTTACCTGCATTATCCGTTTGTTCTGTATGCATTGGGAACGGGCACAATGATTGCGTTGTGTTCCGCTTTACTGGGGGTACCACTTGTTCTTAAGCGTTTTTCATTCATTGGTGATGGCCTTGCCCATGTCGCATTTGGTGCCATGGCAGTCGCCAGTGTTCTGGGAATGACGCAGGACATCTGGATTGTGCTGCCAGTTACAGTCCTTTCAGCCATCCTTCTGCTTTATGGTAACCGCCATTCGATGATTCAAGGCGACGCAGCCATTGCGGTGATTTCTGTGGGGGCTCTGTCCATTGGGTACCTGCTGATGAGTCTGTTCACACGCAGCCCAAATCTCTCGGGAGATGTCTGTACGACACTCTTTGGGTCTGTGGCCATCCTGACACTGACCCCAATGCAGTTCATTCTGTGCTTGTTGCTTTCGATTGGGACTTTGGTGTTCTATTTCCTGTTTTACCGCCGGATTTTCACGATGACGTTTGATGCCGATTTTGCACAGGCATCGGGCATCAATATTAGGCGGGATAACCTACTTTTGGCTGTTGTCATTGCGGTCATCATTGTTTTGGCTATGAACCTAGCCGGCACCCTGCTTGTATCTGCACTGGTGGTGCTTCCAGCCCTTTCGGCTATGCGTGTCTGCAGGAGTTTCAGAGGCGTTACCCTGATGTCAGCCATCATTTCGGTATTTTGCGCACTGGTTGGTATGTTCATTTCCATTGGCGCTTCCACACCGATTGGTGCAACGGTTGTCGTGGTCAATCTGACTATTTTCGTACTCTTGGCTATCGTGGGATGGTTATGCTGATGAACGTCATCCAAGTTGTTTTTGCCATGGTTCTGATACTGGGTTTGACGGCATGCTCAAAGAAAACGGCTGTTCCGGAAAATAGAGCTGAAGAAACGCCCCCTGCCTACGCTGGCATTTCAAAAGAAGAGGGAGTGATTGATTTAGATGCGATGCCTGATTCTATCCGTTATGCCAATGCCTATGCCCTAGTTTTGGCTCCTGAGGACTATGTGGGCAGGCGTCTTCGTGTAAGGGCTCCGATTATGGAAATAATGGTTGGTCATCCTAAGAAGAAAACATTGGCCTTCAGTATTTATGATGCAGCCCGGTGCTGTCTGGTAACTATTCCGTTTGAGTTTGACAGGAATGTCCCTGTTCCGGGAGATGTGGTGGGTAAGACCATGACCATTACGGGTACTATTACCGTTTTCAAAGGGGAAATGGGATTTTACCTTGCTGATAGTCAGATTACCCCATGAAGGTGATGGTACAGGTGGCAGAGAAAATCTGACAGAGGAGCACAGCACCAGTCCTTAGCTATAGGCGCGTGGACTGGTGCAGGGATGCTGTTACAGGACGTGTGCAATCGCGTCGACGACGTAGTCAATATTGTGTGAATTCAGGGCTGCCACGCAGATGCGGCCTGTGCCAACGATATAGATTGAGAATTCATTTTTCAATCGTTCTGCCTGAGCTTTATTCAAGCCCGAGTAGGAGAACATACCGGCTTGGCGTGTGATGAAGCTGAAATCCATCCCAGGTTTTTTAGCGGAGAGCTTGTCAACCAACTGGTGGCGCATCACATGGATACGGTCGCGCATGCTAGCTAGCTCATCTTCCCACATCTTGCGCAATGCTGGATCAGACAGGACTGTCCCGACAATCTTTGCCCCATAAATCGGTGGGTTGGAATAGTTGGTCCTGATTACACGTTTCAACTGGGACAGGACACGTGCCGACTCGTCAGCGTTGGAAGCCACCAGGCTGAAAGCCCCCACACGTTCACCATAGAGTGAGAAAGACTTGGAGAACGAATTGGAGACGAGGACTGGGGCATATTCTTGTGAAAAACGGCGGACAACTTTGCCGTCTTCGGCAATCCCGTTGGAAAAGCCTTGGTAAGCCATATCTAAGAAGGGGATTAAACGCCTTTCTTTGACGACAGCGATTACTTCATCCCATTGTGCGTCGGTCAGGTCAGCACCTGTTGGGTTGTGGCAGCAGGCATGCAGCAGGACGATGGAGCCTGCTTTCAGGCTTTTGAAGGTATCCATCATGCCCTTAAAGTTGACGCCATGGGTGGCTTCATCATAGTAAGGGTAGGTGTGTGTCTTAAAGCCCGCATAATCAAACAAAGCAAAATGGTTCTGCCAGCTTGGATCACTGATCCAGACTTCGGAGTCAGGGGAGAAGCGCTTCAAGAAGTCGGCGCCAATCTTTAAGGCACCGGTACCACCGATGGCTTGGACGGTTGAAATACGCTGTTCTTTAACCGCTGGGTTGTCTTCCCCAAAAACCAGTTTCTGGACGGCTGTGTCATAGACGGCGATACCATCGATTGGCAGGTAGGTGTGTGGCGTTTCTGTTGCGGCCATGATTTTTTCAGCTTCAACCACACATTTCAGGAGGGGCACCTTACCATTGTCATCAGAGTAGACCCCAACACCCAGATTGGTCTTATTGGGGTTTTCGTCGGCGCGGAATGCCTCTGTGATGCCAAGAATTGGGTCCCTTGGTGCCATTGGGATGGCAGGTAAGATAGAATCGTTCATCGTCATTTTGCTGCTTGTCAAAAAAATCCACCCGTCCGGTTACCATGCTGGGCAGCGTGCGGGCTTAAAATTAACAGGGTTTCTCCCCTAAACCAACATATTAACAAAGGTAGAAAAACAATGGCTGACTTATCGACGGATTCTCCGCAAAAAACGGACAAAAAAGTCGTGACCTTCCCTGGTTCGCCATTCGAGCTGGTGCAACCGTTTGAGCCGTCAGGCGACCAACCTGAAGCCATCGGCAAGCTCGTGGAAGGCATTAGCGATGGGTTGGCTTTCCAGACCCTCTTGGGAGTAACGGGTTCAGGTAAGACGTATACGATGGCTCATGTCATTGCCAGGCTGGGACGGCCTGCGATTGTTTTTGCTCCAAATAAGACCCTGGCTGCTCAGCTCTATAGTGAATTCCGGGATTTTTTCCCGAATAATGCAGTTGAGTATTTCGTCAGTTACTACGATTATTATCAACCTGAAGCGTACGTCCCGCAGCGTGACCTCTTTATTGAAAAGGATTCTGCGGTCAATGAGCATATCGAACAGATGCGCTTATCGTGTACCAAGTCGTTGATGGAGCGTCGGGATGTCGTGATTGTGGCGACTGTCTCCGCGATTTATGGGATTGGCAACCCAAATGAATACCATCAGATGATCCTGACATTGCGGCGCCATGACAAGATGCCACAGAAAGACGTTATCGCCCGTTTAGTCCAGATGCAGTACACCCGCAATGACTATGACTTCAAACGTGGGGTATTTCGTGTGAGGGGCGACGTCATCGATGTTTTCCCGGCTGAAAATGCCGACTATGCGGTACGTATTGAGCTGTTTGACGATGAGATTGATGGGCTCTTTTTCTTTGACCCGATTTCAGGCAAGGTCTTGCAGTCTATACCGCGCTTTACCATTTACCCAGGTTCGCATTATGTGACTCCGCGTGCGACCGTTTTGCATGCGATAGAGACAATCAAGGAAGAGTTGGCAGAACGAAAAGCCTGGTTCCATGCCCAAGGAAAATACGTCGAAGAACAGCGCATTGACCAGCGTACCCGCTTTGACCTGGAAATGCTCCAGGAGGTCGGCTTTACCAAGGGCATTGAAAACTATTCGCGGCACTTAACGGGGTTGAAGCCTGGTGAGCCGCCCCCCACTTTGGTCGATTACCTACCCACTGACGCCATCATGTTTCTCGATGAGTCGCATGTCACAATTGGCCAGTTAAATGGGATGTATAACGGTGACCATTCCCGTAAGACGAATTTGGTCAATTATGGTTTCAGGCTGCCTTCGGCTCTCGACAACCGGCCGCTTCGTTTTGATGAGTTTGAAGCCAAGATGCGCCAGACGGTTTTTGTGTCGGCAACACCTGCCAACTATGAAATCACCCATTCTGATCAGGTGGTCGAACAGGTGGTCCGTCCGACGGGGCTTGTGGATCCAGCCATTGAAGTACGCAAAGCAACTACGCAGGTTGATGACCTGTTGGGTGAAATCCATGAGCGCGTTAAAAGCGATGAGCGCGTGTTGGTTACGACTTTGACGAAACGTATGGCTGAACAGTTGACGGAGTTCCTATCCGAGCAGGGCGTTCGTGTGCGTTACCTGCACAGTGATGTGGATACCGTAGAGCGTGTGGAAATCATCCGTGATCTCCGTATGGGCAAGTTCGATGTGCTGGTGGGTATCAACCTGTTGCGTGAAGGGCTTGATATCCCTGAAGTGTCTTTGGTTGCGATTTTGGATGCGGATAAGGAGGGTTTTCTGCGCTCAGAGAGAAGCCTCATCCAGACGATTGGACGTGCGGCCCGAAACCTACACGGAGCTGCGATTTTGTACGCTGACAATATGACCGATTCAATGCGGCGTGCGATTGATGAAACCGAGCGGCGCCGCGCTAAGCAGATGGCCTTTAACAAGGCACACGGCATTACGCCGGAAGGGGTAACGAAGGAAATCCGTGAATTGATTGATGGGGTCTTCCATCCTGAAGAAAGCAAAAAAGCAGCGAAGGCCCAGGCCGAAGCGGTTGATTATGAGGCGATGTCTGAAGCTGAACTTGGACGTGAAATCAAGAAACTTGAAAAAGAAATGCTCGATTATGCGAAAGGCCTTCAGTTTGAAAAGGCAGCGCAGGTTCGCGATAAACTGCACCAGTTACGTGAACAGGCTTTCGGCGCATCAATCATTGACCGAATTTTAGGTGCGAAACCCCCTAAGGCATCGTAACCAAGCGTTGCGTGCTATTGGCGGTAACTGTTGGATAAACTATGGACACTTTCCCTGCTTTTATAGAACAGTCTCTGGACAAGGTGCACCCCTCTTGGGTGGGTATCCTGAGAAAAGGCATTGCTGCCGTGGTACACCAAAGTCCCACGTATTTTTCTGAATTGACATCAGCCGTTTTTCTCCCGACCCAAAACAGGCTTTTTGCTGCGTTTTCCATCCCATATGAGAAGGTGCGTTATGTTTTGGTGGGCGAAGGTCCTTATCCTCGGGAGGCGAGTGCGTCGGGTTATTGCTTCATGGATGGCGCGGTGGATCAAATCTGGTCAGATGATGGACTTGCCAAGCCTGTCAACAAAGCGGTGTCGCTTCGCAACTTCATTAAGATGCAGCTCGTTGCTGATGGGTTGCTTACACCTGGCGATACCGGGAAAGCGGCGATGGCTTGTTTTGTCCAACAGCATCTTACGTCAGGACACGGCTTCATTACGACATTGCCACAACTCCAGGCCAATATGCTGGCCAAGGGTTTCCTGCTCTTAAATGCTTCCCTTGTTTTTAGGAAGGGGGTGGCGGCGGCCAAAGAGACGCGCTATTGGCAACCGTTCATTGATGTCGTGTTAAAAGCCTTGGCCGACAAGCATGATGTGACGTTAATTCTCTGGGGGCGCCTGGCAGAACGCTACCAAGCAGATTTTGAAAAAACGGGGTTTGAGATTGCTGCCTCAGAGCATCCCTACAACCTCTCTTTTATCGATAATGCGGTGATGCAGGATTTATTTAGGCCGTTGCGGCTGCTCAAAAAGGCGTGAAGTGGTTCGCTGTTCGCCCTGACTTCACGTATGGTGGAAATGGTATCATTGCAGGCAGTTTTGAATCTGGGAGAAAAAAGCCATGTCTGACATACAGCTTATCCGTTCCAATGGCCGTCCTTTAAATGCGATGCGCTCCATTGAATTCGTCCGCAATTTCACCAAATATGCCGAAGGTTCCGTTTTGACCGTCTTTGGGGATACTAAAGTCATCTGTACGGCAAGTATCGAAGAATCCGTCCCAGCGTTTTTGCGCGGCAGAGGCCGTGGCTGGTTGACGGCTGAATACGGCATGTTGCCCAGGTCAACGCATTCCCGTATGGATCGCGAAGCAGCCCGTGGCCGCCAGAGTGGTAGAACCCAAGAAATTCAGCGCTTGATTGGCCGTTCGATTCGCGCAGCATTCGATTTGGATGCATTTGGGGAAAGGACGTTGAAACTTGACTGTGACGTCATCCAGGCAGACGGCGGTACCCGTACCGCATCGATTAGCGGGGTGATGATTGCCGCTTATGATGCGTTTGCCCGTATGAAAGAAGAAGGCATTATTGAAACGATTCCATTGCGGCATTTTGTGGCAGCGATTTCTGTCGGTATCTGCCAGGGGGTTCCGATGTTGGATCTTGATTACCAGGAAGACAGCACCTGTGAAACCGATATGAATGTCGTAATGACCGAAAACGGCGACTTCGTTGAAATCCAGGGTACGGCTGAAGGTGGTGCATTCTCCAATGCGAACCTGATGGATATGCTGGGTTTGGCTAAAGAAGGTATTACCGAACTCATTGGAATGCAGAAACAGGTCTTGGGACTGGAAGAAGCCTAAGGTGACATGATGGCCAAAAAAATAGTCTTGGCTTCTGGTAATGCTGGCAAATTGCGGGAATTTAGGCAGATGCTGGAACCCTTGGGGTATGAAATCCATCCGCAGTCTGAATTCAAGGTGACTGAAGCGGAAGAACCCTTTGGGACATTCGTGGAGAATGCTTTAGCCAAAGCCCGCCATGTCTCGCGCCAGACAGGCTTACCTGCGATGGCCGATGACTCGGGCATCTGTGTGGAGGCTTTAGGCGGTAAACCGGGAGTGCTCTCAGCACGTTATGCGGGCGATCCCAAGTCTGACGAACGAAACAACCAGAAACTCATTACTGACCTTTCTGGTGTTGCAAACCGCCGTGCCAATTATTACTGTGTCTTGGTCTATGTGCGTTCAGCCGATGACCCTCAGCCAATTATTGCCGATGGCAGATGGTGGGGTACTGTCGTTGACCAGCCTAAGGGGACGAATGGTTTTGGTTATGATCCGTACTTTTTTGTTGCGGAATTTGGCAAGACGGCAGCGGAACTTTCCCCTGAAGAAAAGAATGCCTGCTCACACCGCGGCCAGGCGTTGCGTACTTTGATGGAGAAATTAGCATGAACCAAGGGCAGGCTGTTGCACCCCAAGGGGCTGGCAAAATCTTGCCACTCTTTAGCAGCCTGCCGCCGCTTGCACTGTACATCCATATCCCGTGGTGTATCCGCAAGTGTCCTTATTGTGATTTTTATTCCAACCGGTTGACTGGAGAATTGGATGAAGACGGTTATATTGCTGTCTTAAAACGCGATATCGAAGAGGCACTCCCTCTTGTCTGGGGACGGCCGATCATCAGTGTCTTTATCGGGGGCGGGACGCCGAGCCTTTTTTCAGCAGAGGGCATTGGCAAACTGCTGAAGATGGTGCACTCATCGCTGCCTATCCAGCCCAACGCCGAAATCTCGATGGAAGCCAATCCCGGTACCTTCGAGACGGAAAAGTTCAAGGCTTACCGAGATGTTGGGATCAACCGCCTGTCGATTGGGGTACAGAGCTTCAACCCAGAACACCTGAAGGTATTGGGTAGGATCCATGGCCGGGAAGAAGCACTGGCTGCAGCTAAGGTGGCAAGGGCGTGTTTTGACCAGGTCAATCTTGATTTGATGTTGGGGCTACCGGGGCAGACGTTGGCACAGTTCCAGGAAGATGTGAAAACTGCCGTCAGCCTGGATCCGACACACCTATCGCTTTACCAGTTGACAATTGAGCCTAATACCCCATTTGCGGCGCATCCTCCGGCATTGCCTGATGAAGACGTCGTGGACGAGATGCAATCTTGGATGGAAAAGATGCTACCAGAGATGGGATACCAGCACTATGAAGTGTCTGCTTGGGCAAAACCAGGTTGTCAATGCCGTCACAACAGCAATTACTGGCTCTATGGCGATTACCTTGGCGTTGGTGCTGCCGCCCACTCAAAACTGACCTTTTCTGATGGCCGAATCGTCCGTCGGATGTGCGTACGTAACCCTGATGCCTACATGAAAGGCGACGATAGGGGACGGACGCCTTTTGAAGAAACCTTTGAAGTCTCGGTCAAAGACAGGCGGTTCGAATTCATGATGAATGCGTTACGCTTTATCAATGGGTTTCCGACCCGTCTGTTTGAAGAACGCACGGGCCTGCCGCTTGCATCAATCAGTGACCCATTGCAGCAGGCTGAATCGAAGGGACTCTTGAAAGTGAGTCCTGCCACCATCTGCCCAACATCACTTGGCATGCGTTTTTTAAATGATCTGCAGGAAATCTTTCTGCCGGATTGATTATTAATTTGCAAAAAGCCCAAGACAAAAGGAGATGCAGATGCTGTTGAACCAACCGTTACCGCTTAAGAACCTGACGCTACGTAACCGTATTGTGATGCCGCCGATGGCAACGGAGATGTCCGTCAATGACGAACCCGCTGACGCATTGATCGACTATTACAGGGAGCGTGCAAAAGCCACGGGCTTGATTATTGTCGAACACGAATATGTGTCGATTGAAGGTAAGGCGAGTCCTAAGCAGCTGTCGATGGCGGATGGTGTTGATGTGGCCGCTTACCGCCAGCTGACCGATGCTATCCATAGCCAAGGTGCAGCTGTCATCGCCCAGATTAACCATGCTGGGGCGGTGGCGTTTGATGTTAACCATCCAGTGATTTCAGCCAGTGCCATCCGCCTGTGGCGTGGGCAGACTGAGGCTAAAGAAATGACGTTGGAAGACATTGCGCGTGTCAAAGGGAGCTTTGTCAATGCGGCAAAGGTAGCCAAGGAGGCTGGGTTTGATGGCGTGGAAATCCATTCAGCACATGGCTTTTTGCTGAACCAGTTTTACTCGCCTTTCTGCAACCACCGTACAGACGCCTACACGGGCAGTACGATGGACGGGCGAACGCGCCTTCATTGTGAAATCATTCGGGCAGTGCGTGAAGCGGTCGGCGATGGTTATCTGGTTGCCATCCGATTTGGTGCCTGTGACTACATGAAGGGTGGCAGTCGGATTGAAGAAATCCCTGAAGCTGTCAAGCGTTTCGTCGATGCTGGCGTGGATTTGGTCGATATTTCTGGTGGGTTAAATGGCTACCTCATTCAGGGCGCCACCCAGCCGGGCTGGTTTGCTGAATTAAGCCGTCCTGCGAAGGAAGCCGTCAATGTGCCGGTGATACTGACCGGTGGGATCCAGACAGGGCAGGATGCTGAGAAGCTGCTGGCTGAAGGTGTCGCTGATCTGATTGGGGTTGGACGCGCGATGATGCAGGATGCGACCTGGTCTGAACGGGCTTTAGCAAGCCTTAAGTGATGGCGCAGTGTTGGGCGCCTAAAATCGGCCTGCCGGATGCAGTACAGAAAAGCCTGGATGGGATGTCCAGGCTTTTTCTGATTTTCTGCCAGTTATTCAGTCGTAATGGCAATCTTCAGTACACCATCACGGGCGTTTGCAAAGAGGTCATAGGCTTCTTCAATTTGGTCGAGTTTGAAGCGGTGGGTGACCAATTGTTGCGTATCGACGCGCCCACTCTGGACGACATTGAGTAACCGTCTCATCCGTTCTTTGCCACCAGGGCACAGTGTGGTGACAATGGCTTGGTCTGCCAAGCCAGCGGAAAACGCATCGCCTGGTACCGTGACACCACCTGAGTAGACCCCCAGGCTTGATAAGACACCACCTGGTTTCAAGACGCGTAGGCAGCTTTCGAATGTGCCTTGCGTACCGAGTGCCTCAATCGCGACATCTACACCTTGGCCATTGGTGATTTTCATGATTTCGTCGATTGGGTTCTTTTCACGGAAGTTGATGGTGATGTCGGCTCCCATGCGTTTCGAGATGGCCAGGCGTTCGGGGATGCCATCCACCGTGATGATCCGTGTCGCGCCGCGTAACTTCGCACCGGCGGTTGCGCAAAGGCCAATTGGCCCTTGGGCAAAGACAACGACGGTATCGCCAATCTTGACACGGCCGCTTTCAGCCCCTGAAAACCCAGTGCTCATGATGTCAGGACACATCAAGACCTGTTCATCTGTAAGGTCATCAGGAATCGGTTCCATATTCGCCATCGCATCAGGAACTAGCAGGTATTCCGCCTGGCAACCATCAATCGTATTACCGAACTTCCAACCACCAATCGGTTTCCAGCCGTGCGCGCCATGACCGCCACCACACTGTGAAGGATGGTTGTCCAAGCAGGCGTAGCATTGCCCACATGGGGTGATGGCACCGACGATGACGCGCTGGCCTATCTGGTAACCGGTGACGCCTGCTCCGAGTTCAGTAATGACACCGACGGGTTCATGGCCGATAATCAGGCCTGGTTTGACAGGGTATTCGCCTTTGAGGATGTGGACGTCTGTCCCGCAGATGGTGGTCGTGGTGACTTTGATGACGGCTTGGCCTGGGCCAGCTTTAGGAATGGGTTTCTCATCAAGGATAATCTGTCCAGGCTTGATGAATACGGCAGCTTTCATAGTACGCATAGACTTTCCCTCCATTCGAATGGACTGGCAGATTGAAGCCAGTCTGGAAATGACCAACAGGGGCATGCTGCGTTTAGGCTTTCATCAGTTATCGTGTCCCGATGGAAAACCGAAACGGAAAACCAATGCCTTCGTGGGATAGATTACTCTGCCAGGTGTGTGCTGTCCAGAGGAGGTGAAATAAAAAAGTGGTTTTGGACCTACCTGAAAATTGGGGGAGAATTGGGGCAATCCCTGCAGCTTGTAGCATTCAGTAAGGGCAGTTGTTCAGTCTTTGTTTTCCTCGCTATCAGCCTCCAGACCCAGTAAAGGTCGGCTTTGTGCTACCGGGATTTCTTCAACCGTACGCAGTTTGCGGTCCATTGCGCGGGTCCGCACTTCAGCCTGTTCAATGTTCCGGGTGACTTTCTCAAGTGCTTTCTTTGTGCTGGCCAGCACATCGCTGAATTTGCCGAATTCGGTCTTAACCGCCCCTAAGATTTTCCAGACTTCAGATGAACGTTTTTCAATGGCAAGCGTCTTAAAGCCAATCTGTAGGCTGTTTAACAAAGCCGTCAAAGTCGACGGACCCGCAATATTGATCCGGTATTTGCGCTGGATGCTGTCCACAAGCCCTGGCCGCCTGACCGCTTCAGCATAAAGCCCTTCGGTGGGCAAGAACATCAAGCCAAAATCGGTGGTGTGCGGCACGGACAGGTATTTGTCTGCAATGGTCTTGGCTTGTGCATCCAATGCAGCCTCAAGTTCTTTTCCGGCTTTAGCGACACCTGCCGCATCACCTGCTTCAGATGCTATGACCAATCTTTCGTACGGCTCTTTCGGGAATTTTGCGTCAATCGGGAGCCAAACAGGTTCTTCCTGCTCACCCTTGCCAGGCAATTTGAGCGCATATTCCACGTATTCGCCCGAACCTGGAACTGTCTCTACGTTTTTCGCATACTGTCCGGTGGTCATCATCTGTTCTAAGATCATGCCCAATTGGACTTCACCCCATGTGCCGCGCGTCTTGACGTTGGTGAGGATCCGTTTCAAATCACCCATTCCCTGCGCAAGCTGCGTCATTTCTCCTAAACTCTTGTAGACGTTTTCAAGACGGTCGGAGACTTGGCGGAAAGATTCGCCCAAGCGCTGTTCCAGCGTCGCGTGCAGTTTTTCGTCGACAGTCTTGCGCATCTCCTCGAGCTTCGCCGCATTGTCCTGCTGCATTTGTGTGATTTTGGTCTCCAGCGTATTCCTCACTTCTGTGATGCCTTTACGGTTGGTTTCTGCCATGCTGTTTAGGGATTCATAGACTGATGTCCTTAGGGTGTTGATGCTTTCGGCCTGTTCCTTGCGTGCGGCAGCTGTGGTGTCGGTCAGAACCTGCCGCATGGTCTCCTGTTTTTCATTGCTGCTGATTGTGAGTTTTTCGAGGTTGCTGGCAAAAAGACCCAGCTTTTCCGCATTGTCCGACTGGAGCGAGAGAAGCTTGTCCTCCAATGTCTGGCGGATGTCGTTTAAGCGGCTGTTATTTGTTGTCGCGATGTTTTGAAAGGACTCGTTAATCGTTGTGCTCATCTGAGCCAATGTCGTCTGCTGTTCCTGCCGGGACTGCGCCGTTGCGTTGACCCATGAACCCCGGAACTGTTCGAGCTTGGATGAAAAGCCTTCTTCAAACGTTTTGATGCGTTGCTCCTGTGATGCGAGCTGGCTGTTGACTACCTGTTGGAAATTCGTGACGAGCCCGGCCATTTCTTGGCGGTCTGCCCGGGATTCGTCTTGGATCCGTTGGATGATGCCGCTTTGAATTTTCTGCAGTTCACTTTCTGACAGCTTGTCCTTTGACTGACGTAATACGATGATTGTTAGGAAAAACAGGAGGACGAGGCAGATGCCAATGAGGATGACCGGGACAAATGACATGGCAGTTTCCTTGCAGGAAATAGGGATAAGCCTATGGTCTCACATTGCTATGGTTTTGTCACATGTAATGCTCTTAAATAGGCGTTTTAACGGGTAATTTTTGTAAAGATAAAGAAATTTTCCCGTTATAACGGCAAATAACGATGATTGCGCTAGAATAACGGCATCAACGTGAACAGGCAAAGCATATGAAACTTTACAAACGTGAAAATTATCTTCAGAAGGTTCGAGGTTTCTATCATGACACGGGGTTAATCAAAGTCATCACAGGTGTCAGGCGTTGTGGCAAATCTTGTTTTATGCAGACAATAGCCGAAGAAATCCAAGAATCCGGTGTTCCTGCTGAAAATATTATCTACATTAACTTGGACAAAAGGGGATTCAGGAATATCAAGTCTGCTGACCAGTTGGATGCTTTGATTGAGCAAACCTGCGCTGTCAATGGCAAAAAGTACCTGTTCATTGATGAAATCCAGAATGTCTCAGGCTTTGAGGAAGTTATTAATGGGTTCCGTGAGGAAGAGGAATACAGCATTTTTATTACCGGCTCCAACTCATATCTGTTAAGTGGTGAACTAATCACCAAACTGACAGGCCGGTACCTTGAATTTGAACTCTATACACTGAGTTTTGACGAATATCTAGGTATGAAACAATTCATTGGCAAGGACATTTCATCTGACCTTGTCAGTGAGTTTGACGCGTATCTGTCGGAAGGCGGTTTCCCAAAAGCACTTTTGTATGAGGGGGCAGATAAACAAACCTACATTCATGGCATTATTCATGAAATATTCCAAAAGGACATTAAAAATCGTATGGCCATCAGGAAAGTATCTGTTTTTGAAACTGTACAGCGCTACATAATTAACAATTTTGGTTCAACCATGAGCCTCTCTAATATCATGGTAGACCTTCAAAAGAATGGTTGCCCGATACAGCGTGAAACATTAGACCGATATATCAAGATTTTGGTAGATGCCAAAATCATCTATCCATGCCGTCGATTTGATTTGAAATCCAGGAAATCGATTGCGGGCGAACAGAAATATTATTTGGCGGATCTCGGTTTTTATTTCGCGATGAATACGGACAAACGTATCAACTATGGTCCTGCATTGGAAAACATCGTTTATATCTATGCCAAGTCCAAGGGTTACAGCGTAAGCATCGGACGAATAGGCAAATTGGAATGTGATTTCATCCTTGAAAAGGACAAAACGGATTATGCGTATGTTCAGGTTGCTATGACCATCATGAGTAGCATTGAGACTGAGGAAAGGGAATATCGGGCGCTTGAGGCCATTCGGGACAACTATCCGAAATATGTAATGACAAGGAATGACCTGATTCAGCACCGTAATGGTATCAAGCACGTCAACATCGCTTCGTTTATGGCCAGTAATACGTCTTTCTAAACCATCTTTCACAAAGGAGTGCCCAAGCAAATCCGATGCTTGCATCCTGAAAAAGGCTTGTGTATCCAATCGAGTACACAGATAACAGGCACTGTCTCACTGTATAATATCAAATTGACCTTTTTTAAAGTACGGTAATACAGCCATGGCCATGAAACCGATGATGCTGACACGGTTGGAGAATCTCTCGAACCGTTTAGAAGAAGTCAATGAGCTTCTGACACAACCAGAAGTCATTGCCAAACAAGACCAGTTCAGAAAACTGACGAAAGAGCATGCAGACCTCTCAGCTGTCGTTTCCCTGTATCAGGAATACCGACAGGTCACAGATGACATCAAAGGGGCGCAGGAGATGCTCGCAGATCCTGAGATGAAAGCGCTCGCCCAGGAAGAAATCACTGAAGGCGAGGCAAGGCTTACTGCCATTGAAAACGAGCTGCAGGTCTTGCTCTTGCCAAAAGATCCCAATGACGACCGCAACGTCTTCTTGGAAATCCGGGCAGGTACCGGAGGTGATGAATCGGCGCTTTTTGCGGCAGACCTGTTGCGTATGTATACCCGCTATGCTGAAAAACAGCATTGGTCAGTTGAAATTGTCTCGGCATCCGAATCCGACTTGGGCGGCTATAAAGAAGTCATTGCCCGTCTTTCAGGGGATAGTGTCTATTCCAGGCTCAAGTTTGAATCTGGCGGCCATCGTGTCCAGCGCGTGCCGGTGACCGAGACACAGGGGCGTGTGCATACCTCGGCCTGTACCGTGGCCGTCATGCCTGAAGCCGATGAAGTCGGTGAGGTCGACATTGATCCAACGGAAATCAGGGTCGATACCTTCCGAGCATCTGGTGCGGGTGGCCAGCACATTAACAAGACAGACTCGGCAGTGCGTATTACCCATCTGCCAACGGGTCTTGTCGTTGAATGCCAGGACGACCGTAGCCAGCACAAGAACAAGGCACAGGCTCTGCGAGTGTTGGCTGCCCGTATTAAAGACATGCAGATGCGTGAGCAGCATGCGAAAGAAGCCGCTGAACGCAAAAGCTTGATTGGCTCTGGCGACAGGAGTGAGCGCATCCGTACCTACAACTACCCACAGGGACGCGTGACAGACCACCGCATCAACCTGACGCTCTATAAGCTCGAGTTCATCATGGATGGGGATCTCGATGAACTGCTTAATGCCTTGGTGGCTCAGCGGCAGACAGAACTCTTGGCTGAAATGGCAGAGTCGCTCTAAATTCGAAGGCATGGTGGCGTGATGGATGCCCTTAAAAATAGCCGGAACCAATTGCTGGCGGTTGCTTTCTTATGCATCCTCTCTATCGTGTTGGCTCTGTATTTACAGATCTATGAGATGGAACTGCCATGCCCATTGTGTGTCCTGCAACGGTATGCTTTCATTGCGATTGCCTTTTTCTGTGTTGCGGCGGTTTGCCTTAAGCGTATCCGCCTTTTTGCGTTGTTAGGCGCCATAGCATCCTTTGTGGGCGCTTATCTTGCGGGTTATCAATTATGGGTCATCGCTCATCCGTCCATCCAATGTGGGCGTGATGCGCTGGAAGAAGCGGTCAACCGTTTTTTCCTGGCCGATCTTGCCCCTGTGCTCTTTAAAGCGGAAAGCTTATGCAGTGACGTGCCCCAGCCGTTTATGGTATTGAATCCCCCACAATGGGCACTCGTTTGGTTTGTCGTCTTTGCCGTTGTCCTCATCAGGCTCGCTTTGAAGAAAGGGGCCTGATGGGAGCAAAGGAAGTCATCCAAGGCGGTGTGACGGTTGGGACTGTCTTGCGCTTAGGCCTTTTACCTGCCTTGGAATTGCGCATCCTCCTGGAACAGGCAACGGGTATCTCCCGCATGATGCAGATTGCGCATCCAGAGAAGCCATTAAGCAGTGAACAGGCACAGGCACTCGCATCATTGGTTCAACGTCGCATCCAAGGTGAGCCAATTGCTTATATAACCGGATTTAAGGAGTTTTTTGGACTGCCTTTCAAAGTGACGCCGGATGTTTTGATTCCCCGTCCTGAAACGGAGCTTTTAGTGGAGTTGGCCCTGAATGTCCTCCCACAGGGAGGGGGGCTACTCGATATGGGAACCGGTTCGGGGGCGATTGCTGTTGCCATTGCTCATGAGCGGCCAGATGCGCAGGTTGTTGCCACTGATGTATCCGATGGGGCGCTTGCTGTCGCCCGGGAAAATGCAGCCTTAAACCTGGAGCCGAACCAAGCAATCCGTTTCCTGCCAGGCAGCTGGTTTGATGCGTTGGAAGCAGGGATGCGCTTTGATGTGATTGTCTCGAACCCGCCCTATATTGAAGCAGGGGATGTGCATTTAAGCCAGGGGGATCTGCGTTTTGAGCCGCAAGGTGCGTTGACTGACTTCGCTGATGGTCTCTCGGCATTGGGAATACTTGTTGATGGGGCGCCAAAGTACTTAAATGAAAACGGGTGGCTCTTGATGGAGCACGGTTATAATCAGTCTGAAGCGGTTGTTGCGTTGCTTACTAAACGGGGTTTTAGTGCCGTTCAGACATGGCCTGATTTAGCAGGCATTGGCCGTGTGACCGGTGGGCAGTGGCAACTAAGCCAATGATAATGGATGAATTTTTTTGGGAGAAGCGTAGTGAAAAACATCGTCATCCTCATTTCAGGACGTGGCAGCAATATGCAGTCGATTGTCCGTGCATGTAGAGAAGAAAATTGGGGCGCCAAAATCAGTGCTGTCATCAGTAACCGCAATGATGCAGCGGGTCTTCAATTTGCCAAAGATGCCGGGATTTCTACAGCGGTGCTCTCCCACAAGGGTTATCCTGACCGCGAATCGTATGATAGGGCGTTAGCCTCCATCATTGATGCATTCAATCCTGATTTGGTGGTCTTGGCTGGCTTTATGCGGATTTTGAGTGAATGGTTTGTCGAGCACTATACTGGGCGTCTGTTAAACATCCATCCATCCCTGTTGCCGAATTTCAGGGGATTGCATACCCATCAGCAGGCCCTTGATGCTGGGGTGAGGGTTCATGGTGCGACCGTGCATTTTGTAACTCCTGAATTAGATGGCGGTCCCATCATTGCTCAGGCGGTTGTTCCCGTAATGCCGGATGATGATGCCGATACATTGGCTGACCGCGTTCTGGAGCAAGAACACCGCATCTTCCCTCGTGTGGTGAAATGGTTCGTTGATGACCTGGTGATGTTGGACGAAAACGGTAAAGTTGTGCTTGAGCCTGAAGTGGTTGAGGATATTGGTTTTGTCATCACGGGAGGTGGTTTATGAAAATCACCCCAGTTGTTATCCGTCATATTGAACAACTCTTAAAAGATGTCTTGCAGTTTAAGGGGCCTGCGGACGTTTTGGTGTCCCGTTACTTCCGTTCCCACCCGAAATTGGGGATGCGTGACAGGGGCGCTGTGGCTGAGTCTATTTACCGGGTATTACGAAACCGCTTGGTCTACAGTAACCTGTCTGAATCTGGCAAAGGACCGCGTGAGCGACGTCTTGCCTTGATTGCACTGTCTGACATCTATGGCATTGATGCCTTAAATGGCATTGATGAGGCGGAAAAAGCATGGCTTGAGCATATCGCCACAATTGATCGTACCAGTCTCCCTGAAAAAGTCCGCGCCAACCTGCCGCCTTGGCTCTTTACCCGTTTGGTTGACCAGTATGGCCAGGCTGATACCTGGGCATTGGTGGATGTCTTAAATACGCCAGCGCCACTGGATCTGCGTGTCAATGTCTTAAAAGGGCGGCGTGATGACGTGCTCTCCACCTTAAAAGAAGCTGGTGTGGATTGTGCGGCAACACCATTTGCAACGACAGGCATCAGGCTTTCCCAGAAGGTCGCCCTACAGGATATGCCCGTCTTTAAGAATGGGACGGTGGAAGTCCAGGATGAAGGCAGCCAGCTGCTTGCCCAGATTGTCGGTGCCAGGAGAGGGGAGCTCGTTGTCGACTTTTGCGCTGGGGCAGGGGGGAAAACGCTGGCTTTAGGTGCTGCGATGAAAAATACCGGCCGCCTTTATGCTTACGAAGTCTCTGAAAAGCGTTTGGCCAATATGAAACCAAGGCTTGCCCGAAGTGGCCTGTCCAATGTCCATCCGATTAAGATTGCCCATGAGCACGATGCCCGCATCAAACGCTTGGCCAGGAAAGCCGACCGCGTGTTGGTGGATTCCCCTTGCAGTGGGATGGGAACCTTGCGCCGTAACCCAGATCTGAAGTGGCGCCAGAATGAAGAAGCCATTGCTGAGCTTGGTGTCAAACAGCGTGAGATCTTGGCTTCTGCTGCCCGGCTCGTTAAACCCGGTGGCAGGCTGATTTATGCGACCTGTAGTCTATTGACCGAAGAAAATGAGCAGGTGGTTTCTGATTTTTTAGCGCAGGATCCGCGCTTTAAGTTAGTACCGATGAGCCAGGTTTTAGCAGAAGCGAAGGTCAATTTGGAGATGGGGGATTATCTCAAGCTCTTGCCGCACAAGCATGGGACAGATGGATTTTTTGCGGCCGTCTTAGAGCGCACCGAATGACCAATTCTGCGCAAGAGAAGTCTCACTACCAGTGCTTGGCATAGGTTAAAATATGCAAATTATGCCTGTTGGCACTGCTGGCAGGATTGCGCAGTTGTAATGACAACCTACTAAGGTGGTCATATTGACAGCACTCGGCTGTTCTAACGCTTTCAAAATTGCTGTGGCAGAAGGGAAACCTGAAACTGTCTCAGCCTCATTTATAGGGAGATGCTTATGATCCTTGGCATTGATGTTGGGGGTACGCATACCGATTCGGTCTTGATGGATGGCCGGACGATTATCCGTAAATCCAAAGTGCTCACTGATAAGGAAAACATTCTCAAGTCTGTCTTGATGGCGACTGAAGCAGTTGCCAAGCCTGAAGATCTCAAGAAACTGCAACGTATCGTGCTGTCAACGACCCTGACGACGAATGCTGTTGTCCAGAACCAGCTCGACAATGTTGGCTTGATTGTGATGAACGGTCCTGGTGTATCGCCAAAAGACCTGCCATTGACGGACTTGGCGAGCTATGTCACGGGTTATATGAGCCACCGTGGTATTGAGGCAGAAGCACCGAACAACAGTGAACTCGTTGGCCTCAAAGAAAAGTTCAAAAAAGACGGTATCCGTCACTTTGCAATCATCGGGAAGTTTTCTACCCGTAATCCAGCACACGAAAAAGAAGTCAATGATGTGATGCGTGATATTGCAGAACATGCATCCCAAAGCCACCAGCTCTCTGGCGCACTGAACTTCCCACGCCGTATTTCTACGACGTACTTGAATGAGGCTGTTTGGGGACTGCAGCAGAAGTTGGCTGACCAGCTGCGTGTCTATATGGACAAGATTGGTGTCAATGTTCCGCTTTATATCTTGAAGGCTGATGGTGGTACGATCGATGTGGATTCTTCCCGCGAAACGCCTGTGCAGACCATTCTCTCAGGTCCTGCAGCGACCATCATGGGTGTGCTCCCACATGTGACCACGGAAAAAGACTCGATTTCTGTCGATATCGGTGGCACGACAACCGACATTGCGCTTTTTGCTGATGGTGTACCCCTGTTGGAACCACAGGGTATTACGATTGAAGGACATAAGACCTCTGTACGTGGCCTGTTGACCCACTCCATCGGTGTGGGTGGTGACAGCCATGTTCGCGTAGAAGACGGTGTGCTCAAATTGGGCCCAGAACGCAAAGGCGCTGCGATGGCTTTTGGCGGTCCAGTCCCAACGACGACTGATGCGTTGATTGTCTTGGGTATTGCCCATATTGGTGACAAGGCGAAAGCCCAGCAGGCGATGGATCAGCTCGCAGCCGACCTGAAGACGACGCCTGAAGTAGCTGCTGAACAGGCTGTGCAGCTTGCCTGCCAGCTGATTGTCGACAAGATCAATGCAATGTTGACCGAAATCAACAGTAAGCCGGTTTACACAATCCATGAACTCTTGGAAGGCCGCAAGATCGAACCACAGGAAGTTCTGGTCGTTGGCGGTCCTGCCCCTTATATGGCTGATCGTATCGGCAAGATGCTGGGTATTCCAGCTGTTGTGCCGAATGATTCGGATGTCATCAATGCAAGTGGTGCGGCAACTGCCCGTACGACGGTGGAATTAAACCTCGTTGCTGATACCGAAGCACAGGTTTTAAGTATTGCCGAAGAAGGGATCCAGGAAGAGATTTCCCGCCGCTTTACAGTTGATGATGCGATTGCCTTGGGTACGGAAAAACTCATTGCCCGTGCCAAACAGGCAGGTGCCTTGGATCAGGATATCGAAGTTGAAGTGGCTGACAAGCAGGTCTTCAACGTCGTGCGTGGTTACTCGACCACCGGTAAGAACATGCGTGTCAGACTGCAGGTCAAACCAGGTCTGATTAAAGATCAATCGAAATAAAGAAAGGAGCCTTCCGTGAAAAAGAAAACAGGACTGGTTTTTTTCCCGGCATATGACTATGCGATTACGCCGACCCATCCAGAACGTGAAGAACGCCTTCTTTATACCCAGGATCAGGTCGTTGAAGAAGGGCTTCTGGACTTTGATAACGTCAAGGAATATAAGCCTGATTTAGCAACTCCAGCCGATATCAACCGTGTGCACTTCTGTGTGCCAGGCATTGATGAAATCGTCCATACCTCGCACTTGATTTCTGTCGGTGGCACGTTGACCGCTGCTGATAAAGTGATGACCGGTGAAGTCGACAATGCGTTTGCGCTGGTTCGTCCTTGCGGACACCATTCCTTCCGTGTCGTCCATGGCAGCCGTGGTTTCTGTACGTTGAATATGGAAGCCATCATGATTGAATACATCCGCCAGAAATACGGCGTGAAGAAAATCGCAGTGGTTGATACCGACTGCCACCATGGGGATGGTTCCCAGGATATCTTCTGGCACGACCCAGATACCCTCTTTATTTCCATGCACCAGGATGGGCGTACCCTCTATCCAGGATCAGGCTTCCCAGATGAAGCAGGCGGACCTAATGCCTATGGTTCGATTGTGAACCTGCCGATGCCACCGGAAACCTGTGAAGAAGGGTTCCTCTATGTGCTGGACAATATCGTCATGCCGCTTCTGGATGATTTCAAGCCAGACTTGATTGTGAACTCGGCTGGTCAGGATAACCACTATTCTGACCCAATCACGAACATGAAGTTCACGGCGCATGGTTATGCAGTCTTGAACGACCGCCTGCAGCCACATTTGGCTGTCCTCGAAGGTGGTTATTCGATTGAAAGTGCATTGCCTTACATTAATACCGGTATCATCCTCGCAATGGCTGGTTTGGACTACAGCCATATCAAGGAACCGGATTACAGTGCCCGTGACCAGATCCAGTCGCAGCACATCACGAGCTATCTGAAGCAGCTCAAAGATTACACGTTGGAAGCTTGGAAGAGCAAGGAAGCGCTACGCCGCCGTGCTTATCCTGACAAACCGTTCCATACGCGTAACAGGAGCATCTTCTATGATACCGACTACATCCGTGAAACCCAGACGGAAACGGTCAGGACGTGTAAAGACTGTAGCGGCGCCGTTGTGATTGAGTCTAAAGCCGATACTGGCCGTCGTAGCCGGATTAAGGCAGTCCATCTGCCACGCCACTGCTGTGATGCATGCCGTAAATGGGCAACGCAGGAATTTGAAAAGGGTCGTCAAGAAGGCTTCTTCCAGACCTTCCTGCAGGACCGTGACAACGACTCTTACACGGTTGAAGAACTCTAAACGTCTTTTGCGTCAGTTCAAGCTCCCTTTCTGCTACAAGCGTTAGGGAGCTTTTTTAAAACCAGGAGGGCATGATTGTGCAGAAAGTTTTGATTATTTTTAACCGAAACCCCTATGATGGTACCGATGTGACCTGGAATGGGCTACGCTTGGCAGACAGGCTGTTGGATGCTGGTGCACAAGTCCGTATTTTCTTGATGAACGATGCTGTTGATATGGCCAGAGACGTCTGTAAGATGCCCGAAGGCTACGACCAGGATCTTGTAGCCATGCTTAAGGCGTTGATAGCCAAAGGAGTTCCTGTCCAGGTTTGTGGGACTTGTATGGCTCGCTGTGGTCTGTATCGTAACGTGCCTTATTATGCAGGAGCACAGAAGTCAACGATGGTAGCTCTTGCACAATGGGTCATTGACAGTGATAAAGTTCTGACGTTTTAATGAAAAAGGGGCTAGGTGTTAGCAGAACAGCCTGCTTTCTGAAACAACAAAAAGCCGACCTTCTGGTCGGCTTTTTGCTGGGTTGGTTACAACGACAAGGAGCAGGGAAAAAGCGTACCACCCATTAGGAACTAAAAACTTGGCTTAGGCGCAGCCACAACCTCCGCAGCAGCCACCACCATGGCCATGACAGAGTTCATAGGCTTGGCCGGTTGTATTGCGTGGCATTTCGCCCAGGTCAATGACAATACCGGTGTGGCCGAAGGTCACGATGTCGCTGCCCAAGTAATCCTGCATCTGCTGCATGGCTTTGTCGCCTGTGCAGTGGCATGGGATCATCCAATCCATATTCCAGCCCTTCATGGCTTCTAGGGTCTTATTCATGCGGTTTTCAGAAGCACGGATCAAGTGCATACCACCGACGATGCCGGCAATCTTCTGGATGCCGGATACCTGTCGGATGTAGTTGACGGTATTGACGATACCAGAGTGGCAGCATCCCAAGAGGATGACTAGGCCTTTATCCGTTTCGAACCACATCGACATGTCGTCTGAGACAGGGTCTGGTTTGGTGGCTTCAGCATCTAAGAAGAGGGCATCTCCTACGTCTTCAAAGTCAGTCAGACGGGGAACAGGACCAGTGACACCGACACCAGGCAACAGGTACAGTGGTTCGCTCAGAATATGGCGTTGTCCCAGGAGAGACAGGTTGGCCAAGATCCGCTTAGCGCTTGGTGGGGGAGACCAGTTCAGGGATGCTTCACCTGGACGGCAGCAGAAGCGGTCATATTCAATATTGGCACCGCAGTACATTGGAGCCGATGGGTTCAAGTCATAGAAGTCAGCCAGGTTGTCTGTATGGTCATCGTGGCCATGGCTCATTACCAAGGCTTCTGCTTCAGACAGATCAATACCCAAGACTTTGGCGTTATTTAAAATGACACCCTTTTGGCCGGTATCAAAGAGGATACGGCGGTCACGGATCTTGATCCAGGCGGCAAAACCGTGGACGCAGGACAAACCTTCACCAGCTTTATTATCGACGAGCAGGGTAATACTGGATGGCTGTGATTCACATTCACAGGCATTTGGTGTGGCTTCAGACATGTTCGGTTTCCTTGGTAAGTTAAGGAGTTACGTCTAATGATAGCGTATTTTGATGCTATGCAACACCTTTTTTAATAAAAATAAATATCATTATAAAACAATAAATTGCACGCATTACTTAATGCATGTTGCCTTAATTTTGTTCTTAATGCACTGTCATTTGTGTCATAAAACTGCCAAAAAATTGTCACTTTTGTCATATCGTCGTGCCTTGAGCTAGTAGTGATTTTTGCGGCTGGAATACCCTTTCCAGTTCAATGTTTCTTAGCCAGTTGGACGTATTACATGTTCCCCGTTAAATAAAATATAATCCCCTTAATCAGATGGGAATTGTAAAAAATACAACATCCCTCAAATAAGTTTTGACAGTCTGTAAACATTGGTAGTACGATGTGCCTTACTGAAACCTACCAATCAGATAGGAATAGTGATAAATCAAAAATCATCCCGATAGGGATATCTAGATAAGACCTTTGATAGATTGATAAAGTGAGTTAGGTGAAGCAATGAACCGAAGCAAATATCAGGATAACCCCAAGCGTTTTGGGGCATCTGTGTTCAGACCAGTTACAGAATACCTTAACGTCAGCAAAGCCGTTGGCGTATCGACCGTCTTCTTTCTCTTGAGCTGTTGTCAGTAATCCTGACACTGTCCGACTGACGGCAGTGTCCCTTTCGGGTATTGCCGTCAGTCCCTCCTTTTTTCTCCCCTTAAGTCCTTGTTGCCCAGGACAGCCATTTTTGGCGTACGTCATGGCTAAGCCATGACGGGGGGAACTCTTTTCCTAATTTTTGGAAATTGACCGAATACAGAATATTTTTAATACAGAAAGAAAGAAGATGAAAAAACAATTTTTAGCATTGGCATTTTTGAGCACACTGTCAGGTGTCGCATATGCACAGAGCAATGTCAGCATTTATGGGGTTTTGGATATCAACGTTACGAAGCGTACTGGAGTCGATGCTCAATTTGAAGATTACGACAATAACCGGCTTGGTTTCAAAGGGTCGGAAGACTTGGGAAATGGCTATAAAGCGCTTTTCCAGTTGGAGAGACGTTTTGACTTGAGTGACGGTACCTTGGGGAATACCAACTCCGCAAGCTGGAAGCCGGGTCAGACCAAGTCTACGAAAGATTGGGAAGGTGCTTCCAATGTTGGGCTATCAGGTGACTTTGGTACGTTGCGTGTTGGGCGCTTGAATCAGGTGGTGACCGAATATGTGCGCAAATTCGATCCCTTCAACCAGATTGGGGTCGGCAGCCAATTCTATGGTCGTCAGCGTGCGCCACGTGTCGACAATACGTTGCGCTATGACTCTCCTGCACTGGGCGACTTCAAACTCTCGGCAGCGTATTCGTTGGGACACAACACCAACAAGAAATCAGCGACAGACGAGGAGCTGGATTTAAAGGACAACAATGCTGATAACGATGGTTATGAAGCAGCCGTCCTTTGGGACAACGGGCTCTTTCAGTTTACGGGCGGTTGGGGACGATTGGCAGATTCTCATAACTCTAGCATCTGGGGAGCGGGATTGGCCTGGCGTATTACCCCAGAGGCACGGCTCTCCCTCCAGTATGAAGATAATGATTCCAAGGGCTGGAAGGGGTCTTCATCGGGAACCAAGTACAACAACGGAGCTGATGGTCGTCAGCGCAACTGGCTCTTGGGGCTCGATTGGAAATTGGGGCCTGGTGTTTTGAGGGCATCTGTTCAGTATGACCGGTTGGATCACGTTGGCAAGTATGATCCGACAGGTAAAGGGAAATACCATTGGGATGGCAAGAAGGCGGCAAGGCGCTATGCCGTCGGCTATGAATACTACCTCTCAAAGCGGACTTTCTTATATGGCAACCTGGCCTACACCAACTTTGACGACAAGCATGTCGCCAACTATTGGACTGGGGTCGATAACGAGAAGAACTTTGCTTACCAGGTGGGTATACAGCACAAGTTCTGATTGATGTGAAGCGATTAAAGTTTTTGGGGTAGTGGATAAAACCCTCAGTCTGCTACCCCTTTTTTTCACAAAGGAGCATCAATGAAAACATTGGTATCAGCAAGACAGGTCGTTGACTATGATTTCCGCATCAAGAAGGATCAGGTCAAGGTGTTCTTGCCTGTCTTGGTAGTTGGGGTTGCCTTAGGGGTGTCATTGGGGTTGCCCGATGTACCGGAACACCCGGTTGCCACTCACCATTATTTTGCCGGGGTTTTGTTGATCTTGGGTGCGTTTGCATTGGGGGCTGCGGCAATCTCATGGTTGTCAGCAAAGTTTAAGCAGGTTTATCAGGTTAAAGCCCCTTTTTATGCAGGCGTGGTCCTCTTTTTAGCCTTGGTGGATTTGTTGACAGTCAAGTCGGCTACATTGCCCGTTTTGTATTTCCCGTCACTGGATCGGATTTTTGGTGTTTTGATTGAAGATGCGGCGTTTCTTGGGAAGTGCTTGCTCTATTCCCTGCGTTTGCAGGTCATTGGCTGGATTGGCGGTGTCTTGGCAGGTGTTGTCACAGGTGTCGCAATTGGTTTCATTCCTGGCGTTCGGTATTGGGTACATCCCTTGGTTCGTATCTTAGGGCCGATTCCATCGACAGCCTGGATCCCTTTGGTGTTGGTAAGTTTTCCGTCGGTTGTCTCGGCAAGTGCATTCTTGATTGCTTTAGCTGTTTGGTTTCCGACGACGGTGCTGACGATGAACGGGATCAACAATATTCAAAATGCTTATTTTGAGGTGGCGGCGACGATGGGCGCAAGCCAACGATACACAATTTTCCATGTAGGGATTCCCGCTGCGATGCCGCATATGTTTATCGGGATTTTCAATGGTACTTGCGCCTCGTTCATTACCTTGGTGACGGCTGAGCTGATTGGGGCTAAGTATGGGATTGGTTGGTATATCAATTGGCAGAAAGACATGATGGCTTATGCCCATGTCTATGCAGGACTCTTGGTGATGTCTTTAATCTGCTATTTCATTATTACATTGCTGTTTAAGGTGCGTGACAAAGTGTTGGTCTGGCAAAAAGGAGTCATCAAATGGTAGCGGGCATTTCGATTGCTGGTGTCGATAAGCGGTTTACCAATATCCAAGGCGAAACCGTGACGGCACTGTCAAACATTAACCTGGATGTGCCAACGGGGTCGTTCATTTCGTTGATTGGACCTTCGGGCTGCGGCAAGTCCACCTTGTTGCGCTTGATTGCCGGTCTGATTGACCCAGACCGTGGGGAGTTGTCGCTCGATGGCAGGAAAATTGATAAACCTGGCAGTGACCGGGGGTTCATGTTCCAGCAGCATACGCTTTTCCCGTGGCTGACAATCCGCAACAACATTGCATTTGGTTTGAAAGCCCAAGGCATCTACCAGGAGACGAAAGACCGGGTTGATGACTTCATTGAACTGGTGGGGTTAAAAGGCTTTGGTGATTATTACCCACACCAGTTATCAGGCGGTATGTGCCAGCGCGCAAGCTTAGCCCGTGCAATTGTCAGCCACCCGAAGGTTTTGCTGTTGGATGAACCGTTGGGCGCATTGGATGCGTTTACGCGGATGCATATGCAGGACGAGATTTTAAGGATCTGGCGGGAGCGGCATATGACGATGATTATGGTGACGCATGATGTGGATGAAGCCATCTATTTGTCAGATACCATCGTCGTGATGTCGCCAAGGCCAGGTCGGATAGCCAAAGTCGTCGAGGTGGAGCTGCCATGGCCTCGTGCAAGGAGCAGTGCAGACTTCCTCCATTATCGGGGCGAAATTCTCAAGTTGCTGGATTTTGGTGGCGAAACTCAGGAACCGGAGTTTTACCTCTGATGGTGCTGCTACACATGGTAAGAGTAAGGGGGTTGTGATGGCAAAGCAGGAGATTGTTTTAACCTGTGCTGATTGCACACGGCTGGCTTGCAAAGGACGCGATGAAGCTAAGTATCCCAAGTTCTGCCTGACTGAACAGGTCAATGATGGACAGCTGGAACAGGTCATTCAGATTTACAAAAAGAATGAAAACCGCACTGGTGAGATTTCAGTCCAGTCAGCCTGTCTGGAAGGTGAGACGTATGGTCAACTGACGCGCGTACAGGAGACGATCGAATTTATTAAACGGATGGGGTACCAGTATGTCGGGATTGCTTCCTGTGTCGGCTTAATGGCCGAGACGCGGCAATTTGTCAAAATCCTAAGAGCCGTAGGGATCAAGAGTTATACGGTTGGTTGCAAGGTAGGGGCGGTCGATAAGTGTGAAGTCGGTGTGCCGAATGAGAAGAAACTCAACGGAGGCACGGGGCACGAGTCGATGTGTAACCCCATCATGCAAGCTAAGGTGCTTGAAGAGCAGGGGACAGATTTCAATATCGTGATTGGTCTGTGTGTCGGACATGACACGATGTTTTTGAAATATTCCCATGCACCGACAACGGTCATGATTGTAAAAGACCGTGTCTTGGGACATAACCCAGTGATGGCACTTTATACCGCGCAGTCGATGTATAGCCGGTTTAAGAAGGAGTTGGGGCTCTAACGGTATCGTTAGGGATACTTTTTTAACACATAACAAAGTAATGATTGACGCTTTGCATTTTAATTCCTATAACCCCGCTGGGATAAATAGGAAATAGGCAACGACCAGATACGGCATCACTTGGTGCCATAAGAAGGTCGCTTTGATTTTGAGACTTTTTTAAGAGGGGATAAGGCATGAAGAGATACCTGATGTTTTTGGTTTTGGCATTTGCAGCGCTGCTTAGCGCCTGCTCGAGTAAGGGGACAGGTCCTTACCCATTGAAGATTGCGTATGTGCCGCACTTGTGCCATGCCCCAATGCATGTCGCCGTTGAAAAGGGGTTCTTTGAGGCGGAAGGCATCAAACCAGAAATGGTTCAGATTGATTCCGGTCATGTCCAAGAGGCACTCGGATCAGGTCAGTTGGATGTTGGGGCAGGCTTGATCAGCAAGTTCTTGCAACCGATTGAAAATGGCTTGCCCGTTAAGTTTGTTGCAGGGTTGCATACCGGTTGCATCAAGGTGCTGACGAAAAAAGATGCTGGCATTGCATCGATTAAGGATTTGAAAGGCAAGCGTATTGGTGTGCCAGGTTTGGCTGACGCTACGACGTATCTGTTGAAGCGTGCTTTGATTCTGCAAGGTGTGAGTGTCGATGAGAAGAATCCCGAAGTCGAGTTTGTGGTCTTCTCACGCAATGATTTGCCACAGGCACTCCAAAAGGGGGCGGTTGATGTCATAGCCTTGGTTGACCCAGCTGCTGCGATTGCTGAAAAAGCCTTTGACCTGAAGGTGCTGTTAGACAGCGGAAAGACCCCACCGTTTGATACGGAGTATTGCTGCGCCGTTTTCGTTGCTGCACGCTTGGCCAAGGAACATCCTGAAATTGCGGCTGGCCTGACAAGGGCGATTTTGAAAGCTTCCGCATGGGTTCAGGCTCATCCTGAAGAAGCGGCCAAGATCCAGCTGGATAAGAAGTATGTTGCTGGTGACCTCGAAGTCAATACGAAGTTACTAAGAGGTTACAACTATAAGCCTTCTGTCAAAGGTGGCTATGAAGCGGTTTACAAGAACGCGCAGGCGTTTGCCCAGATTGGTCTCCTAAAGCAGGGGACTGACGCAAAAGCCTTTGCAGACAAGGTCTACTTGTTCCAGCAGGGAGTGCCGGATACCTATACGGCAGCTGAAGTTGCCAATGTGAAGTAACCCTATAGGCGGTGCCATGACCGGTGGCACCTGCCTCTTATGCGTCCGTCGAAGATCCGATTGGGCGTTTGATTCGGAAAGCGAGTTTTATCATGACAGCAAAAAGTGAAAACGTACCGTCCATCAATGACCAGACAACCTGGGGAATTGGGACGCAGTGCGTACAGGGTGGCTTTGTCCCAGAAGTTGGTGGGCCACGTATCCTGCCGATTTATCAGACGGCATCGTACAAATTTGAAGACGTCGATCAGGTTGGACGGCTGTTTTCATTGGAAGAAAGCGGCTATAAATATATCCGTACGGGTAATCCGACCTTTGCTGCCTTTGAACAGAAGGTGGCACTTTTAGAAGGTGGTGTCGGCGCCATTTCAACGGCATCAGGCCAGTCGGCTGTTCTCTTGGCGGTCTCCAATCTGGTTAAAGCGGGTGACCATATTGTGTCTGCCAAAACCATTTATGGTGGCTCTTACGTCCTGTTTGGCACGACCTTAAAGAAACTGGGCGTGGAGACGACATTCATTGACCCAGAAGCCCCTGCCGAGGAACTGCGTAAGGCTTTCCGTCCGAATACGCGCTTGCTCTTTGGCGAGACGATTGGCAATCCAGCGCTGGATATTCTGGACTTTGACAAGCTCTCAGGCTTGGCTCGCGAATTTGATTTGCCGTTCATTGTGGACAACACGCTCGCTTCGCCTTACCTCACCAATCCCTTAAAGCACGGTGCGGATATCGTTATCCATTCGGCGACAAAATATATTGGTGGGCAGGCAACGTCCTTGGGGGGTGTTGTTGTCGATGGCGGCACTTATCAGTGGGATAACGGTAAATTCCCAGACTTTGTCGAACCAGACAGGTTGTATGCGAATACATCTTATTGGGGGAAGTTTGGTAAGGCCGCTTTCATTGCCAAGGCGAGGGCGCAGTACCTGCGTGACTTTGGGGTGACAATCAGCCCGTTCAATGCCTTCTTACTGAACTTGGGGCTGGAAACGTTGCACTTGCGGATGCCCCGCCACAGCAGTAATGCCTTGGCGTTGGCTCAATACCTGAAAGGTCATCCACAGGTGAATTGGGTCAACTATCCTGGGTTGGAAGACCATAGAAGTTATGGGCGTATTGCCAAGTATTTCAACCATAAAGGTGCCAGTGGTGTCTTGACGTTTGGCTTAAAAGGTGGGATTGGTGCAATCCGTCCATTTGTGAAAGCCTTAAAAATCGCATCTTTGGTCGTCCATGTGGGCGATGCCCGTACGATGGTCTTGCATCCGGCATCAAGCACCCATGCGCAGCTCTCCCGTGAAGAAAGGTTGGCTGCCGGGATCCCTGATGACATGATCCGTGTGTCGGTCGGTATTGAAGATGAGGCCGACATCCTCCGTGATTTTGAACAGGCACTTCAAGCAGCTCGGAAGGAATGACAATGAACATACAAGTCCAAACGAAGCATTATCTAGGACTTTCCGTTGCGCCAAAGCGTATTGCCGATGTCTTAGCGATAGCCGTATCCAGTCATGCTTATTTACCTAAAACCGAAGATTTAGCGAGCGACTGGGTGGCTTCTGTTGCTGCACCGGCTTTTAAGCTGATCCGTCAACAAGCTGGCAAGGCCGTTCCTTCCTTTTGCTCTATCGGTACCGGATCAGGCCTCGATGTCTTGGCGGCCATTGAACTCTTGGGATCGACGCGGGTGGGATTTACCGACCTGCAAGAGGATGTTGTCGATACGGCAGTGCACAATGTCCGGGACAATCTGCGTGCTTCTGAGACAGTGGCTTTTGAGTATGGCGCAGGCGATCTATTATCGCCTTTAGCAGGGCAACCGCATTATGACGTCATTTATGAAAACCTGCCCAATGTCCCATTGGCGGCTGACACAGACATTACTGATAGCAGAAACAGTGGTCATTACTTGGAAAAACGTGCTGAACCGATTCCGGAACTGGTACACCGTCAGATGCTTGACCTCCATTATCTTGCGTTGCGCCAAGCCAAAGATTACCTGACCGAGACAGGATCGGTCTATTCCACATTGGGCGGGCGTGTTGCGTTGGATGTCTTCAGACAGTTGGGCGAACTGGCAGGCTTTTCGGCTGAAATCTTTACCTATACCTGGAAAGTGCAGGCTGAAGCGGCTGAAGTGCTGGCCGGTTATGCCAAACAGGAAGCTGAGGGGCTGGGACCTTTCCATTTCTACCGGGTGGCAGACTTGAAGGCGGTATTTGCTGATGTCGTTCTTGAAACGTCGGGCCGACAAGCCTTCGCCTTGGAAAAAGCCCTTGCACCGAAAGCGCTGTCAGCTAAAGCTGCTTTGTCGGCCTGGCAAAAGGGCGAAGCCATCGGACATACGGTAGTAGTTCTGAAATCCACGCCAAAAGCACCATAGAAGGAGTACCAGGTGAGCCATCCAGACAGTCGGATAGTTGATGTGATCCTTGCCGCACGTCAGGTTTTGTCAAATCGTGCGGTTATCCAGGATGCGGTTGGGGTTGAAGCGTCCCTAGTGCTTGAATTGCCTATTCCGGAACCAACTGGGACGTTCAAGCCATCACGGTTACCGGTGACAGCATTCATTAGCCAGGCACTTGAAAACGGTGTGCCTGAAACCCAGCCGTTACGTGATGCATTTGCAAAAGCGGTGCCGGTGCTTCCCTGGAAATACAATTATGAGCCGCGTGCCGATTTACCCGATTTGGGACTTCGTATGGCGTGGGCGGAAATCATTGGGCCTGAGGCACCGTACGTCAGCAACCAATTTTGTTTTGGGTTTACATTGATTGCGCCTGAGAGCCTTTATCCTGCCCATTTCCATCCGGCAACCGAACTCTATTATGTGCTCTCAGGGACGGCGCAGTGGGTATTGTCAGGCACGAAGACGCGGTATCAATCAGGCAGTTTCATCCTGCACCCAAGCAACGCCGTCCATGCGATGCAAACGAGCGATGAACCTTTGCTTGCCATGTATACATGGAGCGGAGAGGATGTGGTTACGCTCTCCAAATATGCTTAGGGACTAAGAATATAGGTGTGTTTTGGAATGGAAAGAAATACAAATCAATCGATTGAAGCGGATGCTGTGATTGTCGGGGCAGGCCCCGTTGGGCTTTTCCAGGTTTTTGAGCTGGGGCTCCTTGAAATCAAGGCACATGTCATTGATTCCCTGCCTTATGTGGGGGGGCAGTGTGTGGAACTGTATCCTGATAAGCCCATTTATGACATTCCTGCGGCGCCCAGTGTTACGGGGATTGAGCTTACAGAAAACCTCTTAAAGCAGATTGAGCCGTTCAAACCGACGTATCATTTGGGACAGGAAGTTACGCATGTAGCCAAGCGTGATGATGGTTTTTTTGATGTCACCACTTCAGCGGATACCCGGTTTATTGCAAAGACGGTTTTTATTGCAGCGGGGGTGGGGGCTTTCCAACCGAGGGTTTTGCCGGTTGAAGGCATTGAACAGTTTGAAGGAACTCAGCTTTTTTACCGTGTCAAAGATCCTGAAGCTTTTCGTGGTAAAAACTTGGTAATCTGCGGCGGGGGCGATTCGGCGCTTGACTGGACGTTAAAGCTCGTGGATATCGCAGAGTCAGTCATCTTGCTCCACCGTCGTGAAGGGTACCGTGCAGCGCCTGCGTCTGTGACTAAGATGAAGGCGTTGTGCGAAGACTTCCTGATGCAGGCATTGATCGGTCAAGTCGCAGGTTTTGAAACGCAGAACGGCAGGCTCACGGAAATCAAGGTTTCAGGTGCAGATGGCGTAACGCGGCGTCTTCCTTTAGATGCGTTGTTGGTCTTTTTTGGCCTTTCGCCGAAACTGGGACCGATTGCCAACTGGGGACTGGAAATTGACCGTCGTCAGATTGTGGTCGATACGGAAAAATTCATGACGAACATTCCGGGTATCTTTGCTGTGGGAGATATCAATACCTATCCTGGCAAGAAGAAATTGATCCTCTCGGGCTTTCATGAAGCGGCGTTGGCTGCTTTTGCTGCCAGTACGTTCGTCTTCCCTAAGAAGCGGGTACACCTGCAATATACAACGACTTCCCCAAAACTCCATAAAGTATTAGGCGTGGAAACCCCTGTTTTTGATTGAAGGGGTGACAAGATGGGCATATCTGGAGCGTACGTTGTCGATGGTGAGGTGTTTCGGTTCAGGGAGATTACACCTGCGGATAACCAAGCGGTAGCCCGTATCATCCGTCAGGCGTTTGAGGAGTTCCAAGCGCCCAAGATCCATAGCGTCTATGATGATCCAGAGACTGATACGCTTTCACAGGTTTTTGACGTAGAAAGGGCAGGATACTGGGTGGTGGAATGGCACGGCCGTGTCTGTGCAGGGTGCGGCTTCTACCCGACGGCAGGCTTGCCTGAAGATATGGCAGAAATCGTCAAATTCTATGCGTTGCCTGAGGTCAGGGGGAAAGGTGTTGGGCGGTCACTGCTGCGTTTTGTTGAAGAAAAAGCGGTTGGGGCAGGGTATGCCAGGGTATACCTGGAATCGATCCCTGCATTTAAGGATGCGGTGTCGCTCTATAGAAAGCAGGGGTATCGGGATTTGCCAGCACCACTGGGTCAGTCAGGACACACGGCAATGACGGTTTTTATGGCAAAAGCGCTGAGGGGGAGATAAGGAGGTCATGGGGATAAAAAACGGCACCCCGAAGAGTGCCGCTTTTAATGAAAGGTGCAAAGCTATTAGATAACAGCGTTGTCTTTCATGGACTGAACATCAGCGTCGCTGTAACCCAGTTCTTTCAGGATTTCAACAGAGTGTTCGCCCAGCAATGGAGCACGGGTGATTTCTGGTTTGAAAGCAGAGAACTTGAATGGAGCGCCAACGGTCAGGTAGTTACCACGAACTTCGTCGGTGACTTCAACAACGGTACCAACTTTACGCAGGGATGGATCGACAGCCAGATCCTTCATAGACATGACAGGACCGCAAGGGATGCCGTATTCAGCAGCCCAGTTGGTGACTTCGAATTTATCCTTGTCAGTAAACTTGGTTTCGATGAATGCGAAGATGTCCATCAGCTTGTCAACACGACCTTCGAAGGTGTTGTATGCTGGGTCGTCTTTCCATTCTGGTTTGTCGATCATATCGCAGATCTGTGGCCACATATTAGCAGCGATGGTGAAGTAGACGTAGCAGTCATTGTCGCCGGAGTGAGCTGGTTTACATTTCAGCATCCAGCCTGGCTGACCGCCACCACCAGCGTTACCGCCACGTGGTACAGAGTCGATGTTATCGAAAGTCATTGGTTTGCCATCTTTATCGAAGCAGAAGTTAGGCTGAGCCTGTGGGTATTCTGCCAGGATACCGTTACGTTCCAGACGCTGCTGGTCACGCAGTTTGATACGAACCAAGTTCAGAACGCAGTCCTGCATTGCGCAAGCGACTTTCTGACCCTTACCGGTGAGTTCACGCATACGCAGGGCAGCGAGAATACCGATCAACAGGTGCATACCGGAGTTGGTGTCACCCAGAGCTGCGCCGGAAACGGTTGGAGGACCATCCCAGAAACCGGTGGTAGCTGCTGCACCGCCGGAGCACTGTGCAACGTTTTCATAGACTTTCAGGTGTTCGTTAGCATGACCTTCTGCATAGCCCTTAACGGATGCAACGATCATACGTGGGTTCAGTTCCTGGATCTTTTCCCAGGAGAAGCCCAGACGATCCAGAACACCAGGGCCGAAGTTTTCGACCAGAACGTCAGACTGTTTGACCAGTTTGGTCAGAACGTCTTTACCCTGTGGGGACTTCATATCCAGTTCGATGGAACGTTTGTTACCATTGAACATGGTGAAGTACAGGGAGTCAACGCCTGGTTTATCCTGCAGCCAGCCACGGGTCATGTCACCGGAGCCACGGCGTTCAATCTTGATGACGTTAGCGCCCAGGAAACCCATCATCTGGGTACAAGCAGGACCTGCCTGAACGTGAGTCATATCAAGAACATTGATACCTTCTAATGGTTTAGTCATTTCTTAATTTCCTTGTCGTTGTACAACTACAGTTTTTTTCCACAGAACAACCTGAAGGAAGCTCTGCAGAAAGAAAGCTTCGCTTTACAGCACTAAAGTACTACTTTCTATTTGCTATCTTTCAGGAAAGATTCCTAAAACACAGCAAGCTTGATATATAGCCCTTATATTTTACAAGATAGGCGGTTTAAATCAAGCTTTGATGTGGCCTAATGCTCTCAAACCGTGGGATTTTCTTTTAACTTAGCGAGTTTCCGGTAAAGCGTACGTTCACTGATGCCAAGGTGTTCTGCAAGATCTTTTCGGTTGCCTTTGAAATGCGCCAGCAGAGTGCTTGCATCCTCAAACACGGGAAGGGCTTTTCCAGGCGCTATAGGTGCTTTTGCTTTTTGGGGGAGTTGCAGGTGTTCCACTAAGATGTTGGTGTCATTACAGAGCAGACATGCCCGTTCAATGATGTTTTTGAGTTCCCGGATGTTGCCAGGGAAGGCATAACACTGGAGCTCGTAACAAGCAATGTCTGAGAGCTTTTTCGGATTTGCGATGTCAGAGAACTGTTTCAGAAAGAATTCACTTAAAAGAGGAATGTCTTCGCGCCGCTCCCTTAAGGTGGGTAGTGTAATTGGGAAGTGTGCAAGCCGATAGTAGAGGTCTTTTCGGAAGTGACCAGTTTCTACCTGTTTTAAGAGGTCTGTTGCACACGATGCGATGATGCGGATGTCGGTCTTTTGTGTATTGGCAGACTCGGTATAGCTGTAGATGTCCGTCTCCAATAAGCTGGAAATCTTCGCCTGTAATCTGTCAGATAATCCTGAAATGTCGTTTAAAAAGAGGGTGCCGCCATTGGCTCTATCAAGGATTCCTTGGGTTTTTGTGTTTTTCTCAGACCTACCCGGTACGTTTTGCCCAAAGAAGTCCTGTTCAAACTGGTTCTCTGTCAATGTGGCGCAGTCCACGGTGACAAATGGGGCGCCACAACGATTACCCGACTGATGGATGTATTGGGCAACCGTGTTTTTGCCCGTACCACTTTCTCCTTCAATCAAAATGGGGATGTCTGAGGCGGCTGCTTTGTTTAAGAGTTCCATCATCGTTTTGAAAGCCGGGGAGGTACCTTTTAATTGGTCGGCTCGGGTGTGGCGGACGGTTTTCAGTGGATTAATCCGCTCAACAAAGGCAATGGTTTCAGCTTTGGCATTCTTAATCGGTGTGAGCGTGATGCTGACGTATTCTTCACCTTCTGGCGTATTGTGCATATGCAAGACATGCTCAGTTTTGCCCGACTCTAAGCTCTTTCGCAATGGGCATGTTTCACCAGAATGGTCGCAGGGCAGTTCATAGCCGTGGGAGACTTCATAGCAGGTTTTTCCAATCACATTGCTTTGTGAGTTACAGTACTTCCTAAATGCTGGGTTCACACTGATGATCCGGTACTCTGCATCAAAAAGCAGGTGTGGTTCCGTGAGTGATTGGATGAAATCGGCTAGTTGCTTGAAAGACATAATCTCTACCGACGGTTAGGGCACCTAAAAAGACGGCAACAGGTGTTGGTCTGTTGCCGTTCGTGTGCGTTATTGGTCTTCTTTTAAGAAGAAGTCGATGCCAGCTTCGACTACAGGCTGGTGGATTAGGTGTCGCCCATGGAATTCATGGAAGACGACGTCGTATCCGTTCTGTTTGAGTTCCTTGTAATGGAACAGGCCACTCGTATTCATTGGCAATTGCTCGTCTTCTGGACTGTGCGCAATGAAAACTTTGGGTTTGCCGCGAGGAACATACAGATTCATGAAGCCTCCAGAGAGGATAATCAGGTGCGAGAGGATGTTCCCGTTCGAAAGTCCAATCGAGAGGGCATAGCTTGCCCCATCCGAAAAACCACAAAAGGCAAAGTGCTTGGTATCGATGGTGAAATGGGTATTTAAGTCAACCAACGCCTGTTCGAGTTTCATGAGGTCTGGACCATTGCCGCCGACGGTCAAGTCCCAAGTTGCATAGGTGGATTGCGGTAGCATCAATAAAAAACCGTGTTTGTCAGCGTTTGACTGGAAGTCTGGCAAGACTTTTTGGGCACTGCCGCCAGCACCATGGAACATGACCAAAAGTTTCGCAGGCTTGGATGTGTCTAAGCTTTCTGGGACGTACAGCATCGTGTCGCGTTCTCCCGCTTCCCCGCAGGACGCGTTTAACTTATGCATCCCTGGGGGCAATGGTTCTCCCGTTGCTGGTTGTGGCTGAAACTTCAGGTGTCCCAGAATGGAAGGCGGCAAGAAATTGTAAATACCGGGTTCGGTCGGGAATTTGCTGTTCATAGTCTGTTTTGTCTGTTAATCGTCAATTGCCCAGAGTATAGCAGAGAGTGGACTACTGGAATTGGTTCTTCCGGTTGATCTCTTTTAGGATGATTTTGGCTGTTGGTGTAGCCGCTAAGCCTCCCCTAGCCGTTTCTTTGAAGTCCGGCGACATCAAGTCACCGACTGATCGCATCGCATCAATGACTTCATCGGTCGGGATGCGGTGGCAGATGCCCGCCAAGGCCATGTTGGCACATGAGATGGCATTCATTGCGCCGATGACGTTGCGCTGTACACAGGGGATTTCAACGAGTCCGGCAATCGGGTCGCAGACAAGTCCCATTAAGTTGGAAATGGCCATCGAGCAGGCATGGGCACACATCTGTGCCGTGCCGTTGCCAAGCCATGTTAATGCGGTTGCTGCCATCGCCGATGCGGTGCCGACTTCCGCTTGGCAGCCGCCTTCTGAGCCCGCAATCGAAGAGCGGGTCGCAATCACCTGGCCGAAGCCTGCTGCAATATAGAGGGCTTCCACGACGGTGGTATCGGGAATCTGTCGGGCTTTGACAACTGGTAGCAAAACAGCCGGCATGACGCCACAGGAGCCGGCTGTTGGTGTGGCGACAATCCGCTTCATACAGGCGTTGCATTCACTGACCTTGAGCGCACACATGATGATTTCGTTCATGAACGTGTCGCCATAGAGTTGCCCGCTTGCGATTGCCATGCGCATTTTTTCACCATCGCCACCGACCAAGCCGCTATTGGAACGGTCTTTTGGATCGTAGCTGTCGACTGAGTGCTTCATCGCATCCCAGAAGTACTGCATCCGTTCAAGTGACTCGGCACGCGACATGTTCTGTGACGTCAAGTCATCGTTAAGGATTGTTTCCCAGAGGGGGATGTTTTCGGCGCTGTTTTGTTCAAGCAACTCTTTAATGGATTGGAATGCCATGATTTTTACTTTGCGTGGGTTAGGGCGCTTTATCGGTGGCCAATGCTTATTTTACCTATTTTGGCTGGTTGGTTCGTTTAAATGAGAAAGAAGAGAAAGGATGCTCATTTCCTCTCATTGTTTTGTCTTTAAAATACTTTTGTAAACATAGTATTACGTTTGTTTGTTAAATCTGAATAGAGCTTTATCCAGTGCGCATATCAAGGGGGTAATCACTGCCAGCAATAGGCTATCAGCTGGCATCTTGGCATAACCTCCTTGCGTTTGTCACCTTTGTTAATAGGCGAAATGTCCTGTTTCCTAGCCCTTCGGAAAAACAAACTGTCGAAGCGTAATGTCCTTGATTTCGTCAGGCAAGACGATGTTTTCAGATGGGGTAACCAGCTGGTACAGGGAATTGCGCGACCGGCCGTTTTTCTTGGGCTTCTCGGAGCCAATTTCAAAACGGCGGTACCGTTCGATTTCAGGTAAGACTTTCCGGATGGCATTGTTGGCTCGGGAAACGGCTTCCGTGAATTTGGCCTTGAAGCTTTTCAGCGCATTGTCGAATTCGGTTTTCTTCTCCAAGTCAGAGCTATGCATGCCGGGGATATAGATTTCAATGTCCTGTGCAAAGGCAAAGTATTCCAGTGCGGCGGCATCATCTGATGGATCGATGGCATCAAGTCCGTTTTTCTTACGCACCGCAAGCCATAGCAGGGTACTCAGTGGGATTGGGGGGAGTTTGACCGACTCGTTCGATGAGACGATACTTTTCGCATCGCAGATGACGGTTTTCTTTTTCAGGTCAAAGCGCATTTCAATCGGATCCAAGGCGCTGTCCAGATAATCAATCAGTTCGGAGTATGGCCCTTCGCGCAGGAAGTTGTCTGGTAGGTTGTTCCGAAGTCGAATGAATGGGATGTCGGCTAAGGTGACTTTCGCGTTTTTAGCCAGGATGACGCGTTCATCAAACGTATGGTAGTCAATGACGCGCAATTCCTGCTGCTCCTGGGTCGGATAGAAGAACTCAGGCAGGTTTTCGTATTCAGGGGAGACCAGGACGTGTGACAGGGTGTCTTGTGGTTGCGCAAAAATCGACAGGATGTATCCCAGGAAAAATGACAGCGACTTCTGCCCACCGGCAATCGATACGTGGATGCAGCTGGTATCGTCCTGGCATTCTTTCCGGACAATGTCGACAATTGCATTGGCTGTCGCCATATTGTCTTCCTGCGTGCGGATGTCTGATAAAGGTCTGCCGTTTTTGTCGGTAATGACGTGGATGCAGCTTTTGTTGAAGGTGACCTGTCCTTCAATACCAAGATTCCTGCATAGGGCATGGAATTGGCCAACCCGGGGATGAAGCAGGGTGCTGACGACAGCTTCCTCAACACCGGCTGTGCCAATGACATGCACATGTGTTGGGATAAAGCCTTTTTCTTTTACGAGTGCATAGAGCGTTTCTGTGACGACCTGGGGATAGATGCCGACCGAACAGAGTAAAACGCGTTTACGGTATTCGTTGGGTGATTTGGTTTTTCCTGTGGTGTGGTTTTCCATAGCGCTCCCCAGACTGAATTTGACGATGATGCATTATGGCATGTTTGCCATGGTTATGTCTGCCTTAAGATTTTTGGTTGTCCAAGCAAAAGCAGGGGCGTTTTCACAATATTGTCATTTACCGTGTCCGAAGATTGTGTCGATATAATCTTCCCCAAGTTGTAGCTAGCAAGTTTTGTGTATTACATGACCCAAGCAGCATGTGGGGAGAATAACAGCTGCAGTTGGTGCACAGAGTCTCCTTTAAAAAATGTTTTCTGTGTGAACCAACAGACAATTCGGAAAGACGAAGGAAAGCAAAAAGGACTGGTTTCGCATTGAGCCAGTCTTTTTTGTTGGTAGCGTGTGTACCGTGACAATCGGGTTCCAATGCAGTACGCTGACATAACGTTTGAGGGAAACCAGTTTGGTGAAAGAAAAAGCATGTCCAGCCCCAGCAATATCCCACCTGGATTAGGGCGCCACACCTTGATTTTGAGTGTCCTCATGATCGGTGCATCATGGGTACTCTGTCGTGTTTTCAGGTGGGGTTTTTGGGCTGGTTTTGGCCTGTGGCTGTTATTGTCTGTCACTGCCCAGCTTTTGCAGGTCACCGTTGACCGGTTGTTTCAGCCTTCTGGCAAGGTCGGTTCCTCGGGTGGCGTCCTGACTTTTATCCGAGGGGTGTTTGGTGAATGGCTGGGTTGGTGGGGTTCTCTTTTCTCCACACACAGTAGCCTTGCTGGCCATTCTCCTGTCAAGCTGTACCCACCTGAACTCTTCAGTGACTTGGATCAGGATTTGGCAGTGCGGCTGTCTACCTTATCGCCCAGCCAACGGGTTGCAGGCAATCCTGACTATGAGCACATCCTGAACCAATACAAAAGCCGGGTTCAGCAGCGCAGGTTGGGTTACGACCAATTGAATGAGGACATTCGTGAACGTCGCAAGAGCCCCAAGTGTTTGGGATGGGATGACGAGTACGACATGATTTGGAAGTATGGTTCCAAAGAAGAAATGTTCCCAGCGAAAGTTTATGACAAGCCGGATTATCCAACAGGAGCTGAAGCGGCCCAGATTCTGCGGGCACAGGAAGATGTTGTAGCGGACTGGGATGAGGATGCCTACAACCAGGATTTCCTTTGGCACTATCTTAAGACCTGCCAACAGGCTCGAGCTGAAAGGGAACGGATGACTTGGCAGTGGCTTGAAGACAGCAGGCGACGGGGTTTCAGTGAGGCTTGGTATCAGGCACGGGTAAATGCCTTTATGGACTACAAACGCAAAACTGCTGAAGCCGATGCGGTTTTTAAGCAGGCTTTGGAAAGTGGTCAGGGTGACTTCAGCCCATCTGGTGCTTTGAAGCAGGAATATGATGCCAAAACGAGTGCGGCCGAGCTGACGCTCACCGAAGCATTTTTCAACGCCACTTCTTAAAAAGCAGCTGGGCATCTATCTTTGCTGGGGGGGATCTAATCTGAGCTGCTGTGGCAAACTTGCCGGAAGTAATTGTGAAGAAGGCGGTATTTTCGCTCATAGGGTAACGCAAGTGCTAGAATATTTTATTTATGGCACGTACTTTAAAAAAGTTGCCACGAATTGCGAAAAAGAAGCCTGCCAGAAAACAGTATGAAAGAAGAAGTCAAAAAAGCCCCAGAAGTTAAAGCAGCCGAAGAGAATACGAATGAAGCCAAAGTCGCTGAAGATAAGGCTGCTGAAGTTAAAGCCATCGAATATACCCCTGTCCAGAAACTTCCACCTGTTGAGCGTGATGATAAAAAACCACGCAATCTGGCAAAGGAACTGTATACCGTCCTTCTGAAAAAAATGGATTCGAAGGATAAGGAAACCACGATTTCCATTACTGATAAGAAGCTGGAGTCTGCTGACTTTGATGTTAAGCAGATAGACCGCTATGTCCGTTATATTTCTGAAGCGACCAATTTGTTGGTGAAAGTTGATGTTGAGGAAGAGAAGTCAGGTAAGACTTTCCACTTCCATTGCACCCCTAAGAAATTGCCACAGCCGACAATCAAACCGAATAAGGATGAGGATGATGCGCCCGGCAAGCAGAAGAATAAAGAGAAGGAATCTGGCGGTAAGCAGAAAAAGGGTGCTGATAAAGACAAAGCTTAATATGTACCGTAAAAACCTAAACGGCTGTTTCTTTGAAATTTTGAGACAGCCGTTTTATTATGCCTTTTAGGGCTGTTTGTGGATGATGCCTAAGCCCTGGCACAGAACACAATGAGACGATGAAGAAGCAATCGATTGTCCTAGGCGCACTCTTTGCATTGGCAGTACTGCTTACTGCCTGTTCACAGCCGCCGCAACATAAGAAGCATGGCTCTAAAGCCTATGGTAGTGCGACGGTCGCTACAGGCCTAGAACAGACAACCCGCCGCCGTAAAATCCCCGATTACTCCATCGTCAAACAGAATATCCCGAAGTTTTACCGCGAAGACATTGAGCGTGGGATGAAGGAGTCCTTCGAAGAATATGCCCCACTTGATAAATTAGGCCGTTGCGGTGTTGCTTATGCCAGGGTCGGCCCCGATACGATGCCAACAGAAAAGCGTGGTCCCATTGGGATGATTAAACCCACTGGCTGGCAGTATTCCAAGTATGACTTCATCGACGGCCGGTACCTGTATAACCGTTGTCATCTGATTGGCTTCCAGTTGGCTGGTGAAAATGCGAACCCACGCAATTTGATTACCTGTACACGCCACATGAATGCCATTGGGATGCTTCCTTTTGAAAACCAGGTGGCGGAGTATGTCAGACGTACCGGCAACCATGTACTCTACCGTGTGACGCCGGCTTTCATCGGCGATAACCTCGTTGCCAAAGGGGTTTTCATGGAAGCATGGAGCCTTGAAGACCACGGTACCCTGCATTTTTACGTCTACGTCCACAATATCCAGCCTGATGTCGTGATTGACTATTCAGATGGATCAAACCATTTAGAAGAAAATTGATCAACGTCCTGCAAAAAATTTAGGAATGCCTTACAATACTGCATAAGTTATGTAGTATGATTGTGTTTTAAAAGGAACACTTAAGATATGGACGTCAAGGATTTACCACAGGAAAAACGTACAAAATGTGAAGTATGGACTCGCGTAATGGGCTATCACCGTCCGATTTCTCAGTGGAACGACGGCAAACAGAGTGAAGCCAGAGAACGCAAATACTTTACCGAAGCTGCTTACGCCGACAAGATCCAATAATAAACGACGAAGCACAAAAAAGTTACTTAGCTGTTGCCCGTTGAGGGTCATCTACATTACCCAGAGGCTTTACCCCCTCTGGGTTTTTCTTCGTCGGTTTCCCAGCGAAAACAGGATCATTCCACCAAGCAGTGCGACTGCCATTCCTCTGAAAATCCAATATTAAGCCATTGTGGGACACCGTTTGGGTGTCCCACGTTAAGCAGGAGAAAAGGGCGGCTTATCTGCAGAGGTATCGGACCAGCGCCCTGTCACCAGCATTGCTAGGCGTCTGCCAGTTCGGGTTGCTTGGCTGTGCTTCCTTCGCATAATTGCCGCTGGCGTTGTACCAGGAAACCGTTGAGACGGTTCTGATCTGGTTCGCATAACAGTCGGCTTCCTTACGGTAAATCAGTGACCAGCCATCAAGGTTACCGGCTTCAAGCGATGTCATTACTAAAGCGGAACTGCCGACTTTTGTCCGTTTGTCGACAAAAACGTGGTTGGTGGTAATCCCGTTGATGTTGCCGTAACTTGCCAGATAAGACCAATTGCCCCGCGATAGGGAATTGCCGCCAGATCTTTGTGCAACGGGAGGAGGAGCCTGTTTGACTTCTTCCTGTACACTCTGGAGAGCCTGTTGTCCGTTGGAGGTACTTTGGATGATCTTGCAGTCCTTGTTCATCGGCGTTTTAGCGTTGTCGCCATCCCCCGTACAGATGACGGTCAGCTTCTGGCCTTTCTGCAACATTGCAAGTTCTGTTAGGCTGTCTTTGTCAAACTGAAAACGCGGGACATTTTTGTAACTGCCGCTTGCCATCGTGATGTAGGGATTGCCGTTTTCATCATTACTGATGTCTGAGACAGTACCTGATACCAAAATGACTTTGCCTTTGAACTGCTGGTCTGCGGAGACAGAATTGTCGGAGTAGGCTTTGGCCATTTCAGCTGGGGTGGTGGAGACATCAGGCAGTTTTGCTTCAGTTGCCTGCTGTTGGGGTTGGGAAGCTGCTGCTTGGGGAGCAGGGCTTGCGCTAGGCGTTTCCTTTTTGCCGCATGCAGAAATGCCTGCGACCATTGATGCAGCTGTCAACAGTAACAGCCAATTCTTGAGTTTCATAGCGGTTCCTCTCCTGTTTAGTCGAGACAAGAATATTCTGCCACAATCGAAGGGGTGACTGGAATAGATGAGGCAGGAAGTTATCTGTGTTTGACAGGCCTTTTAACTAGGAAATGGCGCCTGTTGGATTTCACGTCCTGATAGAATGCCCTTGTTCTATTCTTGACTGCAATAGGGATAAGGCAATGGTGGTGTATACAGCCCACTATGATTCACCGTTAGGCGGTATGACGATGGCATCGAGGGGACAGGCCTTAACCGGCCTTTGGTTTGATGGGCAAAAATATTTTGGCCAGGGACTGGGAACCGACTGCCAGGAAAAAGCGCTCCCCATCTTTGACCAAACTACCCGGTGGCTTGATGTTTACTTTTCAGGCAGAGTTCCTGACTTTATGCCACCGCTTTCGCTTAATACTACCGCTTTCCGGAAAGCCGTCTGTCAAATTCTGCTGCGGATCCCTTATGGCAAGACCATGACTTATGGCGAAATTGCACGGCAAATGGCAACTCAAAAGGGCATTCCCAAGATGTCAGCCCAGGCCATTGGTGGTGCCATCGGACATAACCCTATTTCCCTTATCATTCCGTGCCACCGCGTTGTGGGCGTAAACGGTAGCTTAACAGGTTATGCGGCTGGCATTGACAGGAAGGCCAAACTGCTTACGTTGGAAGGGGGGGATAGGGTTCCTTTTCTTGTTCCGTGAAATGGTGTTTAAGTCAAATGGAATCAGCAGATTTGCCAGCATAAATGCTATAAATTTATCAAATTGTGTACTGTGTTTTCAACGGCTGCAGTTAGCTCCATCGGCAGGCCATTGCAATTTACAAGTGACATCTGCAATCCCTTAATGATGAGTTACTCACTCAAAAAATCGAATAACCAAATCTTATACCATGGTATAGCAAACAATATTTAACAAAATGATTAAGTAATATTGATATCCTGTTGAATATATTAAGTTATTTATGTAGTGAAATAACAGTCATCCTTGTTGTGGATGCTCGTTAAATATGATTCGGATTGCCTTCTCTTTTTATTCACAATCAGGAGTTAACCGTTCGGAGTTTAGTTGGTAAGGTGCCCAACGAGCGTAATCGAAAATGCCACCGCCTTTTCCTTCCTGTAGCGGTGGCATCCCCTTGCCGTGTGGCACCTATCTATCAGCTACTTCAGTCAGCCGGACGTGGATCCTCAATTGACAGTCGGTACTGGTACTTCAGTTGCGGCGTTGGTGAAGGTACTTCGGTAATTGCTCGTGGATCCAAGCGGACTTTATAGAGTGGTTTCAGCTTCTCTGCCGTGGAGTCCTCCGCCCATTCAAAAACGGCATAGGGAATCTTCCCTTGGTAGAAAACGTCGACCGTATAGATGCCCTTGAATTCCCCGAAGCGGGTGATCATGGCGCGCATTTTAGCGATGTCTTGCATTTTTCATCTCCTCTTATTCGTTAATGTCGCAAAGTCCAGACCAGCTGATGTAGACCTTTTCTCCACGGCAGATTGGCAGGGGCTTTTCGCCTTCTTTTAGCGGTGTGTTGATGTCCTGCTTTTCGTTGGCAAAAAGCACATAGGCGAAGTTGCCGGTTGCATTCTTGGCCTTGTAGTTGGCTTCGATTTCCTTGATGTTGGCTGGGATTTTGGCTTCATCCGGCCAGCGTACCGCCTGGACGACCACCCATTGCGAACCTTGTTCGCCACCCAGCCAGATGGATGGTTGCAGTTCGGGGTTGCTGTTAGCCGCCAAGACCTGTTCGCCCGATTGGATCAGGTGCATCTTGGCAGCCTGTACGGCAAAGTCATGCAACTCCCAGTCGGTGAGTTCAATCTTCTCATCGGTGACTAAATCAGGCGGGTTGATGGACGAACCATCGGTTGCTGAAACCAATCCCCACCCCTTGTTGGCTGGCATCCAGGTCCCAAAATTGAAGCGCATCGGCATCAGACATGCGTGGCCGTTGCAGGCGTTTGCAATTTTCAGCAGGTCTTCCATCGTGCCTGGGGACTCAATCAAGTCATCGGCGTCGGTGATGCGCACAAAAAAGAGCTGGTTGCCAAGCCGGAAAGAGAGGTGCTCCATTAACGGGAGATCCAATGTTGCCCGCATCCACGCGATGTCCATACCGTCAGCTTGCCGCTGGATCCAGTTACCCGCTGCCTGGTAGCAGTCGATGAATTCTTCAGTTGCTTGTATAGCCATGTTGTTCTCCTTTTCGGTGTATTCAGTGATTTTCTTTATGCAGTGCGCAGATGGCGCTTGAGCCAGTTGGGTTTCTTTGGAATCGGGAACGCGTCAATGCCCGGTTCAATGCCGTAAGCATGGTAATAGTCATGCTCATTGTCTGGTACGATGATGAAGTCACCCCATCCAGAGACATAGCCACGCCTGGCTTTTAAGACTTTGTTCCTGAACTGCGGTTTGTAGATGATCCAGTTTTTGGTGCGCTTGAGGATTGAAATCTTGTGCCGTTCCATGAAACCGCAACCGCCATGGAGTTCTTCGCCGCCGTAGACAATGTTTTCTTTGAATCGATAGATCATTTTGTGCTCCGTTTATTGTTCATTGGTTTGTTTGTCCCAATCATCTGCCCCTAAAGACAGCGCATTCGTGGAAAGCTTCCAGCGTAATCGGGGAGTCTGTGCTCCGGCACAACCGGCTGGTGAGCTTTAAGAGTTCCTTGATGTCGCGCCCGCTCGAATTCGGGAAGTCACGTACGAGTTTGTAGACCAGTTCATCTGAAAGTTCGACGCCGAATTGGTCAGAGAGCGAGTGCCACAGGCGGATAGCCGCATCGCGCGACGGGGTTTCATAGCGGATGACTGCAATGCAGCGGGACAGGATGGCATCGTCCACATCATCTTCGCGGTTCGTCGTCAAAAAGAGTAGCCCGCTGAAGTATTCAAGTGTGCGCAAAAATTCCGCCACAATCGCATTGTGTTCGAGGTTGTTGTCACGTTTGCGGATGTAAAGGTCGGCTTCATCCAATAGTAGGATGGAATCCCACCGGGAAGCACGTTTTAGGATGTCGGCCAAGGCTTTTTCTACTGTTTCAGCTGTTGTGCCTAGTTGTCCTGAATGCACCCGGTATAGGGGCTTGCCCACAACTTCAGAATAGACTTCAGCGGTTAACGTCTTGCCAAGGCCTGGCGCTCCCATACAGAGGATTGTCGTGCCGCCAGACTTGCCCTCAATGATGTCGTCCATCAGCACATCCATGTGCGACGTTAAGATGTCAATCAGCCGCCGGTGCTCCGCAGGCAGGATCAGTTTTTCCTGGATTTCAGGACGGTAGACGTATTCTTCCAGGTTCTGGACATGGACCCAGCAGTTCTCATGCAGGTCGAGGTGGAACATGTGCAGGTAGCAGTGGATTGGAATCAAGCCTTCAGTGCCAGGGATACACGGTTCATTGCTCGTTGAATGCGTTTCGATGCGCCGTTCAATTTCTTCTTCGTCGTTTACACACTTGAACATCCCACCGGGTGGCAGCCGGAAGAATTCGCTGGTGTTGAATACCGAGCGCTCATCGCGTTTAATCAGGAAAGCGCAGTTTGTTGCCTTGAACTGTTTGCCGTATTGGGACTGGTAGCGCCTAAAGAGCAGCAGTTGTTCATCATAGTCCGCCTTGAACGCTTCGCATTCTTTGTAAAAGCCTTTGCGTGCCATCAGCTCAGGGATGGAAAAACGGCCCATTTCCCGTTCATAGAAGATGACCGAACTCGTCATGCCGGTATGCCATTGGTTGGGCTGTGATTTACCAACCGGGGTGGCGGCTGCTTGGGTGTTCGCAAGAAGCTGGATGGCGACATAGAGAAGACCGCCGTGTTCATTGCTGCGGTTGTTGATGTATTCAATCCCGTTGATCAGCCATGGGAGCATCACGCCGTCGCGGTTACGGCGGTAGATCCAGCCGTCGATGGCGTTTTCTGAAAGGTAGGTTTTGAGGTCGCCAAAAAATGTCGCAAGGTCAGAGGTGGGATAGCGCGGTGCATCGATGCGGATCTGCTTGGCCGCGATGATCTGGAACTGCAGTGCGCGGTCTTTTGCGTCGGAGGCAATCTGCTCAAGGACAGCCAATTCCCCATCATCAAAGAGGTTTTCAGGTACTAAGATGCGGCCATTCGTGAATGTATAGACGGACAGCCGCTCAGCTAATGTTGAGCCCTTTTCAATACGCGCGAGCAAGGCGTTGACCATGGTCATGGAAAGGTCGAATTCCATTTTTTACTCCAAAAATCCGGTAAATAACAACGTAAAAGCAGGAATGCGCCCGGTTTTCTTTGGAGTTGCCTGGTTGGTTGGGTGGTTCGGTTGGTTTAGTTTGGGAAAGAAGAAGCCACACTCAGATACGCAGACAACCCCTTACGGGGGACACATTTCTGAGGGACGGTATAAATGAAAGAGGAGGGATACCGTCCAGTGGCTCCAATCGGCCGCATTTGGGGCCTTAGTCAGCATGGAGTCGAGGGAGTAAGTGAATCATAGCACAACAAAATTCTTGATGTAAATCAATTTTTTTGTCGTTTTGAAAAAAGTGGTTCTTTTTTAAGATGTTTGCAGTTGATCGGGGGGGCTAGGCGAGGTATGGAAGTATCCCTTGAATGCTTTGTAGAAATTACTGCTGTTACTCTATCCGAGCATGGAGGCTATTTCTTCAACCGGTAGGTCTGTTTCTGCCAAGAGGATTAAGGAGGCGGCCGAGTTGTATGCCGCTGGCCATGACCTGAAAGACCCGATGCTATCCCCGGTCTACAGGGATGTTACAGGTTTTCCGCCGACCCTTTTAACGTCTGGTACACGCGACCTTTTCTTGAGCAATACAGTTCGGATGTACCAGAAGTTGCGCAGGGCAGGAGCTGAATCGGACTTGCTTGTCTTTGAAGGTATGTCTCACGCGATGTACTACCTGATGTCGCCAAGCGCTCATTAAACTTCCTTTTATTTCAATAAGATGGGGCTTTTTTTTGATAAAAACTGAAGTAATAGGCGGTCTTGTGCCTTGCCTTTGTGAGCTTGAGTATTTAAAAGGTGGGGACTGTTGTGGTAGAGTCAGATCACGTAGAAAGAATGTTGTACTCAAGGAGCATCCCCAATGACCATAACTGTTAAAAAACTCGCTGAAGAAGACCTGGCAGGCGCCATTGCCATATGGAATGAGATTGTTGAGGATGGGGAGGCTTTCCCACAGGAAGAACTCTTGACATTGGATACTGGCAGGGCTTTTTTTGCAGAACAGTCTTTCACGGGGGTAGCCTATGACTCAGAAACAGGCGAGATGGTGGGTATGTACATCCTGCACCCGAACAATGTGGGGCGCTGTGGCCATATCTGTAACGCCAGCTATGCTGTTAAGGGTACGGTACGCGGAAAACGTGTAGGTGAGGCGTTGGTGCGCCATTGCCTGAAAATGGGTAAGAAACTGGGTTTTGGCGTACTCCAGTTCAATGCCGTTGTGGCGGCCAATGAACGCGCACTGCGGCTTTACAGGAAACTGGGTTTCACGCAGCTAGGCGTTATTCCGAAGGGGTTCCGTAGCAAGGATGGGCACTTTGAGGACATCATCCCGCATTACATTGCGCTCTGACTGACAAAAGTGTGTTTGTACAGTGCTCGGCCAGATTTCAAAACGACTGACAGACCTGAATGTCTTCCTATGAAGAAGCTTAATCTCGCTGTCCTTTCCCTCTTAATGGCAGTGCCTCTCGCCTATGCTGAGCCAGCAGGCCAGCTACCAGGAAGCAACCAAACAGTGACGGCATCACAAGAAGACCCAGCATCAGAGGCTGTCATTATGCAACGCATCCAAGCCATCTATACCGATGCAAGGCGCAATTACTCGAGTAACCCCAGTGCGCCGTATAAACAGGCCGTGGACTTGGACAGGCTTTATTGCTCTGCTGGCTGGAACAAGACGGTGCAGCAGGTATTAGATAAGGATGCCAGAGACAACGAAGAGTACGGTTTTTTCTACGATGCACCGGACTACTGGCCGATGGGACAGGATTGGGGTGATTTGACCCCACAAAACATTCAGGTGAGCCTCAAAGACAAGACGCACGCAGTAGTGGTTTTCGAGATGGATAAGACGCCAGACAGCGTCAAGCGTGTCCAATTGGACATGGTCTACGAAGAGGGTAACTGGTGCATCGACAACTTTATCGACCGCAATGCTGGCTTGGATTGGAAGCAAAGTATGCGTGAGTATCTTAAGTAACCTTATATGGGTTAATATTATAGCCTAATAATAGGTTTCTTTATGTGTCGCCTTACATACGGTTTGCTCCAGTCTGGTGACAGCTTTGAAGGGAACGCAACCTTTGATGAACTGACTGTCGAGTGATGAACTAGGATGCTGGTCAATGGTCGGCATCAGATGGGACAGGAGTCTCTGAATGCGGTAAAAGGGATTCTTGCCCTGTTTTTTGTTTCTAATACGTTACTTGATAAAAACTTTATAATACGATGATTTATAAAGTATTTCATGTTGTTAGATGCCTTTTTAGCGACAGCGTAAGGGCTGGGTCTGACCCTAAGGATTGTCTCAGTTGCTGTATATGCTACGTTACCACAAATCTTAACTTCCAAGGACAGGTAATCGGACTCAGGATAATATGCAAAGTAAAAGTGGAAAATATGTAAAGTAGAATGTGGCAAAAGTGTAAAGAATACTGTATATTTTTCTAGAATCTACTGTTTGCTATTCACCCCGAACCTGTTTAAACCATCACCGTCAGATCCGGGTCAACCCCGTTCCTGCCCTCAAATGCCACGTACCCACGCGGGTTGCAGATGACGCGTGTATGGCCAATTCGGTAGTCTTTTTGCGCATGCATATGCCCATGGCACCACAGTACGATGTTTGGCCGCTCAAGGATGAACGACGCCATATCCGATGCAAAGCAGGGGTTCAGCGGACTGTTACGGAAGCGCTCATCTACCGATTCAGCCGACGGCGCATGGTGGGTTATAACGACAATCTTTTTGTTAGGGAACTGCCTACAGATGCCGCTGATGTATTGGCGTGTTTCCAAGTGGAACTGCGCTGTGTCGATTGGGCTTAGTTTTCGCTTATCCCGGATGCGGTTTGCTACATAGTCATTCATGTTGGTTTCAGCCAGTAACATGTTGCGCTCGACAATCCGGGTAATGCCTAGCCAATTATCTGGAGATGCATCAAGGCCAATCGGGATGCCAAGCTTAAAGTCTGTCCAGAGGACGCCACCTACAAAGACCACGTCACCGATGACCTTGTGGCTGTTTTCCAAAAAGGTAAGGTTGGCGTCAACCGGACAGTGCTCCCTGAAAAGCCGCAACGTCTCATCAATTGAATATACCCCTGAGTACCCCATGTGGTTGCCGGCGACAAAGAGGCCTTGCTTGATATTTTTGTCCAACCAATTGAGTGTCAATCGTGCATTCCCACTGATGTCGCCACAGATGACGGTGAATACCTCATCCTCGTACGCAAAGGGATAGCTTCTGTTCACATCAATATGCAGGTCGCTGATGATACGGATTTTCATGGGCTATATGGGCTTAGGGGGTTCATGATGTCGGAGCGCTTTATCCTCTCAAAGAGCATGTTCGCACCTCGATATGCATTAAAAATCATCCCATTGCCTATTATCGCCGCAATAAGCTTATCTGCAACTCTAGCCAGATACGATAGGCGCTAGGCAATGTCGCCTTTGGACATCTTTTTGGCGGTAAAATAAAATATTGTGCAGTGACCCTCTAGACGTACATGCCCATAGCAAAATGGCTGAAATAGGCCTAAAGGAGCGAAGATATGAACCGCATCTATCGAGTCATCCGTAGCAGAACCTACAACCGTGACGTGGTTGTGTCGGAAATTACGAAAACCACCGGTAAAAGTAGTAGCGAAGTCCGGACTACGGTAAGGGGCAGTTCCATTTTCCGGTCAAGCCTTTTGGGACTGGCTGCGGCAGGGCTGATCGCATTTCCAATGACCGCGCTGGCTTCGGAAATCACCGGGCTCGATGGCAAGTCCTTAATCACTGCGTCTGACAAGGTGCATAACCTGTATGCCCAGCAGATCAATTCTTCGAAAGCCACGGGTGCTGTCGGTGTTAGCAAATATGGCAAATTCAATGTTACCCAAGGGGATATTGCCAACTTGCACTTCAACAAAAAAGATGGAACCGTCTATGCGGACAGTCTCGTCAACTTGGTTAACAGCAAGATCAATATTGCGGGTACCGTCAATGCGTTAAAAAACAACCGCCTCGGTGGACATCTGTATTTCTTAAGCCCTGAAGGGATGGCGGTCAGCAAGTCGGGTGTCATCAATGCCGGACAGTTCACTGCGATGGTTCCGACGACCAAGCTTTTCAAAGCGTTACGTGATGGGAGTGCCGATAGCTTCAACACGCACTTCTATGACTATGTGATGGAAAAAGGGAAGATTGATGACTTAAGTGATTGGTATTCGCAGGACAATAAACAGAATATCCAGATCGCGGGTGCCATCAATACCCGCAGCGGCATCAAGCTTCGGGCTTCTAAAATCGACATTACCCAGGGTGCGAAGCTTTTGAGTAATCGGGAGATTGACTTTACGAGCCTCGTCAACACCAAGGACAGCAAGGGTAACCCTGTTGATGCCGGCTTAAGCGGTGTTGGCATGACAGCCGTAAAGGATGATACGACCGGTGACATTGTGCTCAAGGCTGGTGTGGAAAGCTATGCCGATGATGTGTTGGTTCCTTCTACTGCGTGGGTCGGTAACAAAGTGACCACGCGGAAGGCGTTCATCAATGTGGACGGTGCGGTTGAGACAGATGGTAATGTTGAAATTGGGGCTGAGGCAAAGACGACCTTCAAAGAAGGCAGTGTCTTCAATGTGCTGGGTGAGACAGACCTGGTGGGGAAGATTCTGGGGGATATCGGTACCAGCGTGATGGCGGATTTTGCGGATAAGACCAATACAACGCACATTCAGGTTGGGAATACAGGAAGCATTACGAGTACTGGCAAGACAGCGATTTCGGCGGCCAACACAGTGGATGTTAAACTCAATGCAGCGACACCGGCCAAGAAGACAGGGAGTGGCATTTCTGATGCCTTGCCGGTTTTGGGTATCGGGGTCGTCAAGCAGGTCAACAATGCCTTGGTCGATGTCAATGGGGATATTGCATCAAAGGGTGACCTGACACTTAAGGCGTCTGCGGATACGACGGTCGAAATGAAGGTCAAGTCGGCCACAGAACTTTCAGATGACCCAGGCGCACCCGAGGCCAACCTGATCTATATTTCGTTAGGCGTCATTGCCAGTGATACCAATGCCGCTGTCAACCTTCATGCTGGTGACAAGAAGATAACAGCCGGTGGTGCGGTTGATATCAGTGCCAATGTTTCTGAAGACCTGTCGATGGAGGTGGAATCTTCTGCCCCAGACAAGACATTTGCGTCAACTGCAATTGGGGTTATTGACAGTGATTCGGATGCTTCCGTCATCATTGACCGGTCTATTGAAGCCAAGGGCAAAGATAACCGGAAGAAGAATGGTGACAATGAACTGCCGCCATGGGTCAATATTTTTGCCGGCAATACATCTGACAATGCTACAGCAGGTTCCATAACTGTTTCCAATACCTTGGGGGGTATCAGTTATGAGGCGCCATTCAAACCCAAGTGGCAGGAAGATCCCGGTATCACCGATGTGTGGCTGGATCCATTGATTGGCTTTGTTCATGGCAAAGCGGATACGCTGCTTCAAAAGATCAAGACCAAATTGGGGCGTGGTGCGGGTTCGGCAGCAGGGGGGGCTGGCGGGGATGTCGCGTCCAATTTCCTGTCAAACTTAGGGACTTATCTGAAGCCAGGAGTCAGCCTTGCGGTTGATCTGCAGGACAATACCGCCCAGATTAAAGTCGGTGACGGAGTCGTCATCGATGCGGGCAAGGCCAATGATATCAGCCTGAATACCCGGATTGATATGGGCGAGCTTAATGTCGTAGCAGAAGGCGTTGGCAACAACCAGGAGGATGATCAGCAGACGAAAGTCATGGTTGCAGTCGGTGTTGAAGGCAGCAACGTCGAGAATACAGCGTTGGTCAGCCTGGGCAAGAATGCGGAACTCATTGGGAAGAAGGTCTCCGTGACTGCCGATGCCAACATGTCCTACAACCCTGTCATTCATGCTGGTCTGCAGGTCGCAGAGACCTTTAATGAATTCATTGAGGAGGCTGAGAAGACAGGGAGGGATATCTCCAGCATCAAAGCAATCGGTAAAAAGCTTGATGAACTCAAACAGGTTGAGGATCCTACCCAATTACCCGCTAAGCTGACGGAAGTCCAAGTGATAGGGTCTCGTCGGATAGATGCCTTTTTAGATTCGATCAAGGATCTCAGTGAAGCTTACGAGAAACTTAAGCAGTTGGGGAGAGATGTCCTGGCGCTTATAGACCCTGCCACCTATACCAATTATTACGCCCGGGCTGAAGTTGCCAATACCAAAAAGGGCGGTGATAGTACCAAGCTCGATGTGGCTGGCGCAGCGAATATCGATATCCTGCATAACCAGGCGGTCGTCTCTCTGGCAGAAAACGCGTCGGTGGTGGCTGCAGGTGACGCCAAAGTCCATGCAGGGACCCAGACACAGACCGTTGCGATTACGGGCTCGGGTGGTAAGTACCTGCAGTCAAATGAATCCGGCAAAAGCGGTGTTGGGTTGAGCCTTGCCGTCCAGGATATTACGGGAGACGGCTTGGTCCTGATGGGCAAAAAGGCCGCCATTACCAGCGCTAAGGATGTGACGGTTGAATCAGACAATGTGATGAAGCAGTATGGCATTGTCTATGGTGCCGGTGAAGCTGGGACAGTGGGTATCACTGGCATGGTCAATGTCATGACAGGTGACAGCAACAGCCTGATTTCAATGGATGATGAAGCCCAATTGTCTGGGGCTGGAAACATCAACATCAATGCCAAAAATGACAGCAATGTTGTAGCAGTTGCAGGTGGGGCGACATTGGGTAATGACAGCTCTTATGCCTCGGTCGGTTTTGGACTTAACGTCACTCATTTTGATGCGAATACAGAAGCAGTCATTGCGGATAATGCCAAAGACGGCAAGTCTGGCAGTGACTGGCTGACGGCTGCAGAAAAGGAACAGGCTCAGTCACAGGCTAAGGATTACCGCGATGGGTATCAAGATCAGGTTACCCAAGAGGTCGAACAGGATATCAAAGATCAGGTCATTGAACCCAAAGACCGGGAATCAGAAATCACCCGGCGGTTGCAGGTGATTTATGACACCAAGTTGGCTGAATTGGAGGCTGATCTGCTTTCGAACAAGGCAGCATCTGACAAGGAGTTGGATGTTAACGTCAGAAAGGCCAATGCCGTCAACCTGGCACGCAAAGTGGCCAAGTCGGTTGCTGTCCATACCTATGATGGCAAGGAAAATCCTGCTAAGGCAACTACCGTGGATTTAACCGGGTCGTTGGGCAGCGCAACAAAAGAAGGCGAGGCGGGATCAATCCAGGCCAATAATTTCAGCCTTAATGCAACCACTTCAGGAACTGTCAACAGTATTGCAATTGAGGGGACATATAGCAGTAGCGAACATGAATGGTATGACAAGTACAACAAGGCCTTGAAGCGTTCGAGGGCTTCTTCATTCATGTCGGACTTTTTACCTGGCGTCATCAATGCCCCATTTGGTGTCCTGAGCAAGAAAATGGGGGGGCACTTCAAGAAGAATAAATTGAATCCCGGTGATGCGGCGGGCGCAGCGGGTGGTGCTGCAGGTGGTGCTGGGGCTGGCCAGCCTATACAGGCGAATAATGTGAATATCCATGTTGCAGCAGCAGGGAGTCTTGCTGTCAATGTCAGCGAAGGTCAGACAGTGGCGTTGATGGACAACACCGTCATCAAGGCGCCTGAAAACGCCGCTTTGAAAGCGGTCAATGTCAAAGCAGACGATTCGCTGTTTAGTGGTGCATGGGCCGGAGGGGCTGCCATCAATGCCCATACAGGGGGAGCCGCCGGTGGTTCTAAGGAAGTCAGCGCCGGAATGGCGTTGGCGCTCAATTTGGATGACCGGGATGTGTCTGCCATCATCAGCAATACAGCGGTTGACAAGGCATCATCGATTACCAATGAAGCATCAAAATCAGGGGCCGATGTGGGGTTGGGGATTGGCTTGGCGGTTTCCAAAGGACAGGGCGGTGGCAAAGAGGCGAGCCTCTCTGCTTCTGTATCCTACAACGGTGTGGACACGGACATCCATGCGTTGATGGTCAATGATACGGTCACCGGCAATCAGACGGCACTGACCAACCGGGCTTTCAACCAGGACATCCAAGTGGCTGGCGGTGTTGATTTTTCGTGGACTTCCAGCGGTGACGATGGCGTTGCTTTTGGGGGAACGGCAGCAGCTTCCAAGATTAAGGACACACTGCAAAGCGGCATCTATGGGGGCACATATACCCAGATGGGCGATATGACGGTTGACCTGGCGAAAGCATCGCTTCAGGTCAATGCTGCCATTGCGGGTGCAGTGAGCACAGAAGATACCGGTAAAGATGCGGCGTTTGCAATTGCTTTTGGTCAAGTGGACAACGATTCTGAGGCGTTCGTCAAAAAGGCCACTATCACCAGCGGTAAAACAGTGGCTGTTGAGGCTAATGATACGGCCAATAAGAGCAGCTACCAGGATTACCTGAAAAAACGGGGCGCTGATCCAGAAGGGACGAGTTATCTGGGAGAAAAGGGTAAAGACCTGATTGATGACACCAAAGGAGGCAGCAAGGTCGTCAATGTGGCCATCGGTTTTGACAAGTCGGGCAAGGGCGGTGCCAGTGTTGCCGGCTCAATCAATGATCTGACCGAGAAAATGAAGGCAACGGTGGCTGATTCGGCTATCACCGCCCAGACCGTCCAAGGACAGGCAGACAGCAAGACCACGATTGTCGATGTGGCAGCGGGTGTTGCGGTTGCGGGCGACAAGTTCAACGGTGCCGGGTCTTTTTCCTGGAATGACCTGACGGCCGAGAATACGGCGTTGTTGGGCAATAATACCTTCCATGCGGGCCAGGTGAATGCGGTTGCCAACAATGATGCTACCATCGTTGGCGTTGCCGGGGAGCTCGGGTTGGGTAAAGGCACGGCAGTAGGGCTGGCTTTTGCCTATAACAGTCTGGACAGTACGACGCAGGCGCTGATGCAGGGGGGCACTGTCCAGGCTATGGATGGCAGTGGCACATCAGTTGTCAATATCGATGCCCAAAATGGTTCAGACATTACAGCAGTTTCCTTCGGGGCGCAGATTTCTACCGAAAAGTCGGCCTGGAACGGTACCTTGGCCATCAATATGGGTAATAACGATACCGAAGCGGCCATTGAACAGTATAAGGTTAAGGATCCCAAAACAGGAAAAGAGACGGCGTATGGCGCAGTCCTTTCGGATGTCAGCGCTATCAAGGTCAATGCTGAAGATAAGTCCACACGCAGGACGGGAGCGGGAGAGCTGACGTTCAGTAAAGGGTCTGCCGCAGTTGGTGTTGCCATTGGTTACAGTGAAATTGGGGGAACCAGCGCAGCTTCTGACGAGCCAGAAGAAATCCTACGTTCAGAAATCAAAGGCGCCACCATTACGACGAAGAAAGCCGGTTCCAGCAATCCGGCGGTCCAGGTCAGCGAGTCGGATAAATTCTCCCTGCAGACAGCGGGTGTTGGCTTGGGTATTGGCGCAGGCGGTGACAATAAATTGAATGGCCAGGGTGCAGCTGCCGCCGGGGTGATTGCCAAGCAGAGTACAGCTGCCATTATCGATTCGACGGTTGATGTGGACAGCGCGGGCAAGCCAACGGGGTCGCATTTGGCCGATGTGTCTGTGACGTCAACGGCTGACAATTATATTGGTTCTGGCGGTGTTGCCGTGGCCGGTTCATTCGGTAAGACCGTGGTTACAGCTGGCGTTGGCCTTGCCATCAACAAGATTGGCAACCATCAGGCGGCACAGGTATCTGGTTCGACGTTCAATGTCGGCAATCTGCTTGTGCAGTCAAATGCTGTTTCACAGGATGTCGGTGTGGCAGCGGGTTTTGCCGGCAGTGCGGGTGACGTGGCTGCAGCTGGATCGTTCAGCTACAATTACATCAACAGTTCCACGACAGCAGATGTCAAAAATTCCACCATCACCAGTGAAGGCAACATCGGTGTTGTCGCGGCAAGTGATGAATTGATTGACAACTATGCCGGCGCCATTGAAGGTGCCAAGTCGGCTGCCATCGGTGCTTCGGTGGCCATCAATAAGATTGCTGGCGATACCACTGCGGCCGTATCGGGCAGTACGTTGACAGCCAAAGGTAATACCAGTAGTACTGTCACGTTAAACAGCCAAATCGATGATGATGCCATCATTGCCCAGCAGGCCAGCAAGGAAACATTTGATGCCAGCCGGCTGAAGAAGGCCCGTAAAGAAACAGAAAAGACGGGTGTGGTTGTTGACAGTTCGGCAACCCATGCGATTGCGTCTGATCTGATATCCGGAGGGGGCGCTGGGAAAGTCGCTGTTGAGCTGACTTTCAATGAAAATTTCATTACGGGTAATACCCAGGCACTGGTGACGGAAACCGGTATCAACAGCCAGTCTGTCAAGAGCGTCGGTGATGATTCACGCGTACCTGATGTCGGTGGCAGGCAGGATGTCCGGGTTGCAGCATCTGACTACACGAATATCGGTACTTTTGAAGTAGGTCTGGCCGGTTCTGAAAATGTCAGTGTCGGGGCGACCCAGAATGCGAATGTGGCCAGACGGACGGTGACGGCCAAACTGGCAGGCAAGGATGCAGCCCATAAGGCGTTGGTCAATGCCCATGACTTGGACGTCCTTGCCCTCTCCAAACAGGGGCTTTCCAACCTTGGTGTTGCAGGAGCAGGCGCTGGAACAGGTGTCAGTGCCGCTGCCAATATCTTGACGGATACCATCGATCCGACGACGCAGGCATCCGTCCAGTATGCGGATATCGGTATTTCAGATAAGGCATCAGTCAAGGCAGACAACCTCTCACGCGCTTATATTGGGACGTACGATGTCGCGTTTACGGTGAAAGGAGCCGCATTGGGTACTGGTATCGGGTCGATTTCAGTGACACCGACCGTGCTGTCTGATGTGACCCAGTCCACGGTTTCAGACCATCAGACATCAGCAGGGAATACCCAAGTAGAAGTTGGCTCGTCCAATACGGTTGATACCGGAAGCTATTTTGCGGCAGCCAGTGTGGCAGGGTTAGGGGGAACCGGTTCAGGGACCTTTACGAACAATGATTTTGACGCGGAAGTGGGTACTACGGTAGATCATGCCACCTTACATGCAGATACCATTGATGTCAGCGCAAAAGAAGACCTTTATGCTGAAAACTATGGGGCGGATATTTCGGGATCTGCGTTCTTCTCCCTAGGCGTCAACAGCACCAACAATACTGTCCATGATCAGGTCTACGCCAAGGTGACGGACAGTCAATTGAACGCCACCAAGCAGCTGACGGTTGAGACAGAAGGCCGGCGTGATCTGCGGCAGATGGTTGTGAATATTGCTGGTGCGATTGGGGCCATTGGTGTCAATTATCAGAATACGACAGTCAACCAGGTGATTTCTGATGAGAAGGTGAAGGCCAAAATCAAGGAAGCCAACGGGCAGGATACCGATATGACCAGCTATTTTGCCGGGATGGATAAGGCGGGTCAGGCTTCGGTCAGGGAGGAAACAGCGCTTCACATGGGGGTCGGTGAGGAGGCAACGGATCTGACAGGGGTGCATACCCTTGTTTCGGCCTCAACACTCAAAGCCGATGAAAAAACGGGGTCGATGGCCATCAGTGCCACTGAGAGGAACCGCATCAATTCGCAGGCTGGTTCTGGCGGTGTGGGGGCCGGCTTGGCGGTTATCACGACGGTATCAAATGCAGAGGTCCACTATGATACGGATGTCGTGCTGGACAACGTGAGTGCTACAGGCAAGGATGTCAAGGTCACCTCATTGATTGGTGACAACAAAAAGCATGTCGATGGCTATGAAGAAGCCATCAAACAGGGCAAGACCGAAGAAGAAGTCAAGGACAGCCAACCCGGGCTTTTTGCCCTGACCGGCGTGGGTAATGTCGGTGTCGCCGGAGGAACCCCGGCAATCGCCAATGCCAACATGCTCGGCACTTCCGGTGTGACACTGAAAGATACGGATGTGACGGGAACCACTGTTGAGTTGATGGCAGGTGATGTGGCATCCAAAGAAGCCAATGCCATAGCAGCCACAGTCGGCATTGCGGCTGTTCAGGTGGTGCATGCGTCTGTCGATGACCAAAGTGCCACGACGGTTGACCTCGATTATACCCAGGACAGGACCATCAAAGCGGCTGAGCGGCTGACGGTTGATGCCCAGAAACGTGATGACGTGAAGGCAAAGGCTTATGGTGTGGGTATTTCCGGTGTTGGACTCGATGGTACCTGGGCGTTTGCAGAGGACCACAGTACCGCTGGGGTTTCGGTTTCTGGTAACCATCTGACGGTTGATGCCCCGTTGGCGACCTTTACGGCAAACAATGCCCCAAGCCTGACCTATTCGGTGGACAACCATGGTGGGACGATAGTCGGCGGATTTTTATCAAAAGGCTGGGTGGATGCTGAGTCAAGTGCTGTCGTTGATGTGGCCGCTGGCAACCGTTTCGATGTGGACGACCTGACCTTCAGGTCTTTGATTGGGGAAAAGGACCGGGCGCTGGCTTCGGGTGAACTCTGGAGTGTCAATGTCGCAGCAGGTACTAATGTTACGCCGGATATCGCTGACACAATAACCGGAACCCGTGCCGAGGTCAGTGTGGGCGAAGAAAATTACAAACTGGATGATGCCGGGGAAGCTAAGACCAAACTGACGGTTTCAGCCAGCAATGAGGTTGCCCATCAGAACTGGGCCAAGATGATGGATATCTCAGCCTTGGATTTCGCGCATTTCGGGGCGAATGGCGCCCTGCAGGCTGAAGCGACTGCCAAGGATTCGGTATCAGCTGCTGTTGCAGGTGGTTCTGTTGCCTCAGTTGACCTTTCCGCGCATGGCAATGTGTCGGTCGACAATTACGCGAGCGGTAATGGGGGGGCTGTCATCGGCATCAGTCAGGCTTCAAAGGCCGTCAATACATTTGGGACGGATGCCACGGCAACGTTGAGTGGCACGTGGCAGGCTGGTTCGGTCAATGCCGGGGCCGTGCAGAGCGACAGTCTGGCGTCTGAAGCCTATTCGGGCCATGGGGGCGGCGTGGATGTTACCTGGGTCCAGGCTGAAAACACGATGGAGGGTAAAGCGCAGCTGAATGTCTCAGATGATGCGAAGATCGTTGCAGATACCGTTGATATGTCTGCCCAGAACCAGTTGGCGACGAATCAGGGTGGCAAGTATGAAAACCGTGTCCATGGTGTTGTGGGGGGCGTCGCAGCTGGTACCGTCCAGACTTCGGATGATACCGTTACGAAGACGGCTGCCATCGATATCGGTAAGAATGCGTCTATCCTGACGTCTGGCCAGCAGCGTTATGCTGCATCGACGAAGTCCCAGATGGACAACAGCGTGATGGCGTTTGCTGCGGGTGGTTTTGAAGGGGGCACTGCCAGGGCCTATACCACCCATACGTATAACAACCAGGTCACGCTTGAAGAAGGGGCGCTCCTGAAGAATACCGGTACCTATGCTGACGGGGGGATTACGCTCAGTGCGTCTGAAAACCTGTCTGAACGCGTGGATGCGGATGTCTATATTGCCGGTGTGGTTGGGGTTGCGCCAAATTCCAAGGCGCAGAACTATACGACGCGCAATGACACGGTTACAGTCAAAGGGACGATTGACAGTACACGTGACATCAACCTGTATGCGGGGGCAGGACTGGACGGATCCCAAGCCTACCTGCGCCATGAAACCGTCTCTGAAGCCTATAACGAGAGCGTGGTTCCTATCGCCTGGCCGACCGATCCTGATGCCAAGATTACGGGCAACAACCAGGTGAATGTGATGGGCACGGGGACTGCCAAGGCCATCCGTAACATCAACGTGGTGGCCGACAGTGGTATCGAAGACGGGTATATTGAATCCAGGAGTGCCTGCCTGTATACCAAAACAAAAAGTGACAAGAAAATGCTGACCGTCAAAGATGGTCAGGCGAATTACACCCGCAACACCGACAATGCAGTCCAGGTGGCAGATAAGGCGTTGGTTCAGGCAGGGGTCAAGAGCAAGCTCTTCGTGACGGTTGATGGGGAGAAGGTTCCTGAAGGGACGATTAAAGAAGGGGAAGGGCAAGGTACCGCAGGCAGTTACACGATCAGTATCGTCGATGGTGAGAACCAGCATGTCACCGACCTGGAGGGCGAAGTCAAGTCCGGTGCTGTGGATTATGCGAATGTTTTGGCTGACCAGTGGAACAACCTGAACAAGCTGTTGGAAGCGTATGAGGGCAAGGATTTAACCAAAGACCAGTTGACGGCTTATTCGGGTTACCTGTTGGAAAAACAGGCCCTCGAAGACCAGATGGACCGCCTGCACCTCCTGAAGACCGAAATCGATGAAAAGGGTCGGGAACAGAAAGTTCCGGTCTTGGAAGGGTATCAGGTGGTTTATGTTGAGATGCCGCCTGAATTGGCCGCCAGTGGTGGCAATGTTACCGTCCATGCGGACAACTTCTATGGTAAAGGGGCGGTCAAGGCGGATGGCTATCCATCGGTTACCGTCAAGAATACGTCCAATGCCTACCTAAAACTGAACCAGATGACCATCGGCGATGAGGGGGGTGGTATTGTGTTCAACGATACCCTGTTGTCCGATGGCAAGGAAGGCATTGAAAAGGTCAACAAGCTTAATAAGGACTCGAAGTATAAGGATAAGGCTGATTTCAGCCAGTTTGTCACGGGCAAGGCGGGAGACAGTGGCATTACGGTTGCCAATGAAAATGTCCACCGTACGGATATCCCGGTTGTCAGCAAGGATGACAAGGGCAATCCTGTTGAAGGAACCTATACGGCGTTATCCAATGTGGAAGTGGCCGGTGTCATCCAAGGGAATAAGAGTAAGGTTGCGATCGATAACAAGTCAGGCAGCATCATCATTGATTCCGGTACCGCCGAAAAACCGGTCAGCATCAATGGCAAGGAAATTGTCCTGACAGCAAAAGACGACATTACCCAGGGCTTTACCGATGGGATGGTCAATATCGGTTATACGCCTGAGGCGGTCTTGGCCGACTTGGAAGGGGAGGTCAAAAGGGGGACAATGACCTATATGGGGGATCATACATCCGACCTGCATGAAGGGCGTTCCCGATCAGAAGGCGAGGTCAAGCCCATACTTGATCAGGCTGAATCAGGTGGCCGTATTGCCGGCGGTAGTGTTTACCTGGCCGCCACGTCCATCAACATCAATGGCTTGATCCAAAGCGGTTTTGGTAACTACGCGGCCACTGTGACTGAAGATGCCCTGCAAAGTGCCATCAAGGCCAGTGAAAGCCATACGGGTGGTGTGATGGTCAACGGCCGCCAGATGTACAAGGTCAATGATGGTGGCATGAAAAAAGGTGATGATGGTCTCTATACCTATGAAGTCCAAGTCTATTACGACCCGACCTCAGGAGGCCTTGTTGCTGAAGACATTGATACGAAAGGCGGTAAAGTCTATCTCTCAGGCCGTATTTTAAGTACGGGTAAGGGTAAGGTTTATGCTGCTGATGGTGGGGCAGCCATTGCCATTGAGAACCAATCATCGGCTCCATTGACCTTGGGTAAGGTCTTGAACAACCAGATCAATGGGGTTATCGAGGTCACCGATACCCAGAAGAACACGCGGGTGACCTATACCCGCTCTGGTACGACAACGGTGACCGACTATGAGAAGTGGCTGAAAGCCTCAACCGATGCTGAAAAAGCCCAATATGTCATAACAGGTGATCCTTCCAGTGTCTATCAGCCGCAGGAAAACCTCCGCTACAACTGGAGCGATGGTACGGAGACCACTACCAAGATTACCTATCAAACGGATACCACCAAGTTCTTGGGGCTTATCAAGACAGACGACGATATCAGCCAATATGAGACGTCAGAATACCAACATGGCGATCCGGTAACGACGCAGGGCGATCCGCTGCCCGATGGCGGGTACCTCACCGAGGGTAAAGCGGATGATCCTGCCTATTCCCTGGTTGCAGACAACCGGGTGGATGATAAACAGCGCTCCAGCGTCGATTCGTGGACCGAATGGCATTTCCTGAACAAGCATTACTACAGCAAGTGGACGGTAACGACCGGCGCGACCCAGACATATGCCAATGGCCTGAAAGCGGACTATCCGATTACAGTGGGCTTTTTAGGTCAGGAAAACGGTTCCATTGCCATTTCCAGTACGAAGGATGTGACTTTGGGCAACAATGTCCGCAACAATGTCTCCGGTGCGACATTGGATGTCCATGTGACCGATGGCAGGATTGCCCAACAGGCCGGGACGACCTTCTTTGTCAACCAGGCCAACCTGACCGCAAAAGGGGCTGTTGAAAACATCAGTATTGATGCCTTGGATGAGAAGCAGCCGGTCAAGCTCAATATGGTCAGCCAGGCAGGAGATCTGTCAGCCAATGTGACCGGTGCCGTCGAATTAGCCAACTTTGCTGCCGGTGTGGGGGATACCTTGGCAGTGGACACTTATGGTAGCCAGAATGCCGCCTTGACGGCAACGGGGGATATTGCGCAGGCGTCTGCAGATGATGCCTATGGCGTCAAAGGGGCGAAGATTGACTTGGCCAGTAGCCAGGGTTCTGTCGGAAAGGACGATGCACCTCTGAAAGTGCAGGTTGCCCAGCATGCTGAAGGCGACAATCCGTTGTCAGCCAGCATCAATGTGAAGGCGGGCAATGACATCAGCTTGCTCCAAGGAACGGGTGATATGCGTGTGGGTACCATTACAGCTACGACGGGTGATGTGGCGTTGACTGCTTCGGCAGGGACATTCATCGATGCGACGCCTTACCAGGGAACTGTCAATAATGTGGATACCGATACCCTCATCCAGCGGTGGATTGACAATGGCTTGATTGCAGGTGAAGGCGACTATACCCGTAAACTGGCCCAGAATGTCGATACCTACAAGGCGGACATCGAACAGTCTTTTGCGGACTATCTGGTGTTGAAGGCTTGGTACGAGGCCAATCCAAAAGCGCCTGATGATCCGAAGTCAGTTGCTTATCAGGAATACCAGACGAGGAAAGAACGCTTGGACAGCCAGTCTCAGAAATTCGGGAAATACAAGGATGCCGAAGCCTATCTGGCTTCCGACAGTACCTATCTGGCACTGGTCGACAAACGCGACCATCCGACCTATAACTGGACAAAAGAACAGATGCTCTATGCAGTGAGGGACAGCATCGTCAACAAGGATACCGGTTCCACAGACCCGGAAAAGAAAAATGCCAATATCTCGGGCAGGAACATTACCTTGAAAGGTATGGGTGTCGGTATCGACAAGGATACCCAGGAAGTCATTACCGTCGAGATGCTCGACAATGGCTACACAGACCCTACAACTGGCAAGACGTATGTGGATTACCTGAAGATGCTGGCCAATGCCGATGCGGCTGATGTCAATGTGGAATATGAAAAGGATGCGCAGGGCAACCCGGTCAAGCAGCAGATACCGGTCTACAAGCTGGATGACAAAGGTAAGGTTGTGCTGGACAAAGACGGTAATCCGGTCATTGACCACTACAAAGACGGTGATCCTGTCATTGCTAAGTTCATCATCGGAGGCAAGTCGGCATTGGGCATCTATGCAACAGGTACCGTTGCTGCCGAATCGACCGGACCGGATGCGTCCCATGAAGGGGATGTCTATCTTGCCAGCCGTAATAAGACCAAGACAGAACAGGCCATTGCCCTGAACCTCAATCAGGTGAGTGTCAAAGACCAGGCGGGTGATGTGCGTCTGTATGGCAAGGCAGGCGTCTACAATGCGCTGGAAGATGCCGATGACGAAAGCGGGGCCAACTGGAATACCGCCAATGTGGTTGCCCGTAACCTGATCGTCGAAGGGGGAACTGGTTCCATTGGCCTGATGGATGACAAGGCGAAAGTCAAAAATCTGACGGTTGACCTGGCTGGCAACCTGACTGCCCGGGCAGACGGCAGCATCTACATCAGGAACGTGAATGATGACCTGTTGAAACTGGATGCCATCCGGTCTGCGGACACGGTTGCGCTAGCGTCCGATAAGGGGATTGTCATGGGGGATGCCAATGCGGACATCGCCTACATCAATGCCAAGAAAGGCCTGTCACTGACAGTCAATCCCGATACAGGCATCCTAGGAACGGATGAAAAGCCATTGCGGCTGTTGAATACTGGCGTTGTCATCGAGATTGCGGCAGCGTCTGCCAACCTCCATGGCGTGACAGGCGGCGACAGTGACACGATGAGACTGGGTGTCATCCAGACGAAAGATACGTTCACCGCATCCAGTGAGGACGGCTTGGATCTCCTGGGGTCTTATGAAAAGACCGTTGTCAAGACGGATGAAGACGGAAAACCTGTTACTGATGAAAAAGGCCTGCCTGTTACGGATACCATCAAAGTCAAAGGCTCCCTCACATCAGGCGGTGATGTGGCGCTTCATGCAGCGGATAACCTGAAACTTGCTGCCGCATCCCGCGTTGGCGCTGTTAATGACAAGGGATATGTCACGGATGGCAGGACACTGCTTCTGTCGTCTGAATCCGGGGCGGTCAGCCAGACAGGCAGCGGCGCAGTTACAGCCGGTGCGTTGAAGACCCTGTCTGCCCAGTCGGTCAGTTTTGCGAATGAGGGCAACCATTTCGCCAGTTACACGGCAAGCGGTGTCATACCCGAAGGGGCGTCAGATCCTGTCGACATCAATGGTAGTGTCACGGTGAAGACTCATGGCGGTGAAGCACTTTATGTTGCCTTTGATTCTCCCGTCAATGGTGATATCGCCATCACCAATCTGGATCAAAATGGCAGCCTGGTTCTTGAGACTGGCGTGACCGCCCGGAAATCCGATACGGCGCAGGGTATGGTTTCCCTGACAGCTGATGGTGATCTGTCGACAATGCCGGGCAAGTCCATCCATTCCGAGGATGATGTCAATCTCACGTCGGTTTCTGGCAGTGTGGTATTGGATGGTGATGTCCAGACGGGCAAGGATCTTGACATCGTAGCAGGCAAAGACATTGTCATTGCCGGTCAGCAGGAAATGGTCGGGAACCTCAACATGACGGCTAAAGGCGCTGTCAAGGAAAAAACGGGGGCTTCTGTGGTGGCAGCGGCAGTCAATGCGTCAGTCGGCCAAGGCATCGACATCCAGCAGAGCGGTAACCATTTTGAAGCCATCACCGTGCAGGGGCTTGTTCAGCCCGACCAGAGCATTGCAGCCATTGAAGGCGATGTGCTGGTCAAGGCGAACGGTTCATTGGAAGGTACGCCTGATTTGAAGGTTGCGGTTGTTCCAACCGTCAAGGGTAATGTATCCGTTACCAATCTCTCAGAAGACGGGCACCTTATCCTGGCGTCTGCGGTTACTGCACAGAAGACCGATGTGGCGCAAGGTGACATCATGCTTGAATCGGATGCCGATCTGACAACTTCATTCAGTAAACCGCTGACTGCTGATGGGGACATCAGGCTGGTTTCCCGGAGCGGATCGGTCAATTTTGAAGGTGGGGTCAATGCAGGCCATGATCTGGCCGCTGAAGCGGCAGATGATTTAAAGATCGATTCGGCGCTGGTCATTCCGCAGGCGTTCAATGCAAAAGCGGGCGGTAAGGTCTATGAAACCAGTAAAGGTTCCATTACTGCCGAATCGGTGACAACAATGACGGGCAGTACTGTTGATATTCAGAATAAGGATAATCGCTTCTCTAGCTTCACAGCCAAGGGCATGGGGGACAGCGTCATTGATGGCGATATCCTGATGGCAGCGCAGGCTGCCATACTGGATGCCAGGATCGACGCAAAGGTCAATGGTAATGTCAGCCTGAGCAATCTCCGTCAGGGAGGGAAGCTCGATCTGCATGGCGAAACCACCGTGAACGGCTCAGAAGAAAGGGGGAAGGAAGGCAGTGTCGCCCTGTCTGCGG
>JAEEYE010000021.1 GCA_016291665.1 Oxalobacter sp. | reverse complement strand
AGGAAAAGGCGCTGCCAACCTCGTCGCTTATCTATCATCCGCACACCATCAGCCATCTGGAGCCGGTAGATAACTTTAGCCAAGAGGAAATCTGAGATTGTCACCACGAAGAGCAGGACAACATAAACACCACTGCTTTTGTAGTAAAAATAGTAGGAAAAAAGGGTAACAAAAAGGATTCGGATAAACGCGGTCCGACACAGGCAAAAATAAATAAGTGAGAAGATGGCAAAAAGCCAGAGGAACAAGCCGCTACTAAAAATCATCGGTGACTTGGGGTTATATGCCAGTTCTCCCAGCACCAATGCCCAGTCAATGTCCAAGTTGATATCCATCAATTAAAAGCCACCTGCGCCTGCAATACTACTGCCTTGTGCTTTGCGTCAAATTTCCAGATTTTATGCCTATCCCTTTGGTTTGTATATGGTTAGGCAAAATGCAGGGAATGCTGTCTCCTTTTTGTGGGAAACAGCGAAAAACCAATGTCGCTCTCCCTCATCATGTATATACTCACTTTGAGGCAACGCAGTCGCCCCAAGAAGCAATTCATTGCCAACATCCCAGCAAAGGATCGATCATGAAAAAGACACTTCTAGCTGCCATCATCATGGCATTCGCTGCAACAGCCTATGCCAAGGCACCTGTCAAGAAAGCACCTTACAAGAGTCACCACCACGTGACCAAAGCCAACAAATATGGTTATCAAAAAAACAGTGCACCAAAACCATACGAAGGCGGCCAACACAAAGGCACACCAATCGGTCAACCAACACCTGCACCCTCCCAGCAGGGCTATGCGCCACAGCCACACGGACAACCCCAAGGACCTCAAAGCGGGCCTGTAACCAATGCACCTAAGCCTGCTCCCGTGCAACAGGAAGGCGCATATCCACCGCCGCAGGGGCAGCCCTACAACCCGCCTCCAGGATCTGCCTCCCATGCACCCAATCCAGCGCCAGGACAACCAGGTTACGGTCCTCACCCTGATGGACATCCAGTAGGACCGCAACAAAGCTCAGGACCAGCACCACAAGGGCATCCTGTCCCACCCCCAGAACAGGCACGCGCCCCCGGCCAATACAACCAAGATCCCGTGACTGCACCAAAGCCAATGCCAAGCGCACATCCACAAGAAAAGGCAGCTATTCAGCCACAACCCGGACCGGCAAAATATCAAAAGGTGCCTCCTCGTAAACAAAATACGTACAAGAATCACTCCTCTTACAAGAAATCACGCTACCGTAGCCGCTGATTAACCATACATAACTTCCCAAGCACCGCATCAAAGCGGTGCTTTTTTTTGGTATCATGATGAATTAATTCCCTAGCACCCGGAGTGAAAGGAGATCGAAATGAAAGGATGGCTGCTGACAGCCCTTCTTGGACTGGTCACAGTAGGTACCGCCCAAGCACATGACTGGCGGCTTTTCTATGACAAAGACGATAGCAAATCCTATGTCGACGACGCACAACTAGACAAGGAAAAACACACAGGTTGGTTCAAGCTTTTACCCAAGCAAGGGCCGCTTGCCAAGCGTAACATCATCTTGTCAGAAGAAGCGGACTGCATCCAGAGCCGGTATCGTATCCTCCATTACGATGTGTACACACTGGATGGGAAACTCATCGAATCATCAGATGCACCTGATATCTGGCTCCCCGTTATCCCGAATACTTGTGGCGAAGAAGGGGTCAAGTTGATGTGTGGACAATAACTACTACAAGCGTCCCATCAAAACGGGCCTTTTGAAGCTTAGCGACACACGTCGGTATCCTTAACGAGCTCATTTCCAAAAAGGAAAAACAGTAGCGTATTTGGCAACAACCAAAACGATAAATAACAAATTGAGATACAACAAAGAAAGGAAGGAAGTATCGGAGAAATATTCGAGATTAGGTTTGGCGGAGAGAGGGGGATTCGAACCCCCGATAGGCTATTAACCTATACACGCTTTCCAGGCGTGCGACTTAAACCGCTCATCCATCTCTCCGGAACGGCATTTCAAAGATTGAAAGTATAGCATTTTTCTTGAATATGTCTTCTTTTTTTGAATGTTTTTCGCGATACATACAAAAATTAAGTGTAGAAAACAACAATTCCTTTCTTTTTTCGCGAAAACACAAAACAAAAGACAAGGCATAACGTATGACAACCATCATCAAACAAGACGACTTAATCGATTCTGTGGCATCAGCCCTCCAGTACATCAGTTACTATCACCCCAAAGACTATATCGACCATCTCGCAAAAGCCCATGCGATTGAACAAAGCCCTGCTGCACGTGATGCAATTGAACAGATTTTGATGAATTCCCGCCTGTGTGCCGAAGGCAAACGTCCTATCTGCCAAGATACTGGGATGGTCAACGTCTTCTTGAAAGTAGGCATGGATGTGAAATGGGAAGGCTTCACCGGCACCATCCATGATGCCATCAATGAGGGTGTCCGCCGCGCCTATACCTTCCCAGAAAATAAACTGCGTGCCTCTGTCGTCGACGACCCGCACTTTAACCGCAAGAACACGCGCGACAACACCCCTGCCGTCATCATAATGGACATTGTTCCTGGCAACACCGTCGAAGTCACCTTAGGCGCTAAAGGCGGCGGCTCTGAGAACAAATCATCGCTTAAGATGCTGATGCCATCTGACTCCATCGTTGACCATGTGTTAGAGACCGTCAAACACATGGGCGCTGGCTGGTGTCCTCCCGGCATTTTAGGGATTGGCATAGGCGGCACTGCCGAAAAAGCCGTCTTAATGGCTAAAGAAGCGGCCATGGAAACGATTGATATGGCTGAACTCCGTGAACGCGGTCCACAAAACGATCTCGAAGCCCTGCGCATCGAATTGTGCGACAAAATCAATGCTTTAGGAATCGGCGCACAGGGTGTCGGCGGACTAACAACCGTTCTTGATGTCAAGATCCGTATGTACCCAACGCACGCGGCCTCCAAACCGGTTGCCATCATTCCAAACTGTGCTGCCACTCGTCACGCGCACTTTGTCCTGGACGGCTCAGGTCCTGCTTACTTGGAGCCTCCCGCCCTTTCTGGCTGGCCGGCAATCAGTTGGACACCAGATGTCGAAAAATCCACGCGTGTCAATTTGGACACCTTAACGCGCGAAGAGGTCGCCTCATGGAAACCTGGGCAAACATTACTCTTAAACGGCAAAATGTTGACAGGCCGCGACGCAGCACACAAACGTATCCAAGATATGCTTGCCAAAGGCGAAAAACTCCCCGTTGACTTCACCAACCGCGTCATTTATTACGTGGGTCCCGTTGACCCTGTTGGCGATGAAGTCGTAGGACCAGCTGGTCCCACCACATCAACCCGCATGGACAAGTTTGCTGAAATGATGCTGGGACAGACTGGGTTGATTGCGATGGTGGGTAAAGCAGAACGCGGCCCTGTTGCCATTGAAGCCATAAAAAAACACCAGTCTGCCTATATGATTGCAGTCGGCGGTGCTGCCTACTTGGTTGCACGAGCCATCAAGGCGTCTAAAGTGGTTGCCTTTGCAGATTTGGGTATGGAAGCGATTTACGAATTTGAGGTCAAAGACATGCCTGTGACCGTGGCTGTCGACGCGAAAGGGACATCACTCCACACGACAGGCCCGGCCCAGTGGGAATCCAAGATTGCCAATTTATGTAACGGTAAAATCCCTGTCGTCGGTAAGGATTAAAAGATGGCACATTCGGGGCCCATTGGGGTCTTTGATTCAGGCATCGGTGGCCTTTCGGTAGCCAGGCATATTTGTGCCCGGTTGCCCAACGAGCACCTGATTTATTTTGCTGACTCTGCCAACAACCCCTATGGCGATAAACCCGAATCCTTTATCATCGGCCGGTCTTTCCGGATAACGGAATTCCTGCTTTCCAAAGGTGTGAAGGCCTTGGTCGTCGCCTGCAATACAGCTACCGCCTCAGCCATTCACCTTTTGCGCGATCATTTTAAAGACCTGCCGATTGTCGGCGTTGAACCGGGTTTAAAGCCTGCATCCTTTAAGACGGTTACAAGCATCGTGGGTGTCATGGCAACAGCCAGAACCCTGAAAAGCCACAAGTTCCACGTCTTACACCAGCTGCTGAGCCAACAATCAGGCGTCACCTTCATCCTGCAACCCTGTCCAGGGCTTGCGGATTTGATTGAACGTGAAGACCCTGACTCCCCCGAAATCAAGGCATCCGTTAAGAAATACCTTACCCCACTCTTAGAGCAGAAAGCAGATACAATTGTCTTGGGTTGTACGCACTACCCCTTTGTACAGGACACCATCAAGCAGTTAGCCTCTGAAATGGGACATCCCGAATTGATGGTCATTGACACAGGAGACGCCATTGCACGGCAACTCGAAAACGTCTTAAGGAGCCACGGGCTCTTAAATACGGACACTGATACGGAAAACAGTAAAAACTTAGCCATTTACACATCAGGAGACGCCAACACGACGGCACAGATGACCCAAAAACTCCTAGCCAAAGAAATACCCGTTAAAGAAGCACATTTTTAAGCAGAGAAACGGATTAAACGATGAAACGCCTATTCCAAATACTTGCCCTCCTCGTCCTTGTGGGTTGCAGTACCACCAGTAACGACATCACACAAAACTTAAGGCCATTGCCTGAAGGGGCAGTGAGTTTCCAATGTGACAGCGGCAACCGCATCATCATAGAAAAAACAAAAGACGGCGGCACACAACTCGATTACCGCGGCGAAGCCATCCGTATGACACAGTCAGAAGCAGAAAACATCACAGTATTAGAGGGAGAAGGCCTTACATGGCATGAAGAAGGCCTACAAGCAACCCTTTCTGGCATGTGGCAGGAAGACGGTCAACCCTATACGGAAACATGTACACGTGTACTCCAGCCAGCCAACTGATTTAAAGCCCAATCAACAAAAGGAGGGAACTGTGGGAAAGACAGTCAAAATCACGGTCTTAGTAGACAACGAAGCCCCTGAAGGTTTTGCGAAAGAACACGGGTTTTCAGCATGGATTGAAACGGCCGATGGCCAACGCATCCTTTTTGACACCGGTCAATTGGGTGCCCTTTTAACAAATGCTGAAAAACTAGGGATTGACCTAGCCACAGCTGACGCCCTTGTCTTCAGCCATGGCCACTACGACCACACGGGGCAGCTGCCCGCCTTCTTGGAACAGAACAAGACGGCACACATCTATAGCTGCCCACAACTTGAGATTGAACGATACAGTTGCAAAATTGGCACAGCACCGCGCTTTATCGGCATGCCGGAAGCTTCCATCAAAGCCTTAGAGTCGATTTCCCAGGACAGAATACACATCACATCCAGCCCCCTATACCTAACACCTGGCATTGCGATGACAGGACCCGTGCCACGCAGTGAAGCCATTGAAGATACGGGTGGTCCATTCTTCCTGGATGACCACCGCGATACAGATGATTTGATTACCGATGACCAGTCGATGTGGTTTGAAACCGAAAAGGGACTCCTGATCCTACTGGGATGCTGCCATGCCGGGCTTGTGAACACCGTCGAATACATCAAGGCGATGTCAGGTAAAGACAAGATTTATGGCATCATCGGTGGCATGCATTTAGTTAACGCAGACCAGAACCGCTTGGACTTTACATTAGCCAATATGAAGCGTTGGAATCCAGATGTCTTGGTTCCTTGCCATTGTACAGGACAGGCTGCCACCGAATTCCTGCTCAAAACGATTGGTGATGCAACCGTCAAACCGGGCCACGCTGGTTTTGTGATTGAAGCTTAAATTTTCTTGAACTTTTGGAGGTACCTATGGTTCTTTTGGAACTTGCAATTTTCCCGAACGACAAGGGCACGAGCCTAAGCCCTTATGTGGCACGCGTGATGGACGTCATCGACAAAAGCGGCCTGACTTACCAGTTCTCTGCGATGAGCACCACAATCGAAGGGGAATGGGATGATGTGATGAAAGTGGTCGGCGACTGCTTCAAGGCACTCGCCAAAGACTGCGACCGCATCAGCGTGATGACCCGCGTCGACTACCGAGCCGGCAACAAATCCCGCTTAAAGAGCAAAGTCGCTGCTGTCGAAGAGAAACTGGGGCGCGAACTGGTCAAAAAGAATTCTTGATTCCTGCCTGTTGGAAGCACTGCGCGCAGTGTTTCCACTTTTCCCCACCCTACTTCAGCGTTTTTGGAATGGGGAAACATAAAAACCAGATGGTTTCATCGTTGATGATGGCATTGACAGATACATCGGCTTCGGCTGACTGGTATATCAGGAATTTGAAATGGGGGGGGGGTGAGCAGGGCAGTTCCAATAACCAGTTCAAATTAGCCCTGCGTCTCCATTTTCTGGTGTTCACGGTGTTCTTAGGAACACCTGGAACACCTGGCAGAAAATGAGGTGTTCTCGGGAATGATAAAAATTACCATTACAAATCAAAGAGGTACAAATCTGGAACACCTAGAACACCTGGAACACCTAAAACTGGGGCAAGGGCAAAAAAACAACTGAAAAGCCAACTGAAACAGGAATGGCGTATCTGCATCCAAAGCTTCCAAGGAAACTTTTGCGCCAGGATCCCTACCTACATGAGAAGGTCATTTTCCGTCACCTGCACGGCAAGAGACAGGAGGATGGCTTCGGAAATCAAACAGCTTTACAGCGTCACAATCAACAGGAACAGTATCTCAAGATAGCTAGAAATCTTGCACAAAGCTAATGCATCGCTTAAACAGCAGCATTGACAACAAGGACAGTCTTACCGTCATAGAGAAAATAAATCCATTCTCAGGGTGTCACGCCAAGCGCTTTCAAAACCTATTTAGGTATATTAACTTCCCCAACGCCTTCTGGACTTCCCATTTTCCCTATCAACAGCAGTTGATCTGGCTGTCTGCTAGGATTTTCCACGTCGGCACAACAGCATCAGGATTCAGGGAAATCGCGTCAATACCGTTTTTCATCAGCCACAATGCCAAGTCTGAATGGTCGGACGGCCCCTGACCACAGATACCAATGTACTTGCCTTGGGCATTACATTCAGCAATAACCCTCGCAATCAATGCCATTACAGCCGGATCACGCTCATCGAAGTCCGACATCACCTGTTCAATACCTGATGCCCGATCAAGTCCCAAAGTGAGCTGCGTCAAATCATTCGAGCCAATCGACAAACCATCAAAGAGTTCCAAGAACTGATCGACCAAAATGGCGTTCGATGGGACTTCGCACATCATGATGATGCGCAGGCCATTTTCATGACGGCGCAACCCATTGACGGCCAACAAATCAATGACGGATTGAGCCTGTTTAACCGTCCTGACAAACGGCACCATCACTTCTATATTGGTAAGCCCAATTTCATTTCGGACATACTTCAAGGCTTCGCATTCCATGTTGAAGGCTTCGGCAAAATTCGGCGCCAGGTAACGCGACGCTCCCCTAAAGCCCAGCATCGGGTTTTCTTCCTCTGGCTCGTAACGGGTTCCCCCCATCAACGCACGGTAACCATTGGACTTGATGTCAGAGAGACGGACGATAACCGGTTTCGGCCAGAAAGCCGCCCCTATGGTAGCAATCCCTTCAACAAGTTTCTGGACATAGTACTCACGTGGTGAACCATACCCTTTGGCAACGGATTCAATCGCCACTTTGAGATCAGCGTCCACATTCGGATAAGAAAGGATTGCATTCGGATGAATACCGATTTCGTTGATCACAAACTCCAGACGGACGAGACCGACACCGGCATTTGGGATTGCCTGCAACTTGAACGCCAACTGTGGATTCCCAATATTCATGAATAGCCTAACAGGCAATACTGGAAGTTCTCCATAAGTAATGCGGGATTCTTCCATCTCTACAGGCCCGTCATAAACACGGCCGCTATCCCCTTCGGCACAACTGACCGTCACCAACTGCCCGTCTTTTAATGTCTCGGTGACATTGCCACAGCCGACCACTGCAGGCACGCCAATTTCACGTGCAATAATCGCCGCATGACATGTCCGACCACCACGGTTGGTCACAATCGCAGCCGCCTTGCGCATCACAGGCTCCCAATCCGGATCAGGCATATCAGCAACCAAGATGTCTCCATCCTGGATCAAATGCATCTCATCAGGCGTCCTCACAATCCTGACCCGTCCGACACCAACCTTCTGGCCGATTGCACGGCCTGTTGCAATGACATTGCCGTTTTCCTTGAGTTTGAAGACCTGGACTGAATCACCCGAGAGTTGAGAACCCGCCGTATCAGAACGAGCCTGCAGGATATAAAGCCTGCCATCGATACCATCCTTTCCCCATTCGATATCCATCGGGCAGCCGTAGTGCCGCTCAATCGTCACGGCAAATTCCGCCAGTTCCATGACATCAGCATCTGTCAGTGAGAAACGGTTGCGCATCTCTTCAGGGACAGCAACCATTTTCGTAGAAGCCCCCGCCTTGCATTCATCGGCAAAAACAGTCTGGACGAGTTTGCTACCCAAGTTCCGGCGGATGATGGCCTTACGGCCACGTTCCAACATCGGTTTATGGACATAAAATTCATCCGGAGTGACCGCCCCCTGCATCACTGTTTCCCCCAAGCCGTAACTCGATGTGATGAAGACCACTTCCCTAAAGCCGGACTCCGTATCCAGAGTAAACATGGCTCCGGCACACCCACGGTCTGAGCGTACCATCCTCTGGATGCCCACGGAAATCGCGACTTCCGAATGCCTGAAGCCGCGTGTTTGACGGTAGGAAATCACACGGTCACTATAGAGCGATGCAAAAACCAGCCGCACGGCATCTAGGAGGTTTTCCGCCCCAACGATGTTCAGATAAGTCTCCTGCTGCCCTGCAAAGGATGCGTTGTACGAATCTTCAACGGTGGACGACGAACGCACTGCAACAGAAAGCTCACCGCTAGGAATCGCATCGAGCATCTGGTTGTAATACGCCAAAATCTGCGCTTCCAACTCAGGCTGCAAGGGTGTGCTAGTAATCCACTGCCGGATGTCTGCGCCTGCCTCACTAAGTTCTTTGACATTGTTGATGTCAATGTTTTTCAGGCGGTTCTCAATACGTTCACCCAATGTCTGGCCGCCTTCAGGCCTGTAGGAGAGGAAATCTCGGAAAGCAAGCGATGTCGTTGCAAAGCCTTCAGGCACCCTGACGCGTTTTGCACTCAGCTGACTGATCATCTCACCCAAAGAAGCATTCTTGCCGCCAACCAAAGACACATCGGTCATCCGAAGCTGGTCGAATGGGATGACATAGGCCGTCTGTTTGTCGATAACTCTGTTTGCAGTTTCTGGCATACTGTTCTCCTGCAGATAGATCGGACTTCTCGGCAAAGCCCTTAACTTGTCTCAAAGAATAATTGTACTGCTTTGGGGACTTTGTTACTCACATTTTGATGTTTATCGACATCAAGAAAAGGTATACTGACTGAAAGACAGGCAATCACCCATTATGCGAAGCGAGGTTTCCCATGACGGCACAGAACGATATCCCACAACGCACTGTTTACATTGTCTCAGACGGCACTGGCATTACGGCGGAAGCCTTAGCCCGTTCCATCCTGTCACAGTTTGATGTGACCTATTCTAGGATTTACATTCCGTTTGTTGATACGCTTAAAAAAGCGCAATCGGCACGCTTACAGATCCAAGCTGAAAGGGAGCGTTCGGGTGTTACCCCCATCGTCTTTTCCACTTTGGTTATCCAAGAGCTCGTCGACGAAATCCGGCTAGCAGATGCCCTACACCTCGATGTCATCCAACCGTTTGTCGAACCATTAAGTCAGGAACTGGGGATCGCCCCTCACCAGAAAATAGGGCTCAGCCACCAGAACATGGAAAACGAAGAATACAAGCTCCGGATGGAAGCCATCAACTTCACGCTGGCACATGATGACGGCATCTCTGAGCAAAATCTGGAAGAAGCCGATGTCATCCTAATTGGGGTATCGCGTAGCGGCAAGACACCAACGAGCCTGTATCTGGCAATGCAATATGGCCTTAAAGTTGCCAACTACCCGTTGATACCCGAAGACTTTGAACGCAATGACCTTCCGCAAGCCTTGAAAGCACAGAAGCATAAGCTCTTTGGCCTGACCATCCAACCTGAGCGGCTCTCCAGTGTCAGGAACGAGCGGCGTCCCAACAGCCACTATGCATCGCTTGCCAACTGCCGACAGGAAGTCATGCAAGCTGAACGGATGATGCTGATGAACGGTATCAACTACCTGTCTTCGACTTCCAAATCGATTGAGGAAATCTCAACTGCTATCGTCAGCAAAATGCGCTCTGCCTACGCTCAGCAGGTGAGTATCCCACCTAAATCAACCACAGCGCTCAATCTCAAATGATTCAGCATAAGGGGCTGACAGACCCAGCCCCTTTGCGGTACGTTCATTCAACATCAATACCCGGTCATCAAAGCCATGTCCCCGGACACGGAGGTTCCTTTGATGCTGCGAATCATGGTGACGCAGGAGCTCCCCCTTCCAAGCGGCTTCCTCACGGTCAAAAGCTGTATAGACATCCTTGCGCATCTCAACAGTCTTCACATCGCTGTTTAACATCAAAGCAATCGGCCAATCCATGCGCTTCGCAATGTCCCGCATCATCCGGCACATATCCCGATGCGCTCGGTTGGTGTCATTGCCATGCGGCATGAATAAGACATCCGGCTTAATCTCACGCACGATGCCTTCCAACACAGCAATATTGGCCTGACTATAAGCCACCTGGTCATCGGGCTCATTCTCAAGCGCCAGAATCTGGTAATGGCTAGGCTCAATCCCAAAAAACTTAAAACTCGACTCCTGCTCACGGTTGCGCAAAGCCGTCCTATCCTGCTGGTTCATCCCCGCGCCATAGATGGAATCAATACCACTGCCCGTCTGAGCAACCACTGCAAAAAGGGTATGCCCAGCCTGCACCATCCTGCGGAGTGTCACACTGATGGCATCAAAATCATCTGGATGCGGTGCGGTCACTAAAAGCCGTAAGGATCGGTTCCACTGAACATTCGTAATGTCAATCGGCACTTCAATACTGCCGTCAAACGGAAAATCCATGATTTACTGCTCCTTCTGAATTGAATTGCCAAGCAACCGCGCAACGGGTCCAAACGAACGGCGATGTACGGGCGAGACGCCATACTGTTCAAGCTGCGCAAGATGGAATGCGGTCGGATAACCTTTATGACGGTCAAAACCATATTGAGGATATTCCATATGCAAGACCATCATCTGCGCATCACGCGCCGTCTTCGCCAAGATAGAGGCCGCTGAAATCTCAGGTACCTTTGCGTCGCCTTTGACGATGGCTTGCGTGGGCATTGGGAGTCCCTTTGGGATACGGTTGCCGTCAATCAATGCCATCGATGGCGTCACATCCAACAATGCTATCGCACGTTTCATTGCAAGCATTGCGGCATTCAGGATGTTCAGTTCATCAATTTCTTCGACCGTGGCTAACGCAACCGCCCAGGCTTTGGCCTTCTGCCTGATTTCTGGGGCTAACGCATCACGTTTGCGTTCAGACAGTTTCTTAGAGTCTGCAAGACCTGCAATGGGATTTGCAGGATCCAACACCACAGCAGCCGCATAAACAGGACCGGCTATTGGTCCCCTTCCCGCCTCATCAGCACCACAGACAATGGCAGTCAATGCCGTATCGTCTGGAAACAGGGACAATGAAAGGGAATCCGCCATATTTACCAACAGCCTATTGTTCTGCCAATACGCACATCCAAGACCTTTGCGCCTAGCCCGCAACCACCTCTAAAATCGCATCAGCACTCGTCTGCGCCATATTACGCAATAATGAGTGATGTAATGCCGTAAAGCATTCGTGCAACTCCTGGCGGTTCTTTGCATCTATCAATTGGAACCAGAGAGCATCTGCCAGTTTTTCCCCTGTTGCCTCATACTGGAGCAGTTCAGGAACAACCATCCGTCCCGCCAAGATGTTCGGCAACCCAACCGGCGGCTTGACAATCCGCTTGGCAATCTGCCAGGTCGCCCACATCAGCTTGTAACCAATGACCATCGGTTTTTTCATCAGTGCCACTTCCAATGTGGCTGTGCCAGAGGCCACAAGCACCGCATCCGCCGCTGCAATCGCTTGCTGGGAGTGTCCTTGGGTGATGGTCAAAGGCAAGTCATCCAACCGGTTTTCCTTTAGGAGCTGTTTAAAGAAAGCCTCTTGGCGGTCTCCAGCCATCGGGACAACGAACTGCAAATTGGGATCGCGCCCCAACAGGATTTTCGCCGCCTCAATGAAAGGCGCCGTATGGTACTTGATCTCAGACATCCGCGAGCCCGGTAGGATGGCCACCACAGGACGGGAATCATCCAAACCCAGCATCTGGCGGGCTTTCGGCACATCCGGTTCCATCGGAATCGCTTCAGCGAGTGGATGGCCAATACAGGTTACTGGAATGCCTGCCTGTTGATACAGTTTTTCTTCGAACGGGAAAAGCACCAAAATACGGGAAACCGCTTTGGCAATTGTTTTAATACGACCTTTACGCCATGCCCAAATAGACGGGCTCACCACATGAACAGTTTTGATACCCTTTTCGCGCAATTGGACTTCAAGGCCTAAGTTGAACTCCGGTGCATCAATGCCAACAAAAACAGCAGGACGGTCTGCAATAATCATATCGCGCAAGCCATCACGCATCTGTTTGATTTCGCGGTAGTGCGCCAAAACTTCAAAAAGCCCATTGACGGCTAACTTTTCAATTGGCCATTTACTGTCAAAGCCATGCTTAGCCATCCTAGGCCCACCAATCCCATAAAAGGATGTCCGTGGGCATTTGGCGCACAGTGCGGAAAGGATTGCATCGCCAAGGATGTCTCCGGAGGTTTCCCCCGCCACCATGGCGATTTTTTCCATTCGTTATCCTCTCAGCACTGATGCCGTATCGTGACTCAACGCAACAAGCCGCGTTCAGATTTGTCGATGAATTGGTACATCTGCCGGAGGTAGTCCCCAGCTTCTTCAGAAGATTTTGCATCTTCCAAAAGTTTGGCCTTAGCGTCTTCCAAAGACAGGTCAGAGCGGTAAACCGTCTTGTACGCCCGTTTGATATCCGTAATCTGCGACGTACTAAAGCCACGGCGACGCAAGCCGACTGTATTAATGCCATAAGTCGTCGTTGGCAAGCCAGATACCATCAGAAATGGGGCAATATCCTGTGAAACGTGCGAACCAAACCCAGTCATCGCATGTGCACCAACCCGGCAGAACTGATGGATCAGCGTAAAGCCACCCAAGATGACCCAGTCACCGATATGGACATGCCCGGCCAACTGTGCATTATTTGCAAAAATCGTATGGCTGCCCACCTGTACGTCGTGCGCCAGATGGACGTAAGCCATAATCCAGTTGTCATCCCCCAATCTCGTAATGCCCTCATCCTGGACAGTACCAACATTGAATGTACAGAATTCACGGATGGTATTGCGGTTGCCAATTTCCAGGTATGTCGTCTCACCAGCAAACTTTTTATCCTGTGGCATGCCACCTAAGGAGGCAAACTGGAAAATATTATTATCTTCTCCAATCGTGGTATGGCCTTCAATAACGACATGTGAAGCAACGCGTGTCCTCGCACCAATTCTGACGTGTGGCCCAATGACGGAATAAGGTCCCACATCAACAGTAGAATCCAGTTCCGCTTTGGGATCGACAATTGCCGTTGGGTGGATAGCCATTACTCGCCTGCCTTCTGGGAAACAACGCCACCACGGATAGCGCACATCAATTCAGCTTCTGCGGCAACCTGGCCATCAACAAGCCCACGCGTTTTAAACTTCCACATGCCACGGGAACTTCTTAAGAGTTCTGCTTCCATAACCAGCTGGTCACCTGGTTCAACAGGACGTTTAAATTTTGCATTATCAATCGTCGCAAAATAGACCAACGCATCCTTATCAAGCTTGCTGGCATAAGACATGAACGCAAAAATCGCTGCTGCCTGAGCCATCGCTTCGATAATCAAGACACCAGGCATCACAGGATGCTGCGGGAAGTGCCCATTAAAGAAAGGTTCATTGGCCGTGACATTTTTGATGGCAACGATTTTCTTGCCAGCTTCCCATTCGAGCACCTTATCGACTAAGAGCATTGGATAACGGTGTGGCAACAATTCACGGATCTGATGGATGTTCAAACTACTACTCATTTTTCTTTCCCACTCAAGGTTTGTATTGCTTTTTCCAGCTCACGGATCTTATCTCGCATCGATCCGAGCCGACGAACTAAGACGGCACTCTTTTCCCATTCACGGTGCGGTGCCAATGGATAAAAGCCGGAATAGACGCCGCGCTTTTCAATCGAACTTTGAACCACGCTCGATGCGGTCACATGCACCCCGTCGGCAATCGTCAAATGCCCCCCAATCATCGCAGCACCTCCTACGGTACAGTTCTTCCCGAAGGTCGCACTGCCTGCTACACCGACGCATCCTGCCATCGCAGAATTCTCACCGATATGGCAGTTGTGCCCAATCTGAATCTGGTTGTCGAGCTTCACACCATTCTCAACAACTGTGTCTGCTAAGGCGCCACGGTCAACAGTTGTATTTGCCCCAATCTGGACATCGTTACCAATAATGACACGCCCCGTCTGTGGGATCTTGACCCAGACGCCACCTTCATTGGCAAACCCAAAGCCTTCACAACCAATGACAGCACCAGGCCTTAAGACACTACGTTCACCGATTTCACACTCATACATAAAAACGACGCGTGGGAAAAAGTGGCAATCAGCCCCCACCTTAGCGCCGCGGCCGATAAAGCAACCTGCTTCAATATGGCAACGGTCACCAATTTCAGCACCCGCTTCGATGGTCACAAACGGTCCAATAGTGACCCCTTCGCCAATCTTAGCAGTCGGATCAATGCAAGCACTCGGATGGATCCCTGGTTCCGGCGGGACGGCCTTCATGCTTTGGAAAAGCTGTGCGGCATGCGCAAAGTACGCATATGGGTTGGGTGCAACAATGCGCTGTCCCTTAAACTGGTCACCTACAGCTTGATTATCCCGTGGGGAAATGATTAATGCAGCCGCCTGACAAGTAGCGACTAAGTTCTTGAATTTTGGATTGGTGAGGAATGTGATGCTGTCGCCGTCTGCACTATCCAACGGCGCAAAGTGCGACACCGTAACACTTCCATCACCGACTAATTGACCGCCGAAACGGTCAACCAGTCCTTGCAATGTGATGGACATACCTGCCTTAGATTAGTTGCTCAGTGCTTTCAAGACTTTTTCAGTGATGTCAGCACGTGGGGAATGATAGACGGATTCGTTAACAATCAGATCGTAGTTTTCAGACTTGGCGATCTTTTCGATTTCTTTCTTCGCGCGGTCAACAACCTTGGAATATTCTTCATTCTTGCGCTGCATTAAGTCTTCGCGGTAAGCGCGCTGCTTACGCTGGAAATCCTGGCTCATATCAGCGAGTTCACGCTGACGTTTCAGGCGCTGGGATTCAGACAGAACAGGCAGGTCTTTATCCAGCTTTTCGCTCATGGATTTCAAGCGCGACTGAGTATCGCGCAATTCATTCAAGCGCTTGGAGAAATCGTTTTCCAGTCGCTTTTCAACTGCTTTTGCCGGTGCAGATTCGGTCAAGATCCGGTCTGCATCAACGTAACCGACACGGTATTCCTGGGCCTGTGCAGCTCCGAATGTGCCTAGACAGAAAGCCAATACAGCTAACTTTTTGGGATCAAAAACCGTTTTCAAGAGATGTTTCACGATAATTCTCCGTTTAAGTTTAAAACACCATGATTATGCCATCATTTTAGAATCCTGTACCCAGCTGGAACTGGAAAGATTCTTTTTTATCGTCACTATCCGCATTCAGAGGGACTGCATAGCTTAATTTCAGTGGGCCAATCGGTGAAAGCCAACTGATACCCACACCTGCCGAATACTTCAAGTCACCAATATCAAAGTCTTCATCTTCGCCATACACATTACCACCATCAACAAAGGCGAACCAGCGGACTGTCTTATCGTTCATACCAAACATTGGGAACTGGAATTCAGCATTACCAACCAAACGTTTGTTACCGCCCATGTATTCACGGTCACCATCACGGTCGCGTTCAACCGGCCCCATGGAAGACCCTTCATAACCACGGACTGTCCCGATACCACCAGCATAGAAATTCTTGAAGACCGGATACGCTTTGCCACCCAATCCATGACCATAGTCAATCATCCCATTCAGGCCAAAGGTACCATTTTCACCAATCGGCCAGAAGTACTGGTGCTGGTAAGATGCTTTGTAATACTTCATATCACCCAGTGCGGACACTTCAAAATTGGCTTTCTGATAGCGCCCCTTCGTCGGGATCAACGAACTGTCACGGCTGTCACGCTGCCATGCAACAGTCAAAGGAACCCCATAAGCTGATACCGTTGCATCTTCCAATGGATAGCCATCCTTATCGACCTTGATATGGCCATAATCTTGTGCAAACTTCACATACCGTCTTGGGCTGTCTTCATAGACATCGAGCTTCGTATATTCAAAGCCGGCACCAAAGAAGATACGGTCGATTTCAGTCACTGGCACACCAAAGCGGACATTCGCACCGATGGTAGTAACCTTATAGTCACTGTCATTGATCAATGGTGGGCGAACTGTACGGTAGAAGATTTCATAACGGCGGCTGACCCCATCGTCGGTAAAATACGGCGTCGTCTGGGTAAACGAAATTGTACGGTAACGATGGCTCGTATTGATACTTAATCCAATATCATTACCCGTACCGGCAAAATTGTCTTGCTCAATGGAACCAGAAAGCAAAAGTTTATCTTCTTGCGAGAAACCCGCACCCAACAAGATGTTACCCGTCGGTTTTTCTTCAACTTTAATCTTCACGTCAACCTGGTCTACCGTGCCAGGAACTTCCGGTGTTTCAACATTGACTGACGTAAAGAAACCTAAACGGTCAACACGGTCACGGGAACGCTTGATGCTTTTGCCGTCATACCAGGAACCTTCCATCTGGCGCAATTCACGGCGGATGACTTCGTCACGCGTCTTGTTGTTACCCACGATGCTAATGTTACGGACGTAAACACGCTTGCCCGGATCCACAAAAATCGTAAAAGAGACTTCCTTGTTTTCTTTATCAATATCAAGCTGTGGGTTTACATTGGCAAACGCATACCCAAAGTCTCCCAAATATTCAGAAATCTTTTTCGTCGTAGCCGTTAACTTGGCGGCCGAATAAAGTTCACCCTTCTGCAGTTCAATGAGTTCACGGATTTCTTCTTCGCGGCCAAAGAGCTCCCCTTCCAGACGGATTTCATTGACGGTGTATTGATCCCCTTCGGTGATGTTCAACATCAAATAAACATCTTTTTTATCTTTAGACAACGACACCTGGGTCGATTCGACCTGCATTTCAATGTAGCCATTGTTCTGATAGAACGACTTAATCGTTTCCAGGTCACCTGTCAATTTCTCTTTCGAATACTGGTCGGCACGTGTATACCAAGTAAACCAACCTGGAGTACTAAGCTTGATCAAGTCCCGGAGTTCTTCGTCGGTATACGCTTGGTTGCCGACAAAACGGATGGCCTTGATATGCGACGATTCACCTTCATCGACAATAAAATTAATGGCAACGCGGTTACGTTCAACCGGGGTAACCGTTGTTGAAATATCGACCCCATACCGCCCACGGGAAAGATACTGGCGCTTGATTTCCTGTTCGGCTCTATCAACCAACGAATGGTCATAAATACGTGCTGGCCCCAAGCCCACATCCTTCATTGACTTTAAGAGGGCCTCTTTGTCGAATTCTTTGGCACCGGTAAAGTCAACACTCGCAATGGCAGGACGCTCTTGGACAATAACAACTAAGACGTCACCTTCCGCATCAATACGGACATCCTTAAAAAAACCTGTTGCATAAAGCGCCTTAATGGCAGCAGTTGCTTTTTCATCCGTGAAGGTGTCACCAATCCTGACCGGCAGGTAATTGAAGACCGTACCTGCTTCCGTACGCTGGATACCCTCAACCCGAATATCCTTGACAGCAAAGGGCTCGACTGCCATAGCGCTGGTCGCACACGCAAAAAGACCCGCCGCAATCACTGCTGACAGGCAACGTTTCGCATGATGGTGAACGTAATCCAATAAATCCATGTGACAAGCGGGCAAATTGCCCTTCAACCTTTCCTTTCCCTTCATGGGAAGAGCCTTGAAATGTCGTTACAAAAGGTGACGACCATCAAGAACCCTAGCAAACCTAAACCCACTGCCGTCCACATCCTGGAGACTTTCTCAGAAACCGGGCTACCTTTTATAAATTCCACAGCATAATACAGCAAAAGACCGCCGTCCAAAACTGGTATCGGCATCAAATTCATAATCCCAATACCAATACTGATGAAAACTATAAAGGTCAGGTATGCAAGCGCTCCAGCTTGGGCTGTTTTACCGGCATGGCTTGCGATTCCAACCGGACCTGTCAGTTCTCTAACTGACAATTGGCCGGTTAAAATCGCCCCGATGGATTGGACTGTCCGAACCGTTAAATCCCAAGTTTTCGCGACACCTTGCGCAAAATTAGAGAGGATACCATATTTAACTGTCACTGTTTCAGGTGAGAACGAAATCATCACACCAATTTTCCCCACTTTGCCAGCTTTTTCATCGATACGCGATCCAACATCCACAGCCACATCAAGAAGGCGTCCTTGACGGTTCACTGAAAACACGCACTTTGTGTTGGCCGAACCCCGAATTACCTCAACAAGACCTAGGGCATCATCAATGGGCTTCCCGTCAACAGCCACCACGCGGTCTCCTTCCTGTAGGCCAGCACGTTTCGCTTCACCTACCTCTTCCAACCGCCCTAAAACAGCAGGTCCCATTGCCAAGGAAAACCCTAGCCCTTTTAGGAAATCCCCCTTTAGTGCATCTGCCGTCATTGAAGCAATATTGATCTGTGCATCCTGCTCCCGCTTGTCATGCACAAAGCGCAATTGGACACTGTCTTTGCCTGATAAAACCGCATCAGCGAAAGCCCCTTGTACATCCCCCCAATGAGAAACGGCTACCCCATTGATGCCGATAACCTGATCACCACCCCTGAGTCCTGCCTGATAAGCAATGGTATCAACAGGCACAGCACGCAGTTTTGCAACTGGATACGGTACGCCATGCATGTAGATGCCTGCCAATAGAAAAACTGCCAAGACAAAGTTCGCAAGAGGGCCTGCAACGGCAACCGCCATCTTTTGCCAGACACTTTTTGACGTAAATTCATGCGCCATCGCCGCAGGTGGATATTGGCTCATGTCTTCACTTCTGGCATCCAACAGTTTGACATACCCACCTAGGGGCAATAGCGAAACGGCCCATTCTGTACCCTCAGGATGCGCCTTGAAACGATAGAGGACTTTACCAATTCCTATAGAAAACCGAAGGACACGCACACCACAAAGCCGCGCAACGAGATAGTGTCCGAACTCATGGACGATGATGACAATACAGATGGCAGGAATAAAAGCCAAGATTGGGATTAAGGCGCCCATCAGGCGATGAACCTTTCAGCCACACTTCGCGCTTTGCGGTCTTCTTCAAGGATGTCATCAATACAACCCATTGTCAGAACAGGAGACACAGCATCCATTGTGCGCAAGACGATATCTACAATATCGGTAAAAGCAATCCTGCGTTCTAAGAAAGCATGCACTGCCACTTCATTGGCCGCATTTAAAACAACAGGCACAGAGCCTCCCTCCTTCAACGCGTCATAAGCCAAAGACAACGCCCGATAGCGCTTAAAGTCAGGCGCCTCAAAAGCCAATGTACCAACAGACGCTAAATCTAGAGGCGCGGCGCCAGACGCTATCCTGTCCGGGTAAGCTAATGCGTGCGCAATCGGAATGCGCATATCAGGGTTCCCCAATTGCGCCAACATTGCCCCGTCAACAAAGGAGACCATAGAATGGATGACACTTTGCGGGTGGATGACAACTTCAATCTGCTCTGAAGGAATGCCAAAAAGCCAGTGGGCTTCAATGATTTCCAACCCCTTATTCATCATTGTGGCGGAATCCACCGAAATCTTGCGCCCCATGACCCATTTCGGATGTGCGACAGCCTCTTCAGGTGTTACCCCTTTCAGATCTTCCAATGCACGGTTTAAAAACGGCCCCCCTGATGCCGTCAAGAGGACTTTGGAAACCCCTTTTAAATGAAAACGCCCTCGCCCTAGCGCCGTGTGTGGCAGGCACTGGAAAATCGCATTGTGTTCACTATCTATAGGTAAAAGCGTTGCTCCAGACTCCTTCAATGCGTCCATAAAAAGGCGTCCTGACATCACTAGGGATTCTTTATTGGCCAACATCAATTTGCCACCCGCCCTAGCAGCAGCTAAAGCCGGTTCCAACCCCGCTGCACCAACAATAGCGCACATCACCGCATCGTTTTGCGGGGAAGCTGCGACATCGCAGATGGCCTGACGTCCATAAACGACTTCCGTCTTAATACCTTTAGCCTTCAAGTTGCGCGCCAAGACAGCGGCAGCAGCAGCTGTTCCAACAACAGCGACGTCGGGCTGAAAGCGCTCACACTGACGTTGCAACTCACTGACTCGGCTGTTCGCTGTCAAAGCACGCACACGGTACGTTTCCTCGTGACGAGAAATGACATCAAGCGTCGACACACCAATCGAGCCAGTGGATCCTAAAACAGCAATTTGTTGACGCACCATCGCCTTAACCTACAGCCACAATCCAATCAGTAGTGCAACGGGCATCGTAGGAATAACCGAATCAATGCGGTCTAAGACACCGCCATGTCCTGGCAACAGGTTGCTGCTGTCTTTCATACCCGAACGGCGCTTCAATTTCGATTCCAACAGGTCACCAATAATACTTAACGCCACCAGAATAATGAGTACAAAAATCATTCCAACCCAGCCATAACGGGTATATACGGTCATTGCAATGTTGTCGTATCTGAGAGAGGTTAGAACCGCCACAATACCCGCCACTAAAACCGCAATAACACCGCCTGCAACACCTTCCCACGTTTTACCTGGCGAAATAGAGGGGGCAAGTTTATGCTTACCAAATGTCCGTCCTGCAAAATACGCACCAATATCAGCAAGCCAAATAACAACCAAAACGGAAAGCAAAAAGAAAACCGAACGGGAATAAAGTACCCAAACCGCAATGACACTTGAAAGCACAGAAAAAAGGTACAACCACTGGCATATATGATCCAAAGGGGCACCTTGCGCCGGCATTCGACCAAACAGTGCAGGAATTAAAAAGACACCCCAGATTGCACACCCTGCTAAAGCCATCCAGATATATTCACGCACCGACAAAAAGTAGGCAACACAAGCAAAAACAACGCACGCCCCTACGCCCGTAATGATGGGTTGCGGATTTTTAAAGAGACGGGCGTTTTCCCAAGCTGCCGCACCGAAAAAAACCATCAGAAAGAGCCCAAAGAGGACACTACTGCCCGTCCAAAGGATTACAAAGAGGACGGCAGCCAAACACAGAGCCGTGATGACACGCTGCTTTAGCATGATTGCTCCAACTGTTCACTTGTACGACCAAAGCGCCGTTCACGCGTTCCAAAAGAAGCTATCGCCTTAATCAATGCTTCCCGGTCAAAGTCAGGCCAAAACATATCGGTAAAGTAAAGCTCGGTATAGGCAAGCTGCCAGAGCAAAAAATTGGAAATACGCTGTTCACCCCCAGTCCGGATAAAAAGATCCGGATCCGGTGCATAAGATAAAGCCAATTTCGGCGCCAACGCATCAGGGGTAATCGCTTCAGGCGCCATACCGGAAGCCATCAACGATTGCATCGCCTGCACGATATCCCATTTACCACCATAGTTCGCACAGACCGTCAGATTGAGCGCAGTATTATGTGCCGTCAGGTTTTCCCCCCAAGCAATCGCGTCACGCAAAGGCTCGCTAAAACCAGATAGATCGCCGACAACCCGTAACCTGATATTGTTGCGATTTAGCTTGTCCACTTCCTTTTTAATCGTAGACAAGAACAAATCCATCAAAAAATCCACTTCTTTAGCAGGACGACGCCAATTCTCCGAACTAAAGGCAAAAAGGGTTAAATAGGGAATCTTCAGTTCAAGGCAGGCTTTAACCGTGCGTCGAACTGCTTCGACGCCGCGCGCATGGCCAACTACACGGGGCAAAAGACGCTTCTTGGCCCAACGGCCATTACCATCCATGATAATGGCCACATGCTGGGGCATCTGGGCTAAGGAAGATAAAGAATGGACGGCGGTATCCACAGGTAATCCCTGGAAGTCCCGTTAAACCGTCATCACCTCTTTTTCTTTTTCGGCAAGGAGCCCATCAATCTGTTTGACAAACTTATCGGTCAACTTCTGGATGTCATCCTGTGCGCGGCGCTCATCGTCTTCAGAACATTCCTTTTCCTTGACCATCTTCTTAAAGGATTCGTTGGCTTCACGACGGATATTACGCACAGCAATCTTAGCGTCTTCCCCTTCAGTACGAACCAGCTTCACCATTTCCTTGCGACGTTCTTCATTCAATGGTGGCATAGGGACACGGATGAGATCGCCAACAGAAGCAGGGTTTAAACCCAGGTCAGAATCACGGATCGCCTTTTCAACAGCGGAAACCATCTTCTTTTCCCAAGGCTGAACGGAAATCGTACGGCCATCAATCAACGTAATGTTAGCCACCTGATTGATAGGGGTAGGATTGCCATAGTAGTCGACCATGACATGATCCAAAATGCCCGGGTTAGCACGCCCCGTCCTGACCTTGGACAAGTCGGATTTGAGCGATTCAACAGACTTAGACATTTTCGCTTCTGCATTCTTCTTAACTTCAGCTATGGTATTCATTGGTTTTCCGCCACTTTCGATCAAATTGCGCAGCCTATGGCTGCCTTAAGAAAAGAAAATTCTATCATAAACGGTGACTTAAACGAAAAACATGCACAACCGCAAAAAAACGAATGCCCGGCAAGCCGGGCACACAGAACCATTGTCATTGGATGGTGAAATCAAACGTGAACCAATGTCCCTTCGTCTTCGCCTAAAAGCACGCGTTTTAAAGCACCGGGCTTGAGAATTGAGAAGACCTTAATCGGCAGCTTCTGGTCACGGCACAGAGCAAAAGCCGTACCATCCATAACCTCAAGGTGCTTTTCAATCGCTTCATCAAACGTAATACTGGAATAGCGTTTTGCATCAGGATTTTTTACAGGATCGGCCGTATAAACACCATCAACCTTTGTAGCTTTTAAAACGAGTTCCGCACCGATTTCAGCGCCGCGCAGGGCTGCAGCAGTATCGGTCGTGAAGAAAGGATTACCTGTACCAGCCGCAAAGACAACGACTTTACCTTCTTCCAAGTATTGGAGAGCTTTAGGCCTGACATAGGACTCAACAACCTGTTCAATGCCAATTGCTGACATAACACGCGTCGTAATCCCAGCCTGACGCAGGGAGTCTGAAAGCGCTAAGGAATTGATGACGGTTGCAAGCATCCCCATATAGTCTGCTGTAGCACGATCCATACCCTTGGCGCCGGGCGCAACACCGCGGAAGATATTCCCACCGCCAATAACAATCGCCATTTCGACACCGAGCTTGGTTGCTTCAATCACATCTTTAACCATATGCTCGATGGAAGCACGGTTGATACCGAACTGATCGTCTCCCATCAAAGCTTCGCCGGAAAGTTTCAACAAGACACGTTTATAGACTGGTTCTGCCATGATCGCTGCTCCTTTGCTTTCAGTACCGTTTACCACCTAAAAAAAACGGACCTTACGGCCCGTTTTTATCTGACTTAGGCCTTCGCCGCAGCCATCTGTGCTGCGACTTCCGCCGCGAAGTCATCGGACTTCTTCTCGATGCCTTCACCGACAACATACAGTTTATAGGATTTTACAACTGTATTCTTCTCTTTGAGCATCTGAGCAACAGACTGTTTGTCGTTTTTAACAAAAGGCTGATCCAAGAGGGAGACTTCTTTCAAGAACTTCTGGACAGAACCTTCAATACGACGAGCGATGATTTCAGGGGACTGTGCCTTCTTACCAGCAGCAACAGCCTTAGCAGAATCTTCTTCCGCTTTCTGAGCAGCAATGCCACGTTCACGTTCAATCAAAGCAGCATCAACTTCATTGGAAGACAAAGCAACCGGTTTCATCGCAGCAATGTGCATTGCAACATCTTTACCAACCTGTGGGTCGTCACCTTCGTATTCAACGATAACACCGATACGGGTACCGTGCAGGTAAGAAGCAATCTTGGCAGTCGTTTCTAAACGGTCAAAACGGCGGATTGACATGTTTTCACCGATACGGCCAACCAGTTCAGTACGGGTTGCTTCCACACTCTTACCTGCCAGATCCAACGCAGAGAGAGCAGCGACATCAGCAGGTGCCTTTTCAGCAACCAGTTTGGCACAAGAAGCAGCCAGTGCAATAAAGTCAGGGTTCTTGGTGACAAAGTCGGTTTCGCAGTTGACTTCAACGATAGAAGCGACATTGCCTTCAACATCAACAGCAATCACACCTTCAGCGGCAACACGGCTGGAAGCCTTGGTTGCCTTGTTACCCAGTTTCACTCGCAGGATGTCTTCTGCTTTCTGCATATCGCCATCAGCTTCGGTCAGTGCCTTTTTGCATTCCATCATTGGTGCATCGGTCTTGGCACGCAACTGGGCGACCATTTTTGCTGTAATAACAGCCATCTATTTCTCCTTAATACGGGGAAATCCCCCATGTTCTGAAAGCGGACAGCCTGTACCGACTGTCCGCAATTGCCTATTACTGAGCGTCTTCACCTTCTTTAGCGGCTTCAACAACTTCCTGCAGTGCGTTTGCACGGCCTTCCAAAACTGCATCTGCAACACCACGTGCGTAGAGCTGGATGGCTTTGGAAGAGTCGTCGTTACCAGGGATAACGTAGTCAATGCCGTCTGGGGAGTGGTTGGTATCAACAACGCCAACGACTGGAATACCCAGCTTGATTGCTTCGGTCACAGCCCCCTTGTGGTAACCGACATCAACAACAAAGAGTGCATCAGGCAGACCACCCATATCTTTGATACCGCCAATAGCTTTCTGAAGCTTAGCAACTTCACGCTGGAAGAGGAGGCCTTCCTTCTTGCTCATCTTATCAACGGTACCGTCTTCAATAGCAGCTTCCATGTCTTTCAGGCGCTTGATGGACGTACGGATGGTTTTAAAGTTGGTCAACATACCACCCAGCCAGCGCTGATCAACGTAAGGCATACCAGCACGCTGTGCTTCAGCAGCGATAATGTCACGTGCCTGTCTCTTGGTACCGACCATCAAGATGGTGCCACGGTTAGCAGCCAACTGACGGATGTAGTCCATCGCTTCGTTGTACATCACCAAAGTCTTTTCCAAGTTGACGATGTGGATTTTGTTACGATGGCCAAAGATGTAAGGAGCCATCTTTGGGTTCCAGAAGCGGGTCTGGTGACCGAAATGGACACCGGCTTCGAGCATTTCACGCATGGTTACGGACATAATGTTCTCCAGGGTTAAGGTCTTGAATCCACCCAAGAACCCTTAAAGGGCACCCTTTTTCAGGTGGGATTCGCGATTTTCATGTTAAAAAAGAATGCCTTGAATAATTTCAAGAACATGGCATTATACTGGAAAAGTACGGCGCACATCAGCAAAGAAAGGCAAATTTAATGCAAAAGTGCGTCAGATGCGACAGTCTCACCTAAAACCATAAAACCGCACCCAACAGCCAGACATCATGAACGCACTCTACCCAGTCAACGCCATCCGCATCATAGAAAAATCTGCCCTTGCGTCCCTTCCAGTCGGCACATTGATGCAACGGGCAGGCGCTGCTGCTGCTACGACAGCACATACCATCATCAACCGGGCAGGTTCTCCTAAAGGACGCGTCCTAGTTCTGGCGGGTCCTGGCAATAACGGCGGTGACGCCTTGGAAACTGCAGCAAATCTCGCCAACAGTGGGCATGATGTCACCATCTTGATGGTGTTAAAACGAGCCAATCCTACAGAAGAAACCTCGCTTGCAATGAAAAAGGCTGCAAAAAGCCGTGCTAAATGGGAAAACGCCTTATCGCTTACTGAATCCATCGAGCGCATCGCCAAAAGTCGCTGGACATTAGCCATCGATGGCATCTTCGGTATTGGGCTCAACGAAGGAATCAAAGGCAACTTAAAAGAATTGGTACTTACTGTTAACAACCTAGGCTGCCCAATCTTGGCACTGGACGTCCCCAGCGGTCTCAATGCGGACACCGGCACCATTGTAGGCGATGAAGGCACCGCTATTAAAGCCACCCACACCATCACGTTTATAGGTGACAAGCCAGGCCTTCATACTGCCAAAGGCAGGGATTATGCCGGCATTGTGACCGTAGCCGACCTTGCTGTTGAAAAGAAACACTTCATCCCATCGGGCTGTTTCTTAAACCATCCAGATCTTTTCCAAGCTTTCTTAGTGCCTAGGGAACACGACTCCCACAAAGGCACTTATGGACGCGTCGGTATCATCGGCGGAGATCTCGGGATGGGCGGTGCTTTAACACTCGCATCACGCACGGCCTTAATGATGGGATCCGGTTTTTCGTATGCTATCTACATTAAAGATGCCCCTGCAATCGACCCAGTCTGTCCTGAAGTCATGGTCCGCCAGGCGCACCGTCCACACCCTAATTGCTCTGCCTTAGCCATAGGCCCTGGATTAGGACAATCACACGTGGCTTATGAAGCACTGCAGAAAACGTTATCCACCACCCTGCCGCTAGTCATTGACGCCGATGCATTGAACTTGATTGCCGCAAACCCAACTTTAAAACAGCTCTTACTCTACCGCAAAGCGCCTGCTGTTATCACACCACATCCATTAGAAGCCGCCCGTCTTTTGGAAACAAACACGGCAACCATCCAAGCTGACCGGATGAAGTCCACCATGAAGCTTGCTACCCAATTTAATGTCACGGCCGTCTTAAAAGGATCTGGAACCATTATCTGTTCACCCGATGGGCATTTTGCCATCAATCCAACTGGTAACCCCGCTTTAGCGACGGCTGGCAGCGGCGACGTCTTAACCGGAATGATTGTTTCTTTCCTGGCACAAGGCTGGCGCCCATTTGAAGCGGCCTGTGGTGGCGTTTACCTGCACGGTCAGGCTGCAGACATCCTCGTAAAACGCTTAAAGGGTTATACAGGGTTGACCGCCAGCGAAATTGCCCCTGCCGCCCGGGAAGCCTTGAACGCACTGATTTACCGCTGAAAAAACAAAAGGCTGGATAGCTTCAACAACCATCCAGCCCTTAAAACACCCTCAACTTAGTGTGTCGCTACGGGTGCGTTTTCCGTTTCCTTCTTCGGTGGCTGCGCCACCACAACGGATTGCTCTTCCACAGCTTCAGGCATCCGCTCTAAGGCAATTTCAAGCACCGTATCAATCCACTTGACGGGGATGATTTCCAAGTTGTTTTTCACATTGTCTGGAATCTCAGCCAAATCCTTAACATTCTGTTGCGGGATAATAACTTTCTTAATCCCACCGCGTAAAGCTGCCAGAAGTTTTTCTTTGAGCCCGCCAATCGGCAAAACTTCTCCGCGCAAGGTAATTTCACCAGTCATCGCCACATCAGCCTTAACCGGAATACCAGTAAAGCTCGAAACCAAAGCCGTGGTCATCGAAATACCAGCAGAAGGACCGTCTTTTGGCGTTGCCCCTTCTGGTACATGGATATGGATATCCTTCTTCTCAAAGGCCTCATCCTTAATCCCCAAGCGGGCTGCCCGGCTCCTAACCACCGTACGGGCTGCTTCGATAGACTCTTTCATCACATCGCCAAGCGTCCCTGTGCGCAAGATATTGCCTTTACCAGGAACAGTGACGGCTTCAATACTTAAAAGCTCACCGCCAACTTCCGTCCACGCAAGACCGGTCACTTCACCAACACGGTTTTCTTTTTCTGCTACGCCAAAGTCAAACTGGCGAACACCCAAGTATTTCTCCAGCGTATCAGGTGTAACTTCCACCTGCCCAGTGCTCTTTTCCTTCAGCAAGGTCTTAACCACCTTACGGCAGATTTTTGATATTTCACGTTCCAATGCACGCACACCTGCTTCACGAGTGTAATAACGGATAATGTCACGGATGGCTGGTTCAGTAACTGTCAATTCCTTTTCTTTCAGACCATTACGATCCATCTGCTTCGGCAACAGGTAACGCAATGCAATGTTGGTCTTCTCATCTTCGGTGTAACTCGACAGATTAATGACTTCCATCCTGTCCAACAATGCTGGTGGAATGTTGTAGGAATTCGATGTGGCAATAAACATCACATCCGACAAATCAAAATCCACCTCGACATAATGGTCAGAGAACGCATGGTTCTGTTCAGGATCCAACACTTCCAAGAGCGCTGCAGCAGGATCTCCCCGAAAGTCCGCACCAATCTTATCCACTTCGTCCAAGAGGAAGAGCGGGTTCCTGACCCCCACTTTCGCTAAGCTCTGCAAAATCTTGCCAGGCATTGACCCAATATAGGTACGGCGGTGCCCACGGATTTCCGCTTCATCACGCATCCCCCCTAAAGCCATGCGGACATACTTGCGGTTCGTTGCACGCGCAATCGACTGCCCTAAAGATGTCTTACCAACCCCGGGAGGTCCGACGAAACAGAGAATCGGCGCCTTAACGCGGTCAACACGCTGCTGGACAGCCAGGTATTCCAAGATACGTTCCTTGACCTTTTCCAAGCCATAGTGATCATCTTCCAAGACTTTTTCAGCCTTGGCCAAGTCATTACTGACCTTCGATTTCTTACGCCATGGCAAGCTGACCAAGGTGTCGATATAATTCCTGACAACCGTCGCCTCAGCCGACATCGGTGGCATGTTCTTCAACTTTTTCAATTCGGCCATCGCTTTTTCATGGCCTTCTTTGGACATCTTGGCCGCTTTGATTTTCTTTTCAAGCTCTTCGAAGTCGTTGCCATCCTCACTTTCGCCTAATTCCTTCTGGATAGCCTTGACCTGCTCATTCAAGTAGTATTCACGTTGCGACTTTTCCATCTGGCGTTTGACTCGCCCATGGATACGCTTTTCTACCTGGATGATGTCCAGTTCTTTTTCGACCTGCTCCAATAAGTTTTCCAAACGGTCAGCCACATTGCTTGTCTCTAAAATCTGCTGCTTCTGCTCGAGTTTTAATGGCAGGTGTGCGGCTACCGAATCGGCAAAACGCCCGTGATCATCAATTGATGCTAAGGACGCAACAACTTCCTTCGGAATCTTTTTGTTAAGCTGGACATACTGATCGAACTGTTCAACCACTGCACGCTTTAACGCTTCCATTTCAGGCGTAGACGTACTGATTGATGCCTGTGGTTCGATATCTGCATACAAGCAATCCCCTTCTGGGACAACGGCCTTGATACGGGCACGGCGCACACCTTCAACAAGCACTTTGACCGTCCCGTCCGGGAGCCTCAACATCTGCAAAAGGTTCGCCTGGCAACCAATTTCATAAATATCTTCAATCGCGGGGTCATCTTTTGATGCTGTCTTTTGGGCAGAAAGCATCAGGAGTTTGTCACTTTCCATGGCTTTTTCCAGCGCACGGATAGACTTAACCCTTCCGACAAAAAGCGGAATGACCATATGCGGGAAGACCACCACATCGCGCAACGGCAAAAGAGGCAATCTTGTCTGCTGTAATTCAGTCGTAGTCATTTCGTTTTCCTTAAAATTCATTCGTCCATCTGATATTGGGGCAATCTTCCGTTTTACAAGAGCCAATGTGACCCCAAAAAATGGACTTATTCACGTACCAAGCGTGGGGGCGCACCCTTAGTGACCGTATCCGTATCAATGACAACGTGCTTAACGCCTTTTTCGCTAGGCAGGTTATACATCACATCCAACAACAGGTTTTCCATGATGGAGCGCAAACCCCGGGCACCAGTCTTACGCTTAATGGCTTTAGCCGCTACAGCCTTCAGAGCGCCATCCGTCACTTCAAGCGTTGCCCCTTCCATTTCCAAAAGCTTTGCATACTGTTTCACCAGCGCATTTTTCGGTTTCACCAGGATGTCAACCAAAGCAGCTTCATCCAAGTTATGGAGCACTGCAACTACCGGCAGGCGACCAATCAATTCGGGAATCAGGCCAAATTTCACGAGGTCTTCCGGTTCGACCTCTTCCATCAACAGGCTTTCGTTGAACTCTTCCTTGCTGTGGACAGCAGCTGAAAAACCGATTCCCCCTTTTTCGGTGCGCTGCTGGACAATCCGAGCCAACCCATCAAATGCACCGCCGCAAATAAACATGATGTTCGACGTATTGACCTGAATATAATCCTGTCCTGGATGCTTACGGCCACCCTGTGGTGGAACAGAGGCCACCGTCCCTTCAATGAGTTTCAGAAGCGCCTGCTGTACGCCTTCACCTGAGACATCACGGGTAATCGACGGGTTGTCGTTCTTGCGGGAAATCTTGTCGATCTCATCCAGGTAAACAATCCCCCGCTCTGCTTTTTCTGAATCGTAATTGCAGTTCTGCAACAGCTTCTGGATGATGTTCTCAACGTCCTCGCCCACATACCCCGCTTCCGTCAATGTGGTCGCATCGGCAATCGTAAAAGGAACATCGAGCATACGCGCCAGGGTCTGTGCCAAAAGTGTCTTACCAGACCCTGTGGGTCCCACTAAAAGGATGTTACTTTTAGCCAGTTCGACACCATCGGTTTCTTCTTTACCCCCAAAAAAACGCAACCGCTTGTAATGGTTGTAGACCGCAACGGAAAGCACTTTCTTGGCCTGTTCCTGCCCGATTACATACTGATCTAAGAGCGAACAGATTTCGCGCGGTGTCGGGAGCCGTACCGATTCCTTGGGCACATCAGATGTCGTCTCATCCGGTTCAGCAGGAGTCTCCCCTGCCATGATGCGGTCGCACATCGCAACACATTCATCACAGATATAAGCAGACTCCCCTGCAATAAGATTCTTAACTTCGTTTTTGGCTTTCCCGCAAAAAGAGCAGTGAGGCGTATTTCCTGGCATGGCAATATTATCCTTACCGTGAATGTCAAATTAAAAAAAGCCCGAACAGGAACGCCCAGGCTTTAAGGAATGTTTTCCCGGGATTCTCAGTCCCGCTTGACCAAGACCTCGTCGATTAAGCCATAAACTTTGGCTTCATCGGCCGACATGAAATTATCGCGCTCCGTATCCAGCGCAATTTCTTCCAAAGTCCGACCGGTGTTGTTAGCCAAAATAGCGTTCAACCGTTGGCGAAGATACAGGATCTCCTTGGCATGGATCTCGATGTCAGTTGCCTGACCATGTGCGCCACCAGAGGGTTGGTGAATCATGATGCGCGAATTCGGCAATGAAAAGCGCTTGCCCTTCGCACCGGCCGCCAAGAGAAACGCGCCCATAGAAGCCGCCAGACCGGTACACAATGTCGAGACCTGTGGTTTGATGAACTGCATAGTATCGTAAATCGCCATACCAGCCGTCACAGACCCGCCCGGGGAGTTGATATAAAGCGAGATATCCTTATCCGGATTCTCACTTTCCAAGAAAAGGAGCTGCGCCACAATCAGGTTGGCACTTTCATCTGTCACAGGCCCAACAAGAAAAACAATACGTTCTTTCAGCAAACGTGAGTAAATATCATACGCACGTTCACCACGTCCGCTTTGCTCGACGACCATCGGAACCATACCGAGTCCTGCTATGCCAGTCATCCTTTTCTCACCCAACCCTACTGATTAATACGTCTGAACGATGACTTCTTCAAATGGCAAAGCCTTGTCTGTTACTTTTGCCTTGGAGTAGATGTATTCGACTGCTTTTTCATCCATCAGGATATTTTCAAGCTCACGGCGACGGGTCGTATCGTTCATGTAGTAGTCAACAACCATCTGAGGCTGCTGATAGGTCGAAGCGATTTCTTCAGCACGTGCTTTGAGCTCTTCTTGTGAAACGGCCAAAACATTGTCTTTTAAGAGTTCACCTAAAAGAAGACTCAAACGGACACGGTTTTCTGCCTGCTTGGTAAACATGCTGCGTGGTAGTTCATCGTCCTTGTGTTCTGGATTACGAGCTGCCAGATCACCACGGGTATAGTCAATCAGGCTATCGATTTCCTGTTCAATCAACGCCTGAGGAATATCAAATGGGTTGGCTTTGACGAACTGTTCAAATACGTGGCTCTTGTTCAAAGCACCAATACGCTTTTTGACTTCGCTTAACAGGTTCTTCTTGATTTCTTCGCGTAGTTTTTCTGCGCCGCCCTCTTCAACACCCAACTTCTTGCAGAATTCGTCATCCAATTCAGGCAGTTTGGCCAGTTCAATCTTCTGTACAGTGACAGTGAACTGTGCCGTCTTACCTGCTACATCTTTACCGTGGTAGTTTTCTGGGAATGGCAAGTCAAAAGACTTAGTTTCACCAACCTTCATACCAGCCAATGCACCTTCAAATTCTGGGAGCATACGCTTTTCACCCAAGATGACAACGATACCATCTGCTTTACCACCTTCGAAAGCTGCGCCATCAATCAATCCAGTGTAGTCAACGGTAACACGGTCGCCTTCTTCGGCCACACCGTCAGCTGGTTTTTCTTCGTATTCTGCAACACGGCGACGCAGAATATTAATGGTATTTTCAACATCAGCATCGCTCACTTCGCAAGAAGCCTTCTCAACTTCCAAATCTGCCAGCGGAGCAATTTCAACGTCTGGGAAAACCTCAAAGGAAACATAGAACTGCAACGTGCCTTCTGGGACATCGTCCTTCTTGGCATCAATACTACCAATACCAACAATTCTCAGTTTATTTTCAGCGACAGCTTCTTCGTATCCCTTGTTGACCTTGTCATTGATGACATCAGCATTAATCTGCGCACCATACATCTGGCTGACCATTTTCATCGGAACTTTGCCAGGACGGAAACCCGCAGCCCTTGCCGTTTTAGCACGGACGCGCAAACGTTTTTGAACTTCTGCATTCAGTTCTTCAAGAGGAATGGTGACGGTGATGCGTCTTTTAAGCTTTTCCAGATTTTCTACAGCGTATGCCATTATCAGTTCCAATAATCTAATCCCGAACCCAGTCCATCTGCGTTCAGGACCGTTTTCTATCCGTTAACAACAAAAATATCCTTTCCAAGCTGGACATAACTTGCCCATACCAGGTGAAAGGACTTCTTCCATAATGGAGCCGTATATTTTAACTGAAATTCCGCTTTGTTCACAAAAAAGTGATGTTTTTA
>JAEEYE010000037.1 GCA_016291665.1 Oxalobacter sp. | reverse complement strand
ATCGAGGCGATCATTTCTGATGCGCACAATGAGGCCTTTGCTGCGCTTCATACTAAGTTCAAATGAGTACCGTTTTCACAAAGGCGTTTTTTAAGGTATGCAAGCCTTACAGCCGTCTTACCGGATCGCAATGGGCAGACCTTTACAGGTACGTTGCACCTGGTACATCCCCAGAACCCGGCGAGTGGCGGACAGAGAGGGTTCCATACCTTAGGGAACCGATGGATGTGGCTACCAACCGCGAGACCGAGATGGTTGTCATGATGACGTCATCGCAGATTGGCAAGTCGGAGATGATCCTGAACGTCATGGGTTACTATGTCGACCAGGAGCCCGCCCCTCAGCTGATGGTGCAGCCTACCGTCGAAGCGGCAGAGGCGTTTTCAAAAGAGCGTATCGACCCGACCTTCCGCTATTCCCAAGGTCTCAAAGGTAAGCTTGAAGAAGGTCAGGACGGGCGTGGTTCAAGCAGGAAAAGCTCGACCACCATACGCATGAAGCACTACCCAGGCGGTTATATCGCTCTGGTTGGTGCTAACAGCCCTGCCGGACTGGCTTCAAGACCTATCCGTGTTCTGCTATGCGATGAGGTAGACCGTTATACAGCAACAAAGGAAGGCGACCCGCTGAAGCTGGCAATCCAGCGTACAACGAACTTCCACAACCGGAAAATCATCCTTGTGTCGACACCGACCATCAAGGATGTCTCACCGATCGAGCGCTGGTGGAGCCGGTCGGACAAGAGGCAGTACCACATCCCCTGCCCGCACTGTGGTGAGTACCATGTCCTACGTTGGGAGATGGTTACATGGGAAAAGGATGAGCTCGGCAATGCGTTGCCGGAAACTGCGGCAATGTTCTGTCCTGAATGCGGCGCAAAGATGCGTGGCGCATACAAACTGGATCCGTTGTTGTTGGCGAAAGGCAAATGGGTCGCGGCTGAACCTGGGAACAGGATTCGCGGATATCACATAAACAGCCTGTATTCACCCTGGGTGAACCTGTCCAACCTTGTTGAGGAATTCACTTCCGCAGCAAAGAACAAGGACAAGCAGGGGCTGATGGAATTCATCAACCTGAAACTCGGGGAGCCATGGGAAGAAATCTCACCTGATGAAAACACGTGGGAGCGCCTGTACAGGAGACGCGAATTCTATCCGGTCAACGAAATACTGCCCGACGGCGTCCTGTTGCTGACAGCTGGCGTCGACGTCCAGCATGACCGCCTGGAATGTACCGTCTACGGATGGGGCATAGGCCGCGAATGCTGGGGTATCCAGCACCGTATCCTGTACGGTAAACCTGATGACAGTGCCACATGGCAGCAGTTGGATGCAGTCCTGCAGAAGCAGCACCTGTTATCAAACGGCATGGCGCTGTCTGTTGCGTGTGCCTGTATTGACTCTGGTGACGGTGCCTATACAGGCGATGTTTACCGTTACACAAAGGCACGTGAGAGGCTGAGGGTCTTTTCAATCAAGGGTCGTGGCGGTATCGGTGTCCCGTTCATCTCAACACCGTCAAAGACGAACGTCGCCCAGGCGATGCTTTTCACGCTTGGCGTGGATTCGGGCAAGTCGCTGGTATCTGCCAGGACTGCCGTTGAGGAAGTTGGCACTGGGTTCGTGCATTACCCAATGCAGCCTGAGCGCGGTTTCAATGAGGACTTTTTCCAGCAGCTGACGGCTGAGGTCTTTGAGCAGAAGTTTGAGAAAGGTGCCATCAAGGCTGGATGGCGGAAGATCCGGGAACGTAACGAGGCGCTTGACTGCGCCGTCTATGCCACAGCGGCCATGGAAATCCTCAACCCGAACTTCGAGTACCTGAATGAAGTGATAACGAGCGGCAAGGCTGTTGTACAACAGGTGCCGCAGAGGCGGATAAGATCGAAAGGTATTGAGCTATGACGGACGAAGAAATTGAGGAACTGATCGCCAAGCGCAATGCCGAAAAGGCGAACAAGAACTTCAAACTGGCCGAGGCCATCCAGTTCCGCGACATGTGGAAAGAAGCCTATATGGCCTGTTCCACCGGCAAGTCGTACACCATCGGGACGCGTCGGCTGACAAGCGTTGACACCGATGCGGCTTACCGCGAAATGATGCGGTGGGAAAACGCCATCGCAGATATTGAGACCGGCAGGAACACGGGCATCCGTGTACGCCGGGCATTACCCATAGGATAGGAAATGAACTTACTCGACAGAATCATTGGTTACTTCAGCCCTGCGGAAGGACTGCGTCGTAAGGTTGCAAGGGATGTGATGAATTCCGCAGGGTATGGAAGGCATGGAGCATCCTATGGCAAGAAAAGCCTGGCTGGATGGATAAGCCGTGGACTGTCTGCGGATGAGGATATCGTTGACAACATCGGAACCCTCCGCAACCGTTCCCGCGACCTTTTCATGGGCACGCCGATCGCAACCGGTGCAATCAAGACAATCCGAACCAATGTGGTCGGATCAGGCCTTGCGTTGAATGCCCAGGTTGATGCCGCATTCCTTGGGATGTCCGAAGAAGAGGCGCGTGCATGGGAAACCAATACTGAGCGTGAGTGGAAACTGTGGAGCGAGGGCGTCAACTGTGATGCGGAACGCAGACAGAACTTTTATCAGCTCCAGTCATTGGTGCTGGTATCCGCACTGCTTTCCGGTGATGTGTTTGTGACCCTGCCATACATCAGGCGCAAGGGTTCGGTCTATGACCTGAAAGTCAGCCTGATTGAGGCAGACCGCATCTGTGATCCGCAACCATTGCCGGCAGATAAGAACGTACTCGGCGGTGTTGAGGTTGGCGAATATGGCGAGACTATTGCCTATTACGTTGCACACCACAACCCGAACTCATACCCAAGGGCAAACACGCTGAAGGAACGCCAGTCATGGAAGCGTGTCCTGGCATTCGGTGCCAATACCGGGCGGCGCAATGTCCTGCACATCATGGCGGATATCGAGCGCCCGGCCCAACGCCGTGGTGTGCCACTGCTAGCCCCGGTCATAGAAGCGGTAAAACAGCTAGGCAGGTATTCGGAGGCTGAACTGATGGCTGCCGTCATATCCGGGATGTTTACGGTGTTTGTCCATTCGCCAGACGGACAACCTCTTGATACAGGCATCTCGCCAATACCTGGCGTCCAAGTACCGGCCGCACCTGTTCAGCGTAAAACTGATGATATTGCCCTTGGGAACGGGGCGATTGTCGAGCTCCGCGATGATGAGAAAGTCAGCTTTGCCAATCCAGGGCGTCCCAACCAGGCATTCGAAGGGTTCGTCATTGCGATATGCCGACAGATTGGCGCTGCGCTTGAAATCCCATACGAACTGCTGGTCAAGAACTTCAACGCCTCCTATTCAGCATCACGTGCTTCGCTCCTTGAGGCATGGAAGATGTTCCGGATGCGTCGTGAGTGGCTTGTCGGTCAGTTCTGCCAGCCGGTCTATGAGGAATGGCTTACGGAGGCAGCACTGAAAGGGCGCATAAAGGCTCCCGGATTCTTTTCCGACCCGGCCATCCGGGCCGCATGGTGCGGGGCTGAATGGTATGGCGACTCACAGGGGCAGCTGGATCCGCTGAAAGAGGCCAATGCAGCCAAGGTCAGGGTTGAAGAGGGATTCTCTACCCGTGAACGTGAAGCGGCTGAACTGACTGGCATGAAGTTTGAAACAATCCACGCCGTGCGCAAGCGCGAGGAGACGATGCGCAAGGCTGACGGCCTGAGTGGTTCGATCATCATCAGGCCTGAAAGAGAAAGGGAAGAAGATGAGTCTTGATTATCTGAAGATCACCAACGAAGCCGGGCAGCCTGTCCGGCTTTCGCTTTATGGGCGTATCGGCGGCTCGTTCTGGGACGACATCGATGTCGATTCGGTCAGGGATGCGCTTGCGTTCATTGAACCTGATAGGGCCATCGATATCACGCTGAATTCCGAAGGCGGCTCCGTCTTCACCGCAATGGCCATCTACAGCCTGCTGGCCAACCACAAAGGGAAGATAACCGTAACGGTTGCCGGTCTTGCTGCATCTGCCGCAACGCTCATTACCAGCGTCCCCAATGCGAAGGTCATCATGCCGGTTGGGGCGATGATGCTCATCCATCCTGTGAGGATGCAGGTCGCTGCACCACAGACGGCGGAAGAATTGATGGACGCAGCATCAAACCTGGAGAAGATCCGGGAGTCGATGGTTGACGTCTACCAGACGAAAACTGGCATGGCACGCGAGGCCATTGCCGCGTTGATGTCAAAGGAAAGCTTCCTGACTGCATCAGATGCGGTCGGGATGGGTTTTGCTGATGACATGGATTTTACCCAACAGGTCACCAATACCTTTGATGGGACGGTGGCGGTTGTGAACGGCCTGACGGTGTCTAACTGCATCCCGCAGCTGGCGCCAGAGGGGTTTTTCAAGGCGGAGAAATCCGCAGATAAGAAAGGAGTCCAAATGGACATCAATACTTTCAGGGCGGAACACCCCGAAATCGTGGATGAAATCCGCCGAGAAGCTGTTGCTGAAGGCGTCGCACGGGAACGTGCCCGCATCCAGGCGATTGAGGAAATCGCTGTTGCTGGCCACGAAGCACTCGTCAATGACGCGAAATTCGTCAACGGCATCACTGCCGAAGCGTTGGCCGTCGAGATCCTCAAGGCAGAACGCGAGGCAAACGGGAAGCGTTTGGAAGCGCATCTGAAGGATGCCAAGGAACTTGACGGGATCAAGCCGGAAGGAAACAACGGTATTGACCCGAAAGGTGAGAAAAACGCTGAGAACGAAGCAATCATCGCAGCCGCAAAACGTGGCTTCGAACGCGCTTGATAAGGAGACCTAACTATGAAACAGGAAACCTATACCTTTACCCCGGACAACCTGTTTGCCGCTTCCCAGATGATGCCTGTCGTATCAGACAAGCTGACCATTGCGGCAAGCCAGGACCTGAAACGTGGTGCCCTGCTGTCTGAAGCTGGCGCATTGCTGGCTGCCACTACCCCTGGTGTGAAAGCATCTGGTACGGCAACTTTCAGTTCCAACCCATCTGCAAACGACACCATCACCGTCGACGAAACTACCCTCAAGTTTGTTTCCGCTGACGCAGGTGACGGCGAGGTGCTGATCGGCTCCACACTGGCTGACACCCTCGACAACCTGATTGAGGCGCTGCCTGAATCCGTGACCGGTGCCAAGGCAAGCTCCGTCCTGACCATTACCGCTGCGGAAGAAGGCACCGCTGGCAACAGCATCGCCTTGGGCAAATCGTCTACTGCCATCACCCTGTCCGGAGCAGCACTGTCCGGTGGTGTAACCCGCGTCGTCAATACGACCGTTTATGCAGTCCTGGCTGAAGACATCGATACGACTGGCGGTGCCAAGGATGCGGCTGTGTACTTGACCGGCGAATTCAATGCGGATGCGCTGTCCACCAACTCGGACTGCGATGTGTCCGACTGCAAATCGTCCGCCCGCAAGGTCGGCATTTTCATCAAGTAAGGAGACCTAAATGGATATGTTTGATACCCGGACCATGCTCCGCATGGTGCAGGAGGCCGACAAGAAACCGACTACTTTCCTGCGTGACCGTTACTTCGGTAACGTCATTACATACAACACCGCCCGTGTTGACGTAGACATCATTGGCGACAAGGGCCGACGTGTTGCGCCATTCGTCAATCCGAAGGTTGGCGGCATCGTCATTGAGGACCAGGGCTACCGTACCGAAAGCTATGAAGCTCCTGAGGTCTCCCCAATGAAGGTCACCACCTCTGAAGACCTGCTGAAACGTTCCCCTGGTGAAACGGTTTACAGCCAGAAATCACCGAATGAGCGCGCAGCTGAGAAGCTTGGCCGTGACCTGAGTGACCTGGACGACATCATTTCCCGCCGCGAGGAAGTCATGTGTGCTGAAGCCCTGTTTACCGGGCAGGTAACTGTGAAAGGTAATGGTTACGATGAGGTCATCAAGTACTGGCCTTCCGCTTCCGCTAAACAGCCGAAAGAAACCCTGTCAACTAAATGGGATAACCAGAATGCTGAACCACTGACAGACTTGCGCGCAATCCGTCGCAAGGTCATCCAGAAGTCCGGCCTGTCCCCAGCAGAAATCATCTGCGGAACCAGCGTCCTGGAAGCACTGCTGGGCAAGCTGGTCAATGGCAAAGACCTGGATACACGCCGCGTAGATATGGGGATGGTCAACCCTTCCCATCTGCCTGACGGCGTCACTTATTGGGGCTACCTGAAGGATTCCGGCCTGGATGTCTATTCCTATGACAGCTGGTACCTGGATGATAACGGTGCGGAACAGCCCTTTGTCCCTGCCGACAAGTTCCTGGTTGCCTGCCGTGGCGTTGCGACCACCATGGCATATTCCTGCGTTGAGGTTGTCAACGAAAACAAACAGGAACAGATGATGGTTGAGGGTTCCCGTGTGCCTATCTCTTGGGTACAGCGCAAGAACCCATCCGGCCGTATCGTCCAGATCAAATCCCGTCCACTGCCAATCATCCATCAGGTCAACGGTTTCTATGTTGTGACCGCAATCTGATCAGGAAGTAAGCCATGGGTAGTTACTTCAAACAGCGGGTTATGCGGGATGTCGATAAGGTATTCCTGAACCTTGATCATTTTGCTGAGGTGCATAACCTCAACGGGGTGGACAGGGTTTGCATCATTGATAAGAACATCAATGGCAGATATCAGGACTCCGCAGAATATCCGATAGAAGGCGTTTTCACCAATACCATGACAATCTACGTCAAGGCGGAGATGGAGTTGCCTGCTGTCGGAAGCCTGCTGTGTGTAGATGGTGGCGATCATCTTGTCATTTCGGCAAGCGCAGAATTCGGAATGCTTGTTATTACGGTAGAGGAACATGTGCGCTAGCCTGGTGAAGATCGAGCTCGATAAGGAGCAGGTCAAAAGGGCCTTGGCAGCACTCAAAAGCATTCCAGGCGGAACAAAGAAGGCGGTTAACGCCGCAGTCAATGGGGCGCTCAGGGAAGCTAAAAAAGAGGCTGTTGATATGGTCCAATCCGTCTATACGGTCACCAAAAAGAAAATCACCGAAACGCTCCATGTTAAACCGGTCAAGGCAAATGGTATCGGTGGTGAGCTGGTGTCAGTTGGCTCAACCGTCAATGCGCGCAATTTCCAGCATGCCCCACAAGGCGATACCACGGGTAGGAAACGTAAGCTGATCAGGCTGAGTGTTTTCCAAGGCAAGCCTAAACCACTTGGATTTGGGTTCAAGTCCTCCAAGCTAAACAAGCAGCTGTTTGTCCGGCTTAAGCAAAAGCGGGGGAACAAGAAAGACCCTAATAAATGGGTCACTTTCGAGAAGGTGGACAGCATTTCCGTCCCGCAGATGTTGGGCAACGCGAAAGTTGCGCCTAAGTTGCAGGAACGGATTGCTAGCCTCATTGAAGAAAAGGCCGATGAGAAAATCAAAGAGGTATTGAAATGATTGAACCAAACCTGATGCAGGCGATAGGACGGTTCCTTGAGCCTATCTGTAGCCAGTATAGATTGCCAACAAAAAGCGGGGAGGAGAAATCTCCCCGTATTGTTTATGGGTACCTGCCACCGCTCCAGTCGAATACGGACAACGATCAGGCATATGTCATCGTCAGGCCTATCTCCGGGGCTACCGGTGAGGCGCAGTCGACTGATGTTGCCATCATAGTCAGCTGCTATGACCGTGAGATGACTGGGTTTGACCGTGTTTTGGATATGGTTGCCAGAATACGGACTGCCCTGCTGTCCATACCTGACCAGGTATTGGAAAGCAGGTACATGCTTCAGCTCCCGATTGAATGGCATAACGTCGATGACCAGCCATGGCCGCAATGGCAGCTCAGTATTACTACCCATTGGCTTACTGGGGCTCCACGTCCGTGGAGTGACGGAACAAAATACTTTTAATCCATAGGAGATAAAAAATGTCTTATCAGCACGGCGTACGTGTATCGGAGCTTGCGACGAGTATCCTCCCTCCGGTCACGGTCGATTCCGCCATACCGTTCATCGTTGGTACTGCACCTGTAAACATGACAGATGTCACCAACGTCAACAAACCGGTCTTATGTTCATCTTTTGCGGAAGCATCAGCAGCATTCGGCTATGCATCTGCACAGGGCAACGACACCATCAAAAAATATGCGTTCTCAATCAGCGAGTTCACACAGTCCCAGTTCGGACTGTTCGGTGTCAGTCCTGCCATCATCGTCAATGTGCTGGATC
>JAEEYE010000006.1 GCA_016291665.1 Oxalobacter sp. | reverse complement strand
CATACTGCTCATGGGTTTTTCCTTTCCGGCTTACGCCTTATTGATAAAGATTCACACCTCTATCAAACTGGAAAAACCCACTTATCGCAAGTCCTAACTGTCAGATGAAATCTGAACTAGTACACCCTCCACAGAACACCAGCCCGAGCTCTCACCATCTCTTTGCTCATCTGTCCCCAATTCCAGTTTCGAATCAACGCAAGGAACGTTCCTTGCACTAAAAGATTTGTAGATTTTCGTACTATCCTCCAAGGTCTTGGGCTGTCAATTAGCAATCGGGGTTTTACGCGGACGTCCGCGTGAGCGTCTAAGCCCGATGAAATCCTGCGAAGACGGCTTAACAGCCTTAAGTGCCCTCTTGGGTTTTAGCTTGATGTCTAGATGCGTTTCTACCAAAAAATGCTGTTTTTCTTCTATTCTTCTACACCACAATAGAAGAATAGAAGAAACATTTCAGTTTGTTGAACGCCTCCCCTCGCTAAGGCAAGGAAATTCCTACTGAGCCAAAGGCTCACGTGCCATAGTCTCCTCGGTGGGTTTCTGCGGCTGACGGCATGACTGCACCGTTCACTTAACAGTCGGTTTTGATAACGCCTTCCGTTTAGCAAACTTTGTTTGCAATTTTGAACAGCCCGTTTGCCCTTCGTATTCCCTCTTATCTGTTGTGCTTTGCCTTCCAATCTGCCCTCCTCGCCATCTCATAACGCCTGTTCCATCGTGTCTGGTTCGCACCAGCAGCAGTCTTGGCAGAGCCCAACGCATAACCTGCGACAGCACCCGCTATCCCTGAAATCGCACCACCCGCCCCACTCCGGGCACCGATTGTCCCTGGCACCATCGCACTGGCCACCGCTGGTGCCTGCGAGACGAGCGAATTGAACGCCATCAAAAGAACCGCAATGATGGCCATCTGCACGGCACTTCCCCCTTGCACATCAGATGTCACTGCAGAAAGATCCAGACCACCGACCACATGGGAAGCCAGCCCTACAATGATGTTCAACACCCCGGTCAGCAACGCGGCACTGACCATGAACCCCAGCCATTTCGACAGATACTCCCGCGTCCACGGGGTCACAATGCCTGCGATGAAAAGCGGTCCAAACGCAATGCCAACTGCAAAAAGGAATGGTCCCATCAAAACCAACCCCGCAATCTCTGCAAGCCCGAACATCGCCACGACAATCACCACGATGCAGAAAATCCCAGTCAAAATCAGGCTACTCAATGCCAGCAAAAAGTCCGATCCGAGTTTGGGCATCCCCAAACCTCCGGCCACTTCGCCCGTCATCCCGTCCTGGTCATTCCACTGCGTCGCCTGACCGAGCTCGGTAAACGCATCCTCAAACGCTTTATCGACGAGCCTAAACACCGCCTCATACAGTCCCTGAAGGTTGCTTAACATTGAACCAGTGTCACCAGCGATATTGCGAACGGCATCAAGGCCGGAATCCAGCGAGCTGACGTAACCCGTATAGCCTGAGATGAACGTTCCGGCAACACATGCAGGAATCCCCACGTCCAAGAGGATCTGGAAGTACCCGCCCATGCCCCTGCCGGTTGCCAGATAATGGAACACCTGCCAGAAAAAATAACACAACGCCAGCGCACCACCGACGCCCAGACCAACCGGCACCAGAGAGCCAGCATAGCCCTTGGCCGTCCCGGTCAATGTGGCTGTCGAAACCCCCAACACCTTGGTAATCACAACCGACGCCGTCACGCCCAAATTGTGGAAAAAGCTCCCGGGAGGCGCCTTGACGTCTTCACACCAAGCAAGACCTGGCACAAGCAGAACAGACAGCAAGACATACAGCTTGTCCCTTTGCCCCTTGAGCCCCTGAATGCAAACACCCATCACAGCCTCCCGTGTAACGCAAAATACCGCCATATGACTGCGGCCAAACGGACTCCATCGTGCGGCAAAACAGGCATCCACTAGGATGGAATCAGGGGCATTTAAGGGGATGTTTTCTGGGACGAGAAAAATAAAGCCCCCGAGACTCACAAAAACTCAGGGGCCAAGCCAAGAAGATATGCCACACAGGAAACCGATGGCACTGTTTCCAGGAATCTGAACCTGTACTTGAGATCCCCCCCATAGCGCACATGGGCATGGGGACAAATCAGTCAAATTCAAGGTTAAAGCCACTGTCACAAAGGTACGGAACCGTACCTCTGGTGAGCGTTATTTGATTTTTAGCATCTTTTCAATACGGCGGATTTTCGCCTCAAGCATTTCCGAGCGTTTCGTTTCCCGCGATAGGGAAACCTTCAGTTCTTGGATTTCCGCATCAGAAGAAGCCCGTTTGGTCTCTGAGCTATTTAACTGTGCCGAGAGTTGGCGGTTTTCTTCTGAAAGGTTGTTTATCTGCCGCCGCATTTCATGGATATTATTAGGCGACGTCTTATTGCCGGAACCCGTGCCGAAGCGGTAAGACATGCCGGCATTGACCATCGAATCGTTTTCATTCAAAGACGCACCGACAGAAAACATCAGGTTCTCGGTCGGACGGTAGAAGGCACCGACTGCGACGGCGCTGGAACCGTGGTACTGACCGACACCGGCTGATGCGGTGAACTTGTGGTCTTCGTCATAATCCAGCGGATGCAATGCGGCAATCGCGGCGGCATGGGCACCAGCGCGCTCAATCTTGCGTTCCAGCTGGGCATCCCGTTTGGCAAGACGCCTCAGGCTGCTGTCCTGCTGGTCGATGCGCTGGTTTGTCTGCTGCAGCTGGCTGACATTGACCGCATCGGTTGGATCCTCACCTGCCTTGACATTGACGATTTTCCGTTCCTTGCCCTTGGCACCGACTGACACGGCATTGGAGACAGCTTCAGAATCACTGCCGAGGACAACGGCATTTGAAATTCCGGAACCTGCTTTGACATTGTTGCCCAAAACGAAGGTGTTGGCACCTTCGATGGTGTTGTTGTTGCCGAAGGCATAAGAATTGGCACCCGAGACGGTGTTCGGATCACCGAATGCGCCGGAGTGGCTGCCGGATACAGTGCTGCCATAACCTACGGCAAGTGACTGCGCACCAGATGACTTGGTTTTAGGCCCAATGGCTATCGCGTCTTCGCCCGTCGCTTGGGCTGCATCCGCGGTAGAGTTGACGGCAACGTACTTGGTCTTTTCAGACAGGTTTGCATCCAAGCTGTTGATGTTGTCTCCGATGGTCTTGTCTGCTTGGACATAGTTTCCGTCCGAGACGGAGCCGATGTTTTCCTTCAAACTGTCGGTGGCTGTTTTTGCGGTATCCGCTGTGGATTGCGCCGTTTTGGCGGTTTCCTGTGCCGCAACAGCCTTACCGTCAGCGGCTACAGCGGCTTCCTTCGCCTCATTGGCAGTGGACTGGGCAGCTGTAGCGGTTTCCTGTGCCGCATCAGCCTTACCGTCAGCAGCTACAGCGGCTTTTTTCGCCTCATTGGCGGTGGACTGGGCTGCTGTAGCGGTTTCCTGTGCCGCAACAGCCTTGCTGTCAGCGGCTACAGCGGCTTCCTTCGCCTCATTGGCGGTGGACTGGGCTGCCACTGCAGTGGTATTGGCTGTGTCAGCCTTTTCCCCAACAGAAGCCAGGGCATCATCAACTTCCTGTTTGGTATAAACGGCATCCTTGTTAGCCTTGGTATCCAACTTGGCATCTGTTTCCGCCATGGTGTAAACGCTGTCTTTTGCCGCATATCTGCCGTCAGATTCAGTCCTCGTGTAAACAGAATCAGCATCGGCTTTCAAAGACAGGGCTGAATCTGTTTCTTTCTTGGTATAGACTTCACTCTTATCGGCTTTGCCAGACAACGCATCGGCATTTGCCTTTACTGATGAATCCAATGTCTTCAGGTTTGCGGCGGCGCTGTCGGCTTTTTTAATGTAGTTACCGTCAGACTCCACATGGGTTTCCTGATACACTGCGCCGCCTGTCACCACGCCCTGGTTGTCTTTAGCGACTGTGCCATCCTTTTTCAGCTGTAACACACCGTCAGAATCAAACTTGAGATCGTCTCCGTCCGCGTTCACGCTGATTTCAGGTTTACCCGTATTCGCAATGATCGCAATACCGTTGCCCGCAGTGTAAGAAGCCGCCGCCGCCTTCAACTGCGCAATATTGACGGCGTCCGTATCTTTCGAGCCCGCCGCCACGCCGGTAATCTGGCGGGTCACGGTGCCATCGGCATCATCGTTACCCACCGCTATGGCATTCGCAGTCGAAATCCAGGCGCCGCCAGTTTTGGAGCCTATCAGGTAGGCATCTTTTGCCCCTGATCCTCTGTTAGCGACAGAACCAGAACCTAATGCAATAGAATCTTCTAATGTAGCAGTTGCACCATTACCTATCGCAACAGAATTTTTAGCAGCCGAAGAAACAGTACCTCCTACCATTGACACTGAATTTTCAGCTGTTGCTTCTGATTTGTAACCTAATGCAATCGCATTATTTGCTTCCGCTTTTGCATTATTACCTAATGCAACAGAATATGCACTTGCAGCAGCCTGATAACCAACAGCCACAGCATATTCATCAGCTTCAGAACCCATTCCAACCGCAGTGCCTCCACCTTTAGGTTTCGCACCATAACCAACACCAACACCATATGTAGAAGCCTTAACATCTGCGCCTATTGCAACAGAACCTTCATTGGTAGCAGCGGAATTAGATCCAACAGAAATAGAATACAATCCACTAGCTTGTGCTTTATAACCTAAAGAAACTCCATATTTGCCAGCAGATTGATTTTCAAATCCCATAGCAACAGAATAATAGGCACCAGCCACTGCAGAATAACCAATAGCAGTTGAGGCATATCCAGATGCTTTAGCACTATGCTGTATAGCAATAGAATAGTTCATCTCGGCAACTGCTTGATTTCCTAAAGCAAGACTCCCCAGACCCATGGCAGAAGCACCAGAACCAACCCCTACCGAAAAATCTTTATCAGCTATTACACCACTACCAATAGCAACAGAATAACGACCTGCTTTAGCAGAAGTATCAGCTTCTCCTGCTCTTGCAGCTTGACCAACAGCAACTGCACCTTCACCGTTTGAGCTTGCCTGTTCACCAACTGCGGTAGAATTATCGCCTTGAGCAGATGCTCCATGCCCGACCGCCGTGGAATAGTTACCGCTGGCAGCCGCATCTTGGCCGACCGCCGTGCCTTCCCCCCACGCAACAGGCATGCTACTCACGAGGTACGCACCTGATAGTAGTCCGAACAATACCCGTACTACGGAAAGATCCCGCTGTTTTCCCGCATCTGTTTTTCCCATTTCGCCTGTCTCCCGGTGAGCAAGATTAAAAAATTCTGTGCATTACACCCCATCAATCAGGACACACATGCAATTTTATAGATTTTACAGTGCTAATTAGAATTCTGACATCTTCCCCTCGCTAAAGCAAAGGGATTCCTACCGAACCAGGGCACAGGTGCCTTGGTCTCCTCGGTGGGTTCCTACTGCTGACGGCATGACTGCACCATTCACTTCACAGGCGATCCGGGCGAGCCCCGCCCTTAGTATATTGATTGCTGCAACCAGGTCAGCGTTCTCCTCAAACCCGCAAGCCACACACCGGAATTCTGCCTGCGTCTGGCGGTTTTCTGCTGAGACATAACCGCATTCAGGACATCTCCGGCTGGTGTTCTGCGGTGTGACTGCTACCAGTATCCCGCCTTTCCATGCCAGCTTGTATTCGAGCTGCCGCCGGAACCCATACCAGCCTTGATCCAGGATGGATCTGTTCAGGCCTGACTTGGCCCGGACGCCCTTGCGCTTGAAGCGGGGGAAGCCTGTCCGTTTTGAGAAGAAGTTCCTGTAAGCTGATCCGAGGTCTTTCAGGCTCTGCTGGAGCATTTGGCTATGGCAGTCTTTCAGCCAGGGGAACTCTTTTTTCCATGCGGGCAGGAAATCCGCCAGTCTGGTGTAACTGAATCTGGATGTTTTATCCGACTCATACAGGTCTTTCTGGTATGCCAGTGCCCTGTTGAAGACGAAACGGGCACAGCCACAGGACTGTTTCATCCTGCGGATATGCCCACCTTTTGGCATCAGTTCAAACCGGAAAGCTTTCTTGACCAGCATGACTGATTATCCAGGGACATTTTCCTTCTGATAGCTTCTATTATATTGATGCTCTAGAAAAGGCAACCAAGATGCAGCATGGACGGCATGCCGTATTCAATCTTCATGTCCATCTGATCTTTGTCACCAAATACCCCCGGAAGGTCTTTGATTCAGCAATCCTTGATGACTTGCGGAACATTTTCAACAAGGTCTGCTCAGACTGTGAGGCTTAACTGGTTGAATTTGACGGTGAGGAAAATCATGTGCATCTGCTAGTTCATTATCCGCCTGAAGTTGCCATATCCAGTCTGGTCAACCGGCTTAAAGGACGTTCCAGCCGTTTGATCAGAAGCAGGAATTATCCTTCAATCAGACAGAAACTCTGGGGTACTTCATGATGGCCGCCTTCTTACTTTTCCGGAAGTTGTGGCGGTGCTCCCATTTCGATTATCCGGCAATACATTGAACAGCAGAATACACCTGATTAGGACAGCAAGACTGTCCGCTCCTTATATCCCCGCCCTGAAGGGCAGGGTTTTACGGAACATTCTGATAAAGATTCACACCTCTATCAAACTGGAAAAACCCACTTATCGCAAGTCCTAACTGTCAGATGAAATCTGAACTAGTACACCTTATACTCCATAATGGTGTATCCACTTAAAGTTTCAGTCGTTGTTAGAATCACCCTATCCCTTTCAGACCCCATTCTCAAACACACTAAAGAATGTCTTAATCCTCTGTGTTAGATTGTCTCTTAGATTCCTCCTGACTCAATTATCTTTAAGTTCTGTATTTTCTTCCCTGAGACGATTTTCATATTTAAAAGACTTGCCCAAGCTTCATATCCTGCGGGTAACGCTTTTACATATGTAATAGTAATGGTACTACCTGCATATTCATATTTCCCTAATACTGTTCCTTTTTTTAATTTTTTTGGTTCTGGTACTTGACTCTTTAGGATAACAGGTTCCCCATTTAAAACGAAAAGAGCGCTACCTTTTGGAACTTTGCAAACTGAATCCCGTCCCCCAATGATAAACATTTGTTTTTCATTATTACTACCTTTTAATGTCCACTCATAATATGGAATATCATAACCATATTCTTTTGCAATATTTTCTGGCAATTGTGTTACTTTAAGGAGGGGTATCGTAGACGCTGCTGTAGCAACAGGTGCAGAACATACGAGTTTTCTGACATCCTGTTTCAGGTCACCCTTGATAATTTTGTCTTTCTTCTGACGATCTAGTGTCCCGTCTGTATTACGTACGGTTACCTTTGCATTCCTCAAGACATCATCATTACCGTTACAATCAGTCAGATAGTGTTTGTATTCATCGGAACTACCATCCTTCTGGATGTGTTTCAGCCAAACACCATCGGAAAAACCGTTGTCTTTATCGGTTCTCCTTACATAGATGGATTCACTGTCTGTTTCCTTGAACTTATCCCATTGGGTGTTAAGGAGGTCATTTTCAGAAATGTTGTAATGCTGGTTCTTCCCTGAAAAGAAATCCCCTATATTCTTTAAGGTGCTATCAGCATTTGCCGCTGATGACAGACCCAAGGTCAAGGCTGATACGAGTAATAGTTTTTTCATCTTTCTTAATCCTCAAAATCAGGTTTTTTGGTTCAAACTGTCATCAAGAATGAGAGTCTAGATCATCTTTTCAATGACTTGTCGTATCTTCAATGCGTTGTCACATAACCATTGGACAGCACGGTTCCACTCCTTTTCATTATTGATGTCGCAAGGGGTGGACATCCTGATTGAACAGTCTCTCTTACCGATATCGCTCCATGTGATTTCTGATGTTCCAAGGATGTCCTCAATCTTGTCTTTGCAAAGGAGAAATTTGAAACGCTTGAGTAAAAATGGCGCAATCTGGTCTCCGTCATATTTTGTAGCATCCGCTGGGGGGTGTTACGGTGGATGTCGTGAAACGTTATATTGAAGAACAGAACACTCCTGAATGATTGTCGCATTCATCCTCGACCGTATTGGTCGAGGGTTTCTGCGACTTTTAGGCTAAAGAAAGCTCCTGTGCCAACTGAATTGGCTTAGGGAGAAGTCTTTTCCCATTTGGCAGACGCGGCATCGTCCGAGTCCTTTGCCTGCACCCAATGACTCCCCTGCCCAGTAGCTTCTTTTTTCCAAAAAGGGGCACGTGTCTTTAACATGTCCATCGCATAGGCACAGGCTTCAAACGCATCATGCCGATGCTGCGTACAGACAGCAACCAACACAATTTGATCAGCCGGTTTGAGTTTACCAACACGGTGGATGATGACCATATCCATCACAGCCCATCGTTTCCTGACTTCTTCTTCCAGCTCCTGCAAGACCTTCTCTGTCATCCCTGGATAGTGTTCCAACTCCATGGAAAGGACTGTATTGCCATCTATTCCGTGGACATCCCTAACTAATCCTAAAAAAGTAACGACAGCACCAATCTGGGCAGATGTACTGCGCAAAGCAGCAACTTCTTTGGCTAGGTCAAAGTCCTCAGTCTGGATACGGACGCTCATAAGACAGGCCGCTTATGGTTCAATGTCAGAAATAGTCTTCCAGAGGGCATCAAACTCAGGCAAGAGCGCCACATCAGCTGCGCCATCAGTCAACTTCTGCCACCCCTTGGTCGGACGTAGCATATCCAATTGGATATCAAGGTTCCCAATTAACATGGACAGTTGGAAAAGCTTGTCTTTGCCTTCCAATTTCTCTGCTTGACCAGTATATTCTTCAAGCCAGATACCCAAGAATTCCGTCAAGTCTTTCCATTCAATTTTCCCTTTCAGGATATCCTGATTCAACGCGTATTCTTTCAAATCACTTAGGACACGCCGTTTAGCCATATTAATCTGCTTAGACACCACTTCCATATTTATCGTCTCTTCCTATTCTTGACTACGTTTACACACTTATTCCACGATGCGCAACGAATAATCCGTTGCCCTGATAGTCTTCGTCAGCTCACCAATCGATATCCTGTCGACCCCAGTCTCGGCAATCGCTCGGATGGTTTCACGATTGATTCCGCCAGACGCCTCCAGTACCGCATCAAACTGGTTTTCACGGACAATCTTGACAGCTTCTGCCATCATCCCTAACGAGAAATTGTCCAGCATAATAGATTTGGCACCCGCTTTAAGCGCTTGGAGTAACTCGTCAATCGTTTCCACTTCAATCTGAACGGGGACTTCATGATGCTTGGCGGCTTGCGCCAACACTTCGGGAATACCACCTGCAGCCGCAATATGGTTTTCCTTAATCAGAATCGCATCATATAAAGCCAAGCGCTGGTTGTTTCCGCCACCAACGCGGACTGCATACTTTTGTGCCAAGCGTAAGCCCGGAATGGTCTTCCGGGTGTCATAAATCCCAGCGGATGTCCCTTTGACCAACTCAACATATTCGCGCGTAGCCGTAGCAACGCCAGACAAAAGCTGCAGGAAGTTCAATGCCGTCCTTTCTGCAGTTAACAAAGAGCGCACCGGCCCTGTTAAACGGCAGACTTCACTGTCAGCTGCCATGACATCGCCTTCTTCATAACACCACTCGATGGCAATACGCTTATCCACCATCGCCATTACAGTCTCATACCAAGGCACACCACAAAGCACCGCCCGTTCGCGGACAATCAAACGGGCTTTCGCAATTTCATCGGCTGGTAACAAAGAAGCCGTCACATCACCTGTACCTACATCTTCAGCTAAGGCGACTTTGACGTTCTCAACAACTTCCTGCTGGAGTTTTTCAAACGGTAAAGAATCAAACTGTTTCATGCACATCCCATCCCTGATGTCAGTTCTTGCTCTTTGCTTTTTTTCACTTTCAGTACCGCAGAAAAGTCGAGCATCCGTTCAATGCAACCCAAGGCCTTCTGACGGATTTCCTCTTCCACAAACACTTCATTAGCTTCCGTTTCAAGCGCCTGTGCCAAGTTTTCCAACGAACTCATTGCCATCCACGGGCACTGCGCACAGCTCTTACACGTTGCCCCATTACCCGCCGTCGGTGCTTCCATAATCGTCTTACCTGGAATCTGCTGCATCTTATGGAAAATCCCCTTATCGGTGGCCACAATAAATGTCTTGGCATCCATCGTCCTCACCGCATTCAAAATCTGGGACGTTGAGCCCACGACATCAGCCTGTGCCACCACAGACGCTGGTGATTCGGGGTGAACAAGTACCTTGGCGTCTGGATATTGCTGCTTCATCAAAGCGAGTTCCGCACCCTTGAATTCATCGTGTACCAAGCACGAGCCCTGCCAAAGCAACATATCAGCGCCTGTCTGCTCTTGGATGTATTTGCCCAAGTGGCGGTCTGGCCCCCAGATAATCTTTTTACCCTGTGCTTTTAAGTGAGACACAATTTCAAGGCCAATCGATGAGGTGGCCATCCAGTCTGCACGTGCCTTAACGGCGGCACTGGTGTTGGCATAAACCACAACCGTACGGTCTGGATGCTGGTCACAGAATGCAGAAAATTCGTCAACAGGACAACCAAGATCGAGCGAGCAATAAGCATCCAGCGTTGGCATCAAGATTTTTTTCTCCGGACTTAAAATCTTGGCTGTTTCCCCCATGAAACGAACCCCAGCAACCACCAATGTCTTCGCAGGGCAGTCGCGACCAAAACGTGCCATCTCTAATGAATCAGCAACACATCCACCGGTTTCTTCTGCCAAATCCTGGATATCGCCATCCACATAGTAATGAGCAACCAAAACAGCTTGTTTCGCTTTGAGCAATGCTTTGATTTTCTCTTTATAAATGGCCTTTTCCTCAGGGGAAAGCATACGGGGAACCTGTGCCCAAGCATTGGCCAGCGTTCGCGTACCTGATTGCATATCAGGCAGATCATATTGATATTCTTTGACTGTCCCTTCCATTTCCTGTCTCCTTGCTGCGTCATCAGAAGCCATTTTCAAAATCACCAATGATGTCTTCTTCTAACCGTTTTTATCGTTTATTAATCAGTCGCAGATGCTCCGATTACAATAAAGCAGTCCTGTTTTTTGTCATAAACCGTCCAGAACCCAGTCCCCCACCATTCTTTACCTTCATCAAAGTAATTGGAGAAATCATTGTCCCACTGCCAGATTTCTAAATCGTTACCCGAAAATAGCAAGGCATTTAACTTTTCAAAATCGGAAAAGGTATAACTGCTGCCTTGCGGTGGATCCAAAAAAGCATAAGCGTAAGAAAATTGCCCTTTTTCGGGTTTAGCGAAAAATTGCTCAGGCGAAATCAATTGTCCCTTCATTGCCGCTGTATCCCAGACCATATCGATATAACAGCCACTGTCGTAACATCGTTCTTGGACAATGGTAAAAAAATCGTCTGCTGCTGACCGAAAAGCCTGATCCCCTGGCTTCATGCCATCATTTTTCAGGATGACAATATCCAAGACGCTGTCAGGATATTCCTCATACGCCTGATAAAACGGCGCCTCTTTCCATTCCTGCATAGTATTCTTTATGGCTTTACAACCGGATAATCACTCAAGTCCAACGTTGCCTGCCCATCTTTGACACGCAGATGCCCTTTGGCTCCCACAGGCAATGTCACTTTTTCCTTTATATGGCCAAAAGGCAACCCGACAATGACAGGAACAGGGCAACGCTTCCTAAACCATGCCAAAACAGTTCCAAAACTATAACCGTTGTCTTCATCATTGAGCCGGTAATCGGTAAAGTGCCCTAATATCAAGGCTTTCTGCTTGCGTAAAATTCCGGCTTCATCCATCTGGATCAGCATCCGTTCAATCCGGTATGGATGCTCACTTACATCTTCCAAAAATAAGATCCCCCCCTCAATATCAGGCAACCATGGGGTACCGACAAGATGCGACATCATTGCGAGGTTCCCTCCCCAGAATGTCCCGGAAACATCCATATCAGGATTGCCTGCTGCATTCCAGCTAATAGTGGTCGTTGGATGAGTCAAGACATGCTCAAAATGCTCAATCGTATACTGGCTGGGATCATCTTCCCCATAGTCGCTAGAGACCATAGGCCCTGCAAAACTGACTGCTCCGTATTTGAGCAACCCCATATGGATAACGGTAATATCACTGTAACCAACGAACACCTTGCCGCTTTCCGCCATCTGTTTGAAATCGAGGTTTTTCAGCAACCGGCTGGCGCCATAACCTCCGCGCACAGCCATCACCAGTTTCACATCCGGATTCTTATAAGCTTCCCTAATTTGATGCAAGCGCGCTGCATCAGTCCCCGAAAAACGCTGGTAATGCTGCTCGGGTCGATAGTAACTGGTCACCTTAAACCCTCGTTCCTCAAGGACAGCAACGCCTTTTTCATAACGCGATTCTGGCTGTACATAACCACTGGGGGCAACAATCGCAACGTGGACATTTTCCATCGGTTTGGGCTCCTCTTTTAATTCTAAAGGGACGGGGTCTTCAATAGGTTCTTTAGCTACTGGCTGATCCTGCTGGATAGATGGCGTATCTTCAGCATATACAGGAATTGTACTGGAGATGGCACAAACCATCATGGCTCCCAGTATGCCCAAAAACCATCGTGACAAACGCTTCCTGTTATTCGCCATCATGCCATTTCTGCTGAATCGACTGCATTTGCCGGCAACTGTTGCTTACGCGCCTTGGCCTGAGCCCGGCGTTCTTTAAAAAAACTTTGCAACAAGTCAACAGACTCATCTGCCAACACATGGGGAGTAACCGTTGCATGATGGTTTAACGCAGGATCAGCCATTAAGTCGGCAACACTACCACACGCACCTGTCTTAGGGTCTGATGCCCCAAACACAATACGCTTAATCCTCGCGTGCATCATAGCTCCCACACACATCACGCAAGGCTCAAGCGTCACATACATCTCACAGTCTGGTAAACGGTAATTACCACAGACGGCGGCAGCCTCACGCAGGGCAACAATCTCTGCATGCGCTGTCGGGTCATGTGTGGTAATCGGTCGGTTATACCCCCGGGCAATAACTTGGCCTTCGCGCACAATCACGGCTCCAACAGGCACTTCCCCGGCCGTGCCGGCCAATGCTGCCTGATCTAGCGCCTCACGCATATACCGTTCATCATCTAACATAGGACATTACTCGTCGGCTTACAGTCCCCGTTTATGGATTTCCGCAATGTATTCGTCTTTGTCTATCGTCCCACATCGGCAAATGCCTTTTGCAATCCAGACCCAAACGTGGAGATAGGAGAGCCTGCAGGTTTTGACCATGATGCAAAAAGCTTAGCAAGCATATACCAATGATTGGATGCCACCGTCTCAATAACAGGTCATTCAACCCACCGCATTTACCGTTCCTGGTTTTAAATCATTTGGTTTATACGGGAACAATCCTTTACGCTCTGTTGCTATCAGCCGTCACTTCAGCCCAGCAATTAGGGGTTTCGTAAATCGTCACCTTCTTTAATGCCAGCGCGTTGCCATAGAAGTCAGCATAGACGTCTTTGAGCACCTCAAACGCAATACTTGCCAAGTTTTCAGCTGTCGGCACTTTTTTTAAGACTACTGTCTTATGATCCGGCAGCCCCTCCAAAAATGACCTGACAACGCTATCATTCTCGTAAACTAGAAACGCATGATCCCACTTAGAGACGAGATGGTCCTCTGCCAATTTTTTCACATCAGAGAAATCTAAAATCATCCCATTTGCAGCATGACCATCCTGATCGACAGGATTTCCCTCCAACGTAATGTGCAGGACATAGCGATGACCATGCATATTCCGGCATTGGCTACGATGGTCAGGAATGCGGTGTCCCGCATCGAATTCTATTTTCCGAGTAATCGTTAACATGCAGTTCTCAATGTATAGATAGAGGTACGCCTAAACCGCACTTTACAGAAAGCGACTTACAACTTTAGGCGCCCTAACATAGGTCTTTGATTTCCAATGTACACAACACTTGTGCACTCAGAAGCCAATCGGAATGTCATTAGATAGTCATTCTACCAGTAGTTGACAAAAAACACGTCCAATTTCCCTTTTCCGCATAACAACTTTCAGTCCTGATTCCAATACTCAAGCAAACGGCGTCGCGCTGAAGAAAAAACTGCTGATGTCTTCTGGCGTATAGTCCTTATGGTTCATCCACCAACGAACGGTCTCTGCAAAATTACTGACCATCAGATTGAGCCTATAGTCTTTTGGAATATCGGATGGTTGCTTGGCGAGTTCCCCCTTAAAGACGGGTTCCAGGTATTCCTTGAAATACCGCATGAACATTTCCCCGCTTTCGCACGACAGAATCCGTTTTAGATAGCTCTGGCTGTCCCGCAGGTGATAAAGGATATGCGTGATTTCTGTCTTAAGGTCGTGTTGCTGATTTGAAAAGTCGTGCGTTGCTTCCTTGGTCAAATGTTTAGAAAAAACGTGATCAAAGATTTCGCTGCACAGTGCCCTTAACAAATCATCCTTCGTCTCAAAGTGGGCATAAAAGGTACTACGCCCAATATTCGCTTCATCAATGATTTCCTGCACCGAGATATTGGAGAATGATTTTTTCTCCAGTAGCCGTGTAAAAGCCTGGAATACTGCCATTCGAGTCTTCTGTTGCCGTCGATCCATGTGTCGCCTTTCGTGAACATTTTGACGAAAAAGTTCATTAATGAACTTTTGGTGCTGTCTATGCTTGCCGCCTCACTTTGGAACAATATAATCATTAACAAACATATTGTTCGGTATTTTACAAATTGTATGCTGATTAATATCAGCTGTCAAAAAAGAAAAAGTGATGTTCAAGAAAATCAACGACTTTCTCGTCGGTTGGCTCATGACGTGTATTAGCGGTATTTTTCTACTCGTTTCCTTCGTCCTCCCCCATATCGGCTTTTCCCAAGGTGAAAACCTTGCCTGGGTCAGCGTAGCCATTAGCGGCCTACCACTTTTTTATATGGCTATCAGTCGGCTCATCATCAACGAAGGCATCAGCAAGATTTCATCAGCCCTGTTGATTTCGATTGGGATGATTGCTTCACTGATGCTACGGGAAATATTTGCAGCTGGTGAGATCGCATTCATCATGGCAGTCGGCGCACTACTTGAAGAGATGACAGCACAACGTGCCCAAAAAGGACTCAAGAACCTGATTGCCATGGTTCCTGAAACTGGGCGCATCATACGAAACAGTGAAGCATACATAATCCCTGTAGCAGAAATCCAAGTCAACGACAGGCTCCGTGTACTGCCAGGCGAAACAATCCCTGTCGATGGCATCATCATGGTAGGCGAAACGGCCATTGACCAATCGGTAATGACAGGCGAAAGCCTACCTGTCGACAAAACCGTGGGAGATGCAGTCTTCAGTGGCACCATCAACCAGTTTGGCGCTATCGACATCCGAGCCACCAAAGTGGGACAGGATAGCGCCCTGCAAAAACTCATCCAACTTGTCGAGAGCACAGAACAGAACCAAGCACCCACCCAACGTATAGCTGACAAATGGGCCAGCTGGCTGGTGCCTGTATCACTTTGCACAGCTATTGCCACCTATTTCATCACAGGCAATATCGTCCGCGCAGTCACCGTCATCGTGGTTTTCTGCCCTTGCGCACTGGTACTGGCTACACCAACTGCTATCATGGCGGCTATTGGACAAGCCACCAAACATGGCGTCATCATCAAATCGGGGAATGCCCTTGAGAAAATGGGGCAGGTTAATACCATTGCCTTTGACAAAACAGGAACCCTAACCTACGGAAAACTGGAAGTCAGTGATGTCATTCGCATTCATGCACCTGACGCTGAAACACTGCTTCGCCTCGCTGCATCAGCTGAAATACGTAGTGAACACCCGCTTGGCAAAGCCATTGCCGCCAAGGCTAAAGAAAACAACCTGCCCCTTTTGGATGTATCCAGCTTCAGTATGACTGCAGGGAAAGGCGTATCCGCTGACATCCAGGGAAGAACTTACTTTTACGGTAATGAAAAGTACATCCGGGAAAGCACCTCCTCGATTGACGAAGCAACACGTCAGTACCTAGACAGACTTAGGACAGAAGGTAAAGCTTCGGTCATTGTTGCCGATCGCGAAAATGTGCTTGGCATCATTGCCCTGTCAGATGTCCTTCGGAAAGAATCGGGCAACATGATTGCAGACCTTACCAAAATGGGAACGAAGACCGTCCTACTAACAGGTGACAACCGTAAAGCTGCCGAGTATTTTGCCAGCCAGATTGGCATCATGGAAATCTGTGCCGACCTGCTCCCTGAAGAAAAGGTCCAGCACATCAACCAGTTCATGCAATCCGGCAAAGTCTGTATGATTGGCGATGGCGTCAATGATGCCCCCGCACTCAAAACAGCCGATGTCGGTATCGCTATGGGTACAATGGGCAGTGACATAGCTGTCGAAGCCGCCGATATTGCCCTAGTAACGGATGATATTGCGAAGATTCCCTACCTGAAATGGCTCGCCAACACCACCATCAAAACAATCAAATGCGGTATTGCACTGTCGATGGGGATCAACCTGGTTGCGGTCATCCTGTCTGTGGTCGGAATCCTGACGCCTGTGACTGGCGCACTGGTACACAATGCCGGCTCATGCTTTGTAGTGCTACTGGCAACCCTGCTCTACGACAGGAAATACCCGTCAGGGAATCTGTAAATATTTATGGGTCTGCAAACTCAGCTTCCACTTGGGACGCTTTAAACAGGTATCTATGGCAATCTTAAGGTTTTGCTTGGCATTGCCTCCTGCCATCGGCTGCAGGTAATAATGCGAAAACGCCAACTGTTCATAAGCACCTAAATCCTGCCCCTCCTGGGGTACAATAACTTTAAGTTCATCGCCTTCGGTGACCACCAGCTTAGCCCCCATCTTGGGACTGACACAGACCCAGTCAACTCCCGGTGGCACAGGCAATGTGCCATTCGTTTCAATGGCCACTTCAAAGCCAATCTGATGCATTACATCAATCAAGGCGACATCCAGCTGCAACAAGGGTTCTCCTCCAGTAAAAACCACATAGCGCGATTCAGGATAACCTTCTGGCCAGAGCGTTGCAATTTGATTGGCCAGTGCCTCTGCTGTCGGATAGCGTCCACCTAATGGGCCAGAAGTCCCCACAAAATCCGTATCACAGAAACGGCAGACAGATTTCTCACGGTCGGCTTCACGTCCCGACCAAAGGTTGCACCCCGTAAAACGACAAAAGACAGCCGGACGTCCCGTCCGGTTGCCTTCGCCCTGTAATGAATAAAAGATTTCTTTGACGGTATAAGCCAACCCGTCCTCCTAAGCAAGCGTTTATCCCAGCATTATCGGCCAAGGTACTCGCGCATGTTCTCTTTCCAGTCGAGGCCGTTCTTACGGTCAATAAAGTTGTCAATGCGCCAAGCACCACGCTCCATAACCATTTCGAGCTGAACCAGTTTCATGCCCCCACCCATAGGATCCATTTCAAAGGAAACGCTCGCACGGTTTTGTCCCTGCATGGTTACTTGGATATTGACAGGCGTCAGGTCTCCCCAGTCCTGCCCCATGATCCAATAATCGGCATCAAAAAAGCCAACTTCTTCCTTGTTCTTTTTATCTTTCTCAACGACTGATTCCACCATCCGGTTCCAGTCTGATGAGCAATAAGTCGCGTCCAAGTCTACAACCTTCTTCGGCGGTTCACTATGATCCGCAGGATAATTCTTGCGGACATCATCATAAATGGCCTGGATATGAGCTTTCAGGTTGTTTTCCGGTGCTTTGGTTTCTGCCTCAACTTCCTGTTCAATCTTATCTTTATTGAACATAAAGTTCCACGATTCTGCCTGGCAGGCAGAAGTCGCCATCAATAAGGCAGCTAGGACGATACTCAGTTTTTTCAATGCTGTCTCCTCATCGCAATGATTAGTAGGTAGCAGATAACATGAAGTGCAAGCGAGCTTGATCCTGCTGGTCGTCGTTGATAGTACGTTTCAGCGGCACGCCCATGCCAATGTCAACATTCAACCAGTTTTTCAATGAATACCTAAAACCAAAACCAGCACCGACCAAGGTCTTATCACCATAAGCACTATCACCCCAAACTGTACCAGCATCCAAGAAAGCATAAGCAGATAAGCCGTTGACCCATGACGTGAGCGGATGGCTGTATTCGACACTGCCTGATAAACCACTATCGCCACTGATCAAGCTTTCTTCATAGCCCCTGACACTGCTGACACCGCCCAAGTAAAACTTTTCAGCTGATGAAAGATAATTGGTGAACGCTTCTTGACCAGTGAGACGTGTCTGTATCATCTGACCATCCCCAAACTTCCAGTAAAAGAGGCCATCAAGGTTATAAATTTCATAGTCTTTGGTATCACCATCAATATTCTTGTAATGCCCAAAGTTCACCCCATGGCGGTGGTACAAGACCGTGTTGTCCCCGTAATGCGTAAAGGAAACATAAGGCACTATACGGGTTGTTCTATCATCAATCCACTTCTGACGGTTACTGGTTTTCACAAACAGCGATGTCATGGATTCCTGGTGCTGCCATTCCAACCCTGTTTCCACACGAATGTCTTCATCTACAATCAGTGGATGGCGCAAGGCTGCCCCATAGGACGATGCATGGCCTTTGACACCCAACTTGTCCATCCATCCATTAACAACCTCAGTAGAGTTTGCACTGTAATTGACATCAAGACGCGTACCATAGGTGTTAATTGGCAAACTATAAGCACCACCAAAGATGTCACTACCCTCGCTGTGCAGATAGTTGATGTTCAAGTGGTCACGGTGACCAGTCAGGCTCCGGTTGCTATACAGCAACCCAGCACGCCAACGACCATTGTTTTCATAACCGGCATTGTCAACGTATAAACTGATTGTCTGGTTCTTTTCAGGTTCGATAAGCTGGATATCATAATCGGTCGTTCCTGCTTCTTCACCAGCCTTCATCATGATGCGCATCTGGGCATCGTTCGACCCATTGAAACGCCTCAACTCTTTATTAAGTTCCTGGATATTGGCTACTTCACCTGTTTGAAGACTCACCCGGTCACGAATGTAACTTTCGCGCGTATGCTCATTGCCCTGAATCGTAATATTGCCCACCTTACCTTCTAAGAGCTTAATCTGGACCTCACCTGCATGGATACGCTGAGGCGGCAAAACAGCCCGGCAAGTGGCAAAGCCCTTTTCTGCATAGAGCTTATTGATGTCTTCAACGAGCGCATACAAATCGTCCAAGGTCACCTTGCGGTTCATGTAAGGCGCCATGACGCGATCTAAATCTTCTTGCGGTAACACGCTAGAAGAAGCCGGTACAAACGTCACTTTCTTGAGTTCAAAGGTAATTCCTTTGGCATCTGCATCAAAAGGCTTGTCTTCAGCGCCCTGTACCTTTTCTTTTCGGCTTGCCTGATCTTCCTGGATCTGACGCAGGACACGCTGGCGTTCCATATACTCACGAGCACGGTTTAATTCTGCCCCTGGATTACTACTCGCCCGATCTGGGGCAGGAAGAATGGGAGCCGCTGAAGCAAGTTGCGGCAATGTTAAACAAGTGGCAAGGCTAAGTAAGATGGCGCTTCGCGTCAGCGCAAAAGATGGTGTTTGTCTTGTCTTCATTCTGGCAATAAAAAAACGTTTCTGTACTGTTTGAGGCACAAAATATTATTACAGTACGTGTAAGGTCTTCTGCTACTACGCACTGTAAATTTCTAACCGCATCATTTTACCGCTAAGATGATGCCCAATGGCTACATTTCATAGGAAATTCAACGCATTGTTGCAATAAACATCATGCAAACAGGTTACTGACAGCTCCACACCAGTTCGACAAACTCACCAATTGCGCAAGGAAACGCCTCCATACCCACTTCGATATGCTATTTCGGATTGGCTATGTTATTGAAAATATTCAAGAGCTCCTTACTATGCTGTTGCGCAGACATATCTTGAATGTTTTTTGTCCAAGTTTGATTACTGACGACTTTTCCGCTCGCCAGTTCTGTCTGTTTAGACTGAACCAAGAAAGGCTTCGTTCCATCAGAATATGTGCTGTCTTCAATACGATAGACTGAACTGGAAAAATCTCGGCTCATCATAATGAAGCGGCCTAAAGGATATACTGGGTCAAACAGGTAATCTGTCGTCTCACGGATTGATGATTTTGGCTCTTTACGAACCACCCGCACCAGATAGAGCCGATTACTATTCACCTCTTCCTGGGTATTGTCGTAGAAGAAATCGAACTGCTTTTCAATCAGACCAAAGTTGACATCTTCATTGGCAAAAGTGACTGTCATCTTGTGCTTCGCATCAGCCTGCGCCGCTTTCTGGACAGCTTCCTGATATTGGTGTTCAATCTGCGTGCGGCGTGTATCTGCAGACTGAGCAAAGGCAAGCCCAATTCCAAAGCATAACAGGAAAACGCCCTGTAACATTTTTCTCATGATGTACCCCATTTATCGAAAAGTTCGGGAACCTGCCCTCTTTGCAAAAGACAGAACTATTCAGATTATACTTCTTTAGGCACCACAATGAGTGCCAGAAAAACAGCCTTCAAACTTATTGTCATCTTGAATTGCAATTAACATCCGATAAATCTGTTCCCACTATTTTGTAAAAAAGTCATTTCATGAAAAAACTAGTTTGCACATACAACCGCTGAACAGTCTTCAATTGATTGTTCAGCAATACGGTAATGATCAATACTCTCCAAACTGCAAATCTCATAGGGATAACGTATCAGATTGTTTTCTCCTTCATGACGTTAAACTGTAAAGACCTTCCCTGTTTTTTCGCAGAATTCATTCTCATAAACAGCACCTGAATAAAGGTATTTCCGATCCTTTCCTTCATAATCTTCTGACGCAAACTGCAAAGATAATCATCTCCTCGAGGATTTCAGGTTAACCAATATTAGCAACAGTATCGATAAACTTACCTGCCCTTTCATCGAATGACTTATCATATGCAACTAATTCTGTCACACTATATTTAGCCTTATCGAATGATGTGTTTACTCCAAACATAATACAACAAACCATCAAGACTTCTGTTTTTTACTTTTGCAAATAATTTTTAACTTTCATAATCTCATTCTCAGTCGTACTTTCTTATTTACAAAAACGTCCAAAAACAAATAAGGCTACCAAGATTCACATGGAATCAGATAGCCTTATTTTGAACAGATTTTAATTTCGGCTAAAATTAATTACCGAACAAAGAAACAAACCTGTATGTAATCTGGATAAATACTGAACTTATTAACGTAACAGTATTACTCCCATTCGATGGTAGCAGGCGGTTTACCCGAGATATCATAGACAACCCGGTTAATGCCACGAACTTCATTGATAATCCGGTTGGAGACCTTGCCTAAGAGCTCATGCGGCAGGTGCGCCCATTGTGCAGTCATAAAGTCCTGTGTCTGGACAGCACGCAACGCAACGACATACTCATAAGTACGGCCATCGCCCATCACACCGACAGACTTAACCGGCAGGAAGACCGAAAACGCCTGGCTGGTCGCATCGTACCAGCTCATCGGCAGTCCCTTATCCGAGACCTGACCCGATGGCGTGTTCCACAGTTCTTCCATAAAGATGGCATCCGCCTGACGCAGAAGATCCGCATATTCTTTCTTGACTTCACCCAAGATACGGACACCCAAACCAGGGCCTGGGAATGGATGGCGGTAGACCATTTCACGAGGCAAACCTAAAGCTAAGCCCAGTTCACGCACTTCATCTTTAAAGAGTTCGCGTAATGGTTCCAGCAGGCTTAAGTTCAAGGTATCAGGCAAGCCACCGACATTGTGATGGCTCTTGATGGTCTGCCCTTTCTTACCTTTGCCCGCACTTTCAATCACATCAGGATAGATGGTTCCTTGAGCCAACCACTTTGCGTTCTTGATCTTACCTGCTTCGCGCTGGAACACTTCAACAAACTCACGACCGATGATTTTCCGTTTTTCTTCGGGATCGGTCACACCAGCCAAATGCCCCATAAACTGCTCGGACGCATCGACATGGATAACCTTAACCCCTAGGTTACGGGCAAACATATCCATGACCATCTTGCCTTCGTTCAAGCGCAACAAGCCATGATCCACAAACACACAGGTCAATTGGTCGCCAATCGCACGATGGATCAAAGCTGCAGCCACGCTGGAGTCTACCCCGCCGGATAATCCCAAGATAACATCATCTTTGCCAACTTTCTTACGGATGGCTTCAACGGCTTCACTAACATAGTCCGGCATATTCCAGTCAGACTCACAACCACAGATATCATGGACAAAGCGGCCTAAAATCACCTTACCCTGGACAGTATGCGTAACTTCTGGATGGAACTGCACTGCATAAAAACCCCGGGCTTCATCTGCCATCCCAGCAACAGGGCACGCTTCATTAGCAAGCACCACGTTAAAACCAGTTGGCAGTGCCGTGACCTTGTCGCCATGGCTCATCCAGACCTTCAGCATGGATGCACCGTCCGTACCGACACCATCGGAAATCCCGTCAAATAAGCGGCAAGCAGACTGCGCAAAGACTTCAGCATAACCAAATTCACGGACTTTGCCATTTTCGACCTTACCGCCCAACTGGGCTGCCATTGCCTGCATCCCATAGCAGATCCCTAAAACAGGGACGCCCATTTCAAAGACAATCTGTGGAACGCGTGGGGTATCCCCTTCGGTCACACTGTTTGGCCCACCCGACAAAATGATGCCCTTTAACGCACCATCAGCTGCGTAGTTCTGGATAAAACCTGGTTCTACATCGTAAGGCACGACTTCGGAGAAAACCCCTGCATCACGCACACGACGTGCAATCAATTGCGTGACCTGGGAACCAAAATCAAGGATAAGTATCTTGGAATGCATGGCATTACCCCTGAGGAAAACAAAACTAAAAAACGAAAAGGCGGGTTGCCCCGCCTTCTGCTGACTTATTCGAGACGGTAGTTCGGCGCCTCTTTGGTGATCTGTACGTCATGGACGTGAGACTCACGCATACCAGCAGCACTAATCTGGACAAATGCTGCTTTTTCCTGCATTTCAGCAATAGTGGCACATCCACAGTAACCCATGGAAGAACGCAACCCGCCAACCAGCTGGAAGACGATGGCGTTGACACTGCCCTTATATGGAACACGTGCTTCGATACCTTCTGGAACCAACTTGTCAGGCTGGGACTTGGATTCATCCTGGAAGTAGCGGTCAGCAGAACCACGTTCCATTGCACCGACACTGCCCATACCACGGTAAGCTTTGTAGCTTCTGCCCTGATAAAGGATGATTTCGCCAGGCGCTTCATCTGTACCGGCAAACATGGATCCCATCATGACGGTAGAGGCACCTGCTGCAATCGCCTTGGAAATATCACCTGAGAAGCGGATACCACCGTCAGCAATACATGGGACACCGGTTCCCTTCAATGCCTCTGCCACATCAGAAATTGCAGTAATCTGTGGCACACCAACACCTGCCACAATACGAGTCGTACAGATAGAACCAGGACCAATACCGACCTTAACACCATCAGCACCATGATCAACCAACGCACGGGCTGCATCACCGGTTGCAATATTGCCGCCGATAACCTGTACGTCTGGATAATGGAGCTTGACCCATTTGACGCGATCCAAAACACCCTGTGAATGACCGTGGGCAGTATCAACAACCAATACATCAACGCCCGCATTCACCAGCATTTCAATACGTTCGTCATTGTCTGGACCAACGCCAACAGCAGCACCAACAAGGAGCTTGCCATACTTGTCTTTAGATGCAAATGGATAGTCGTTGGTATTCTTAATATCCTTTACCGTGATGAGGCCACGCAGCTCAAACCGATCATTGACAACCAAGACTCGCTCAAGACGGTTGCGGTTCATCAAGCGTTTCGCATCAGCCAAAGACTGGCCTTCCTTGATGTAAACCAGTTTTTCACGTGGGGTCATCCGTTCACGGACGGCCACATCAAGTTCTTCTTCAAAGCGTAGGTCGCGGTTGGTAATAATACCGACCACCGTACGGTTTGGGCCCTGGACAACAGGGAAACCGCTGATGCCATACTGCTGGGATAAAGCGATGACTTCGCGAACCTTCATGCTAGGTGGAATGGTAATCGGATCGGTCACAACACCAGCTTCAAACCGCTTTACACGGTCGACTTCACGAGCCTGTTCTGATGCATTCATGTTCTTGTGAATGATACCGATGCCACCCTGCCTTGCCATCGCAATCGCCAGATTAGATTCCGTGACAGTATCCATTGCAGCTGAGAGCAATGGAATATTCAGCGTAATTCCCTTGGTCAATTTAGTACGCAGGTCTGCGTCTTTAGGGAGAATGGTGGAATGTGCTGGAACGAGGAGCACATCATCGAAGGTGAGTGCTTTTTTGAGTAAACGCATGGCTTTAATCCTTATGTCCAAAACAAGATTATAAATTTTTTTTTGAGATACCGCTGAATAACGGCCAATATCCACCCCTTTTTGTTGCATTAACAACTGTTTGGACGGCTCGCAGCAAAATTCTACTTGTTAAACAAATGGCTTCAGCCTCTACCACCTACCTTTATCCTCTCGCGAAAACTGTCCTTGCCAAAACAGATGAGAACGTATTGATTACCAAATCATCGACATATTGTTACAAGATTTAAAAATATAAGACACATTTTTTTGTTGCAATTTAATGTTTTTATTACATTTTTCTTGCTTTTCTGAATCCATCCAATTAGAATCACGCTTTCTCAATTCATTTGGAGGTATTTTCAATGGCTAAAGTTTGTCAGGTCACCGGTAAAAAACCGGTCACTGGCCACAAGATCTCTCACGCACACAATGTGTCGAACCGTCGTTTCATGCCTAACCTGCACCGTCGCCGTTTCTTCGTAGAATCCGAAAACCGTTGGGTTTCCCTGCGTATTTCCAACGCCGGCTTGCGTACCATCGACAAGCTGGGCATCGACGCCGTCTTGGCTGATATGCGCGCACGCGGCGAAAAGATCTGATTCATCATCTGAACTGTTAAGGAGTTACTGACATGGCTAAGGCAGGTAGAGAAAAAATCAAGCTGGAATCCACCGCAGGTACCGGCCACTTCTACACGACCACAAAGAACAAGCGCACCACCCCAGGCAAACTCGAAATCACGAAGTTTGACCCTAAGGCACGCAAACACGTTCTGTATAAAGAAACGAAGATCAAATAAGATGATCTCTCTTTGGGTGCAAGAAGCCAGCAGGAATGCTGGCTTTTCTGCTTTCAGCCCCCAGCGAATTGTTGGATTTCGGTAGACGCAATAATGTGGATACCTGTCAGGTTCGACTTAACCGCACCAATCATAGCCGCAGCAAGTTTTTCCGTTTCCAAAGGACGATAACGCCGCACCAGACCGAAGGCATTCAAACATTTGAGCAATGCCACAGTTATTTTCTCAATCCCGCGCGTGGATCCTTTCCGAATCAGTGACGGCGGCCTGAAAATGAATATCCGCTTGAAAGGCAGTTTTTGAACCTGCACATCCAAAGCTCCCTTCATCTGGTTGTAGAACACTTTCGACTGGGCAGATGCGCCGACAGAAGAGACCAACACATAATCAACAACCCCGTGACTACTAGCCACTTTAGCAAAATCGAGCTGGTAATCGTAGTCGATTTTCCACTGGGCAGCCTTGCTACCCGCCGTTTTCAACGTCGTACCCAAACAGGAAAAGAGCACATCCCCCTTAATGCGTGATATCCAAGATGACGGTTGACCGAAATCGATGACATGCACCGTCAGTTTAGGGTGCCGCTTTTGGACCGGGCGCCGAACAAAGATATCGACCGATTCGAACACCTCATCTGCCAACAGCTTCTCAACTAGATCCTGCCCAGTTGCACCGGTTGCACCAATGACAATGGCTTTCATTTTACCGAGCTACCCACCTGTAACCGGTGGGAAAAATGCCACCTCACACCCCTCTGTCAATAATGTGTCATCCGTTGCCATGACAAAGTTGCACGCCATTTTGATACGGCGCTCTGGTGCGAGCGCCTGTTCCCATAGTTGCCCACGCGCCATCAAAAGTGAACGTAACCGGCCTACCGTCTTCACTGTCTCCGGCACCGACACAATCTCTTCAGAAAGCCCCAATGCTTCACGGACACTGGCAAAGAAACGTAAATGGATGTTCATGGGTGGCAAAAAGCACTGAAAGGAATGAATTTGACAAAATCCCCTTTTTGGATTGTGTTACCGGCTGGATTGTCTACGAGCCCATCTCCCCACGCTAAGGAAGACAAAACGCCTGAACTTTGGTTCGGATACAGCTCAACATTACCATCTGCATTCAATTTGGCACGCAGGAATTCGCGCCTATCGTCTGAGCTAGCATAGTCACCTGCACTTTTTAACCAATAACCGGATGGCATCTCAGCATCCACACCTTGCATCTTCAAAAGATAAGGCCGGACAAACAACAAGCACGTCACAAAGACGGAAACTGGGTTACCTGGCAGGCCGATGACCGGCACACGGTGACTGCCCGAGGGACGCAGTTCACCATAGGCAACGGGTTTTCCAGGCTTGACGGCAATCCGCCAGAAGTGGAGTTGTCCTTCTTGCTCAATCACCGGGCGGATATGATCTTCTTCGCCAACAGAGACGCCACCTGACGTCAAAATGAAATCATGATCTGCAGCAGCTGCAACCATCTTGGCGCGGGTCAATTCACGGTCATCCGGTACCACACCAAACGTTGAGACCTCACAACCAAAACCGGTTAACAGGGCTTTGAGCATCGCTTGGTTCGAATTATATATTTGACCAGGCAGCAACTTTTCACCGGGCTCAACCAGTTCACTACCTGTAACCAAAAGTGCCACTTTCAAGCGCCGCAACACAGTCAGTGAAACACGACCGATTGCCGCAGCAAGGCCAATATGCTGCGCTAAAAGGCGCGTACCCGCCTTCAAGACCAAAGCGCCCTGCTGGATATCTTCCCCAGCATGCCGGACGCAATCCCCCAACTTTGGCCTTTGTAAAAAATGAACCCTGTCATCCTTCACTGTGCACCATTCTTGACGAATGACCGTATCGGCACCTTCCGGGATGATGGCTCCGGTAAAAATTTGCGCAGCTTCACCAATACCCAGCGGTTGTCCGCAACTGCCCGCCACAATACGTTGGGAAACAGTTAGGGAATCAATGCTTTCTGCTAAATCTGCGTACCGGAAGGCATAACCATCCATCGCTGAATTATCAGCAGAAGGCACTTGGACACCTGAGACCACATCTTCTGCCAAAACCCTGCCAACAGCTTTATCCAGTGATACCTGTTCAGTGTCTTTTATCGCCGTGGCATCGCTAAGCAAAATAGCATAGGCCTGCTCGACGCTCAGCATGGATGGTTTCGCGTCCACGTTTACAGTCCCGTTTTTTCAGCAATAAACTGTTTGACTTCGGTGGCATCAACCGGCATGACGGTGAAACGCTGTGGCAATTCTTCCAGATGTTCAAAGCCAGCTGGCCGGTCTGCATTACGGCCTAACGCTTCGTTGATGGTCTCATTGAATTTCGCAGCCTGCGCCGTCTCAAGGACAATCATCGGAACACCAACCTGCTGGTGTTCACGGGCAACCTTCAAACCATCTGCGGTATGGGTGTCAACCGTAATACCGAATTCCTTTTCAATCGTTCGGATAGTCTGGATTCGGTCAGCATGGGTGGATTTTCCCGACTCAAAACCAAATTGCCCAACCTTAGCAAATTCATTGCCGTCACTGCCCGGGGCACCGGAGAGATCAAAACTGCCCTTTACTTCAATCTGACGGAAAAGTTTCGCCACACGCTGGCTGTCACGATCCAACAGGTCATAAATAAAGCGTTCAAAGTTTGAAGCCTTTGAAATATCCATCGACGGACTGCTGGTATGCAGGGTTTCAGCCGAACCACGGACACGGTACACACCTGTCCTGAAGAACTCATCCAAGACATCGTTTTCATTGGTGGCGACAACCAACCTGTCAATCGGCAGTCCCATCATACGGGCAATATGTCCTGCACAGATATTGCCAAAATTACCCGATGGCACAGTGAAGGAAACCTTCTGGGTACTGTTTTCCGTTGCCATCAAATAGGCACGGAAGTAATAGACCACCTGTGCAACGACACGCGCCCAGTTAATGGAGTTAACCGTACCGATCTTTTGTCTAGACTTAAATGCCAGATCATTGGATACGGCCTTGACGATATCCTGGCAGTCATCAAACACCCCCTTGACCGCAATATTAAAGATATTCGGATCTGCCAAGCTAAACATCTGTGCCGTCTGGAAGGCACTCATCTTTTGGTAAGGAGAAAGCATGAATACACGGATGCCCTTACGTCCCTTCATCGCATATTCTGCAGCACTGCCGGTATCACCCGATGTAGCACCTAAGATATTTAGTTCCGCATTCTGACGACCTAATTCATACTCAAAGAGGCTTCCCAACATCTGCATCGCCATATCTTTGAATGCCAACGTTGGGCCATTGGATAAGCTAAGCAGCATCAGTTTCTTGCCATCTTTATCTTCCAACGTCCGAAGTGGTGTAATGAGTTCGGCATCATCACCAGCACGAACATTCTTGTAGACTTCGGCTGTATAAGTCTTTTTCGTCAAGGACCTTAAATCTGCTTCAGGAATGTCGTCAGCAAACCGGCGCAGGATTTCATAGGCCAAATCCGCATAAGAAAGTTTACGCCAGGCATCAAGTTCTGCCTGAGTTACCTGAGGATACGATTGCGGCATATAAAGACCACCGTCTGGTGCCAATCCTTCCAAGAGGATTTGGGAAAATGACCGTTTGTTGGCAACAGCGCCTGCATCACGTGTTGAGATATACAGCATAGGGAACACCTAATCTTAAAAAAGTCGAATAAATAAGTATAGCCGACATTTGAACTGCAATGCCCGCATTACGCGCGATTTTTCAGTCTGCGAAAACACTCATACGGCAAATAACGGTTAGAATGACATTTTCAGCCTGCATCAATAGCCAAGGCATCCCATAACCCGTTAAGGAAAGTACTATGCCAGTTAAGGTTGCGATTGCCCAGATCAATAGTACCGTTGGTGACTTTGATACAAACAACCAAGCCATCCTCGATGCCGCAAAGAAAGCCGCCGACATGGGCGCAGACATTCTGATTACACCAGAACTGTCTCTCACCGGCAATTCACCGATGGACCTGCTTTTCCAAGACAACTTCCATGAAGCCGTCGAAAATGCATTGACCCATCTGAAAAAGTCACTCAAAAAATACAAAGGGCTCCACGTCTTGGTCGGCCACCCCAAACAGGATGAAGATGGTATCGGCTATAACGCCTGCACCGTCTTTTACGAAGGCAAAACGCTGGGGACCTATTGCAAACAGGCACAGCCAAACAATGGCGTATCTGACCAAACGTATTATTTTGCTTCAGGTGGTATGACGCCCTTGGTATTCACCGTCAAAGGCACATGTTTTGGCGTCATAATGGGCGACGATATCGCACTGGGTTCACCAGCTAGTGCAGCCCAAAAAGAGGGCGCTGACGTTATTTTATGTGTTGACAGTACCCCCTTTAGCATCGACGCCATCAGGCACCGCGAAAAAAACGTTGCAGACACCATCGTACCATTGGGCATGGCAACGCTCTACACCAACACTGTGGGTGGCCAGGATGAGTTCGTCTTCACCGGCAACGCATTCGCCATGGATAACCAAGGAACCATCCGTGCACGCTTAAAGCACGCTGAGGAAGATTTTTCCATCGTAACGTGTGACAAAGGCAAGCTGTTGGATGCACGTATCGAATTACCATTGACCTTGGAAGCAGCAACCTACTTCGCCCTTGTCTTAGGCGTTAAAGACTACGTTAGAAAAAACGGTTTCCCCGGTGCTGTCTTGGGTCTTTCAGGCGGTGTTGACTCGGCACTAGTTCTAGCGATTGCCTACGATGCATTAGGCGCTGACAAAGTCCGGGTCGTCATGATGCCTTCGCAATACACCAGCGACATGTCAAACTCCGATGCCCAACAGATGGCTCAAACCTTGGGCATCAGATACGACATCCTGCCGATAACACCGTGTTTTGACGCATTCAAGCAAACCTTGGAAGGCGTCTTTACTGGACTACCTGAAGATGTGACAGAAGAAAACCTGCAGGCTAGGACACGCGGCACGTTGTTGATGGCCATCTCCAACAAAACGGGATACCTGGTGTTAACAACAGGAAATAAGAGTGAAACGGCCGTTGGTTACTGTACCCTCTACGGGGATATGGCAGGTGGCTTTGCCGTCATCCGTGACATCTACAAAACCTTGGTCTACCGACTGTGCCGATTCCGCAACGGATTATCAGACATCATCCCAGAACGTATCTTAACCCGCGCACCATCGGCAGAACTCAAACCCGGCCAACGCGACCAAGATTCGCTGCCGCCTTATGAAGTACTTGATCTCATTATCCGTGAATTCGTGGAAGAACGTATGACGCCTGAAGCCATTGTCGCCAAAGGCTTCCCCGCAGAAGAAGTTGACCGTGTCATTACCATGATCCGACGCAGTGAATACAAGCGTATCCAAGCACCTGTCGGAATGACGCTAACATCACGCGGTTTTGGCTCAGAATGGCACTACCCCGTCACATCAAAATTCCGAGGTTAAGCGCTTTGGATTAGAATAAAGAGATTGAACACCCTTTAGGTCAGGAGATTCCATGAAAAAAATCACCGCCATCATCAAACCTTTTAAGCTCGATGAAGTCAGGGAAAGCCTGTCAGATGCTGGTATCAACGGCCTGACCGTCACGGATGTAAAGGGATTCGGTCGGCAAAAAGGGCACACTGAACTCTACCGCGGTGCGGAATATGTCGTGGATTTTCTGCCGAAGGTAAAAATTGAAGTGGTAGTCGACGATCCCTTGCTGGATCTCGCTATTGAAGCCATTGTAAAGTCCGCCAGGACTGGCAAAATCGGCGACGGTAAGATATTCGTTCAGGATGTTGAACAAGTCATCAGGATCCGCACAGGAGAAACGGGTATCAACGCCATCTGATACCCGTTTAATTAACAGCGCGCCTACTGTTTCTGGACAGAAGCCAAGGCCTTATTGGCTTCAATGATGCGGTCAGCTTCTTCGCGCTGTTTTGGCGACAGTTTCCCGGCAATCTTCTTCGCTTTGTCTCCTGCCATCTGATACCCATTGGCAAAAGCGATGCTGTACCAAGCGTACGCTTGGGCATCATCACGGCGCATACCAATACCTTCTTCAAACATACGGCCTAAGTGGTACTGGGCATCCTTGTGTCCCTGTTCGGCGGCACGGCGCATCCACATGCCACAGATCTGGTCGTCGGCATTCAATCCGAAACTGCCGCGGCAATAGAGGTCTGCTAACTTGACCATCGACTCAGCATCCCCTTTTTCAGCTTTCTTCGTCAGTTCCGCCACCGCTTCCTTACTGGATGAACACCCCGTTACGGCAAAAGCCGCCGATGCTGCCAACAAAACCACTAACCAACACTTATTCATCGAAACTGACATGAAAACCTCTTTTTACAGGGAAAACGCAAAAATGTAAGTTTACCAAATCCAGCCAGCTCGCGGCTGATCCAATTCAGGGTTTGGTACGCCCCTTTAAGAGCACCACAACGGCGCCACTGCCCCCATCTACAGGCTTGGCCTGACAGAAAGCCATTACATCCGAGCGCTGCACCAACCATTTGAAAACAAGTTTTTTGAGGATTGGTTCATTGTTGATAGATCCCAACCCTTTTCCATGGACAATGCGCACACAACGGATTCCCCTGACTTCCGCCATTTTAAGGAACTGTACAACCATCTCACGCGCTTCATCCCGCCGCATCCCATGAAGGTCTAAGTCATCCTGGATGACCCAATGGCCACGGCGTAGCTTTTTCACAATATCAATGCTGAGCCCTTCACGGTGGAAACTAAGCTGGTCATCAGTGTCCAGCATATTTTCGATACTAAACTCATCAGAAAGAGACTCGTCCAGCACTTTCTTTTCATCGGCAAGACGTTGCATCGGGATAGGTTTCGGACGTTCCACCGCTGTCTGCACCCGGTCAGAGGCATCAAGACGCACCACCCCTTCGCCGATGCCTTTTAAGAAAAGTTCCCGGTCAGATAAGGCCTGCCGTTTGGCTGCTGCCTTTTCACGCGCTTCCTTTTCCCGTTTGGCATTGGCTTTAGCAACTGCTTTTTTCAGAGCCTTAAAATCAGCCACTTTCACCATTGAAGCTTTCATCACAGTATCCCAAGCTTATTACCACATAGCAAGCCCATCGAAAGACAAGACCCCCACGAGTTGCATCCTTCTTCTTACAAAGTTTTACAGATAGCATCTACCTTGTTGCTCAGCATTGTGGCAATCTCTTAACTGACGCCATTGCCCTATGCCGCAGGGGTTTCCTATTATATGGATACTTTGAATGACTTCAAGCGGTTGGCAATACGCCAACGTCCTACGAAAAACCAACTGGGAAGGAACCTTTAACATGATTAAAAGAGCCCTTACATGCCTTTTCATGGCACTCGGTTTGACCGCCTTAGCCAGCAACAGTTTTGCTGATGAAAAGAAAACAGCCGATCCGCAGACACCCCCTGCCAAAGTCAAGAAAGTCAAAAAGCCAAAACATATTGATTTGGTCATGATCCTAGATCAATCCGGCAGTATGCACAGTCTGACCTCCGATACAATCGGTGGCTACAATGCCATGGTTGACAAACAGCGTAAAGCAGGTATCCCGGTTTCAGTAACTACCGTACTTTTCAACAATGAAGAAAAGACGCTATACAACCGCAAACCCATTGCCGAAGTCCCTGCGCTCACGAACGCAGAATATGCCCCTCAGAATATGACGGCACTGTTGGACGCAACCGGTAATACCTTAAACCGGATGAAATCCACCCAAGGCGTCAATGCCAAGAACAACAAGGTTATCGTCGTCTTGATTACCGACGGTATGGAAAACGCCAGTAAGGAATACAAACGCGACGATGTGAAGAAAATTATCTCAGACCTGCAGGAAAAGCATGGCTGGGAATTCATCTTCTTAGGTGCCAACATCGACGCCGCTGCTGAAGCTGGCAGCATCGGCATCAAATCCTCGAATGCTGTGAAATATAAGAACACCGGCACAGGGGTTAAAGCCAACTACGAAGCTGTCGGTACCATGATGGAAGAAGCCGCTATGGCCGTTCCAGAAGAAGAGCGTACCTGGAAGAGCAAAGTCGAAAAAGCAGACTGATAAAATCAGGTGGGCAGTGGCCGGCGACAAACCGGACACTGCCCATTAACACTCCCATGCCACTTACCGGCAAACATCACCCCAATCGGGTTTTGTAGAGCTAAAGCAGGTTTCCCCCTATGGTTGGAACCAAGCTTTACTGGTATTATTACAGGATTGGATTTTTGCAGTGGGAAGGTAGACTACAAAGCCATGACAACCCCAACAAAAGAGACTGGTTCTCCACAAGACGAATCCGCTGGATTTTCGCTTAACTTACTTAAAAACGAAATCATCTGGCTTGTCCTGGCCGCAGCAACTTGCTACTTTTTCCTGATTTTCATCACGTTCAACCGTAATGATCCAGGCTGGTCGCATGCAAGTCCGGCAGAGACAATTGCCAATTTGGGCGGCAAAACCGGCGCTTGGATTTCCGATCTCTTGCTTTTTGTCTTTGGCCTATCTGCGTGGTGGCTTGCCGTCCCGCTTTTAAAAGGCCTTTGGACAGGCTTCCGTCGCATTGCCGCAATTTTGCGCAACCAAGAACTGCCTGACAAAGGGCTCCTACGACAACTTGGTGCAATAGTGGGCTTCATCCTGCTGATTGTTTCCAGCTCCGGTATCGAATACCTGCGCATGTACCGCACAGATGCACAATTACCTGGCGTGCCAGGCGGATTGATCGGTGACGTCATCGGACAACTCACACAATATTACCTTGGCTTTACCTGCGGCACCGCGCTTTTAGGCGTGATTGCTTTCATTGGTTTTAGCCTTGCTGTACAAAAGTCTTGGATAAGTATCATTGAAATCATTGGTGCGATTGCTGAATGGCCTTTCCTCTTTTTCAAACGCCAGCGTGCCGAAGATGCTAAAGCAGACAACATCGAGGCGACCACAGATACCGCAGCACCCAAAGAGGCTGGCGCCATTGCAAAAACTGATACCCAGCCTGATAAAGACGAAACGCAGACTTCTACTGCCACACCACCTGTACCAACCAATGAAACACCAACCCCAGGCGCTGGCACAGATGCAGCCATCGTCTCCACACTGGCAGGCGCACCAACTGCGATGACATCTGTTGCCAACATACCCGTTGAACCGACTCCCTTGGCGACAGCAACCAATCCTGAACCAATGGATACCGTCCCATTATCTCAGGAAGCCGCATCAACAGGGCCAACAGAACCTGTACTGGGCTCTTTTGATGAACCAATCCTTGATGAAAAACCCCTCCAAAACCAGTCCCCAGATGTGGCACCGCCACCCGAACTGGAGGAAGAGCCTTTTGACGCTGAAGACAATATTGGAAAACCATTGGCATCAACACAGGTAGCAGCCCCTGTTTTGGAACCCGTTTTAGAAGAAACAACACAATCTGGCCTGGCACCAGCAACTGCCCCCGTCCATCCGGTATACCACCATACGACGCCAACGTTGCCACCCTTGATGCTCTTGGATCCAGCCAGTACCCAGCAGGAACCAACAACAAGCCCAGAGGCACTCGACTACACGAGCCGCTTGATTGAAAGGAAGTTAGCTGACTTTGGAGTCAAAGTACGTGTCGTCTCGGCTTACCCAGGACCTGTCGTCACCTGTTATGAAATCGAACCGGCTGTCGGTGTGAAGGGTTCAGCCATCGTCAATTTATCCCGTGACTTGGCTCGTTCACTCTCACTGGCCTCCATCCGCGTAGTTGAAAACATTCCTGGCAAAACATATATGGCCTTGGAACTGCCAAACCCCAAACGCCAAATTGTTCATCTGTCTGAAATACTGAATTCAGATGAATACAACAACGCAAAATCTAATTTAACCGTTGCCCTAGGTAAAGACATCACGGGTAAACCCGTTGTGGCTGACTTGGCGCGGATGCCGCACCTCTTGATTGCTGGGACAACGGGCTCTGGTAAATCAGTTGGCATCAATGCGACAATCCTCTCGCTCCTTTACAAGTCAACACCAGACCAAGTCCGCTTGATCCTGATTGACCCTAAGATGCTGGAACTGTCTATCTATCAGGACATCCCACACCTGTTGACACCCGTCATCATCGACATGAAAAAAGCAGACCATGCCTTGAACTGGGCCGTGTCTGAAATGGAAAAACGCTACCTCTTGATGTCGAAGCTAGGCGTCAGGAACTTGGCCGGCTACAACAAGAAGATTGAAGATGCCGCAGAACGCGGTGAAAAGGTAGGCAACCCATTTAGCCTGACGCCAGAGGCACCTGAACCCTTGGAAAAACTGCCACAGATTGTCATCATCATTGACGAATACTCTGACCTGATGATGACAGTCGGTAAAAAGATTGAACAATCGATTGCCCGTATCGCTCAGAAAGCCCGTGCCGCAGGCATCCACCTGATCTTGGCTACCCAGCGCCCATCGGTTGATGTCATTACCGGCCTCATTAAGGCCAATGTCCCAACACGCATCGCTTTCCAGGTCAGCAGTAAAGTGGATTCACGCACGATTTTGGATCAGACTGGTGCTGAAACACTGCTGGGACTTGGCGACATGCTGTTTATGCCGCCAGGTGTTGGCCTGCCAAGGCGTGTGCATGGGGCTTTTGTCTCTGATGAGGAAGTCACCCGCGTTGTCGCCTTCCTAAAAGAACAGGGTGAACCTGACTATATTGACAACCTCGTCAATGGCAACTCCGACGAAGACGGTAATGAAGACGGAGATGGCTACGGCACGGATGATATGGAGTCCGATGAGAAATATGACGAAGCCGTCGCCATTGTCTTGAAGAACAAAAAAGCATCGATTTCTATGGTTCAGCGCCACTTGCGCATCGGCTATAACCGCGCAGCAAGGCTTTTGGAACAAATGGAACGCTCCGGCCTTGTCTCACCAATGAAGAGCAACGGCACGCGCGACGTGATTGTCCCGACCCAACCGGATGAACAATGACGCACTGCCAAATAAGAACAGAAAGTGAAACGACTATGAAACTTTTCTCAAAACTGATTGCCATCTGCCTGCTACTGGTTGCGCCGCTTTGGGCAAGCGCCTCATCGATTGGGCAATTGAAGGGCTTTTCTTCCACAGCTCGTTCTGCCAGCGGTACCTTCACACAGACCTTGATCCGTTCAGGCCACGCTACCAAAACCTCCTCAGGCAGTTTTGTTTTCTCGCGTCCAGGTAAATTCATCTGGAAGTACCACAGCCCCTACGTACAGACCTTACAGTCTGATGGAGTCAGCCTTTATATTTACGATAAGGACCTAAACCAGGTCACCATCAAGCGGCTGGGCGCCGCCTTGGGATCAAGCCCAGCAGCAATCCTGTTCGGAAGCAACAACCTTGAGAGGAACTTTAAACTGCGCGACTTGGGTCCAAATGACGGTTGCGAATGGGTTGAAGCCGTACCCCGTCTTCGCGACACGCAATTTTCCCGGATCAATATCGGGATGCAGAACGGCATGCCACGTGCGATGGAACTCTACGACGCCATGGGGAATAAAACGGTCGTCAATTTTACAGGTTTCAAGAAAAATCCACCGGTTAACGCAGGCGCCTTCCGCTTCGCCATTCCAAAAGGCGCAGACGTTTTCCGCCGCTGATTGGCTACTATGCTTTCACCAAGAGGGCAACGGCAAAAACCGCAATGCCCTCTTGCCGGCCTAAGGCTCCCATACCCTCATTGGTCTTGGCCTTAAGCCCAACCTGACTAACATCGATATCCAGATATTCAGCAATATTGCACTTCATCTGGTCGATATAAGGTGCCAGCTTGGGACGTTGGGCAATCACCGTCGCATCAACATTGCCAACCGTATACCCTTCAGAGGTAATCATTTCAAGCGTCTCACCTAAAAGCTGCAGCGAACTGACCCCCTGGTATTTGGGGTCTGAGTCAGGGAAATACGTGCCAATGTCTTTAAGCCCTGCGGCACCTAAAAGCGCATCAATGATGGCGTGCAAAAGTGCATCCGCGTCCGAGTGTCCCAACAGTCCTTTTTCATGCGGCACGTTGACACCGCCTAAAATCAGGTCACGACCTGCCACCAACCGATGGCAATCGTAGCCCTGGCCTATCCTGATTGCAAACGGATGCCCTGCCATCATGTCCCCCAAAAACAAATGCCCATACCAATGAAACGCCATGATAGGCGCTATCCATTTATAATGGTGAGTTTCATATTATGCGTCAAGATAGAATTAAACAGATAAACCCAACATCGCAGTATGCCATTTAACCTCAAAAAACTCTTGCCTCGCCCAGGACAACGCTATGCCCTGCCACAGTTACATGGATCGGCAGACGCTTGGATGCTTGCGCAGGCCGCACGTGTGCTTAAGGCAGAAAACCAGATGTTGGTTGTCTTTACCGCGTCTGCATCTGATGCTAGGAGGCTACTGGAAGAAGTCCCGTGGTTTGATTCGCACACCGATTCCCCACTGCGATGCCATCTACTGCCTGACTGGGAAACCTTACCTTACGATTCATTCTCCCCACACCAGGATCTCGTCTCACAACGTCTAGCTACTCTGTATGAGGTAACAAATGGCCAATGCGACGTCCTTTTAGTACCTACCGCCACAGCCTTGCTGCGTATTGCGCCCCCCTCTTTTTTGGCTGCGCATACTTTCTTCTTCAAGCAGGGCGACACGATTGATGAGAAGCGTTTCCGACAACAGCTGACGATTGCCGGCTACAACCATGTCTCCCAGGTCATGTCACCGGGTGAATATGCAATCCGTGGTGGCTTGATTGACCTTTTCCCGATGGGTGCCAAGCTCCCCTATCGGTTGGATCTCTTTGACGACACCATCGAATCCATCAAGACCTTTGACGTCGACACCCAACGCTCGATTTTCCCCGTACGGGAAATCAGGATGCTACCAGGCCACGAATTCCCGATGGATGAAACCTCACGGACCTGCTTTAGGACGCGCTGGCGCGAACGCATTGAAGGCGATCCTACGGTATCCGTCATTTACCGTGACATTGCAAACGGCATTGCCTCTGCTGGGATTGAATATTATCTGCCACTTTTCTTTGAAGAAACGGCTACGCTTTTTGACTACATCCCCGAAAACGCCATTTTTGCAATGGTGGGCAATATCCCTGAATCATTCCAGCGCTTTTGGGCGGACACCAACTCACGCTATGCGTTTCTAAAATCTGACCGCGAACGTCCAATCCTGCCGCCAGAATCCTTATTTCTAACGGAAGAAGATTTTTTCACACTCGCCAAACCCTTTGGACGTTGGATTTTCCAGAAGGGGGATGAACCGTCTGAACTCTCATCACCCTTGCCCGATGTGGCAGTCAACCGCAGGGCTGATGACCCACTTTCAGCCATTAAACGCTACATTGAAAAATCTGGTAAACGTGTCTTGATCTGCGCTGAGTCTCCCGGCCGGCGTGAAACCATGCAACAGCTTTTCAACGAATTCCATCTTGAGACCACGCCTTGTGCAAGCTTTAGCGAATTCGTCCATTTTGATGACCCGGTTATGTTTTGTGTGTCCCCTGCACAAAATGGTTTTGCCCTAGGTTATATCCTAGGTGACCTTGCCGTCGTCACCGAAACCGAGCTTTACGCCTATTCAGGTAAACGCAGGACAGGCAGACAGACACGCTCAGACTTTAACCTTGAATCGGTTGTCCGTGACCTCTCGGAACTCAAGATTGGCGATCCAGTCGTGCATGCCAACCATGGCATCGGCCGCTACCGCGGTTTAGTCACGATGGATTTGGGTGAAGGCGAAACAGAATTCCTGCACCTGCAATACGCCCGTGACGCGAAGCTTTATGTACCTGTCGCCCAATTGCATGTCATCTCCCGGTACTCGGGTGCTTCACCTGAAGATGCCCCACTCCATACCTTGGGATCTGACCAATGGGATAAAGCCAAGCAAAAAGCCGCCCAAAAAGTCCATGACACAGCAGCAGAACTCTTGGATCTGTATGCCAAACGCTCGATGCGCAAAGGCTTTGCTTTCCCCTTCCCACAGCGGGACTATGAAGCCTTTGCTGAAGGATTTGGTTTTGAAGAAACAGTCGATCAGGAAGCCGCCATTGCTGAAGTCTTAAAGGACATGGCCTCCGACCAACCAATGGATCGTTTGATTTGTGGCGATGTGGGCTTTGGTAAGACAGAAGTCGCACTACGGGCCGCCTTTATTGCTGTCATGGGAGGCAAGCAGGTAGCGCTCCTAGCACCCACCACCCTTTTAGCCGAGCAACACGCCCAGACATTCCGCAACCGTTTTGCCGATTGGCCGGTCCGGATTGCCGAACTCTCCCGATTCAGGACACAAAAACAAGTCAATGCCGCCATCGCAGGGCTTGCCGAAGGATCTGTGGACATCGTCATCGGTACCCATAAACTCTTGTCCAAGGACGTCTCCTTCAAAAACCTAGGACTGATTATCATCGATGAAGAACACCGCTTCGGTGTCCGACAAAAAGAAGCCTTAAAGGCCATCCGCTCGCAGGTTGACGTCTTAACGTTAACGGCAACCCCCATTCCAAGGACTCTGGGCATGGCATTAGAAGGCCTTCGAAACTTTTCGATTATTGCAACCGCGCCGCAGAAACGCTTGGCCATCAAGACGTTTGTCCGTTCAGAACAGGACTCTGTCATCCGAGAAGCTTGCTTGCGTGAACTCAAACGCGGCGGCCAAGTCTATTTCCTGCACAACGAAGTTGAGACCATTGAAAACCGCAAGGCCATGCTCGAAGCCTTGATTCCCGAAGCAAAAATCGGTATCGCCCATGGGCAGATGCATGAACGCGACCTGGAACGCGTGATGAAAGACTTTGTTGCGCACCGTTACAACATATTGCTTTGCACCACCATTATTGAAACCGGCATTGACGTTCCAAACGCCAATACGATGATCATGCACCGTGCCGATAAGTTTGGACTCGCCCAATTGCACCAGTTACGCGGACGCATCGGCAGGTCACACCACCAGGCTTATGCCTATCTCTTGGTACACGACACCCAAAGCCTGACCAAACAGGCGCAAAGACGCCTTGACGCCATCCGCCAGATGGAAGAATTAGGCAGCGGATTCTTCCTGGCGATGCACGACTTGGAAATCCGTGGCGCAGGTGAAGTGTTAGGGGAAGAGCAGTCTGGCGAAATGATTGAAGTAGGTTTCCAGATGTATACCGACATGCTGATGGAAGCGGTTAAGGCCATGCGCGAAGGCAAAGAACCTGACTTTGACGCTCCCTTTAAGACAACTACGGAAATCAACCTGCACAGGCCTGCGCTACTGCCTACAGACTACTGTGCTGGCGTCAATGAACGATTGTCGCTTTACAAGCGCTTTGCCAGCAGCGAAACCGACGAACAAATCAATAGCCTGCAGGAAGAATTGGTTGACCGTTTTGGGGCACTACCTGATGCTGCCCGCGCTTTGATTGCCACCCACCGCCTGCGGATTTTGGCTAAAACCATCGGTATCAACAAGATTGACGCGCATACCGAAGCTTTCACACTGCAATTTGAACCAGATGCACCGATTGATGCTGTCAGGATTATTGAACTAATCCAACAAAACCGCCATATCCGATTTAACGGCCCTGAAAAACTCAGGATTACGGCCAATATGCCTGACTTGGAGAGCCAAGTGGGACAAATCAGGGCAACCATCCGGTTATTGAACCCTCAAAAAGAAGCAGAAAAACCGCAGGCTGCCTCCAAAACACCACGCAAGAAGAAAAAGAAAGAAAAAGCAGCCTGACTAACGCTTACAAAACTTTGAACGAGGAAAGAGTGACGACAGCTTCTGTGCCGGCAACGCTTTGAGCAATTCAAAGACATTGAGTTCCATCGCGTCCAACGTATTCTTGATCATCAAACCCAGTTCGGTATCGCCTTCCATCACAAGACGACGGCTGAAAAACAGCGTATCAGGATCTTCTTCACGCTTGGCTAGACGGTAAAAATCCTGTGCAGAAGCAGAAATTATCAGGTCTGGTTCCGCATCTTCCCAGCCTGGCACAAAACCGCCTTTTGTCCACGCAAAATTGAAATGCAACCCGGCATCGCTCACCACAAGCTTAAACTGCTTACCCAGCATCGCTTCGGCCACATCCTCCGGGAGCTTATCTTTTAAGACATCGTTTAAAAGCGCCACAAAAACAACCGATCCTGGCCATGCCGGTAGGTACGACATCATCTGGCCAATCGGTTTAGGAATACTGTACTGCGTCATGATTCTAACTTTTTCCGGTTATGCCTTCCAATCCATCCCCGGCAACCCCTGCCAATAGCCATTGCAAGGTTCACCCGGCATCCAAGACTGGATGACCGCCACCCCTTCTGCTGGAGACAACTGATCATCCATCACCTGTTTAAAGATACCGATGATTTCAGGCATGTAATCTGACTGAGGTGCAACACGGATGACATCGACCCCTAAGGATTTCATCTGCTTGACCTCACAGATGAGATTATAAACTTTGGCCGACTGCGTCTGGATGCCATTAAACAAGAGGAATGGTTGGCCTTCACGCGTCTGAACCGGCAGGCCATCAGGATATTCGAGGCATCGGAACCCACAATCGTCTTTCTGGAGGTTATGGTACCTTGCTGTAAAACACCTCGCCGAATAAGCCAACGGCAGACGTCCATATGCAAAGACTTCAGATTGCATCTGTGTAGGCAAAAACGGCAACATCTGACGCAGATGGGCACAACTCATCTCAAAAGGCATCACCCAACGGATAGCCCCTAAGTCCGCCACAATCTGCAATGCTTCAGGGTTATAAAGGTTTAAGTGAGGACCGGCAACGAATGGCCCTTTGCCTTCCAAAAGACCCGCTGCACCCATATCATTAGCCTCGACCATGAACTGACCATTTTCAACAATACGGTGCATGGCATTTAAATGCGCCCCAGACTCCAGCAGAACCTGGGTGGAAAGCACGACCTCTTTACCGGCACCAGAGAGTTTTTCGGCCAATTCAAACCAGTCGGACTCACGCATTTCATGGCGGCGCGAACAAACCGTCTCTCCCAGATAAATGATATCCACGGGCGAATCTGCAATGGCTTCGTAAAAAGCCCTCAGTTTGTCCTTTGTCCAGTAATACTGGACGGGCGCCAATGCCAATTTCAATTCAGTCTCCTTTTCTCCAGCTTACTTCCACGCACGATAATAAGCCCCCAATGTCTGCTGCTGCCCTTCAGACTGTTTGGCAAGCGCCACATCCCAGGCGGGGTTAACCTGATAATGGGTACTGTCCGCATTACACGCGTCCAAAGCTTCCCGCCAGACCTTCGTCACCACCGCCGTGTACGCAGGGCTTCGCTGACGACCTTCAATCTTAATCGCTGATACACCAATAGCTTTTAGCTTGGGTAAAAGCGCCAAAGTATTTAGGCTCGCAGGCTCTTCAATCGCGTAATAACTTTCACCACCAACCAGATAGCGTCCCTTGCAGATTGTTGGGTAACTGGACTTTTCCCCCTCTGCATAACGGTCGACCAAGACCCCATTTAGACGGGATTCAAGCCCCTTAGGCGTATTGATCCATTGGACAGCCTTAGCGGGCGAACAAACTCCCTTATTATTTGGGGCATCGCCTGTCACATAAGAAGATAAGGCGCAACGCCCTTCAACCATGACACAGAGACTGCCAAATCCAAAGACTTCCAATTCAACTGCTGTATTTTGAGCGACCATCTCAACCTGTTCGATGGAAAGTACTCTGGGTAACACGACACGGGCAATGCCAAACTTCCTCGCATAAAAGTTGATGGCATCATAATTTGTCGCAGAGCCTTGCACAGAGAGATGCAGGCGTAAATCAGGGTAGTTCTCGCAGGCATAGCGCATCAAACCAGGATCAGCGGTTATCATCGCATCGACACCCAATCGCGCTGCGCGGTCAACAGCAGCCTGCCAAAATTCCACCTGTCCTGGCAGGGGGTATGTATTGAGTGCAAGGAGAACTTTCCGCCCCCGTGTATGGGCATAAGCAATCCCCTCCTCCACATGCTTATCACTGAAATTCAAACCCATGAAATTACGGGCATTTGTCGCATCACGGAAACCGATATAAACGGTATCTGCCCCATAATCGACGGCTTGTTTTAAAGCAGGTAAACTCCCCGCTGGGCAAACGAGTTCCAGTGGCTTGGTCACTATGCGCTGTACAGACTGCAAAATCATACTCCTTCAGATGATGCAAGATATTATCAGATAGACGCGATGACCTTCCACAGAAAACACCATCTGGTACGCTCAAAAGCACTTGGAAGGTAACAGCATAGGCTATAATCCTAAAAGGACTATAGTGTAACCGTATCAGTGCTGTCCGGTTGTAAAAAGGAGCGTCTCAATGGCTGCCATCCTGAAGAATAAAAAACTTATTATCGTTCTCATTATCGCCGTCATTGGCGCAATAATTGCTTGGTTCTTCTTAAAACCGTCTGGTGTTATTGATGGCTTAGCATCCGGCAATGGCAGGCTGGAAGCCACTGAGACTGCTGTCTCTACCAAAGTTCAAGGCAAACTCGTCGAAGTGCTTTTCCGGGAGGGCGATGACTTGGAAACCGGCCAGGTCGCCGCACTTTTAGACGACGCACAGATTAAAGCCGACATCCAAGCCGCAGAAGCCGCAGTTGTCCAAGCCAAGGAAGCCGCCCAAGTCGCCCGTGAAAACGTCAAGAGTATGCAAAGCCAACAAGAACTTGCAGCGGTCACATTACGCAGAACGGAAGCTTTGATTAAGAAGGGTTTCATCTCGGCTGCAGCTTTGGATAAGGACATCAGCACGATGCGCACAGCCAATGCCAACCTGGCCAGTGCCAGGAACCGCGTTTTAGAAGCCGATGCGACCGTCCAGGAAAAAATTGCCAGAGTTGCTTCCTTAAAAAGCAACCTCGATGATTTGACACTTAAAGCCCCGGTCAACGGTCGAATCCTCTACCGCTTGGCAGAACCGGGGGAAGTCTTATCCCCAGGCGGCAAAGTCTTCTCTCTCTTAGATATGAACGACGTCTATATGTACGTCTATCTGCCAAGCGCTGACGCAGGCAGTGTCACCATCGGCAGTGAAGCACGCATCCTGCTAGACGCTTTACCTGACACCCCCGTACCATGTACCGTCGTCTACGTGTCACCAAGGAACCAGTTCACACCAAAGGAAGTGGAAACGAAAGACGAACGTGAGAAATTCATGTTCCGCGTCAAGCTCAAGGTCAACCCGGAATGGCTCAAAGACCATGGCGCAATTGCCAAACCAGGGATGCCAGGGGTTGGTTGGGTCAAAACCAAACCGGATATCGCCTGGCCTGCCAACTTACAGGTAAAGTAACGACATGGAACCGCCTGTCGCCCGACTGTCCAACGTCAGCCTGCAATACGGCAAGGTCAAGGCATTGGATGACCTGACCCTGACTATCCCAAGCGGTTGCATGGTGGGATTAATCGGTCCTGATGGGGTCGGTAAATCATCTTTACTGGCCCTGCTTTCCTGCGCCAAGAAAATCCAGCAAGGCACCATCGAAGTCTTAGGTCAGGACATCAGTGACAGCACCATCCGCAACGCCCTGCTGCCCAGAATCGCCTACATGCCGCAGGGTCTGGGCAAAAACCTGTACCCGACATTATCTGTTGCTGAGAACATCGACTTTTTTGCGCGGCTTTTCGGACAGGCACCGGCAGAAAGGAAAAAACGCATTGATGAGCTGACATCGGCCACCGGCCTTTTCTCATTCAAAGACAGGCCAGCTGGCAAACTCTCAGGCGGCATGAAACAGAAACTCGGCCTTTGCTGCTCGTTGGTGCATGATCCCGACCTATTGATTCTGGATGAGCCCACCACTGGGGTTGACCCCTTGTCGCGACGGCAGTTCTGGGAATTGATTGACTCCATCCGGCAACGCCGCCCACAGATGAGTGTGCTGGTGGCCACGGCCTATATGGAAGAAGCCGAGCAGTTTGACTGGCTGGCGGCCATGTATGCGGGCAAGGTCATTGCCACAGGCACTGCCGAAGAGATGAAGGCGCAGACTGGGAGAAGTTCCCTGGAACAGGCCTTCATCCAATTCTTGCCGGAAGAAAAGCGGGCCAATTACGAAGAACTGGTCATCCCACCACTACCTGAAAACAAACAGTACGATTGGGCGATTGAGGCTGATGGCTTAACGCAGCAGTTCGGGGACTTTGTGGCAGTTGACCATGTGAGCTTCAAAATCCCGCAAGGGGAAATATTTGGCTTTTTGGGATCGAACGGCTGTGGCAAGACCACGACCATGAAAATGCTGACCGGCCTCCTGGCACCCACATCGGGCACCGCTAAAACCTTCGGGAAGGTTGTTGACGCCAACAACATCGATAGCCGCCGGGACGTCGGTTATATGTCCCAGGCCTTTTCCCTCTATGGTGAGCTCACCGTCCAGCAGAACCTAGACCTGCACGCCCGCCTCTTCCACCTGCCACGCGATAAGGCCAAAGAACGCATCGGTATCCTAGTGGAACGCTTTGGCTTGGGCCCTTACATCCATTCCTCCGCAGAATCCCTGCCACTCGGGATCCGCCAGCGACTGTCGCTGGCCGTCGCAGTGGTGCACAGTCCCAAACTCCTGATCCTGGACGAACCGACATCCGGCGTCGACCCGGTAGCGCGCGATGACTTCTGGCGGCTGCTCGTGGAACTCTCTCGCGAACAGAATGTGACGATCTTCATCTCGACACACTTCATGAATGAAGCGGAGCGCTGTGACCGGATTTCGCTGATGAATGCCGGGCAGGTGTTGGCCAGCGGGACACCGGAGGAGCTGCGCATGCGGAAAAACGCCAATACGCTGGAGCAGGCATTCATTGAATACCTTGAGGAGGCGACCGGCGACAAAGACAGGCAATCTTTCACGACCGGTGAAAATGAAGAACCGGCTACCTCACACGATACCGGTAACGTCTTCTTCAGCTTTAGGCGCATGCTCGCCTACGCCTTCCGCGAGTCCCTGGAACTCAGGCGTGACCCCATCCGTATCGGCTTTGCAATTTTAGGAAGTATCATCCTGTTTTTTGTCCTGGGCGGCGGGATTTCGATGGACGTTGAAAACTTAAAGTTTGCCGCCTTGGACTATGACCAGTCACCGCAGTCCCGCGATTACATCCAGAACTTCACGGGGTCGCGCTACTTCATCGCACAACCTGACCTGACAAGTGCTGAAGACTTGGACACCCAGATGAAAAACGGCAAGTTGAGTGTCGCCATTGAGATCCCCCCCAACTTTGGCAAAGACCTGCTGCAGGGCCGTAATCCCGAAATTGCCGCTTGGATCGATGGGGCGATGCCTTACCGCGGAGAGACCATCCTAGGGTACGTCAGGGGGCTTCACAACCAGTACATGATTGAGCTCAACAAAGAGATGACAGGTAATGATTACCAAGCGGCTGCCACCCTCATGAAACGTTACCGGTTCAACCAGGACTTCAAGAGTGAATTCGCCATGGTACCGGCCATCATTCCACTCCTGCTCATGCTTATTCCCGCTGTCCTGATGGCACTGGGTATTGTCCGAGAAAAGGAACTCGGCTCCATTACGAACCTGTATGTCACCCCGGTGACCAAGCTCGAATTCCTGCTGGGCAAGCAACTGCCCTATGTCGTCCTATCGATGGCCAGTTACTTCTTGATGACGCTGTGCGCCGTCTTCTTTTTCCATCTGCCGATTAAAGGCAGTTTCCTAGCGATGACCCTTGGCGCACTGCTTTACGTAATCTCAACGACAGGGCTGGGCCTCCTGATTTCCACGTTCACCAAAACCCAGATTTCAGCACTTTTTGGGACGGCAATCTTAACGATGCTGCCAACCACCCAGTTCTCAGGTCTGAAAGACCCGATCGGTTCCCTGGAAGGCAGTGCCTATTGGATCGGGCAATTCTTCCCGGCATCGCACTACATCATCCTGTCGCGTGGAGTCTTCACCAAAGCGTTGCAGTTTGCGGATGTCATCCATCCCCTGTGCTGCCTGGCAGGTTTCATCCCCGCACTGACGTTCTTGGCATGGCTACTCCTGCCGAAACAGGAAAAGTAACGGGAGGAAGCCGTGTCCAGGTTCATGACGCATCTCAACAACATCTACCAGTTGGGGCTCAAGGAATTGAAGAGCCTCTGGTCAGATAAGGTCATGCTCCTGTTAATCATCTACGCCTTCACCGCCAACATCTACAGCTCCGCCAAAGGGGTCTCGCAGGAACTGCACAACGCACCAGTTGCCATTGTGGACCAAGACCGCTCCCAGATTTCGATGAGGCTGGCCAACTCACTGACAAAACCCTACTTCAAGACACCCGACCTGTTGGAACCGGATGAAGCCACGCAGTCGTTGGACAGGGGCTACCACTCGTTTTCCATCATCATCCCTCCGAGCTTCCAGAAAGACCTGATTGCCGGACGCAAGCCCACAGTACAGCTGAATATTGACGCAACCGTGATGAGCCAGGCCTTCATTGGCTCAGGCTACATTGAATCCATCTTCAACAATGAAATCAATGAATACCTGAACCGGACGACAGAACCGGCCACGAAATCCAGGATCAACCTGGTCACCCACGTACGGTTCAACCCCAATATGACAGGGTTCTGGTTTGGTGGGGTCATCCAGGTCATCAACAATGTCACAATGCTGACCATCATCCTGGTTGGGGCCGCCTATATCCGTGAAAGGGAACACGGCACATTGGAGCACCTACTGGCCATGCCACTTGTTGCCGCTGAAATCATGATTTCCAAAATCTGGGCGAACGGCTTAGCTGTCCTAATCGGCGCCAGCGGCGGCCTGGTCATCATCGTCAAAGTCCTGATGCAGGTACCCATCATCGGTTCCATCCCTCTGTTCTTGCTGGCATCCGCCGTCTACCTCTTTGCCGCCGCTGCGATTGGGATTTTCTTAGGAACGCTCTCCAAATCCATGCCGCAGCTGGGACTCTTGATTTTCCTGACCATCATCCCATTGCAGATGCTCTCAGGTGGTTCAACCCCACAAGAAAGTATGCCAGAATGGGTTCAAAACGTGATGATGGCAACACCGACCACGTACTATGTGAAACTAGCTCAGTCCATCCTCTTCAGGGGAGCGGGAATGTCGATTGTCTGGCCGGAATTCTTGGCCATGACAGGGGTTGGGATTGTCTTTTTTGCTCTGTCGCTCGCACGCTTCAGGAAATCGGTCATCCAAGGGAATTAGCTGATCGGGATGAACGGTAATTCTTGACATCCTCCCACGCGGCTTAGGCACACACCTTTTATGCCCACAGCATTATTTGCGGTAAAGTCTCGCTGAGGGGCTTGTGTACCCCCCAGGTTGGAAAAAGTTTATTTAGCTACCGGCTCGTATTCAACAGGAATCCAGATATAAGTTCCTTCTGATGCCTGAACAACATGGCCAATGCCAGGGAATGGCAAGTGCATACCTGCTACCAGTTCATGAGTAGCAGCGACCTGCTTCATGAATGCATAACGTGTTGTCTTCGCCATTTCAGTATCCGAGTCATATTCGATGGACACTTCTGGATGAGCAAACTGCACGGCATGGCTATGGACAATATCCCCCCAAACAAGCAGTTTGGCTCCATTGGAGACGACTTCCAAGGCAGTATGACCAGGGGTATGGCCATAAGCTGCAACGGCTTTAATCCCAGGAACGATTTCGGTACCCGCTGCAATTGGTTTCCAATGTTCGTTGTCAACATACTGACGGGTCGACTGCTGAGCCAGTTTGAAGAAAATCTGGCGGTCTAATGGCGCTTGTGCTGCAGTCTGTTCTGACAACCAATGCTGATGATCCAGTTGATTCATGTAGACCGTTGCATTCGGGAAAATCTTCTTACCATCGATACTTAGGCCTCCGGTATGATCTCCGTGCAGGTGGGTCAAAATGATGGTATCGACCTGTTCTGGCTGGTATCACGCCGCTTTCAGGTTCTCAATGATGTGCCCCTGTTGGGTTTTGCCAAAGAGCTTGCCTGCCCCCGTATCAATCAGCACCAGATGATCCCCCGTGTGAATCAAGTACGCATTGATAGGCGACTGGATTTTGACATTCTGCCCATAGTGGTGCATGAGGATCTTGTTAACCTGGGCAGGATCCATGTTCCGCAATTTTTCCGGGTGGAAGTCAAACGTACCATCAAACAAGGCAGTTACTTCAAACCCACCGACCATCATCCGATAGTAACCCGGCACCTGCTGCTTAACCTGTCCTGGCACCTGGAGACCTTGCTCTTCTTCAGTGGCCTCTGGCACAACCGTTTCCGGCTGTGTTTGCTGAACATTCTTGGCGGCGACATGCTGTGTCCGTGCTTTTTTCCCTGCCGCCTGTACCTGCCCCATCAAACACAATCCCAAGAGGGATACCAACAAGCCTGAAGCCACTTTCTTATAGTCTGCCATGCATTTCCTCCTTACGTTTCAATAACCAACAAGGCTCACAACTGCTCTATCTTAAGTCCAAAAGCTGATTCAAAAAACTACTCGCATCAAGTCCGCGGCTTCTTCCCGCCAAAAACAGGGATGTAACTGTGCTCCCCATAGTCTTTGATGCGTTCCATGGTTTTCAGAACGGCCATATCTGCATCCGAAATGACAAAGTCAATCATCGTATTTTCGCGCATATGGTCTGGGTTTTCGGTCTTAGGAAGCACAACCATGCCCAGCTGAAGGCAATATCGGATACAAAGCTGGGGAATGGTCACACCATATTTCTGCGCCATCTCACCGGTTGCCGGGTTCTTTAGTGCTTCACCGTGTGCAATCGGAGAATAAGCCTCGAGCACCATCCCGTGCTTTTGGCAATACATAATCAAATCAGTCGGTGTATTGCCGATATGGCACAAAATCTGGTTAACCATCGGCTTGACAGCCGCCGTCTGCTGGAGGTTTTCAATGTCGCTCTCGAGGAAGTTAGAAATCCCAATAGCGCGCACCTTACCGGCAACCAAAGCATCTTCCAATGCTTTCCAAACCTGGCGGTTTTCAGCTAGGTAACGGTTGTCCGACTGGTTCACATCGACCCAAGGCTGGGGACTGTGGATCAGCATCAAGTCAAGGTATTCCAGCCCCATGGTTTTAAGGCTTTGGTCAATCGACTCAGCAGCTGCCTCATATGACTTGTGTTCTGCCGCTACCTTCGATGTAATGAAAAGCTTATCACGCGGTACACCACAAATACGTACTCCTTCACCCACGCCGCGCTCATTACGGTAACCCTGTGCCGTATCAATATGCCGGTAACCAATAGCTACCGCCTGACGCAAAGCCTCAGCCACCCGGCTGTCCTTGATAAACCAAGTACCCCATCCCAAAACCGGCATAGCAATGCCATTTGGCAACGTCACACTTTGATTGAACATTGTTCCTCCTTTCTGAATCTTACCCATTATGGCCGCCTCACCGGATTTTCTCAAAACCATCTTCAGGATTTCCTGTTGGTAAAACAAGCCGTCGTATACAATACAGCTCTGTCTATCAGCACCAAACCAACCGTAAAACTGTGAAACCGGCAACAGACCATCCTGAGACACAAGACGCGACCAACCAAGGTACGCCACGGCGCACCCTTCGACTCTTTGAAGCGATTGTCTTAATCATCGGTCTTGTTATCGGTTCGGGCATCTTTAAGGCCCCTTCTGCCGTTGCGGGTATGACAGGCGACACTTCAGCGATGTTTGTCGCTTGGGCTATCGGAGGCTGCGTATCACTCATCGGTGCTCTTTGCTATGCGGAACTCGCCACTGCCTTCCCACACGCAGGCGGCGACTATCATTTCATTGAGCGGGCATACGGCAAATCCATTGCATTCCTTTTTGGCTGGGCCAGGATTTCCGTCATTACAACGGGCTCCATTGCCTTATTGGCTTTCGTATTTGGCGATTATATGGAACGGCTCTTACCACTAAGCCCTGCTGGCTCCCAGTTAGGGCCATTCATTTACGCCGTTGCCATTATCATCATTCTGACTTGGTTAAACATCCAAAACGTCCACACTGGAATGCGGACACAAGCACTCTTTACCGCCATCCAAGTCATCTGCCTCATCATGATTGTCGGTGGCGCCATTTACTTCAACCTCATGCACACCGGCACGCCTGAAACAACTGTCCAGCCCCATACAACCACATCCTCCTCCTTGTCTGGCTTTGGCTTGGCCATGGTGTTTGTCCTCTTAACATTTGGAGGCTGGAATGAAGCGGCTTACATCAGTGCAGAGCTGGAAAACGGCGCCAAAAACATGGTACGCGCCTTAATCCTTTCCATTTCTGCCATCACAGTCCTTTACCTCTTGGTGACATGGGCTTACTGGTCAAGCTTAGGACTCGCTGGCATGGCTTCCTCTAAAACAATTGCTGCCGACACCGTACAACTCGTCTGGGGTGATGCCACAGAAAAAATCGTCTCATTGATGGTCGCCCTTTCGTCACTCACATCAATCAATGCAACGATTATCGTCGGTGCCCGTTCAAGCTTCGCAATGGGACAAGACTGGAAACCCTTATCTAAACTAGGGGTATGGAACAGTAAACGCAACACGCCGGTCAATGCACTGGTCATCCAAGGAATCGCATCCATTGCCCTGACGGCGCTAGGCCTTCTGACAGGCAGTGGTTTCAATTCAATGGTCGAATTTACCGCCCCGGTTTTCTGGCTGTTTTTCCTGTTAGCAGGTATTTCCCTTTTCATCCTACGCAAACACCCACGCCCAAAAACGGCTTTTAAAGTACCGCTCTACCCAATCATTCCAGTGATTTTCTGTTTGACATGCGCCTATATGCTCTGGTCGAGTCTCTCGTACGTCTATGACCAGTCCTTAGGTGGCATCAATGCAGCCTGGGTTGGCGTCGCCGTCCTCTTGATTGGACTGGTACTTCTATGGATAATCAAACGTCTTGACGCCAGAAACCGTAAATCATAAAAGCCACATCATGGAAGCCACGAAAAAAAGAAAATGGAAAACCATCCTGATTATTGCCGGGATTGCCGTCCTGGTTCATCTGATGGTCATCTTCTTTGGTCGGAATATGTACGGCATTGATGAAGTCACCGGTCCCAAACTAGATGCCGGCTTCATCACTACATGGCCAGAAACCGTCAAGGGCATGTTAAAGACCGCTGAAGTCAACAAAAACGATGTCGTCTATGACTTAGGATGTGGCGACGGTCGTATTGTGATTGCTGCCGCCCAGATTTACGGAGCACGTGGCGTCGGCATCGACTTAAACCCTAAACGCATTGAAGAAGCTAATGCGAATGCAAAAACAGCCAAAGTTGAACACCTCGTCAAATTTGAAGTAGGCGATTTTTACAAAGTCGATTTTTCAGATGCAACCGTTGTCGCCCTATATCTTCCACAACAGATTAACCTCGAATTACGCCCCTACTTATGGAAACAGTTAAAGGTCGGCACACGCGTCGTCTCGAATGAATCCGATATGGGACCTGAATGGCCGGCTGAAAAAATAGAAAAAGTAGGACCTAAAACTGTCTATATGTGGACGATTACTGAAGACATCAAACAGAAAGCTGCAACCATCCAGCTACCTGAACGGCCATAAATAAAGAAAGGGAGACAACCATGAGCAAAACAAAATTAACATCGCTTTTAGTAGCAGCGCTCCTGGGCACAGCCATCATCCCCACCGCACTGGCCGCAGATTCGCTTTTCACCGAGGATGCCCGTCCTCTTGCCATACACCAAGACCAGACTGGGCAAGTCAAAGTCACCCATGCCGAATTACTCGCAACAACGAACCCAACCAAAGAACCTACGACAGTTTCCCTCATCAGAAGGCACAGCGACGGCAAGTTGTACTTTATGGTAAACGACAAGACCTCTGAAAAAAACGCATTCGTTCCCTATTCATCCAAGCTTTACAACTTCCCACTGGTGAAAGACAGCGATGGTGACTACCCTCCCCTGATGTTCGTCCTATCCATCCCTAACGATGGCGATACATTGGACAAGGATTTGGGCGAGTGGCACGGCAAGGTACACCATATCCCTGTCTATGCATTATTTACCGTGGTATACGGCACGGTGGTCTGCCAATCGCCTTACTTCTCAGCCACCTACCTCAACCCCTCGCATTACCATGACAGGATCAAGGAAGCCGAACATGCACGGATGATTGACGGGCTGATGAAGCAGATGCCGGCATTGCACAAGGCCGTCAAGAATGCCAACATCACGCTACCAGACTGAAAACAGGCAAAAACCAGTATAGGATATTTTGACATTGGATATGAAAAAAGGTTGTCAGAATGACAACCTTTTGAAACTGGTCGGGGCGAGATGATTCGAACATCCGACCCACTGCTCCCAAAGCAGTTGCGCTACCAGGCTGCGCTACGCCCCGAAGGTTTAGATTCTATATAACAAGCCGTACCTTGTCAATCAAATTACAACCTACATCCTCTTTTAGGCCTCAGCCTGTGGACATTTTGCCGCAATACGGTTTGCAAAGGACTCTGCCATCTTGCCATCCTGTGCTTCGACCATGAAACGGATCAACGGCTCTGTTCCCGATGCACGAATCAAAACGCGTCCTCTGTCACCGAGCTCCTGTTCAACGCGCTCTTTTTCAGCACGGATCTCATCGTTTTCCTGCCAATTAAAGCCTGACGTTACACGAACATTGACCAGTGTCTGTGGAAAGAGTATCAGCTCACTGATAAATTCAGGCAATGTCGTCTTATGACGGCGCAGGGCACTTAATACCTGCAATGCAGAGATAATACCATCACCGGTGGTGTGCTTATCCAAGCAAATGATATGACCTGATCCTTCCCCTCCCAAGAGCCAACCTTTTTCTTTGAGCATCTCAAGCACATACCGGTCACCTACTTTCGCACGGCCGAAGCCAATCTCGCGTTCCTTAAAAGCCACTTCAACAGCCATATTGGTCATCAAAGTCCCTGCAACGCCCTTCACATCACTGAAAGACATCCGATCTTTCGCAATCAGGTAGAGCAGCTGATCCCCGTTATAAACCTTACCGGTTGCATCAACCATCATAAGCCTGTCAGCATCACCATCTAAAGCAATCCCCAAGTCAGCTTGGTTTTCAACAACTGCCTTGGACAACGCACGCAGGTCCGTTGCGCCACAATTCAGGTTGATGTTCATACCATCAGGCTCCGTCCCGATAGTCACGACTTCAGCGCCCAATTCATGGAACACACAGGGCGCCACGCTGTAACCTGCACCATTGGCGCAGTCGACAACAATTTTTAAGCCTCGCAGGTCATAGTCAGTCGGGAAGGTACTCTTACAGAATTCGATATAACGTCCCCTCGCGTCATCCAAGCGCCCAGCTTTCCCCAAGCTTTCAGACGGTGCACATTCCATCGGTTTATCAATCAAGGATTCCATTTCTAGTTCCAAATCATCCGGCAGTTTGTTACCAGATGCGGAAAAGAACTTGATGCCATTGTCATGGTAGGGATTGTGCGAAGCTGAAATCACAACACCTGCTGACAGGCGCAACGCACGCGTCAAGTAAGCAACAGCGGGGGTAGGTACAGGACCTGAAAGCATCACATCAACGCCTGCCGAGGAAAGGCCAGCTTGCAAAGCCGCTTCAAGCATATAACCAGAAATACGCGTGTCCTTGCCAATCAAAACAACTGGGGTAGTGCCTGCCTTGTTTGTACGCGTTAAGACTTTGCCTGCAGCATACCCCAGGCGCATTACAAAATCTGGCGTAATCGGCATCTGACCCACACGGCCACGAACACCGTCAGTACCAAAATAACGTCTTTTCATGCTTCCCTCTTTTTCATTCATGCACTGCACACCAAACTTTCAGTGCATCGACAGTTTCTTCCACGTCATGGACGCGCAAAATCTTCGCCCCATATTGGGTCGCTGTCAGCGCCATCGCTAAATTGCCTGCCAAACGCTTTCCAACAGGCTTTCCAGTAATGCGGCCAATAATCCCTTTTCTGGACAAACCGGCTAAGACAGGAAAACCCAATGTATGCGCCATTTTATTCATGCCCCTTAAGAGCGTGATGTTATCAATATCCGATTTACCAAAACCAAAACCCGGATCAATGGTAATCCGCTCGGACGTAACCCCCATTGCCATCAATTGGTCTGCCTGATACTTTAAAAAAGCCGTGACTTCACTGAAAACATCTTTATAGGTGGGATTGTCCTGCATAGTCTGTGGTTTACCCTGCATATGCATAATACACAAACCACATGTTGAATCCGCTACAGTTTCCATTGCACCTTGGACTGCAAAACCACAGATATCATTAATCATATCTGCACCGGCATCCAAAACAGCACGCATCACTTGGGGCTTATTGGTATCAATGGATAAGGGCTTGCCGCAATCTTTCAGCGCTTCAACAACAGGCACAACACGGTCAATCTCTTCCTGAACGGACACAGGCAACGAGCCTGGTCGAGTCGATTCACCCCCAATATCGATGATATCCACCCCTTCGGCAATCATCTGCTCTGCATGACGGATAGCTTCGCCCAACTCCAAATACCGCCCGCCATCAGAAAACGAATCCGGAGTGATATTCAAAATGCCCATCACTAAAGGACACTTTACCACTTCCCCGAGATTAAAACGGTAGCGTCCACACTGGAAAAAAGACATCTGGAACTCCCACGAAAAAGGGCAGGTCCAATTAAAGACCTACCCTTTCATCCTTTCACTGATCGATCATACCGCTGGTGCTGGTGCAGCCTGACCGTCTGTCGGTGCAGCCGGTGGAACCGGAGCCGGTGCAACACCATTCATGACATCATCAATCTGATGCGCATCCAAGGTTTCATGTTCAAGCAACAGTTCTGCCATCCTTTCAACCTTGTCACGGTTTGCTTCCAAGAGCTGTCTGGAAACAGCATAACGTTCATCTAGGATACGGCGGATTTCTGCATCCACTTTCTGCTGCGTTGCTTCAGAAACTGTCTTAGAAGACATACGGCCACCAAAAAACATATCCTGTTCAGTATCATCGTAAACCATAACACCCAGTTCTTCGGACATCCCAAAGCGTGTGACCATGGCACGCGCGAGTTTTGTGGCACGTTCAAAGTCGTTCGATGCACCGGTTGACATCTGGTGCATAAAAATTTCTTCTGCAATACGGCCAGCCAAGAGAATCGAGATATCTTCGAGCATCTTGGTCTTATACATATTGACCTGATCATGCTCTGGCAACTGCCAAGTTAAGCCCAATGCCTGGCCACGCGGCATGATGGTGACCTTGTGGACAGGATCAGCCGTTGGCAGCAACTTGGCTACCACAGTATGCCCCGATTCGTGGAATGCCGTATTACGGCGTTCTTCTTCACGCATCACAAAGGACTTACGTTCCGGCCCCATCAGGAGCTTATCTTTGGCGTCTTCAAAGTCCTGCATCTCAACCAGGCGTTTATTCTTCCTCGCTGCAAAAAGTGCAGACTCATTCACCAAGTTGGCCAAGTCAGCCCCTGAAAAGCCCGGGGTACCGCGTGCCAACACATTGGCGTCGACATCTGGTGCAACCGGCACTTTGCGCATATGAACATTCAGGATCTGTTCACGTCCCTTCACATCGGGCAACGGCACCACAACCTGGCGGTCAAATCGGCCTGGACGGAGCAGTGCTTTATCCAAAACGTCAACACGGTTGGTTGCCGCCACAACAATCGTACTGGAGTTCGGTTCAAAACCATCCATTTCAACAAGCAGCTGGTTCAACGTCTGTTCACGTTCGTCGTTGCCGCCCCCCATACCGGCACCACGATGACGGCCGACTGCGTCGATTTCGTCGATAAACACGATGCAAGGGTTGTGTTTCTTCGCGTTTTCAAACATATCGCGGACACGCGATGCACCGACACCCACAAACATTTCAACGAAGTCAGAGCCTGAAATGGAGAAGAAAGGCACCTGCGCTTCACCCGCAATCGCACGGGCTAAGAGTGTCTTACCAGTTCCCGGAGGGCCAACCAAGAGCATACCACGAGGGATACGACCGCCCAGCTTTTGGAATTTGCCTGGATCACGAAGGAAATCAACAACTTCCGCAACTTCTTCCTTGGCTTCGTCACACCCAGCAACGTCACTGAACGTCACGGTATTGTTCTTCTGGTCAATCATACGGGCTTTGGACTTGCCAAAAGAGAAGGCACCGCCCTTACCACCACCTTGCATCTGGCGCATGAAGAAAATCCAGACGCCAACCAACAGGATCATTGGGAACCAGGAAATCAGAATCTGAGACCAGAAAGAAGGTTCTTCAGGTGGTTTGACGTCGAACTGGACGCCATTGTCGACCAAGTCCCCAACCAGACCACGGTCAAGGTAAGTCACCCCAGTACGGACATGCTTGCCTTCGGATGTAGTAGCCGTAATGGTTCTGTCTTCAATGACCACTTCCTTGATGCGTTTATTCTTCACGCCATCAAGGAACTGTGAATAGTTGATTGGCTCAATACTGTCGGAATTACTCCGGTCAGTAAAGTGCTTGAACGTCGTCAATAAGACGATAATGATGGCGGTCCAAATGCCCACCCTCACAAACATATTGTTCACAAATACTCCTTGACATGAACGCAGGTGCGTCAATTTAAGACATAAACTTGCATTTTACCTGAAAACTGCTGAAAATTCTCGAATAAGGCCATGCGCAACCCCGTCCAAAATTGCACAAAAATGCAACGATTTAAGCGCTTTCTCAACCATTTACCGGCAACGCCCTGACGCTAGACTTTACCTGAAGGTACCTTTAAGCGCTGTCCCAACAAGAAAACTTCAGCGGAATAGTCACGACTTGCCTTGGGCTTTTTAACAGTGACACTCTGGAAGGTATCGCGAAACGCCGCGAGGATGCTGTTGTACGTGCTGCCATTAAAGCATTTCACCAAAAGCGAACCACCAGGTTTTAAATGGTTCTGGGCAAAATCAAGGGCCAGTTCCATCAGGTATTCGACGCGGGCCGCATCGGTCACCGCTACACCAGTCAAGTTTGGTGCCATGTCAGACAAGACCAGATCAACGCCACGGCCTTCCAGGAGATTTTCGAGTTTTTGCAACGTTTCTTCTTCGCGGAAGTCACCTTGGAAGAAATGAACACCTGGGACTGGTTCCATTGGCAGGAGATCCAACCCGACAACGGTGCCATTTAGATCATCGCCGGTGCCTTTCTTTAATTTGCGTGCCACATACTGGGACCAACTGCCTGGCGCACAGCCTAAGTCAACGATAACCTGACCTGGCTTAATCAAGTGGGCATCCTCGTCGATTTCTTTTAATTTATAGGCGGCCCGTGCCCGATATCCCTCTTTCTGAGCAAGACGGACATATGGGTCGTCCAGATGGTTTCTCATCCAGCTTTTGTTGAATTTATTCTTTGCCATACGAATAAGCTTTGCCCCCCATTAACCTGGGAGATTCTGGTCCGTCGGGAAAAGACACTCTTACCTGTAGCAAGAAATGGTCTCCTATCCCATCCCAAAGGAAGGGGCCCACCCGAAGGAGGCATTATCCACAACAATGGTGATTATTACAATATGATCAGGTTTATATCCACATAGCTCAAGCAAGGGGCTTGACGCCATAATTTGGTAGAATACAGTTTTCTGCAAAGGAGTACCATGCTAAAGCTCACCCCATCCCAACGGAGCACCTTGAAAGCACAGGCCCACAGCCTGCACCCTGTCGTCATGATTGGCGATGCTGGGCTTACCGATGCCGTCATGAAAGAAATTGACTCGAGCCTCAATGCCCATGGGCTGATTAAGATTCGCGTATTCGGTGACGACCGGATGAACCGCATATCCATCCTACAGGAAATCTGTGCCAAGCTTAACGCAGCGCCTATCCAGCATATCGGCAAACTCCTTGTCATCTACCGCCCGAAAAAGGATACCGACAACACCCCTTCCTATGCGAAAGGTGGGATGAAAACGGTGGTGACATTCAAGCCTGGCTCAGGCGCTATCCGCAACCGCGTCAAGAAGGTCACAATCAAAGGCAATGAACGTGTAACCGCAGGTGGGCTGGTCAAACGTCGCAAACCACGCCAAGCAAGCGCCAAGAAAAAAGCGCTTGCCCACTAACTCGATTAAATAAACAAAACATCCAAGATTTCGTATTCACGGACGCCTTTGGGTGCTTGGACTTCGATGACGTCACCTGCTTCATGACCAATCAGCGCCCTAGCCAAGGGTGACGTCACAGAAATCTTATTTTCCTTGAGATCTGCCTCATCATTACCCACAATCTGGTAACGGACGACATCACCCGTTTCATAATCTTCGAGTTCAACGGTAGCCGCAAAGACGATACGTCCATTGGTATTTAATTTTGTTGGGTCAATCACCTGGGCTGAGCTCAGCTTGCTTTCCAGTTCTGCAATACGCCCTTCAATAAACGCCTGTCTTTCCTTGGCTGCATCATATTCTGCGTTTTCAGACAAATCGCCATGCGAACGGGCTTCAGCAATGGCCGCAACAACCTCATAACGGTCTTTCGTCTTCAATTTATGCAACTCGTCCCGCATCATCTGCGCACCGCGGACGGTCACTGGGATAGAACTCATCTTATTTTCTTTCTCTTAAAAAAACCGCGAGGCCAGGGTGCTTTCGCACCATCAAGCCCCGCCTACCTTATCAAGTTAATCAGTGCAAATGGCTATGGAGTGTCTGCAAGTCATAAACATTAATGCTATCCATATTCGCAATCCCTTGGACAGCTGCCTCAGCACCTGCAATCGTTGTAATCGTGTTGATCCGTGCAGCCAACGCAGAAGTTCGGATAATCCGTGAATCCTGGATTGCTGTACGCCGTTCTTCAACCGTGTTGATGATTAAAACAACTTCATGGTTCTTGATGACATCCCCAATATGCGGTCTGCCTTCTGCAACCTTATTGACTTGTTCCACCTCAAGGCCGGCATCACGGATAACCTGTGCAGTCCCTTTAGTCGCCATAACCTTAAAGCCTAAGTCAATCAAATCTTTTGCTACTTTAACCGCACGAGGTTTGTCACTGTCTTTCACCGATACGAAGACCTTACCAGAACGCGGCAATGTCGTACCGGCTGCCATCTGAGCCTTCACAAACGCTTCACCAAACGTCCGGCCAACACCCATGACTTCACCAGTCGACTTCATTTCAGGTCCTAAAATGGTATCGACACCAGGAAACTTGACGAATGGGAAAACAGCTTCCTTCACACAGAAGTGTGTCGGAACAGCTTCTCCGAAAATCCCCTGGTCGTCCAACGACTGCCCGACCATACAGCGAGCAGCAATCTTGGCCAGCGGACGCCCCGTAGACTTAGAAACAAATGGGACTGTCCTGGAAGCACGTGGGTTGACTTCAAGCACGAAGACCACATCTTTGACCTGACCATCGACTTCCTGACGTTGGATAGCAAACTGCACGTTCATCAACCCCACAACATTCAAACCTTTAGCCATCAAAATGGTCTGACGTTTCAATTCCTCAACGGTTTCAGCAGACAAAGAATACGGTGGCAGAGAACATGCCGAGTCACCAGAATGGACGCCAGCCTGTTCAATGTGTTCCATCACGCCACCTATCACGACACGCTTACCATCGGAAATACAATCGACATCCAATTCAATCGCATCATTTAAGAAGCGGTCTAAAAGTACAGGAGAATCGTTGGAGACCTTAACAGCTTCACGCATATAACGTTCAAGCCCGACCTTGTCGTGAACGATTTCCATCGCACGACCACCCAAGACATAGGATGGACGAACCACAATCGGGTAACCAATTTCTTCAGCCAGCGCAATCGCTTCGGCATCTGTCCTTGCCGTCCTGTTTGGCGGCTGGCGCAGATCCAAGTCTTTCAAGAGTTTCTGGAAGCGTTCACGGTCTTCCGCCGCGTCAATCATATCTGGCGATGTCCCGATAATCGGTACGCCATTGGCTTCCAAATCCAATGCAAGCTTCAGTGGTGTCTGGCCACCATACTGGACAATAACACCATACGGTTTTTCGCGGTCAACGATTTCCAAGACGTCTTCCAACGTCAACGGTTCAAAATAAAGCCTATCGGAAATGTCATAGTCGGTCGATACGGTTTCAGGGTTACAGTTCACCATAATGGTTTCGTACCCGTCTTCTCGCATTGCCATGGCTGCATGGACACAGCAATAATCAAATTCAATCCCTTGGCCGATACGGTTTGGCCCACCGCCCAAGACCATGATTTTTTTCCTGTCCGTTGGTTCGGCTTCACATTCCTCATCATAAGTGGAGTACATATAGGCCGTATCGGTCGCAAATTCGGCAGCACACGTATCAACGCGTTTATAAACCGGGCGCAACCCCAATGCGTGACGTTTTTCGCGAACAGCCTTGTCCGTCGTCTTAAGGAGCCATGCCAGACGCTTGTCAGAAAAGCCTTTCTGTTTCAGCTTAAAGAGTGTATCACGGTCAAGATCTTCAAACTTCTGTTCATCAAGCCACAGCTCAATGTCAACGATTTCCTTAATCTGTGCCAAGAACCAAGGATCAATATGGGTAAGGTTATAAACTTCTTCTAACGTAAAGCCTTGAGCAAAGGCATCACCCACATACCAGATACGTTCAGGTCCAGGTTCGCCCAATTCAACGCGCAAGACTTCATGGTCTTTCGTCTTTTCATTCATGCCCTCGACACCGACTTCAAGCCCACGCAATGCTTTCTGGAAGGATTCCTGGAATGTACGGCCAATCGCCATGACTTCGCCCACAGACTTCATCTGGGTCGTCAGGTGTGGATCGGCCTGTGGGAATTTTTCAAAAGTAAAGCGCGGCACTTTCGTGACGACATAGTCGATTGACGGTTCAAAAGATGCTGGCGTTGCACCACCGGTGATTTCGTTTTTCAATTCGTCCAAGGTATAGCCGATTGCCAATTTGGCAGCAACTTTTGCAATCGGGAAGCCGGTCGCTTTAGACGCCAACGCAGAAGAGCGCGAGACACGTGGGTTCATTTCGATGACAATCATGCGCCCATCGCGAGGATTAACCGCAAACTGGACGTTGGAACCACCCGTATCAACCCCGATTTCACGCAAAATCGCAATCGAAGCATTACGCATCAACTGATATTCTTTATCGGTCAAGGTCTGCGCTGGTGCAACCGTAATCGAGTCCCCCGTATGGACGCCCATCGGGTCTAAATTTTCAATCGAACAAACAATAATGCAGTTGTCCTTACGGTCACGGACAACTTCCATTTCGAATTCTTTCCAACCAATCAAAGATTCTTCAATCAACAGTTCATTGGTTGGTGACGCTTCAAGACCACGACGGCAAATGGTGTCAAATTCTTCTGAGTTATAGGCAATACCACCACCGGTCCCCCCCAGTGTAAACGACGGGCGAATAATCACGGGGAAACCAATACGCCCCTGCACTTCCCAAGCTTCGTCCAACGAATGCGCAATACCAGACCGCGCAGAAGACAAGCCAATCTTGGTCATCGCTTCTTTAAACTTCAAGCGGTCTTCCGCTTTATCAATCGCTTCAGGAGAAGCACCAATCAGTTTGACGTTATATCTTTCAAGGACACCGTTACGATACAAGTCCAACGCGCAGTTCAATGCAGTCTGACCACCCATCGTCGGCAGAATCGCATCTGGCCTTTCTTTTTCAATGATTTTTTCAACAACCTGCCAGGTGATTGGTTCAATAAAGGTGACATCGGCCATATTGGGATCGGTCATGATCGTTGCAGGATTACTGTTGACCAGGATTACCCGATAGCCTTCCTCACGCAACGCTTTACACGCCTGTGCGCCGGAGTAGTCGAACTCACATGCCTGTCCGATGACAATCGGACCTGCTCCTATGATGAGAATACTTTTAATATCTGTACGTTTTGGCATTTTTCTGCACACCTGTCCTGCCGCTTCCTCACAAAAGCGGCGTTTTATTCACCCGCCTTAGGCAGTCTTGTTCTCGCCTGCCTTGGCCTTAGCCATCAAATCAATGAAACGATCAAAAAGGTACCCGACATCTTCAGGTCCTGGTGACGCTTCAGGATGCCCTTGGAAACAAAAGGCAGGTTTATCTGTCCTAGCAAAACCTTGTAAGGAACCATCAAACAGCGACTTATGCGTTGCGCGACAGTTCGCTGGCAACGTTTCGATATCAACTGCAAAACCATGGTTCTGGGACGTAATCAGCACTCGGCCGGAATCCAAATCTTGTACCGGATGGTTTGCGCCGTGATGGCCAAACTTCATCTTCATTGTTTTGGCACCTGATGCAAGCGCCATGATCTGATGCCCCAAGCAAATGCCAAAAGTTGGAATACCTTTTTCAATCAAAGTACGGGCAGCCGCAATCGCATAGTCGCAAGGTTGTGGATCGCCCGGCCCGTTTGACAAGAACACACCATCAGGATTGAGCTCAAGCACCTTTTCAGCTGGTGTCTGTGCTGGCACAACCGTCACATTGCAACCACGTTCTGTCAACATCCTTAAAATATTACGTTTAACCCCGAAGTCAAAAGCCACAACATTGTACTGGGGTTTTCCAGGCTCTTTATAGCCACTTTCCAATGTCCAGCACGCTTCGTGCCAGTCATACGGCTGATCAACACTGACCACTTTAGCTAAATCCTGCCCTGACAAGCTTGGACATCCTTTTGCCAGTGCCAGCGCCTTCTCCTTGTCAGTGCCGACAACAATCGCACCGCTTTGGGAACCCTTGGTTCGCAGGATACGGGTCAGTTTACGGGTATCAATCCCGCAGATTGCCACAATCCCCTGTTCTTTCAGGTAATCCGGTAACGACTGAGTCGCCCGGAAGTTGGACATGACAGGCTGAACATCTTTGACAATAAAGCCCGCTGCCTGAATCTTTGTGTTACCAGACTCAATATCTTCTGGATTGACCCCAGTATTACCAATATGGGGATAAGTCAGGGTAACGATTTGACCTGTATAGCTGGGATCCGTCAGGATTTCCTGATAACCCGTCATGGAGGTATTGAAGACGACTTCACCGGTAGTTTCACCCGGAGCACCGATCGAATAACCGTTGAAAATGGTACCGTCTGCCAGTGCCAGTACAGCCGGGGTCTGTTGACCAAAAGGGAATTGCAAGGTAACTCCTTTATCACACCATTTCCCCGCATTTTGTCCGTGCAAAAACCTTTGCCTGCCCTCTTCAGAACAGGTCATCTGGCTTGGAAAAGGGACGACGCAGGTACTATGATGAATGTTGAATATATACGCTTTCTCGATTATAGCGAAAACGGCTCTTTCCGTAAACCGAAAAGAGCCGTATCACGTCTGAGGAACAGACGCTTTTAGTAGAGGGAAACCACCCTGAAAACAGCGTACCGATTACTGGTTGGTCTGTCTTAAGAGCGCCTCCCATTCTTTGACAATGACGCGGCTGTCAAAGTAATCAATACGCATAGCTTTCCTAACGCGCGCTAACGTTGCATTGGTCTTTTCAACCGCCTTTTGCGTCCCTTCACGCAATATATCGTAGACAGTATCAATGTCTGCTGCCCATTTTTCGCGGGCTTCACGGATAGGTTTAAGCCTTTCTTCCAGGATATTGATCAGGAACTTTTTACACGTCCCATCACCTAAGCCGCCTTTGCAGTAGTGCGCCTTCATTTCATCTAAATTGGCATAATCAGGCAAATATTCTGCAAAGTGTTCATCACGGCACAATGCGTCAAGATAGGCAAAGACCACATTACCTTCCAAATGACCTGGGTCTTCAATTCGCAGGTGCAATGGATCAGTAAACATCTTGCCATTCACCTGCTTTTTGACGGCTTTGGCAGAATCGCTTAAGTAAATGCAGTTACCCAATGACTTACTCATCTTTGCCTTACCATCGACACCCGGCAAACGGCGCTGCGTTTCATTTTCAGGAATCAAAGCTTTTGGCATGACCAACGTTTCGCCGTAAGTTCTGTTAAACCGCTCCACAATTTCCCGAGTCTGCTCAATCATCGGAAGCTGGTCTTCGCCAACAGGGACAACTGTCGCATCGAACGCCGTGATATCGGCCGCCTGGGAAACGGGATACGTAAAGAACCCGGCCGGCAAACCTTCTTCAGCAAAGCCACGCATCTGGATTTCCGCTTTAACGGTTGGGTTTCTAGACAGGCGCGACGTAGTAACAAGATTCAGGTAATAGAACGTCAGTGCATGCAAGGCAGGTAAAGCTGACTGCACACAGATTGTCGTCTTTGCAGGGTCAATCCCAACAGACAGATAGTCCAACATCACATTGATGATGTTGTCGCGGATTTTACCCGGATTGTCTGCATTGTCGGTAAGCGCCTGGTCATCAGCAATCAGGATATAGGTTTCATCGTAAAGCCCGGAATTTTGCATTTCGACACGACGCATCAAGGATCCAACATAGTGTCCAAGATGCAAACGCCCCGTTGGGCGGTCTCCCGTCAGGATGATTTTCTTCTCTGCCATAATCAATTTCAGACCATCAGTAGCTTTCGCTATTTAAGTCAGCCCCAAAAAATACAATAATGGATAAATGAAAAGGTTGATCAACCAGCGTCCCAACATCATTACAGGCCGCATCCAATAGGAGGTAACGCCAACGTAGATCAATCCCATTAAAATGAAAAAGCCATACCGCTCAATCCTAGCAAATTTCTCAGCCAAGTCAGGCGGTAGCAAACTTGTCATTATGCGTCCTCCATCCATTGGTGGCAATGGGAAAAGATTGAACGCAAAAAGGACGAGATTCACGAGAATGCCGGCATTAACCATTTTCATCAAGAAAACATTACCAGGCACCGTTAAAAGCAGCACCAACTTCAGCAGACTCCAGACAAACGCCATCAATAAATTTGACCCAGGACCTGCCAGAGCAACTAAAAACGTATCGCGCCGTACATGCCGCAACGCAGAAAAGCTCACAGGTACAGGCTTTGCATAGCCAAAAATAAAGGGACTGCCTGTTGCCAAAAGCACGAGCGGGATGATGATGGTTCCCAGCAAGTCAATATGCTTGATTGGGTTTAACGTCACACGCCCTTGTAGGTAAGCCGTGGCATCCCCCAAGCGGTAAGCCACCCAACCATGCGCCGCCTCATGCAACGTAATGGCCGTCAGCAGGGGAATCGCCCAAACGAGGACGGTTTCAACCAAACTCTCGAAGCTTTGCAACTGGAAATCCATAGTCGAATACGTTTTTAAGAAACACCGATTTCAGACGGATCAGCCCGGCCTTTACGAACCAGTTTCGGTTCGCCATCCGTTAAGTCAATGACGGTTGTCGGCAACAGCCCACAGGCTCCCCCATCCACAACTGCGTCCACGAGTTTTTCAAGCTTCTCTTGGATATCGTAAGCTTCCGTCAATGGGTCTTCCTGGTCTGGCAGAATAATGGTCGTCCCAATCAAGGGTTCCCCTATTTCCTCAAGGATGGCCTGGATTACCGGATTATCTGGAATCCTAAGGCCAATCGTTTTACGGGACGGGTGCGATAAGCGCCTAGGCACTTCACGGGATGCCTGCAGAATAAATGTATAAGCGCCTGGGGTTGCCATCTTGAGCAACCGGTATGCCGCATTGTCTACACGAGCGTAAGAACCCAATTCACGTAAATCTCGGCACAAGAGTGTCATCAGGTGCTTTTCATCAATCTGGCGAATCCAACGGATCCGATCAACCGCCGCCTTATCATCCAAACGGCAAGCCAATGCGTAGCTCGAATCCGTAGGAACAGCAATCACACCGCCCGCGCGCAGAATATCTGCCGCCTTCTTGATCATCCTCTGTTGAGGGTTTTGGGGATGAACCTCAATATACTGACTTGACATACCATACCCCACTTACATATACGTCCGGTTGCGCAACGCTTCGATGCGTTTTTCAATCGGCGGATGAGTTGAAAAAAGCGACAGGAGCGCGCCTGCACCATTAATCCCAAAAGCAGCCATATTCTTAGGCAACGCGCTAGGCTGCATCTGGCCCAATCGATAGAGGGCATGTTCCATCGGACGACCGTCCCCCATTAATGTAGCAGAGCCTGCATCCGCATAGAATTCACGGCGCCTGGAAAACCAAGCCACGATGATGTTGGCGACAAAGCCAAAGAGGATTTCACAAGCCATCACAGTAAAGAAGTATCCGATGCCGCCCACATTGCGGTTTTCATTGGAATTGCGCGACAGGAAACTGTCGACGAAAAAACCCACTACGCGCGCAAGGAAAATCACAAAGGTATTAACAACACCCTGGATCAACGTCAAGGTCACCATATCGCCATTGGCAACATGGGAAATCTCATGTCCCAAAACGGCTTCGACTTCTTCGTGGTTCATGTTCTGCAACAGGCCGGTAGAAACCGCAACCAACGCAGAATCCTTAAATGCCCCCGTTGCAAAGGCATTCGGTTCACCATCATAGACTGCAACCTCTGGCATCTTAATGCCTGCAGCCTTCGACAAGCGAGCAACAGTATCCAGAAGCCACCGTTCCGCATGGTTTCTTGGCTGTTCAATCACAACGGCACCAGTAGACCACTTCGCCATTTTTTTACTCATCAAAAGCGAAATGATGGAACCAGTAAAACCCAAGACCAACGAAAAGATCAGCAGCGCATGAAAATCAATGCCCCGTGCCGTAAGATAGCGGTTGACTCCCAGCAATGACAACGTAATCGACATCACTGCAATCACAGCAATGTTGGTCAGAATAAAAAGAAAGGTTCTTTTCACTGAAAATCTCCAATCAAAATCATATGTTCGCAAATACTAACAGGAACACCACTTAACCCATTTAGAAAGTGTAAATTCCTGCAAAAATCACTTCGAAGCAAAAGGCTTAAAGACGATCCTTGAAAGCTTCCGCCTCAAATACAGGGTTCACTTTGCCTGGAAAGTCCGGCAAACACCCAACATCAACAGTGGACTCTTCAGGTGCATGAAAATCAGAGCCCAACGATGCTAAAAAACCGTAACGGTTAGCCACTCCCGCAAAGATGGGGTACTGTTCCCGTGTATGGCTACCTGTGACCACTTCAATCCCTACACCACCATAACGCTTGAATTCAGTTAAGAACTCATGCATCGCCAAGTCAGACAACCCATAGCGTCCTGGGTGCGCAACAATCGGCATACCACCGGCATCCAAAATCCATGTCACAGCCTGCTCCAACGTCGCCCATTGGTGTGCAATATAAGCAGGCCCACCTTCTTTCAAATACCGGTCAAACGCTTTCTTAACAGAGGGGCACACCCCCGCTTCAACCAGATACCTGGCAAAATGCTTACGCGAAATCAGACTAGGATTCGTCACGTAAGCGAGTGCCCCTTCATACGCACCTAAGATACCCAATTCCTGGAAGCGCTCCCCCATCCGATCAGCACGTGCTTTCCTGCCGTCACGATTGTGAAAGAGACGGTCAACCAAAACAGGATCGTTTTCATTCACATGCAGCCCAACAATATGGATTGTCTTCCCTGCCCAAGTCACCGAAATTTCAACACCTGAGACCAACGTCATCCCTAAGCGTGCGGCTTCTGCCTTGGCTTCAGCAATACCCCCCACTTCATCATGGTCAGTCAACGCCAGCATCTGGGCGCCGTTTTGATGCGCGCGCCTGACCAACTCAGCCGGGGTCAAAATCCCGTCTGAAACACGGGAGTGCGAATGCAAATCAATCGGCAACATCCGAATCCTCCCGCACTGTCCCATTTGACCCATCCATGAACCGTTCTATCAATGAGGCTACCTGTTCAGGTTGGTCGTGCTGCATCATATGGCCGGAATCCATCACAACCACATACTCCAACTGCGGGATACAGGACGCACGCCGGATAATTTCTTCCTGCGCATGCTCCGGATCTCGCCGGCGGATACCCATCCACGAATGCTCCGCCTCCACAAACATCACGGGCGCTGTAATCCGCTTCCAGCAGGCCAAGATTTCATCCAGGCGTGTTAACGACGGCACCAGCTTGTGCTTAGGATCCGCCAAAAACTTCCATTCGCCCGTTGGCGTCTGCTCAGCCCAATAATCTGCCAAGAAATCAGCACGTTTTTCCGTTAAACGTGGATTATTGGCCATCAATTTATTGACCACTGCCTGACGATCTTTATACGGACGCAAGCGCTTCGGATTTTTCTTTGAATCCAACCACTTCTCAATGCGGCCAGGCACCATTTCGGGCAGGTTTTCAGCAATTCCATAACCTTCCATACTGATTAACCGTGCAATGCGGTTCGGCCGGATGCCTGCATAAACACTCGTAATCTTCCCGCCAAGGCTGTGTCCAATTAGATTAACAGGCTCATCGGGTGAGTAATAATCTAAAACCGCTTCAAGGTCTGCCAAATAATCCGCCAACCAATAGTCGCCTTTGGCCCATTCCGAATGACCAAAGCCCCTGACATCCGGGGCAATGACATGCCATTCTTTTTGGAATGCATCCACCACAAACTGGAATGACGCCGAAATGTCCATCCAGCCATGCAACATGAATAACTTGGGTGCATCTTCATGCCCCCAATGACGCACGCAAAGCTTTAAGCCATTGGCATCAATGTATTCAGTACGTGAAAGTTTCATAGCTGGATCTAACAAACAGAATTTTTAATTATAACAAGCAGACATTCTTCTTTGACGCCGCCTCTGGAAAAAAGATGACTTCGGATTACATACATGGGGATTGCCCTGCTTTTCTGCAATAGCGTTGCCATTTAAAATTACATTTTTTAACCGTCAGGGGAGTAATATGCCCATCTACCGCCTGGGGGATAAGATCCCCAAAATTCACCCCACAGCCTGGATTGCTGAAAACGCAACCATCATTGGCGATGTAACGATTGGTCCCAATGCCTCCGTCTGGTTCAATGTCGTCATCCGCGCAGACAATGACAGCATCACAATCGGTGAAAACACCAACATCCAAGATGGCTCAATCCTACATGCCGATCCCGGCTTCCCACTCAAAATCGGCAAAAACGTCACTGTTGGCCATATGGTCATGCTCCATGGTTGTACGGTGGAAGATGGCGCCATGGTCGGTATTCGCTCAACCGTCTTAAACGGTTCGGTAATTGCTGAAAACAGTTTGGTCGGCGCAGGATCCTTGGTTGCAGAAAACAAATCATTTGCCCCTGGCGTTGTCCTGATGGGCACTCCCGCACGCGTGGCTAAAACCATGGATGATGAGCGTGCCAAGCGTATGCCACGTGCCGCCAACCACTATGTCTGGAACCGCGAACGCTTCCGCGACAACCTAGCGCCCATCGACAGGAGCGAATGCACAATAGACAATCCTGACGAAAAATAACCGGTTCAAGAATTAGGAGATTCAGATGCAAGACATCGTCCAGAAAATCCTCTTTAAAAATGCCAATGTCCGTGGCGGCTTGGTGAGCCTTTCAAACGTCTGGCACGACATGCTCGCGCACAAGGCCTACCCAGCCCCCGTCACAAAACTTTTGGGTGAAATGACAGCTGCAACGGTACTTTTAAGCGCCAATATCAAGTTTGAAGGCGCAACCGTCTTGCAGATCCACGGTGACGGGCCAATCCGGCTTTTGGTCGTTGAATGCAGCAACACGATGCAGGTACGGGCTACCGCGAAACTCGATGACACCCAGACCATTGCAGAAGACGCCACATTCCAAGATCTGGTCAATGCCCATGGTAAAGCCCGATGTGTCGTTACACTCGATCCCCACGACAAAATCCCAGGACAACGCCCCTACCAAGGTATTATTCCGTTAGAAGGGGCAACTGTCTCGGAAGTCATTGAAAACTATATGAAACGTTCCGAGCAACTCGACACGCGTGTTTGGCTGGCCGCTGATGCCAACAATGTACGCGGCGTCATCCTGCAACGGATGCCAGCCCAGCTTGACGAACGCGGCGTTGCCTTAACCGACAGTGCCAAAGATGAGGAAGACTGGCGCCATCTCGTGGCATTGGGTTCTACGCTAACGCCATCTGAAATGCTTGCAACCGATATCGCAACCTTACAGCACCGTCTATTCTGGGAACAAGAGACTGCCAACTTTGAGCCGTTAAAACCCACGTTCCAATGCAGCTGCTCGCGCGAGAAGGTCGGCAATATGCTGAAGATGCTGGGACAGTCTGAAGTGGAAGAAGCCTTAAAGGAAAAAGGATCGTTAACCATTAACTGCGACTATTGCGGCAAAGCCTATACCTTTGACGTCATCGACTGCAAGACACTGTTTTCCTCAGCCAGCTCGTCAGAGGCGGCGGAAACCCGCCATTAACCCTGATGGGGGCAACCCCATCAGGCACAAGCTGTCAGCTTTTCAAGGACAGCGCAAATCCGGCGGATTTCGCGTTCCCCTACTGGTGCGGGAGTTTCAAGGAGTTCTTTCGCGGCTTCTTCACAAGTCACCGGAGCCAGTTTAACAACAACATCCCGCCCCTCTTTCTGAGCAGATGGCTCTTCAGGAACCGGTACTGCCTGTAATCCACAGGCAACCTCAAGATTTAACAGGTTATCAACCAAGGCGGCAGCATTCTGTTGCAACCGCCTGCCATAGGCAATGTTTCTTGAAGCAACAGCTTTGAGTCCCTTGTAGAAACGATTGGAAAGCATCGATTCCAGACGGCTATCTGAAAGCGGCGCCAACGCTTTCCATTGGCTGTCAAAATCTTCATCAGAAATGTCTTCACCTACCGAACCACTATCCGGCAGGAAACTTAAAATCCGGTTTTCTAATTCTGAACACAGCCTTAAGCGTTCAACCAATCCAGAAGATACGGAAGAGGCCAACCCTTCATTTCTTAAACGCTTCAAAATTTCTGTACAGCGACAGACAGCTTGGTCAAAACGTTTTTGAACCGATGCTTTGGTTTCTTGCGGCACCGGCCCTATTTCTTCCCAACGCTTGGTCAACGTCAAGAAGCAGTCATCAAACGCTTCCAACCCCTCTTTGGCATCAAGCGTTTCAAGCTTGGCGCAGATGTCTTCTTTTAATTGCAGATTATCAAGGTGTTCCTTGTCTTCTTGACGGCCTTTTTCCTGGCGCCTGTCATAGAGCGCACTACAGACTTCCTTAAAGCGTCCCCAAAGTTTGCTGTCTTTACGGTTATCCAGCGGGAAATTCTTTGCCACAGTCTGCCACTTCTGCTGCAGTGCACGCAGTTTCTTTCCAGATTCGGATTGGGTAGGATCAATAGCCGCCACTTCTGCAATCAAGTCTTCCCGGCGCTTGATTTCGACCTGCGTCTGCTCATAGAGCTTTTCACGAACAGGCGACAGGGCCGCTGACATTTCGGCATCCAAACGTTTCTTTTCATTGCGTCCCACAATCCCTAATTGACGCCAAGCCTGTAATGTCTGACGGTAAAAATTAATCGCCGGTTTCCAGTCAAAGGGACGGTTCGACGTCATCGCTTCAGCATATGTAACTTCAAAATGGGAAGCAAACGCCTTAATATCTTCAATTAACGCTTCTGCATGGCGGACATTTTTCTTCTTTTCATCGACTTGCGCCCTAGCATGGACTAGCACTGGCTCATAAGCCTTATTGCAAGCCGCATCAAACGTCGTCCATTGTTCACGTGTGGCCATACCGGTCACCGCGTTTAATTCTTTCCATTGGCTACGCAAACGCATGACAGCGTCTGCCAAGTCATCAATAGACAACTCTTTTGCAGGTAATCCTTCAGCTGCTTTAATTAAGTTTTCTCGAGAAAGCTTGTCACTCCACTTGGCCCAACCCGTAAGCTTACGCAGCTCAGACTGCAACTGCGCACATTCACCCAAAAGCCCTTTATCCATCACGCGGCTGTCAAGGTGCATTTGCCCCAATATTTCAGCATGACGCTGTGCTTCCTGTACCGCCCCCGCATCTATCGCTTGCTTCAAGGCCTGAAGATGCTCGCAAAAAGACTCCCGCTCTTGCGCAGTATCTGCCAACAGTTGCTTGCGTTCTTCTTCTTTACGCGCTTCATCCTCAGCTTTCAGTATTTTTTTGCGCTGGTTCTCGCAGGCAATGATCCTCTCACGCAACGCGTTATAGCGTTTAACCAACGGCAAATAATCAGATTGCGCGACCTGAGGCAACTGTCCCCATTCCGCTTCAAGGACAGACCGGTCCAAAGATTCAATGGACTGCCCCTCATACTTATCAAGCCAAAGCGTCCTTTCCTGGATATGTTCGACCTGTTCAATCGCTTGTTGGGCTTGCCCCTTCATCTGGCTGATGCGGGTTTCCAGCGTTATCAACGCATTTTTGGGCAGTGACGCAACTTCTTCAGATGCCTTAAACGATGCCAAAGCATTTTCAAACTCAGGCAAATTTTCTAAGATGGCTTCAGGCGTATGACCTGCCTTTGCCAGTACATCGAGTGATTCAGAAATCTTGCGAAGATCCTGCTGCAAAGCAATCTGGGCTTTGAGCCTTGCGCCGAGCTTTTCAAGACACGTCTGGCAACAGTTTTTGAGTTCTTCAGGAATTTCCGCGCCATGTGCTGCAGTCAATTCTGCCCACTGACGCTCAACATCAGCAACTTGGTTTGGCGCAAGACCAGATCTTGCAACCAAGGCTTGAACAGTCTTGGCAACCCCTTCGACCTTTTCAAGGACGGCTTCAGACTGTTTTACCGCATTTAAGCGGTCTTGCATCAGCTTATAGACACGACGGTCACTTTTCTGGGTAAAGCTTCTGGCTTCAGCCATCGCTTCGACCGTTTTCAACCGCTGCGCAGCGGCATAACGTGCATCGGCAAAACGGGTCTGTTTCAAAAATTCAATGATAACGGCATCATCATCAGGCAACAGTTCAACCTGCTGCACCGCTTCAATCTTGGCGTCATTCTGGGCAAGCACTACTTTTTTCTTACGCGGCTGCTCTACTGGACGCTGAGGCGCTTTACTGCCAAAAAGTTTCGATAAAAAACCAAACATAAAACTGAAAGTCCCGTCACCTTCAAAACGTTATATGATAGCAAGACAACAAGGAAATTGCTTTTCTCTCTCGAAAAAATTCCTGAAACACCCATCCCTTAATTCCATCACCTGGAAGATGGTATCCGGACAAAAACCTGGCTACGCTGCAAGTTTTGCAAACAAGTCTGGCACAACCTCATTAAGGTCACCAACAATGCCGTAATCAGCCGTCAAGAAAATCGGCGCATCTTCATCTTGGTTAATCGCAACGATGGTTTTGGCATCCTTAATACCAGCCACATGTTGGACTGCACCAGATATCCCTATCGCAATATAAAGATCTGGGGCAATAATCTTGCCAGTCTGGCCAACCTGTAGCTCATTGGATACATAACCTGCATCTACAGCAGCACGCGAAGCACCAATAGCAGCCCCAAGTTTGTCCGCCAATTGTTCTACCAACTTAAAGTTCTCTTTGGAACCGATGCCCTGGCCACCAGCAACCACGATTTTGGCGCTGGAGAGCTCTGGACGTGCAGATTTTTCAGAAACAGCAGAAAGGAACTCAGAACGAGCATCCCCTGCTACCACATCAATCGTATCAACAGGCGCAGTATTGCCCTTTGCGGCTGGTTCAAAAGCCGTCGTGCGGACTGTCAATGCTTTGATTGCGTCTTCCGTCTTCACGGTCGCAATCGCATTTCCCGCATAGATAGGGCGCTCAAATGTATCGTCTGTAAGAACCTTCGTAATGTCAGAGATTTGCGCCACATCCAGCAATGCCGCTATGCGTGGCATCAAGGCTTTGCCAAAGGATGTCGCCGACACCAACAGGTGCGAATAATCTCTCGCAATGGCTAAAACCTGTTTCGCCATATTTTCAGGCAGACCGTGGCTAAGGGATGGAGACTGTACCAAGAAGACTTTGGTCACACCTTGAACAGTTGCGCCATCGGCTGCCGCTGCCTGGCAGGCATCCCCTGCAACCAAAAGATGGACTTCTTCCCCACACTGCAACGCGGCCGTAACCGTGCTTAAGGTACTGTTCTTCAGAATCTGGTTATCGTGTTCAGCAATGACAAGAACGGGCATTGAGGGTTCCTTTTCAAATAACCTTGGCTTCATTTTTCAAGCGGTCGACCAACGCTGCTGCATCAGGGAGCATCACAACGCTTGCACGTGGCGACGGCGGAGCAACCTTCAACACTTGTAACTTTGTTGAAACCGAAACACCGAGTTCCTCTGGTGTCGTCACCTCAATGGTTTTCTTCCGTGCCTTCATCATCTTCGGCAAGGTAACAAATCGCGGTTGATTTAAACGCAGATCAGCTGTCACAACGGCTGGCAACTGAAGCTGGACAGTCTGGGATCCATCATCGGTCTCACGTGTCGCAGTGGCCTTACCATCTGCAACAACCAGCTTTGAAACAGCCGTTGCCTGGGGCGCATCCATCAAAGCAGCCAGCATCGGTCCTGTTTGGCTGGCATCATCGTCTGTTGCCTGCTTACCTAAAATGACAAGTCCTGGCGCTTCCCTATCAACAACCACTTTGAGCATCTTGGCGACTACCAAAGGCGTTAACGGTGCATCCGTTTTTACCAGGATAGCCCGGTCAGCACCCATTGCCATGGCAGTACGCAAGACATCTTGAGACTTTTCAACGCCACACGTGACAGCAACCACTTCACTAGCTACGCCCGCTTCTTTTTGTTTGACGGCTTCTTCTACAGCAATATCATCAAAAGGGTTCATCGACATCCTAGCATTTTCTGTATCAATGCCAGAACCATCATCCTTAACACGGATACGGACATTAGAGTCCACCACCCGTTTGACAGGTACGAGTATCTTCATGTGTTTTTAGGTTATTTACGCTTGATGACGATGGCATAAACGCCATCTGTTTCGGTCTGACCGACGACGGTATTACCAGTCTGTTGCCCAAAAAACTGGAAGTCCCCCACAGCACCGGGATCCGTTGTCAGGACTTTTAAGAGCTGCCCCGATGCCATGTTTGACAAGGCTTTCTTCGCCTTCAAAATGGGCATCGGGCATTTGGTACCACAGGCATCAACGGTCAAATCAACCGGCTGCACTTCAGAGCCCATCTCAACCTGCCAGTTTCTGTGTCACCCAACCGACGACGCTTTCCAAAGCAGCAGGGAGTGCTTCTGGTTTGGAACCACCAGCCTGTGCCATGTCAGGACGGCCACCCCCTTTGCCGCCAACCTGGCCAGCAACAAAGTTCACGAGTTCACCTGCCTTGATTCTGCCTGTCGTATCTTTTGTGACCCCGGCAATCAAGCTGACTTTTTCGCCGTTAACAGCTGCCAAGACAACTGCTGCCGTCTTAAGCTTGTCTTTGAACTTATCCATCATATTGCGAAGGCCAGGAACATCTGCACCTTCAATACATGCAGCAAGCACTTTCACACCATTGACGTCCACTGCCTGGCTGACCAAGTCATTACCTTGGTTGGACGCCAGTTTCGCTTTAAGGCCTGCCACTTCCTTGTCCAAGGACTTCACGTGTTCCTGCATCTGGCCAACTCGGCTAAGCAGGTTGTCCGGCTGGGTCTTCAAAGCAGCAGCCACTTCATTGACGCCTTGAGCCAAATCCTGCACCCAAACCATCGCTGTCAAACCAGTCACTGCTTCAACACGACGAATGCCGGCTGCAACACCACCTTCCGACACAATCTTAAAGAGGCCAATTTCACCAGTAGCGGCAACATGAGTACCCCCACAGAGTTCGCAAGACGAACCGATATCACAAACACGGACGACATCGCCGTATTTTTCGCCAAAAAGTGCCATGGCACCATGTGCAATCGCATCGTCATATGGCATTTCTTCAGCCTTAGTTGGCTGGTTGGCTAAGATTTCGCGGTTAACGATTTCTTCCACCTGACGAATCTGTTCAGCAGTGACCGGCGCATTGTGGCTAAAGTCAAAACGGGTCTTATCAGGATCAACCAGAGAACCGCGCTGTGCGACATGGCTTCCCAACACTTCACGCAAGGCCTTATGCATCAAATGCGTTGCCGAATGGTTACGCGCAATCTGACGGCGGCGTTCAACATCAACTGAAGCATTGAGCACATCACCGACAGCAACAGCACCTTCCGTCATATGAACATGATGGCCGGAGACACCTGGTTTAATCCGCTGGGTATCCGTTACTGCCATCGCCCCCCCTGCTGCCTGAAGGGATCCCGTATCACCTACCTGACCACCCATCTCAGCATAAAATGGGGTCTTATCTAAGACAACAACACCGTCCTGACCATTTTCAAGCCGATCAACCGGCACCCCATCACGGTAAAGCGCAACCACCGTGCCTTCTTCCGTCAAATGGGTATAACCCGTAAAGTTGGTTTTTTCACCGTCATACTCCAAGACAGTAGCCATCTTGAACTTGCCGGAAGCTCGTGCCGCTTCTTTCTGCTTTTCCATAGCGACATTAAAGCCGTCTTCATCGACCGAAATCTGGCGTTCACGGCAAATGTCTTCAGTGAGATCCAATGGGAAGCCATACGTATCATAAAGCGTAAAGGCAGTCGCCCCATCCAAGACTTTGCCACCCGTTGACAGGGCTGACTCCAAAATCTTCATGCCATTGTCAAGCGTTTCACCGAAACGTTCTTCTTCATGGCGCAAAACAGCCTTCACATGGTCTGCTGCTTCTGTCAGTTCTGGATAGGCATCTCCCATTTCCTGAACCAAGGCATCAACGAGTGTGTAGAAGAATGGCTTGGACTGTCCCAACTTGTAACCATGACGCAAAGCACGACGGATGATGCGACGTAGGACATAGCCATGACCATCACTGCCTGGAATCAAACCATCAACAATCATGAAAGCTGTCGAGCGGATATGGTCGGCAATGACTTTCAAAGAGTTTTCCGCAAGATTGTCGGTACCAACAGCCTGGGCAGCCGCCTTGATCAGGTTCTGGAAAGTATCAATCTCATAATTGCTATGAACATGCTGGAGGATTGCTGCCAGACGTTCAATACCCATGCCAGTATCCACGCAAGGTTTTGGCAATGGGGTCATATTGCCCTGTTCATCGCGGTTAAACTGCATGAAGACCAGGTTCCAGATTTCAATATAACGGTCGCCATCTTCATCAGGACTTCCTGGAGGGCCGCCAGCCACTTCAGGGCCATGGTCATAGAAAATTTCACTGCATGGGCCACAAGGACCGGTATCTGCCATCTGCCAGAAGTTGTCCGATGCATAACGGGCGCCTTTATTGTCACCAATGCGGACAATACGGTCTGCCGGAACCCCTACTTCTTTTGCCCAGATATCGTAGGCTTCGTCATCTTCTTTATAGACCGTCACCCACAGCTTTTCCTTCGGCAGTTTGTAAACGGTCGTCAGCAGTTCCCACGCATACTTAATTGCATCACGCTTGAAATAGTCACCAAAGCTGAAGTTTCCCAGCATTTCAAAGAATGTATGGTGACGTGCGGTATAGCCGACATTTTCCAAATCATTATGCTTGCCGCCTGCACGGACACAGCGCTGGCAGGAGGTTGCACGGGTATAAGGACGCTTGTCCAATCCCAGGAAAACATCCTTGAACTGAACCATCCCCGCATTGGTGAGCATCAGTGTCGGGTCATTGGCAGGCACCAAAGAACTGGAACGGACAATGGTATGTCCCTTTGCTTTGAAAAAATCCAGGAATTTCTGGCGGATTTCGGCTGATTTCATAGGTTTATCAATAAAAAACGTAGGCAGAATAGATAATTATAAAAGAAAAACAGCCGCCTGAACGGCCGCAACAACGTGTTTTGGATAGAAGTCGCAGAAAAAAACAAGTGTTCCATGAACAGTGAGCCTACGAAAACGCAGGCTCACAGCACGAAACAACAATCAGGCTTTAGAAATTACCCAATCCACTTACGGGCATTGCCAAACATCCGCATCCATGGGGAATTTTCTCCCCACGCATCCGGCGCCCACGAATTCTGAACCGTCCTGAATGCGCGTTCCGCATGCGGCATCATCACTGTAAAGCGCCCGTCTGGCGTAGTAACCGATGTAATCCCTTCTGGTGAACCATTCGGATTCAATGGATAGGTCTCTGTCGGCTTTCCACTGTGGTCAACATAGCGCATTGCGACAATCGCTTTCTTAATATCGCCCTGTTGCGAGAAGTCTGCACGCCCTTCACCATGCGATACAACAATTGGGGTCTGGAGACCCGCCATACCGGCAAAGAAGATGGACGGTGACTTCGGTACTTCAACCATCGTAAAGCGTGCCTCAAACTGTTCAGAACGGTTCCTGACAAACTTAGGCCAAGCTTCAGCACCTGGGATGATGGATGCGAGGTTGCTCATCATCTGGCAACCATTACAGATACCCAGTGCAAAGGTGTCCATACGCCAGAAGAAACTGCTGAACTGTTCTTTCAGCATGCTGTTAAAGAGGATTTTCTTCGCCCAGCCTTCACCAGCACCCAAGACATCACCGTAAGAGAACCCCCCGACTGCAATCAGCCCCTTACATTCATCCAATGACAGGCGACCATCAATCAAGTCAGACATATGAACATCCAACGCCTCAAAGCCTGCTTTGTGCATGACATAGGCCGTTTCAACATGAGAGTTGGAACCCTGTTCACGCAAAATCGCAACGCGGGGTTTCACCCCCTTATTGATGAACGGTGCAGCCACATCTTCTGCCATATCAAACGGCACAACCGGCGAGATACCCTTGTCCGACGTATCCAACAACAGGTTATATTCTTGGTCGGCACAATCTGGATTGTCACGCAAACGAGCAATACGCCAGCTGGTTTCACTCCAGAGCCTGTGCAACTCTGCCCGGGCACGGTCAAAGACTGTTTTTCCACCCTGCCTAATCACTATGTTGCCTGTATCCGTTACTACACCGATGGCATGGACTGCATTACCCAGCCCTACTTCAGCAAAACGGTTTTTAACAGCTTCAACATCCTTGTTCTTAACCTGGATAACGGCACCCAATTCTTCGTTAAAGAGCGCTTTCAACACTCCTTCAGCATCTGATTCAACCTTTTCCTGGGCAGCGAGCAACGCATCAACCGACACATCCAGTCCACAACGGCCAGCAAAGGCCATTTCACACAATGTCGCAAAAAGACCACCGTCAGAGCGGTCATGGTAAGCCAGAAGCTTGCCGTCTCTGTTCAACGCTTGGATGGTATTAAAGAAAGACTTGAGGTTTTCGGCACTATCAACGTCTGGCACACTCGATCCAATCTGACCAATAACCTGCGTCAATGCTGATGCACCTAAGCGGGCTTTACCCAAACCCAAGTCGATTGCCAAGAGGGAAGTGTCCCCTTTATCGGTACGCAACTGCGGCGTCATGGAAAGCCGTACATCGTCAACAGGTGCGAAAGCAGAAACAATCAGCGAAACCGGCGACAAGACTTCTTTATTCTGCCCCTTGTCATTCCACGTCGTACGCATCGAGAGCGAATCTTTACCGACTGGGATACTGAGTCCTAAGTCTGGGCATAGTTCAAGTCCTACAGCTTTAACCGTATCAAAGAGGGCTGCATCCTGACCTGGCTGTCCACACGCTGCCATCCAGTTCGCGGACAGCTTGATATCACCTAAAGCGGTTACAGGCGCTGAAGCAATGTTGGTCAAGGCTTCACCAACTGCCATACGGCCTGATGCCGGTGCATTGATGACAGCCAAAGGAGTCCTTTCACCCATGGCCATCGCTTCACCCTTATAACCTTCAAAACTCATCAAGGTTACTGCACAATCGGCAACTGGTACCTGCCAAGGTCCCACCATCTGGTCACGACATGTCATACCACCAACGGCTCTATCACCAATCGTAATCAGGAAGGACTTGTCGCCAACAGTCGGCAAGAGCAAGACATCTTCTGCAACCTTGCCCAGATCAATACCTTTTAAATCCACTTCTGGATATTGCCGCTGGATATGTGTCACATCTCGGTGCATCTTAGGCGGTTTACCCAAAAGCACATCCATCGGCATATCAACCGGTTCATTCTTGTATTCGGGATCCACAACACGCAACTGCTTTTCTTCCGTTGCGGTACCAACGACAGCAAATGGGCAACGTTCCCTTTCACACAGTTCACTAAAGAGATCCAAGCTTTCTGGTGCAATCGCCAAGACATAACGTTCCTGTGACTCATTACTCCAGATTTCACGTGGCGACATCCCACTTTCTTCCAACGGAACCCTACGCAAATCAAACTGTGCTCCCCGATCAGCATCATGCGTAATTTCCGGGAATGCATTGGAAAGCCCACCTGCGCCCACATCATGAATCGAGAGAATCGGGTTCTTTTCCTTCATCGCCCAGCAGGCATTGATAACTTCCTGAGCTCGGCGCTGCATTTCAGGGTTACCGCGCTGGACTGAATCAAAATCAAGGTCAGCTGTATTGGCACCGGTTGCCATCGAAGAGGCAGCACCACCCCCCATACCAATGCGCATCCCAGGACCGCCTAATTGGATCAACAGCGCTCCAACTGGCAGGCCTTCCTTTTTCGTATGGATGTCAGCAATAGATCCCAAACCACCAGCAATCATAATCGGCTTGTGATAACCGTAGACAGTATTAGCAACATTCTGTTCATACGTCCTGAAGTAACCCGTCAAATTCGGCCGTCCAAACTCATTGTTAAAGGCCGCACCGCCAATAGGGCCATCAATCATGATCTGTAACGGAGAGGCAATCCTATCTGGTTTACCATAGGTCTCAGTGTTTTTAGCGCTACCAGCAACGTCGGACGCATTTTCCCAAGAACGGCCTGCTCCAGGCAGATGCAGGTTTGACACCGTAAAACCTGTTAAACCTGCTTTTGGTTTGGCACCACGCCCCGTTGCGCCCTCATCCCGGATTTCGCCACCAGAACCTGTTGCGGCACCCGGGAAAGGTGAGATGGCTGTCGGATGGTTGTGCGTTTCCACCTTCATTAAGATATGCGCCATTTCCCGGTTTTCACCATAGACATTCCCTTCCGAACCCGGTTTTGGGTAAAAGCGCATCACCTCAGCGCCCTGAATGATGGAGGAATTGTCTTTATAAGCAACAATCGTATTGTCAGGATGTTTTTCATGCGTATTCTTGATCATCGAGAAAAGCGAACGATCCTGGTCTTTCCCGTCAATCGTCCAATCCGCATTGAAAATCTTGTGACGGCAATGTTCACTGTTTGCTTGGGCAAACATCATCAATTCCACATCCGTCGGGCTTCTACCTGCCTTTAGGAACGCGTCATACAGATAATCAATTTCATCATCGGATAAGGCTAGACCCAACGCAGAATTCGCTTCGACCAAAGCCTGACGACCGCCCTTTTCGATATCGACAGATTCCAGCGGCTTCGCATCAAGTTCACGGAAAAGCACTTCGGCATCCTTCCGGTTTTTGAGCACCATTTCCGTCATACGGTCGTACAGGCAACTGACCAGCGCCGCTTCAACAGATTCAGATACCTTCGCAGCGCCTTTAGCACGGACTATCCGGTAAGAAATCCCCCTTTCAACCCGTTTGACACTGCCCAGTGAACAGCTGTGCAGGATGTCGGTCGCCTTGGATGACCAAGGCGAAATCGTTCCGGCACGCGGCACGATAATATATTCGTCTCCCTTTTCAGACTGGCGGTAGGGTTCGCCATACGTCAGCAATGTCTGCAAACGATTCAATGCATCACCTGAGAAGTTATCCCCACCATCAATAAAATGGAGATAACGCCCTGTGACCGCAGTCACGGTTGGATCAATGACTTGAAGTGAAGATAAAAGACGTTGTGCCCTGAAAGGAGAAAGTGCGGTGGAACCCGGCAGAATAAGCATGATGGCATCCCGTATTGAAATCACGAAACAAGGGAGGTTTAATCCTCATCAGATAATTATACCTTGCTGGTTTTTCAGGAGGAACACACGTCCTAAACGGTTCACAAAGATGTGCGTTGCGCAAGGCGCTTCCAATATCAGGCCAGATTGCCTGCCAATGGGAAGGATACAGTCACAACAAGCCCACCACCCTCGCGGTTCTTAAGCGAGAGTCTGCCTTTAAACCCCTTGGCAATCCGAGAAACAATAGCAAGCCCCAACCCCGATCCATTGGCCTGCCCCCGCGCATTGTCCATCCGGGTAAAAGGCCGCAACATCCGCTCGAAACTCGCTTCAGGGACACCAACGCCATGGTCAGCGATTTCAAGAACGGCCTCTTTGGCCGTTACGGTAAGGGAAACATCAACCTCCGCCACTTCTTTACCAGGTGTTTTACCATAGCGGGCAGCATTCGTCAGGATATTGCTGATCATGCGGCGCAACTCAACTTCGCCAGCCAAAATAGACACGTTCTCCTGAACCTTATCCTGGATAACAAAATCTGGCTTTGTCTTTAGCGGACTCAGAATATCGGCGAGCAATCCGCTCAAATCGACTTCAGAAACCGCCTTAACCTCAGCATCGAGTTTAGCGTAGTCCATAAACTGGCCGACGATATCGTTCATCTGGGCAAGATCGGATTGCATGTCTTGGCGGCTTGCTTCCGGGATATCCAACATCTCAATGTCGAGAATCATGCGGGAAAGAGGCGTACGGAGGTCATGCGATATACCCGCCAAGATTTCTGCGCGGTCTGTCTCAACCCGAGCAAGATCCTTGACCATCTGGTTAAAACTTTGGTTCACTTCCCGGATTTCAGAAATGCCACCTTCCGGTAAAGGTTCTGGGGACTTACCTACTGCCATCAGGCGAGCCGCCTGCGACAGACGGGCTAACGGCTGATTCAAAAACATAGAAATGAAACCAGCCCCCACCAGAGATAACACTAAAACAAGACCACTCCAACCCAACCAGCGCCAACCAGAAATACCTGCAAACCGTCCGTTATCCAAACGTAGCCAATACACATCATCGGCATAATCTTCCTGAAGCCTAAAACTCACCCAAAACCCGGGACGGCCATTAACTTTTGGTGAAACAACTGTACCTTCACCCAACTTCTGCTGGAGGTATGGTGCAATGCCTTGAACCATGTCACTGGCACTATCTAGGGATTCAATCGTATCTGATGGCTCTTTCGGATAAATACGGATCCCTTCCTTCTTAACAAGCTCATAAATGAGTTCCTGTCGTGAAGAAGGTTCTGAGTGAACCAATGCGGCACGCGTGATCGTCACAACGGAGGCAATCTGCTCAGAAGCCGCCTGTGCGCGGTTGTCCTTGTCCAGCCAATGGAAGCTAGCAATCCAAAAGCCCATGCTGATGGCAAGGAGCACCCCAACAATAAAAAACGTGCGCCAAAAAAGGCTGCTCTTCCACCAAGGCACCATCCCTGATGCTCCCTTTTTAAGCGCAATGCCGCTTTCCATCTACGTCTGATTATTCTTTAGAGACACTATCAGGAATAAAGACATAACCAACACCCCAGACAGTCTGGATATACTGCGGATGCGTTGGGTCATCTTCAATCAGTTTCCTGAGCCTAGAAATCTGGACATCCAGGCTACGGTCAAACACTTCGTATTCCCTGCCCTTTGCCAAGCTCATCAGTTTTTCGCGGGAAAGAGACTGGCGTGCATTGGTTGCCAAAACCTTCAAGACGGTAAACTCACCCGTCGTTAAGGTAATTTTTTCACCTTTCTTTTTAAGCGACCGGCTGGCAAGATCAAGTTCAAAGTCACCGAAGTAAAAGACCTGCGTTTCGTTGGCACCATCACCCAGACCTGCGTCAGGCCGGCGCCTTAAAACCGCCCCGATGCGCGCCAGGAGTTCGCGGGGATTAAAGGGTTTGGGCAAGTAATCATCAGCTCCCATCTCAAGGCCGACAATCCGATCGGTATCTTCACCTTTTGCCGTCAACATAATGATGGGCGTCTTGTCACCTCCTCCTCTTAACCTGCGGCAAATGGACAAGCCATCTTCCCCCGGCAACATCAGGTCGAGGATCAGCATATCGTAACGCCCACGTGTCCAAAGCTTGTTCATTGCCTTGGCATCTTCAGCTACCGTAACAGAAAAACCGTTTTCAGTTAGATAACGGTTTAAAAGATTACGTAACCTCGCATCATCATCGACAATCAACACCTTGTTCTGGCGCTCTGCCTTTTTCTGGGAATCTGTTGTACTCATTTCACCACCTTGGTTTGAAGGGAGGATAACAGACTCATCTGTGCACCTTAAGACGCCTTATGAGTCTTAACCATAAAGTTACAATCTTTTACGCCTTTTTCGGGAGAATATCGTTATATTATCGATATCGACTGTGGATTGCACTGTAAATCCGCAACATTAAGCACAATCGGTTAGTTGTATGAAATTTCTCTTGAAGCTTGTTTGCATTGCAGGAGCGCTCGTATCCGGTATGGCTTATGCCCAGCCGATACCTAGACATGGCATGCAAGACAGGCCACCACGCCACACAATGGGAGACCATGGTCATCATTATGGCAGGGCTCACCATGAACCTACTGTCAAGACTGGGTATGATGGCCGCGAAGTCCCACGCGCCTACAGGACAAAACGGATGTCAGCCTACGAAAGATATCGCTTACGCAACCAAATCCGTGAAGCAGGCCGTATGGATTTCTACCGTTAATCCCTCTGCTCCTGTTTTTGGACAGTTAGGCATTCGTGCTATTGACGATAACCTGAGAAAATGAAATAATTGATAGTTTAGAGGTCATCAATTGAATAATTGACTGATAAAAACTGAAATTTGACTTAACCAGGCAAGTTGTCGGCAATCAGGTTGCGAAGCAGGAATAACCGCTGAAGTGCTGGCTGGCTACCAAAACGATTAGAGGCAATAATGAAAGAAGGCATCCATCCAGAATACCGCGAAGTTGTATTCCACGACGTTTCGTGTGATTTCAAGTTCATCACCCGTTCCACCATCCAAACCCGTGAAACCATTGAATTTGAAGGGAAAGAATACCCTCTGGTAAAAGTTGAAGTTTCAGCTGAATCCCATCCTTTCTATACTGGCAAATACAAGATTGTCGACACAGCTGGCCGCGTTGAAAAATTCCGCCAGAAGTTTGGCAAAGTTGGTTCCAAGATTTCCGGGAGCTGATATTTCCTTCTCAGAAAAAAGCAGCTTCGGCTGCTTTTTTTTTCAAACCCTTTAATTTCGGATTAAACTGTTAACATCACCGCTTCTTGAAACCAGATGATTGAAGCACCAGAAAGCCTGATTCCTCCGAAAAAGCCGGTACGCTTGTCTGCAGCAGCAGCCATGTCCCTGCCTCGGTGGGGGATTCTGTTACTTTCACTCATCTATATCCTGCCAGGCCTAATCGGCCGCGACCCATGGAAAAACGCAGACGCCATTGGCTTTGGCGTAATGTGGACAATGGCAGAAGGTTCCATTGATGATTGGTTCTGGCCCAATGTCGTCGGTGCCCCTTTCCCGAATTCCGGCCCCCTAACCTTCTGGGTTGGCGCCATCTGTATCAAATTATTCGGTTGGCTCTTAGGCGCCCCCCTTGCTGCACGGGTTTCAACCGTCCTCTTCTTTCTGCTGGGTTCCGTCTCCATCTGGAAAACAGCCAACCTATTAGGACAGCGTGCTGATGCACAACCGATGCGCCTAGCCTTTGGCGGTCAGCCTGATACGACCGCCTATGGGCGGATGTTGGCCGACTGTGCCCTCCTAATCTACCTTGGCTCTTTGGGTCTTTTAATCCACAGCCACGAAACAAGCATTGAGGCCCTTTTCATCGCACTCGTTGCTTATGTGATGTACCGATGCACGCGCTACATCAACCTGCCATCAGTGAAAAATGCCTGTATGCTGGGGGTCGCATCAGGTCTTTTAACCTTAACAAACGGCTTTGTTGTTCCGATTGGCCTGTACTGCTGCCTGATTGTCGGTATCCTTTTCATCCATCCACCGCGCCGCCGCCATTTCAGGAACCTCGTGATTGCCGTGGTAATTTCAGGCTTCATCCTGGCTGTCTGGTGGGCATTACTGGCTCTCATAGCCCCTTACGGTGGTACACCTTTTTACGACTGGCTCGAATGGAGCGCAGAACAATTTGACGTACCAACCTTTCAATCGATCTCATTCTTCTTTAAGAAGGGAATCTGGTTCTTCTGGCCTGCCTGGCCATTTGCCTGTTGGGCTGTTTATGCTTGGCGCCGCCAGTGGAAAACCGCTGCGCATATCTTAATGCCAGTCCTGCTTACTGCGACCTTTTCCATACTCGCTTTCTGTTCCCAATTGGATGACACGGGTCTCCTGATCATCATTCCACCACTGTCCGTCCTGGCTGCATTAGGACTGCCAACGATGAAGCGCGGCACAATTAACGCCATCGACTGGTTCTCCGTCATGGTTTTGACTTTAATTGCCCTTTTCATCTGGCTAGCTTGGCTTGCGCACCATACCGGATGGCCTGCCGGCATTGCTAAAAACGCCATCAAACTAGCACCAGGCTTTACGCCAGAATTCAGTGTTATCGCAACCGTCATCGCCTTTATCGCTACTCTAGCGTGGTTTGCACTCGTCTATTGGCGCATCTCAAGAAACCCGTCAGTCCTTTTGCGCGCTGTTGTCCTGTCTTCCGGCGGCATCATGCTCTGCTGGATACTCTTGGCAACGCTTTGGATGCCTTGGATCAACTATTCAAAGAGCTATGCCGGGATTGCAACTGAAATGGCACAGAAAATGCCTGAGAAAAAGAGTTGCATCTCATCGAACACATCACTTGCCCAGCGTGCATCATTCGCTTATTTCGGCCAAGTCAATTTCGAACAGTTTGGTGGCCAATCCTGCCAGTACCTGCTAATCAAAGACAGCGTACCGAAACGCCACCGACCTGTTGCACCGACTGTCTACGAGGGCAAACAACTGATTTGGGAAGGCCACAGGCCTAGCGACAGAGAAGAACGATTCCGTCTCTACTATGGCAACAGTACTCAGCCATGATGCCTAAACGCCATACGCCACAGCACCCAACAACATCCCAAATGCGTAATACGGCTATAAAAACGCGACGCCTTTTCATTGCCCTCTTGCCAGACAAGAAAACCGTCGATAAGTTGGCTGCCTTACAAAGCACCGTCAATGGACGCAAGTCACCATCGGAAAACCTCCATCTGACGCTGATGTTTTTAGGAGGACAACCCCCTGCTCGGATTACAGAATTACGCGAATTCCTCAAGTCCCTCACATTCCGACCATTTGACCTTACGATTGACCGGATGGGCTTTTTTTCACGCCTTAAAATCTGCTGGGCAGGCAGCACAAAAACGCCACCTGAGTTAACGGAACTACACAACACCATCTGTTCCTACCTAGCAGATGACACAAGCGTTGTATCAGAACTCTCGCGCCCTTTCCGCCCGCATATCACACTCGCGCGCAAGAGCAACCCAACTGAAACGCCGATCCCAGCCCCCTTCACCTGGCACATCACACGCCTTGCACTGATGGAATCGATCATCAGCACGGAGCGAGGAAAATCATCAACGTACAAAATCCTCTACGAAAAGCAGGCAGAAAAACCCGACGTCAAGCTTTAACCAACTGCCTAATAACATAGGATGCAGCCGCCAAGCCAAAGGCGGCCGTCACTGGCATGGCCGTCCCAAAGCCCGCAGGGTTTAGTCCTGGCAATGCTTCGCCATCACTCCTATCAGCTGACTCAGGATAGCGAATCGGCTCCTTAGAATAGACGGCGTCAATGCCAAACTTGACTTTAAGGCTCCGGGAAAAACCATGTGCATTGCGCAAGCGCTTCCTGACCTTAGCAAGGAGAGGTTCTTGCTGCGTCCGTGTAAGGTCACAGATTTCAACTTGCGTGGGATCTGTCTTCCCACCTGCTCCACCTGAGACCAATAAGGGAATCTGATTGTCACGGCAAAAGACAATCAATTCCGTTTTACTGGCAACACTATCAATGGCATCAATAACAAAATCGGGATGTTTTTCACCCACCACCCGCGCTAAATTTTCCGCAGTCACAAAAACCTGTAACGCTTCAACCTGGCACGCTGGGTTGATCAACGCAATACGCTCTGCCAAAACTTCCACCTTAGGACGACCAATACTGGAGTCCAATGCCTGCAGCTGACGGTTAATGTTGGTCTCAGCAACCGTATCACCATCCACAATAATTAAGTGCCCAACACCACTTCTGGCCAAAGACTCCACTGCCCAAGAACCGACACCACCATTACCTATCACGCAGACAGTCGCATCCCTTAACCGTTGGTAGCCTGCTTCGCCAAACAGCCTGACAATCCCTGCAAACCGAATTGATACATTGACCGATGCCACCATACGTTTCCCCACTCCTAACCTCGTCACAAGCGACAAAAACAAGGATACCCCAATGCCGTTCGTTTGGGGCTCAACATGTCTAATTATGACTTAACCTGCATATATGACGCCCCTTAAGCCACACTTTAACAAACCTTGCTGCCTTGTCTTACAGTAAGGGACAATCTGTTTTAAAATCGGTCTATTGGCGACGGGTTGTGCCCTGCACATCCGTCTGTAAGTACTTTTACAGGTTGAATACCATTAGGAGGTTATTGTGTTTTGGGAAGCAAAACTGGAAAAGATTGTTAACGGTATCCGTACAACCAATCCTCTACCACTTCGTCTTGAATTATGGAACGGCCAAACCTATGACTTAGCTCCTGATACCCCTCCAAAAGTCATCGTCCGCGTCCCTGGCTTCGAATCCCTTTCCTGCTTTTTGAAACCGACACTTGACAGCTTGGGCTCCGCTTATGTCGAAGGCAAAATTGATGTAGACGGCTCCCTCTCCGATATCGTCTCGATTGCCAATGACTTGTCAGGCATGTTTGAAACCCCGGCATCAACGACAGCCGCTAAATTCCGTCACTATTTCGGTGGTTTCCACAACCGCAAAATCGATAAAGAATCCATTGGATACCACTACGACGTTTCCAACGAATTCTACCAACAGTGGCTCGACCCCAATATGGTCTATTCCTGTGGTTACTTTGAAAATGAAAATGATGACCTGGCAACAGCCCAGATTAAAAAGATTGACCACATCCTCACAAAAATCAAAGTCAAACCGGGTGACAGGCTTCTTGATATCGGTTGCGGCTGGGGCGCTTTAGCCATCCGTGCTGCCGAAAAATTCGGTGCTAAAGTTGTCGGCATTACCCTCTCGAAAAATCAGCATGCTTTAGCGACCGAGCGCGTTAAAGCAAAAGGTCTGGAAGATCAGGTTGACATCCGTATCCAAGACTACCGTGATGTTGAAGGGACGTTTGACCGCATCACAAGCGTTGGGATGTTTGAACATGTGGGCCTACGCCATATGGTCGAATATTTCTCCATCATCCGTAAACTCTTAACGGACGATGGCTTGGCGATGAACCACGGGATTACCAGCTGCGATGCAGGCAGTGGTTCTACGCCAATTAGCGGCGGTGAATTCATTGAGAAATATGTCTTCCCGAATGGTGAGCTACCCCACATCGGACGCGTTTTACAGAACATGCAGGAAGCAGGCCTTGAGGCACTGGATATTGAAAACCTGCGTATGCACTATGCTAAGACCTGCGGTATCTGGGCTGAAAACTTCGAAAGGGTTACAGAGAAGGTCAAAAAACTGACCGATGAAAAACGCTACCGCATCTGGCGTGTCTACCTGGCCGGTTGCTCTTATGCTTTTGAAATGGATCGTATTGCCGTTTTCCAAGTCCTCTGCACCAAGTCAGGCAAGCACTTCCCTGCACACGGCTGGAATCGGAATTACATGTACCAGAAATAAGCAGAACCTACCCTTCAAAAAGCCCGGCAATTTCGTCGGGCTTTTTTGTTTGCTTCCCTGGCGTCAACCCACGCCAAGTATTAGTTTCAAACGTTCACCATCCCGCGCAACGCTGCTTAACCGGTCCGACACAGCCTGCCATGGCGGACTTACCGGTACGGCTTCAAGCACAATCATCCGGACGCCACTGCTATCTGCCTTGCGGAGCGCCGCATAAAAATCCCTGGCATAAGCCACTGGGTCATCGGGCAACTGCCAGGCGAATGGTTTTTCAACTGCCTTGGTAAGCTCACCAGACAACGCATCAGAATGCACCAAAAAAGCCGCCTCCGACAAGCTACCTGCCTGAATAGCTGCCAGCATTTGCGCAGTTGTAAGCACGACAGCAGGCGTTTCAGGTACATAATGCCCTTCACCATGTGCTTGATGGACATCACTTTGCAACCGTAAGCACGGCCTTCGACCTATCACTTCAGCAATCTCCTCCGCTGAAACAGCTCCTGAACGCAAAATGACGGGAGCCTCCGTTTCAAGATGGGATAAGTCCAAAATCGTTGACTCAATGCCTAGGTCACACGACCCGCCATCAAGAATCATCCCTAAACGCGCATCGGTTCCAAACTCATCGCGTACATGTTGGGCCGTCGTCGGGCTGATATGGCCTGAACGGTTGGCAGAAGGCGCGGCAATCCCACCTTTGCCCTGCCGGAAAACCTTTAACAGAGCCATGGCGACAGGATGCGACGGACATCGGAGGGCAACAGAATCTTTTCCACGTGAAATGGTATCTGGCACATGGACGCTTTTCTTTAAAACAAGGGTCAAAGGTCCCGGCCAGAAAGCAGCAATCAACTTTTCAGCCAGCGGGGGAATTTCGGCAACCCAATAGGCTAAATCCGTCTCTTTGGAAACATTGATGCTTAAAGGACGGTCAGCTGGACGCCCCTTTAAGGCAAAAATCTGCGCAACGGCATCTGGATTCATGGCATCAGCGCCTAGACCATAAACCGTCTCAGTTGGAAATGCCACCAACTGCCCAGATTCCAACATTTGGGCAGCAGTGGCAATGGTTGTCGCATCGATTGGGGGATACCCGCTCATTCGGTCAAAAGACGCAATGCTTCGTTATATTTTTCCGTCGTCTTTGCGGAAACTTCAGCTGGCAGGCGGGGCGCTGGCGCTTTCTTATCCCAAGGTTGGGAAGAAAGCCAGTCACGGACATACTGTTTGTCAAAGGAAGGTGGGGATATGCCGACCTGATAGCTCGATGCCGGCCAGAAACGGGATGAATCCGGCGTTAAGATTTCATCAATCAGGTAAATCTTGCCATCGTCATCCTGACCAAATTCAAACTTCGTATCCGCAATGATGATACCCTTGGAAGCAGCATATTCAGCAGCCGCCTTGTACAGCGTCACTGCCATATCGCGGACTTTTTCTGCAGTTTCAGCACCGACGATTTCCTTCATCTTTTCAAAGGAAATGTTTTCGTCATGATCACCAATTTCCGCCTTCGTCGATGGCGTAAAGATTACTTCAGGAAGTTTCTGCGCTTCTTTAAGGCCTTCTGGCAACTTAATTCCACAGACTGCGCCAGTCTTCTGATAGTCTTTCCAACCCGTTCCAATGATATAGCCACGGACAATTGCCTCAATCGGTAGCGGTTTAAATTTCTTTACAACGATTGCACGGCCACGCACCTGGTCACGTTCTTCAGGCGCCACCAAAGTTTCCGGATCAATATCGGTCATATGGTTTGGCATCAGATGACCGAACTTCTTGAACCAGAAATTAGACATCGCCGTCAGGATTTTGCCTTTTTCAGGAATCGGGTCTTCCATAATGACGTCAAAGGCAGAAAGACGGTCAGTCTGAACAACGAGCATCTTGTCGTCGCCGACCGCATAGATGTCACGCACTTTCCCGCTATGCAGGAATGGCAACGACTTGATTGTTGTTTTCATTAACCCAGCCATAATTTCCTCCATTAATCGAGTTCAGGCAAAACAGCATTGCGGATTTTTTCAGCCTGTTTTGCACGGAAAGCAATCAGTTTTTCTTTGACAGCAGGATCCGTTAAAGCCAACACGGAAATGACAGCCAAGGCAGCGTTCGCTGCACCGGCTTCACCAATCGCCAACGTCGATACAGGAATGCCACGTGGCATCATCACGGTTGAAAGCAGGGAGTCCATGCCTTTCATGTACTTGGATGGAATCGGTACCCCAAAAACAGGCAGGATGGTACGGGATGCCACCACACCCGCTAAATGGGCAGCACCGCCTGCGCCGGCAACAATCGCCTTGCATCCCTGTGCTTCCATCTTCTTGATCCAATTCTCCAATTCATCAGGCGTCCTATGTGCGGACAATGCCTGAATGTCATAGGAAATCCCAAAATCACGACAGATTTTGACCGCTTCTTTCATAATGTCCCAGTCGGATGTAGAACCCATCACAATACCGACCAATTTTGTTTCTTCTGCTGCCATCCTTTTACCTTTTTATCTTTTATAAAACAATACAGGTGCTACCTGCTGGCGCACCTGCTTTTTGTCATCATGCCATAAGCGCTTACTTCACAATCTGTGCGAGTTCGCCCTTCTTGTACCGTTCAGCCATCTTTTCCAATGGAATCGGTTTGATTTTGGACGCCTGCCCTGCACTGCCAAAGGCAATATAGCGGGACATACACAGTTTCTTGGCTTCTTCCTGAGCTGCCTTGTTATACTGGCGTGGATCAAAGTGGGATGGGTTTTCAGCCATATAACGGCGGATGGCCGCAGTCATCGACAGGCGGATGTCGGTATCGATATTAATCTTACGGACACCATGACGGATGCTTTCCTGTAATTCTTCGACCGGTACACCATAGGTTTCACGGATATCACCGCCAAATTCACGGATAACCGCCAAAAGTTCCTGTGGCACCGAAGAAGAACCATGCATAACCAAATGCGTGTTCGGCAAACGGGCATGGATTTCTTTGAGCCGATCCAGCGCCAAAATGTCACCCGTTGGCTTACGAGTAAACTTATAAGCACCGTGGGACGTACCGATAGCAATCGCCAATGCATCACACTGCGTTGCCTTGACGAAATCTGCTGCCTGTTCGACATCAGTCAGCAACTGTTCACGGGTCATCTTGCCTTCAGCGCCGATGCCGTCTTCCTTATCGGCTTTCAAGGTTTCCAGGGAACCTAAAACACCGAGTTCGGCTTCAACCGTCACACCAATAGCATGAGAAAAACTAACGACTTCCTTGGAAACAGCCACGTTATAGTCATAAGTCGATGTCGTCTTACCATCTGGCATTAAGGAACCATCCATCATCACCGAGCTGAAACCAGAACGGATTGCCGCCATACAAACTGCCGGAGACTGTCCGTGATCCTGGTGCATGACAACGGGGATATCTGGATACGCCTCAACCGCGGCTTCAATCAGGTGGCGAAGAAATGCTTCACCCGCATATCGCCTAGCACCTGCAGAAGCCTGCATAATCACTGGGGAATTCACTTCAGCGGCCGCTGCCATAATGGCGCGCACCTGTTCCAGGTTATTGACATTAAACGCCGGAAGGCCATAACCATTTTCTGCTGCATGGTCAAGCAGCTGACGCATAGAAACGATAGACATCTGGTTCTCCTAAACTTTATTTTTCTGCACGCTGCATCAAGATACCGACTGCCGGCAGCACCTTGCCCTCCAAGAATTCGAGGAAAGCACCTCCACCGGTTGAGATATAACTGACCTTTTCTGCAATATCATATTTTGCGATAGCAGCCAACGTATCACCGCCTCCGGCTAAGGAATAAGCCTTGGAATCCGCAATAGCCAAGGCAACCGCACGGGTACCACCACCAAACTGTTCAAACTCAAACACGCCAACAGGGCCATTCCAAACCACGGTACCCGCCTTGGCAATAATGTCGGCATACTGCGTTGCTGTTTCAGGCCCGATATCTAGGATCATATCATCTGCTTCGACTTCAGAAACCTTCTTGACGGTTGCCTTTGCGCTCGCAGCAAACTCCTTTGCGCAGACCACATCAACCGGCAGCGGAACAGATGCTCCGCGCGCACTCATAATGGCCATGATGTCCTTGGCTTCTGCGACCAATTCTTCTTCAACCAGGGATTTACCGACTGGCAGGCCAGCAGCCAAAAGGAACGTATCCGCAATACCACCACCGATAATCAGGTTATCGACCTTGTCTGAGAGTTTCTTCAAGACCTGGAGCGTACCAGATACCTTCGCGCCACCGACAATCGCCAACATTGTGCGTGTTGGTGTTGCCGTGGCCTGTTGCAGGGCATCGAGCTCTGCTGCCATCAAAGGACCTGCACAAGCCACAGGCGCAAACTGCGCAACCCCATAGGTTGTTGCTTCAGCACGGTGAGCAGTCCCAAACGCGTCATTAACATAGACATCACACAGCGCGGCAATCTTCTTGGCCAAGTCTTCGCTGTTTTTCTTTTCACCGACATTGAAACGGGCATTTTCAAGCAACACAACCTGACCTGGCTTGACATCAACGCCTTCCGTCCAATCCCGCACCAGCTTAACATCCTGCCCCAGCAATTCACCCATCCTGACTGCGACAGCCGATAAGGATTCCCCTTCTGAAAAAACACCTTCCTTTGGCCGTCCCAAGTGGGAAGTGACCATGACAGCGGCACCGCCCTTTAAAGCGGCCTGAATTGCTGGAATGGATGCCCGGATGCGGGTGTCTTCAGTAATATTCCCCTCTGCATCACGGGGAACATTCAGATCGGAACGGATAAAGACCCGTTTGCCCTTGACCTCACCTTTGTTGACTAGATCGGTCAGTCGCTTGAATGAACTTTCTGCTTGCATAATGGCTTCGATGTTGAAAATAAAAAATGTCTTATTTTACCGTACCACTCCCCCTCGGAAATAAAAAAGCACGGAAACCCGTGCTTTTTCAGGGAATTGGCATTAAAGGATACTGCCTAAACGTTTGATTCCTTCTTCAATGATTTCCTCAGTCGCATTCGTATAGTTGAGGCGGAAGGTATTCACATCAGGCGCCCCCACATAGAATGGGTTACCCGGGACAAAGGCCACTTTCTTACCCATGGCTTTGTTGAAAAGGTCCATGGCAGAACGTCCCTTTTCCATCGTCACCCACATGAACATACCGCCTTCAGGACGGGTATAGGAAACCGTCTTCGGGAAGTATTTATCCATGGCATTGAGCATCGCAGTAGCCTGGCGCCCATACAGGTCAACAATCCGCTTGATATGGTCTTCATACGAATTGTGGGTCAGGTATTCATAGATGGCATACTGGGTGAATACACTGGTATGTAAATCAGACCCCTGCTTTGCAGTAACCAGATAACGCATCAACTGTTTGTTCTTGGTCACCACATACCCCAAACGCATCCCTGGGGTAACTGTCTTGGAGAACGACCCCATCAAAACGCTTTGTTCGTCCAGATACCCTGCCCCAATATAGGGAAGGGATTCGCCTTGGAAACGCAGTTCCCCGTACGGGTCATCCTCCACCAAGACCGTATCGTATTTCGCCAATACTTCGCGAACAGCCCGGCGCTTTTCCAATGAATAAGTGAGTCCCGTTGGGTTCTGGAAATTCGGAACTGTATACATCACCTTGACCTTATTGTTCTTTAAGGTCTCTTCGAGTTTACCGACATCAATGCCATCCCCCTCAAGTGGCACAGAAAGGAACTGGGGTTCGCACAAAGACAGCGCCTGGATGGCGCCCAGATAGCCTGGTTCCTCAATCAGCACCTGATCCCCTTTATTAAGCATGACCTTGCCGATTAAATCCAATGCCTGCTGGGAACCATTGGTCAGGAGGATGTCGTCAGGGCTGAAGTCCAAGCCAAAACGCTTTTTATAACGGGCTGCAATCGTTTCCTTTAGCGGAACGAGGCCTTCTGTCGTGGAGTATTGGAAAAGCTTACTGCCATACTTTCCGACCGCATTGTCGATTGCCTCCTGCATCGCTGCAATAGGGAAGGAAATCGGATTAGGAAGACCACCAGCAAAGGAAATAATTTCTGGATCCCCTAAGACTTTCAGGATGTCACGGATAAAAGATGACGGTGTATTGAGGATTCTGTCGGAATAGTTCATGGTTTATGCCAATCGATATATTGAGCCGTCAGAAATTATACTGCGGAACAATAGCGATAACACCAGAACACCCAGCAAAAAAGGCGGGATAGAAGAAAAAAAGGCACCAAGTAGAAATCCTGGTGCCAATCTTGTATTCGCTGGTGGGCTGTGAGGGACTCGAACCCACGACCTACTGATTAAGAGTCAGCAGCTCTACCAACTGAGCTAACAGCCCAACGAAAGTCCATTATAACAATTTTCAGCTGGATGTAAAACACTTTTCAACTATTTTCCGCCCTCACCGACTCGAAATACCACAGCACGCCACAACGGCCACAACGCACTATTTTGGTGCATTGAACCACTTGCGCAAGGAATACGCGCATCGGCTGATCAATTAACAAGAACCTCCCACACATCTTGTTGACTCGACGTCATACGAATACACATCCAAAAACCAATTCTGGCACGGTCTTTGCTTCCATCTATGGCATGGCGGCCGTCAGGCCATAAGAAAAACACCCCTTCAAGAAGGGATGAAATCAATGCAGGAGGAAAAAATGAAATTGATTAGCGCGGTCATTAAGCCATTTAAGCTCGATGAAGTCAGGGAATCCTTAGCCTCTATCGGAGTCCATGGGATGACGGTTACCGATGTCCGAGGATTTGGGCGCCAGAAAGGCCACACTGAACTTTACCGCGGCGCCGAATACGTCGTTGACTTCCTGCCAAAAATCAAACTTGAAATTGCCGTATCAGATGACATGCTCGAGACCACGATGGAAGCCATCACGGCATCTGCTCAGACAGGGAAAATCGGTGACGGCAAGATTTTTGTCGTCAACTTAGAAGAGGTCATCCGCATCCGCACGGGCGAGTCCGGTGAGGAAGCACTGTAATGGGAGAAAGAAATCATGAGAAGAGGACTTACTGGGCTCATCGCCATACTGGGTTTTGCCATCAGCACTTCTGCATTCGCTGAAGAAGCTGCACCAACACTGGATTCTGGGGACACCGCATGGATCCTGACATCTACACTCCTTGTGCTTTTAATGACTGCACCAGGTATCGGGCTTTTTTACGGCGGGCTCGTCCGTGCAAAAAACATGCTCTCCGTCTTGATGCAGACCTTCATGGCCTTTTCACTCGTTACCATCCTTTGGTTCTTATATGGCTACTCTTTTGCCTTCACTGGAGACGGCCCTATCATCGGTACCGCTGAAAAGCTCTTCATGCGCGGTATCACAATTGACACATTATCATCCGTTTTACCGACTGTCCCTGAATATGCTTGGGCTGCCTTCCAGGGTTCTTTCGCCTGTATCACCGCCACCCTCTTAATCGGTGGCTTTGCAGAACGCATCAAGTTTGGCGCTGTCATGGCTTTCATCGCCGTCTGGTTCACGTTGAGTTACGTTCCGCAGGCACACATGGTTTGGGGAGGCGGCTTCTTGCAGGAAGACGGTGCACTTGACTTTGCCGGTGGTACAGTCGTCCACATCAATGCCGCTGTCGCCGGCCTAATCGGTGCTTACTTTGTTGGACGCCGCAAGGGCTTTGGACGCAACACGATGATGCCGCATTCGCTGACATTGACAATGGTTGGTGCTTCACTGTTGTGGATTGGTTGGTTTGGCTTTAATGCTGGCTCCGCTGGTGCTGCCAATGGCTTAGCAGCCCTGGCTTTCGTCAACACAGTCTGTGCAGCCGGTGCAGCAGCCCTGTCTTGGGCAATCGCTGAAACGTTCACCCGCGGTAAGGCTGGCATGTTGGGTGCAGCATCAGGTGCAGTAGCCGGCCTTGTTGTCATCACACCTGCTGCAGGCTTTGTCGGCCCCATGGGCGCCATTGTCATGGGCCTGATTGCAGGCGTCGTCTGCCTGTGGGGCGTAACAGGCCTCAAGAGACTCCTTCGCGTTGATGATGCCTTAGACTCTTTCGGTGTCCATGGTGTTGGCGGCATTGTAGGCGCTATACTGACAGGTATTTTCGTCAATACCTGCTTAGGTGGACAGGGTTCAGACTTTTCGATGGCTCAGCAGGTTTGGATCCAGTTTAAGAGCGTCATCGTCAGCTTGGTCTGGTCAAGCGTTGTCTCATTGGTTACCTACTTCGTGATTGACAAGGTTTGGGGATTACGTGTCACTGAAGAGGAAGAAGAGGAAGGCTTGGATAAGACTTCCCATGGCGAATCGGCCTACCATTACTGATTCTTACCCACACAACCCAAAACGGGATAGCACAAGGCTATCCCGTTTTGCGTCATACTGGGAATCGATTATTTACCAAGCAAAAGGTTATTCATCAACTTCACGTACTCAGCTGGATTTTCCAACGCACCTCCTTCCGCCAAAACAGCCTGGCCGAACAAGAGGTTCGTCCAATCATCAAAGCGTTCAGTTTCATATTTCAGTCGCTGAACCAATGGATGCGTTGGGTTGATTTCAAGAATCGGCTGCGTTGCCCGGACATTCTGGCCAGCCGCTTTCAACATACGCTGCAGGTTAGAAGACATATCCTTTTCATCCGCAACGAGGCAGCATGGCGAATCCGTCAAACGAACCGTGGTACGAACATCCTTTGCCTTACCTTCCAGAACCTTCTTCATCTTTTCAATGGTTTCCTGGTAATCAGCCTGGTTTTCTTCGTTCTGCTTCTTTTCTTCTTCGTCAGCAAGTTTCAACAGGTCAAAGCTACCTTGGGTGACAGAAACCAGATTCTTTTCCTGATATTCGGTCAGGAAGGAAAGCATCCATTCGTCGACACGATCCGTCAGGATCAAGACCTCAACCCCCTTCTTACGGAAGATTTCCAGATGCGGGCTGTTCTTAGCCGCATTGTAGTTTTCAGCCGTAATGTAGAAGATGCGTGCCTGACCTTCCTTCATACGGGAGATATAGTCATCCAAAGAAACATCCTGGACATCGGAATCATTATGTGTCGATGCGAAACGCAACAATTTGGCAATGCGTTCCTTATTCGTCGGATCTTCGGCAATCCCTTCTTTCAGCACTTTACCGAACTGTTCCCAGAAGGTCTTGTACTGTTCTTTCTTCGCTGCATCATCAGACGTTGCCAATTCTTCTAACATGGAAAGGACGCGGCGGGTCGACCCTTCACGAATCATCTTGACGTCACGGGATTCTTGGAGGATTTCACGGGAAACGTTCAACGGCAGGTCATTGGAATCGATAACACCACGAACAAAGCGTAGATAGAAAGGCAACAGCTGTTCCACATCTTCCATGATGAAGACACGCTTAACATAAAGCTTCAAGCCATTTCGCTGGGTGCGATCCCACAGATTCATTGGGGCTTCTTTAGGGATGTAAAGCAGCTGTGTATATTCAGTACGGCCTTCAACCTTGTTGTGTGTCCAAACCAGTGGATCATTAAAGTCATGGGAAACGTGCTTATAGAATTCTTTATACTGCTCATCCGTGATTTCAGACTTGCTACGTGCCCACAAAGCATTTGCCTGGTTGACCGTGACAAATTCATCCGTCGTCTTGTTTTCCTTGGCTTCCGGATCCCATTCTTCCTTCGGCATCTGGATAGGCAGGGAAATATGGTCGGAATACTTGCGGATGATATTCTGCAGTTCCCAATTGTTCAGGAAAGAGTCTTCCCCTTCTCTTAGGTGCAGGATAATGTCCGTCCCACGGGTGGCTTTTTCAACATTTTCAACGCTGAAGCTACCGGTACCATCAGACTCCCAACAAACAGCCTGATCTGCTGGTAGACCAGCCTTACGGCTGATAACCGTAATCTTGTCGGCAACAATAAAACCGGAATAAAAACCAACACCGAACTGACCAATCAATGCATCATTTTTCTTCTGGTCAGCTGAAAGCTGTGCCAAGAATTCCTTAGTACCAGATTTTGCAATCGTACCCAAGTTGTTGATGGCTTCTTCACGGGTCATACCGATACCATTATCCGAAATGGTAATGGTACGTGCTTCACGGTCGAAGCTCACTGTAATCTTGAAATCCGCATCACCAGCAATCAATTCTGGCTTATCGAGCGACTCATAACGCAAACGGTCAATTGCGTCTGACGCATTGGAAATCAATTCACGCAGGAAGATTTCTTTGTTGGAATAAAGCGAATGGATCATCAACTGCAGAATCTGTTTGACCTCAGTCTGAAAACCCATCGTCTGTTTGTCTGTTTCAGCCATTATTTGTCACCTCAAACGAATAATTAATAAACAATTGGAAGTTATATAGAGACGATGCGCAATATTTCAAGGGATACACCTAAAATAGACTGAATAGGAATAACACCTTTCCTATAAGGCTATGTTCTGATAGGCTTTCATGTTTGGAAATACCATCAATTTAAGCGGCTTCGCCGCCTTGAAAGGAAATTGAAAATGAATGAAACAATCAAGAGCTTGCTGGAACGCCGATCAATCCGCTCCTACAAAACCCAGCAGATTCCAGATGATGCGCTAAATGCCATCTTGGAAGCTGGGATTTATGCAGCAACCTCCCGTGGACGCGAAGCTTGGTATTTAACGGCTGTACAGAACGCTGATTTACTTGAGAAAATCCGCGAAGCGGCTCGTGCAGAACTGAGAAAAGCTGGTGACGAAAAGAGCCTGGCTAAGGCAAACGACCCGAACTTCTGCCCATTCTACAAGGCGCCTACTTTGATTATCGTCTCTGGCAATGACACGCCTAACACACGCATTGACTGCGCGAATGTCTGCCAAAACATCTGTGTTGCCGCCCATTCGCTGGGACTGGGCTCCTGCTACCTCGCAGGCTACACACAAGCCTTCCAAGACCCAGACACCGCCAAGAAACTGAAAGCGGAACTGCAAATCCCTGAAGGGTTCCATCCAGTCTTTGGCGTTTGCATCGGCTACACCGATGAAAAACCGGCCAAACCAGAACGTGACAGAAGCAAGGTCAAGATCATCAAATAACCAACCCGCTACCCACAGGCGCCATGCTTAACAGGTATGGTGCCTGTCTTTACCAAGATTGGGTCAAATCTGAAGATTGGCAGCAGCTTCCCGGAAAAGTCCCGCAGCGCCACCGCCCAACAAGACTATACGCTGAGCCAATTGGGAACGGTTTTCATCCGTGCAATGCGTCACCTCACTTCGCAACATCAAAAGCTGCTGGCTCATACCAAGACCACGCATGATTTTGCCCTTATCCCCCTTCCCTAAACCACTGCTTTCAGCCAAGGCAAGCAAGCCTTCCTGCCAATGGACATCCTGCACATAAAACAGTCGGTCAAACTGCTCTAGAACCCCATGGTGGTCATACGTCAAGCGAAACGAAATATCCTCAGTCAGTTCGTCCAGGTTCGCCACTAAAACCCGCAACCTCCCTAACATCAGATGCGCATACATTTGCCCCACCTCTATGAGGCTACTTCCCCTCTCTTTGCGCATGATGCGATAGAGTGCCGCAACGATAATCAAGAAGACCAAGATGCCGCCAATCGCAAACTCATTGCTGTAGCTCCCATCGGCAGCCCATACCGGCATCGTCACCATCGCCCAGAAAAGGATTTCAACCCTGGCATGGCGGAAGATGACAAACAACTTATGGATGTACCCTGCAAAGCCCATTTGCCGACCAACCTTCCTTCATGCCTCAATATGCCATAATACCTTACGAAGCGGATCCAGTATTGCTTCCACCAGGCTCCGCAAGCGCTTCTGCCAATCCATTAAGGCTGACGGCTCAATAGGCGGTTGCCCATTAAACCGATCCCACTCAGCTTTTAGTTCAGCCAAGCCGTCAAACGCCTTTCTAAAATTAGTGCGCTCCTCCCGGTTCACCCGGCTCTTTTCAAGGAGATCTTCCAAAGACGCCAACCAAGCCGCATTCCCCAATGGGGGTAACTGATTACCTAGGAATGCAAAATTCCGATAGTCCTGCGGATAACATAGGATGTCGAGCTTTTCGTTGAAAGATGACAGTTGTGCATCAATGACCGTCAAGCGTCCGTGGAGCATATGGGCATGCATCCGCTGAAGCATCGCCGCTTGGTTAAAGCGCTCAGATAAGAAACGCTGAATGATGAAAAAGACCAGAATCAACCCTACAGCAAGACAAAGGCCGCTGATGACACCGGAAAAACCCTGCCAGTTCTCTGGGGCATACTGGAAAAGGACTGCTACTGCCCACAGGAGAACCGCCACCACTCCGTAACGGACGGTATCAGGGATTTTCCGATAGGTGTCCCTTAGCTTCACAACGCCTTCCCCAAAATGACACCCACCCCCGACTACCGAGCCCCTTCATGCGGCCCTCCCGACTCGGCAACCCATTTCCCCTTCAAATCACGTCCACTCGGCTGCTGGTACACGGCAAGACCAAATACAGGCAAAATGGCGTACAAGTGGTCGATGATATTGGCCTGTACCGTCTCATAGCGGTGCCATTCCGTCACCGTTAAGAAACAATAGACTTCAATGGGCAAACCTTGCGAAGAAGGATCCAACTGGCGCGCCATAATCAAGTCTTCCTTATCCACTTCAGGATGGTTTTTCAGATATTCCTCAACATACGTACGGAACATCGTGACATTCGTCTGCCGGAAACTCTTGATGTTCCCCTCTTCATTGGACTCACCGCCAGTCCACCGACCACTAATCCTCTCTTCCATCTCGAGCCACGGCTTAAGGACTGCCAACCGATGGAAATTCCGATCTTCTTCCGCCGTTACAAAATGAATGCTGGACTGATCAATATAAATGGATCTTTTCATACGGCGGCCGCCTGACTCCTGCATCGGACGCCAATTGCGCACGGCTTCAGTAACGAGTTTCCTGACGGGGAAAACCACTTCCGTACGATCCAAGTTCTGAACACGCACAGTGTGCAATGCTAGATCAACGACATTGCCATCCACCCCAATACTCGGGATTTCAATCCAATCGCCTACCCGGATGAAACTGCCGGCAGAAATTTGGATACTTGCAACGAGTGAAAGAAGCGTATCCTGAAACACCAGAATCAAGACGGCCGTAATCGCACCAAGCCCCGAAAGCAGTAAGATAGGAGACTTGTTGAAGACAAGTGAAACAATCAGGATGGACGCGACCAAATAGACCGCAAGTTTCAACAACTGGATATAACCTCGGATAGGTCGGTTGTCCGAATTAGAGCGCTTGTTATAGAGCGCATTGATGATGTCAAAAACACCAGCAATCGCCATAGCTAGGCTCAACACAATAAAACAAGCCGCTGTATGACGGATAAAGAGCACCAACCCTTCCGGCAGGTTGGGAATCAGATGGATGGTTTCCGTGTATGCTGTCGCAGGCGCAATATTGGCCAAGCGTGTTGCTACGCGGTTGATCAGATCATACCCCACGTCCGAAATGCCCGTCATACTGAGGATTTTCTGGACAATCTTCAAAAGGATGCGCTTGAAGATGAAATGAAGGAAGACTGAGACAACAACCAATATCATCAGTGCCGCTATCGTATATAAGACAGGGGAACTTTCAAAAAACGACAAGTAGAAAACAATGAACTCTCTTATAGCGTCCATATCGAAGACCTACACCAACCCATAAAAAGAAATGACAGCTTGCCAAAAACACGGACGATATGCAACACTGGAATGCCATTGCAACTCCATGATGCCGTATCGGAAAAAATGCAGGCACCAAAGTCCTATCTTGGCAAACACAAGGTGTTCCGATACATTAAGCGTAAATGACAAAGACACTACGAAAAGTCCCTCACTTTAAGACAGACGAAAAAGCCGTTGCTCTCCTGGAGCAGGAGTGATTGGACTTGGACTATACCCAGTTTGTACCAATGTGGTTCACACACAAGAAAGAAGAAGTACCCATGAGCAACAATCCTTTTGCAGGGCTTGAACCTGCTTCAGTTTGGGCACATTTTGCAGCCCTGTGCCAAATTCCCCGCCAGTCCAAACACGAAGAAGCCATTGTAGCCTTCCTCAAAAACTGGGCTGACAGCCAAGGGCTTGAAAACCTGATAGACAAAGGCGGCAACCTGATCATCCGTAAAGGGGCAACACCTGGTTACGAAAAAGCGCCCGGCATCATCATGCAGGGTCACTTGGATATGGTTTGCCAGAAAAACGAAGGTACCACACATGACTTTGCCAAAGATCCTATCCAAGCCCAGGTTAATGGTAACTTGGTGACCGCCAAAGGGACGACATTGGGGGCTGATGATGGGATAGGTATTGCCCTTGCCTTAGCCGCTTTAGAAGATAAAACCTTAAGCCACGGACCGTTGGAAGCACTTTTCACTATCGATGAAGAGGAAGGTATGAATGGTGCCAACAACCTGGAAGCCGGTATCTTAAAAGGTTCCATCTTACTGAACCTTGATAGCGAAACATGGGGCGAATTCTGCATCGGCTGTGCCGGTGGACAGGATGTCATAGCAACACGGTCACATACCACTGAAAAAATTCCGGACGGCTGGACAACACTCAAAGTTGCCATAACCGGTTTACGTGGCGGTCACTCGGGTGTCAACATCCATGAAGGGCGCGGTAACGCCATCAAGCTACTCGCAAGATTCTTAAACACGCTTTTGCAGAAAACCCCGTCCCGAATCAGCGCAATTTCTGGCGGAACAGCACGGAACGCCATCCCACGTGAAGCATTTGCCATCATTGCAATTGCCCCTGAAAACATGGCTGCACTGAACGCCACCGCAAAAGAAAGCCAAGCCACCTTACGCATTGAATTTGCGGGCGTAGACGACGGTATCACCATTGAAATAAGCGAAGGAAAAGCATCCTCCGTACTATCAATCAAAGATCAGAATGCCTGGCTTTATTCCATCAACGCCGCCCCCGATGGCATCTACCGTATGAGCCCAACGATTCCCGGCGCACCGGAAACGTCTGACAATGTCGGTGTAGTTGATATCATGCCAGAAAAAGGGACTTGCACCATCATGGTACGCTCAGCAGTCGATACCGCCTGCAAAGCCTTATCCGAAGAAGTCGTCAGCCTTTTTGCACTTTCAGGCACTGCAACGCATAAAGAAAACTACTATCCAGGTTGGCAACCTAATATCAACTCCCCCATCCTGGCAACCTGCAAGGCAACTTACAAACGGATTTTTGGGGAAGAACCAACAACGCATATCTTCCACGCCGGTGTAGAATGCGGAATCCTGAAAGCTAAATACCCTGTCTTGGATGCTATCTCGATGGGGCCTACGATCAATAACCCGCATTCACCCCGGGAATCACTTGAAATCGATACCGTGGAAAAATCGTGGCTTCTGCTCAAAGACATCCTGAAAGCCACCGTTTAAGGGCGAAAAAAAAACCATCCTGACCTTGGTATTCACCATATTCTGACGGTTGGATACCGAGGTTTCAGGCTATTTACCCCTTTGGGTTAAGAAAATCAACCGCAATCAAATAGCCCGTTTTTGCATCAACGCCAGATAAAAAGCCTCTTGGTGAGGCCAAAAATCAGAGGTATCAACTTCTCCTGCTTTAAGACGTGCTAGAAACGCCGACATCTCAGATGCCTTAATATGGCGTAGCGACTTCAATTTGTCTTCATCGACCCACGCGTCCAAATCATTGCCATACCAACCGAGTGCCGTATCACCATCCAGTAAATCAGATACATCCTTGGCAAGCCGCTCTGCACTGTCATAAACATGGCAGAAATCATCATCTGGCACCTGCAATTGCAAATGCCCACTCGGGTAAAAAATCACCGTCATTTCCATAAGACTTGAACCTTTCCGGGAAGATACCGAATTGTCGCAGGAGCTCATTGCTTATCAATCTGGAACTCGCGCGCAATCAATACATCGGGATCAATCTCTTTGGCGTAAGAACCTTCGATTTTTTCAACGAATGCTTCTCTGCCTCCCATCGCATTAAGCAGGGTCGTCGGACGGCACTTCTTATCCAGCAACACTTGCATAATGTAAACGTAATAATTGAGAATCCCAGGAATATGATCCCAACGCTTTGGAGCGATTGAGGTATAAAGCCAACGGTCAGTAAAGTGGGAGGGTTCTTCGCAAGACTTCAATGCCTGCCGTAAAGTCGGCTTATACGCATCTCCTAGAATCTGCTTGATAAAGTCAATGTCCGCTTCTTGATTCCTAAGCTCTTGAAACACATCACGTTCATAGTCTTCAACTTGGGGATATCTTTTCTGAAAAGCTTGGATGGCCTCAACACCCTCACGAACCTGCTGCATAGTAGGACTTTTGTTGTACCAATCCTTGATGAGTTTAGGCAAGCAGACAATAACAACTGCCGCTACGACCGCTACGACTATCATCCAAGTTTCCATCAGAATCCCCAATCCATCAGAACTTGCATATTGTACAGGCAATTACAGAATCGGCGGACAAAGGCATGCTCTCTTGAAATGAACAGGCTGGAATACCTTGCGACGCTTAGAATAGCAAAAAGCCCCGTACCTTTAATGGGTACGAGGCTCCGTTAGGTGTTGCCTGACAGTGACCTACTT